>NZ_JBWDNM010000048.1:0-1073 GCF_056269185.1 Paenibacillus sp. J31R122
ATAGCTGGCTGTGCTGATGATATGCTTGCGCTTTACTCACAATATGACTAGTAGAACGCTTCTGAAGTAACGTTCATGTTCAACTATCGCTCCAACCCATGTTTCCATCGAGAAGGAACCCGAATTAAGAGAGATACGCTAATATTTTTTTACTTGAGTCGAGAACGTTGGGAACCAAAGGTATTATTATTGCTCCGCAATCGGCAGTATTTTGTTACGCTAACGGGGAACGATAGTTGAACAATCAAGGAGTAGTTTGCTGCGGCAGCTGCTCCCTTTTTTTGTTAAGCTAACGGGCAGAATAGTGCAAAATTTGGTCCCCCTAGACTGTAATTAGGAGAACCCAAAATTCTCTATTTAGTTATGGATAAAAATGGTATTGTGATACTAATGGAAAATGATTTAGGGGAGGTCGAAAAAGTTTGGAGCTTAGTCAATTCAAATACACTGTCAGAATTCATTCGGGGATAAATGTAATTATTTCTATGGCTATTTTATGTGCACTCCTCTTTCTAATAAATGGATCATTGAATGAAAAGGACAGTACGATACTGCGGTTCACCGTAATTGTGATGTTCTGTTTTTGTACAGTAGTCATGTTATGGTCCATATATCGAACATTCAAGAAGCCAATTGAGCTATACCTGCATCATGACACGATCTTAGTAAATGGACGAATAATTAAAGCGGAGCAAATTAAGGTCATCATGAGCATGGGGGATTTCATAATTCCTGTTATTGGAATAAAGCCTTATGGAGCACAAATTGTCCCAATCAGTATGTGTTTTAGGTTTGTAAAGAATGGAGAGAAAGGCGCAGCGAATTTGGCTAATTGGGCAGAAAGGAACAAGGTGAAATTTGACAATACCTTTTTTATTAGATGGATATAAGATGTGAATGGAAATTAAGTGGTCGTTGAACTAACGGAGGACTTTAGTTGAACAAATAAGGGGCAGTTTGCTATGAACTGTAACCCGAAAGATAGACACTTTAGAAAAAGTGCCCATCTTTCGGGTTTTTGTGTTTTAATAAAAAATACTACAATGAATGAGGTAAACCTACACCATGTCCAA
>NZ_JBWDNM010000019.1:0-108770 GCF_056269185.1 Paenibacillus sp. J31R122
CGGCTTCGATCAAGCACGTGCAGAGCTTCAAGAGATGTTCACCACTAGGAACTAAAGCATTCTTCTACAAGGGAAGGTTATTTTCATTTACACATAATTCTTGACGCTCCCGTTTCGTGCAAGCCTGTTCTATTTAAACTTTATATCCTCATAATGCCCCTTGAATTCTATATACTGCTGCATGTTATTAGAAGACAATAAAGTATTATTAATTTTAAAATTGTTAAATAAAATTCCCCGTACATTATGGCTATCGTCAACACCAGATATCAGAGATTTTCGCGGAAGCTTACCGCGGTAGAAAATGTTATGAAAGGAGATGTTGCTTACAGAGCCCTGTGAAATTCCAGGAGCCATCTCATCTGTCTTGATCTGAAAAAGCATAGAGTCCTCTGGAGCTTCAAACTCATCGATATGAATATTTTTAAAAGCAATATTACTTATTTTGTTTTCTCCTGTTGCCCAGATTTGAATGGCACCGTTATATTTATTCAGATCCCATACGCCTCGCTGATTCAAGATATAAATGTTTTCAAAGTTAACCTTATCGATAGAGGCGTTTGGCGTGTCACCCAAGCCTAGCAATATAGGTCGAGCATTATCTGCCCAGAAGATGGAATCCTTCACCGTTATATTTGAACTCTCCCCATAATGATAAATGACAAAGTTATCGTCCGTTGTTCTTATAAATACGCCTGATACGAGGGCGTTTTTGCTACCTGAGAGGTGGATGCCATCGGCATTAACCATTGAACCGAAGAAATTAATGTTTTTGATCGACGTTTGGTCAGTAAAGTTCATCACAACCGACCACATAGGATAATCGATCAGTGTTATACCTTCCACCGTTGAATTTGAGCCTTTGGTAATCCATATCGCTCCGCTTCGCCCCTCAGCGTAATTTCTAGGCCGCAATAGATCCCCCCCATACATAATACCGCGGCCCCTAATTGTGATATTGCTCTGGTCATCTGCAGAAATTGACCCTTTGACAACCGAACCTGGCGCCAAATAAACAGTCGTACCGCTCTGATTTATATAAAAAGATTCTCCCGCATGCCAATTGCCATAGCCGGTAGAAGAGATATAATGAGTCGATTCGTTGCCATCAGCCATATTTAAGTAGCCTGGGAAAGCTCCTCTTACCGCTTTTCCCTTTGCTATATTCGTTGAATCATCTCCTTTTTCATAGAGCCTGAATTCGCTTGCTAAAGATGTCATTACATAATGACTTGATCCGGTATTACCCAATAGGACAAGTTTTACAAACCTTGCCTTAACGTTGTTTAAAACATCGGTGACTGTTCCTTCCGTTTTGTTCTCGTATCCATCGTATATTTGCACATACGGGTCGTCTTCTTTTTCCTTGGCCTCGATAATAAAACGTTGCGGTCCTTTTGCAAACCATTGGGAGTTGGTTGGCAGCTGGACTAAATCAAACTTTTCCAGTTGAACTGTATCCTTAAGGTCAAGCTCAACCCACATACCCTTAGGCAGCTCGTGCTCGCCTGGCGTAAAATAATACGTATTTTTCCCGTCTGGCAAATAAAGAGGGACAGGATCACCGGGATTTACTACATAAACGTTCGCGTCATCCTGTGAAGGAGCATCGCTCTCAGGCGTGTTTGAAATGATGTGCAAATTGCCCTCACTCCAGCTGCCATTCACCATGATAGTTGGCTTTAATGGAGCCTTGCTATTTTGTTTAAGCGAGAAAAATAATGTGTTTCCCCCTTTTTTACTAGCATCTATTCCATATGCTGAAGGACGTATTTCATAATCGTTTATTTTACCTACATTATAGGTTACCTTAAACTCAACTGTACCCGTAAAGTCAACGTTTACCATAGCTGCATTCGTAGGCACGTCCTGCTCCTTCTGCTCGCCGTTTTTTACGTTATATACGTAAAGCCCCTTCCAATCTTTCTTCCCTTTCTCGCGTATCCATACTGAAAAGCTATTATTTTTTTCTTTCCATTCGGGAGTTTCCCAAGTTACGATTTTTGAGGAGATCTGCTTGTTTTCCAGGTTCACAGCATGCGCCTCCACATTACCTAATAAGGTTGCCATCAAAAATAACACAAGCAGTAACTTCATCTTCATCTCGCACCATTCCTCTCAATTTCATGTATAGCTCAGTTGAATTGTATAAATCGTTCGTCAGTTTATCCTTTCACGCTGCCCAGTACGATGCCCTTCATGAAATATTTTTGCAAAAAAGGATAGAGAACAAGAACGGGCAGTGCAGCCAGAAAAATTTGCGAAGCTTTAGTAGTACGGTCGGATACCTCCGCCAGTGCTTTCATATCGTCAGCGGTCAGGTTTCCCCCAGCAGTAAATAGCTCCGTACTTACAACAAGTGTCTGCAGATAGGTTTGCAGCGGATAATTCGCCGGCGAGTTCATATAGATCAAGCCATCGAACCAAGAATTCCATTGACCTACGCATGTAAACAACAGAATTGTCGCCAGTGCAGGCATCGATATTGGAACCATCATTTTCCACAGCAGCTGCCAGTGTGTACAGCCGTCAACAAGTGCAGCCTCCTGAATTTCCTTCGGTGTACCGCGAAAGAAATTGAGCAGCAGCACCATGTTAAACACCGCTACAGCACCTGGAAGTACAAGTGCCCAGACAGTATCGAGCATTTGATAATTCCGAATGACCATGTAAGTAGGAATTAATCCCCCGCTAAACAGGATTGTTACAAAGAAAAACCATACATAGAAGGTTCGCATGGGAAAGTCCGTCCGTTCCTTTGACAGCGGATAAGCGGAAATAATGACAACCAATAAACTGATGATCGTTCCCAGGACAACCCGCTGAATGGAAACTAGAAGCGATTGTAAAAATTCCGGTTTGGACAGCGCGTACTTGTAAGAGCTCAGCGTAAAATCAACCGGCCACAGCTTAACCGCTCCCGCCGTTGCCGCTGAGCTTGAGCTAAAGGACAGAGCCAGTATGTTGATGAGAGGAAGCAAACAAACAACCGCTAAGGCAATTAGAAATACGTTGTTGCAAATAAGAAAAACTCTTCGTCCAAGTGATTCATTGAAGTCCATAACTGCCTCTCCTTTTCTTAAAAAATACGGTAACCGGCTAATCGATAAGCCAGCCAGTACGAGGCTCCTACAAAAATCAAAGAGACCACTGATTTGAACAGGCCAACAGCTGTCGCAACCGCATATTGGGCATCAATAAGGCCAAGCCTATAGACGAAGGTGTCCAAAATATCCCCTGTCCGATAGACAAGCGGGTTATACAGATTGAACACTTGGTCAAAGCCTGCATTCAACACTCCACCGAGGCCCAGTGTTGCCAGCAGTACAATGATCGGAAGCATACCCGGCAATGTCACATGGATTGTCTGCTTCCATCTGCCCGCCCCATCCATTATGGCTGCTTCGTATATGGTCGGATTAATACTGGTAAGTGCAGCCAGATAAACAATTGTGCCAAACCCGAATTCCTTCCACACGTCCGTAACGACCAGCACATAAGGAAACAGCTTATCATTGCCGAGAAAAAATAACGGTTTCATTCCAATCCAGCTCATCACCTCATTCAGCAGTCCATGTGAAGGTGAGAGAATATCGATCAGAATCCCGCCCAGAATGACCCACGAAAGGAAATGCGGCAAATAAACAAGTGTCTGTACCGTTCTCTTAATCGATGATTTCCGCACTTCATTAAGCAGCAAAGCCGTCACAATCGGTGCAATTTGACCAAAGATTATTTTCAGAAATGCAATAAAAATCGTGTTCCATAACACCTGCCCAATTCCAGGCATCTGGAGCATAAATTCGAAATTATCCCATCCCACCCATTTGGATTCGAAGAAGCCTTTTGCGGGAATGAAATTCTGAAAGGCAATGACGATTCCTGCCATTGGGATATAATGAAACGTAATCAACAATACGATTCCGGGCACCAACATCAGATGCAGGGGGAGATGCTTCTTCCAAGTTCTTCTTTTGACGGTCGCCGCTTGCATCTTCACCATTCCTTTCTATGCTCGTGGAATAAGGAAGCAAGCAAATCGAGCCTGCTTCCTCTCCATTCTCAAGCTATTGTTTAGCCTTATACCATTCATTGACCTCAGCCGTAATCGCATCCCCGCCAAACTTCTTCCAATCGGCAACAAACTTATCGAATTCACCTATATCCGCTTGGCCCATGATAATCTTCGTGAACACTTCCAGCTTCATCTTATCCAGTGTGCTTTTCTTGGCCGTCATCGTAGGCGTACTCGGTCCCGAATATTCATCTACCAGATACTTGTTATCCTTTACATAGTCGCTGACTACATTCATGCCCCCTCCAGGTCCAGCCCATTTATAGGAAGACCAGGCCTGCCCTTCCTCGTTGCTGTCTGTAAATTTCCCCGACAACCACAGCTGGTAGAGATCGTAATGATGCTTTACATCGGCAATCGGATTATCCACATACTTCCCGGCGTCAACCGATGACTGAACGCCCCGGTGAATATTAATCAACTCCAGCGGATCACTTATGATGACAGCTGCAAATGCCGATACATTAATTTCTTTATTTTCTCCGCCGTACCAATAAGCGTCCAGTCGTCCTTCCGGACCATACTGCTTCTCTACCGCAAAATTAAGCAGCTTCACGAGCGCCTCCGGATGCTTGAAACCTTTGCGAACGACATAATAGTTCCCGACCGGAATGCCGCCTGAAGTGCTGGCTGGCTGGTCGTCAAAGGAAATCAGCGGATACGGCTTCCAATCCGACTTTTCCTTTTTGTAGTGATCGGTCAACGGCCACCACACGGCGCCCTCGCCTGAGTAGAACATGCCCGTTTTGTTCGCGGCGATCAGCTCGTAAGCCTTAGCCTGATCCTTGACCGCAAACTCCGGATCGATTAGACCTGCTTTGAACATATCCTGCAGTTTCTGCAGCGCCGACTTGAGTCCCGGCTGTATATCCCCGTAGACGAGCTGGCCGGAGTCATCCTTGGTCCAGCGGCCAGGATAAGCATGAAAACTTTCGAAGAAGCCCATCAATGAATTCAAATCCTTATTGATTCCACCAAGCCCTATTGTGTCCTTTTGGTTGTTGCCATCAGGATCCTGATTGGCAAAGGCCTCGGCGATTTTATAAATGTCCTCCATCGTCTTTGGCTCTGACAAATTAAGCTTCTTTAGCCAATCCTGTCTGATCCACAGCATCTGCGCCCCGGTACCCGTGAAGGTAACTCCAGGCAGTGCAAGCAATTTGCCTTCGAAGGTTGAGGCCTTCATTCCGTTGCCACCATCATTGGTAATGACCTGCTTCGTTTTATCTGAAGCATATTTCTCGAATACTTCCGTCATGTCCTCGACCATATCGGCATCAACCAGACGCTTCAGCTCATTAGCCGACACCGTTAAAATATCCGGAATATCACCGGAAGCAATGGTGACATTCATTTTTTGCTGCCATTGGGTCTGCGGAACACTCCACTTATTGATTAGCTTAATACCAAGCTCCTCTTCGTAGGAGCGGTACCAGATATTGTTGTCTATGCTGTCACCCTTCTCGAACTTAATGGATGGCGGCAGCCACCTCACGGTTGTCACTTCAATTGCAGACTCATATTTGCCCAGCGGATCAGCATCCTCCGGGTTTTGATTTCCACCCGTATTCTCTGTTCCCTTGCTGTTTCCTATGTTTGCAGTGTTTTCTTTCTTGCCATTGCTCCCATTAGTTCCGTTATTCGTATTGCTGCCGCATGCTGTCATAAAGAGAAGCATTACCGCTGCGGCGAAAATCAAAATTCGCTTCAGACTCGTGTGTTGCATGTTCAATCCCCCTTATTTTGTAAACGCTATCAATTGCTTGAATCAAGTATAAGCCCGTTACATGGACTTACGTAACAGGCCAATTCTTTACCTCTGCTTATCTATTTTTTACCTTTTTACAGAAACTTGCCAAGCATGCCCAAGTATTACTTTTCTTCGAGCGCTCGGTAATCCTGGGGTGTATGACCACTTGCTTTCTTGAAGAACCGTGTAAAATGGGGCGGTGAAATAAAGCCAAGTGCAGCACTGATTTCATGAATTTTCAGCTCCGGTTGAAGCAGCATCCGCATAGCTTCCTTCAGCTTCGTCTCATGGATATAAGCAAGCAAATTCGTGCCCGTCACCTTTTTGAAAGCTCTGGATAAATAAGAAGGGTTCCATTGTACAACCTCTGATAAACGTACCAAAGAAAGATCTTCACCCAAATGGTCGTGAATATAACCCTTCAAAAGATCGATTGTCTGATCGCGGCGTTTCGTCTGATCCTTCTGCTGCAGCTCAAAGATTGTGATCGCCAGCCGATAATAATAGTCCATCCATGACTCCGGATCAAGTTGAACACCTGAAGGCTGCATGATAACTGACAAATCGGTGCGATCCGATAGACGCTCCTGCAGATTGAACCGATAGATATGGCGCAAGAAAACGAGTGAAAGTGCGGAGTAAACCGATTCGAGTCCGATAGATTCGACTGTGAAACGCTTCCAGGCGATATCGAAGGCTTCCGCTTGGCCGTTGGCCAAATATTCACCTAACAGATCCGTTTTGCGCAGCATCTTCGTCCGATAGAGCTCCGTCTCATCGAATTCGACCTGAACAACCCCATTCCGTTCGCCGGATTGACGATGATATTCATGCTCCAGCATAGCCCAGCGGTCGGCGATATCTTCCCACTCGCAAGGCGACCTGTCCAGCAGACAAAATAGTGAAATATCAAAGGATTGCAGACAGGCAGCCTCAGCGTTCTCCGCATATTCCCGGACAGCTAATAAAATGCCACTCCATGAAGCAGACTCTTCAAGCTGCTCATCAAGATGGCTGGCTGCCGGTTGTACGAACCAGACCATTGTATCCTTGTCGACAAATATATATTTCATATGCAGGTGAGAATAACCGTACTGCTCCTCGATCACCATCATCCCTGCATGCAGCTGCGCCTTTCCGGTCTGCCGCACTCCGAAATCCACACTCAGCAGCTTGCCCATCATAAGGAAGACTGGACGTTTCGGATCCAGTGGAATGCGCAGCTCCTCAAATTGGTTGGACCTATTCAGCATGTCGGACGTTTCGCAATACAGCAGTTCACTTAACAGCTCATTTTGCAGCAACGGCAGCGTTCGTTCCATTTGCTGCATCGCTTTGGCCATAAGTCCTTCAATCTGCTGTTCTCCAGCTATATCCTCCGCCAGCTTGCCGATCGTCTCCAAAATCGTCTCATGACCTTCCGTCTTAAGCAGATAGCTGGTATTGTCATAATGAATAGCCTCGTACACATAATCGAATTCGCTATGCCCCGTCAGAAAGACAACCTTGCACCTGGGCCACAGACGGCGAATATGCTTATGGAGCTCCAATCCGCCTAGAACGGGCATCCGAATATCGGTCATTATAATGTCGAACTTTCCCCTCCTTAACCATTCGAGTGCCGTCTTCCCTGAATAGGCCTTGTATAATTCGAACTCGGACGGAAAACGTTCCTGCAGAAGTGTGTAAAGTCCATCCGCAATATCGGGCTCATCATCAACAATTAACAACCGAAGCATACTCCTTGTCCCCTTTCCATATGGCCAACCGCACTTCCAATCCTCCAAGACGGCTTCGCCCCACGCCTATTCCGCCTCTATCCCCGTATTTCAAGCGCAACCGTCGATGAATATTCAGAAGGCCGGTCGTTTCAATCGTGCTTTCATCCGTTCTCAGCAGCTGCTCTAGCGTCTCCAGTCGTTCCTGATCCAAGAATGAGCCATTGTCTTCCACTCGAATAAGCAGACAATCTTCCTCCTCCTCGAAAACGATGGACAGAAGTCCGCCTTCCTCCATATGGTCAAACACATGCTCGAAAGCGTTTTCGATTAATGGCTGAAGTATAAGTCGCGGTACCATAACCTCACGGTAGGAGGTCGGCACCTCACCGCACTGGGCCTTCATTCGCAGTCGAAAGCGCCTTCCCTGAATTTCCGCATAGATCGTCGCGTGTTTGGCCTCTTCGTAAAGCGGAGCCTCATCTGAGGAATTGCGGGTAATATACCGTAAATAGCTACCCATCTGCGAAGCGAACTGCTTGGCGCTGTCATGATCCTCTACCGCAATCATGTTATATAGGGTGAAATAGCTGTTATATAGAAAATGTGGATTAATTTGTGACTGGAGCTGCTTGAGCTCAGCTCGTTGAACTAATATTTTGTGCGTATATACCTGTTCAATCAATTCCCTCATATAGCGGGACATTTTATTAAAGCCCTGGTGTAAATAACCAAACTCACTTCGACTATTCTCGGTGACCGTTACGTCCAGCTCGCCCTTTTCCATCTTCCTGAACGCCCGCAGAAGTGCCAGCAGCGGTCGATGGATCATTCGGTACAGGGAAAGACAGAGCACAATAATAAAGACGAGAAACACCGCTATTAATACCCAGAACAGCTGCTGGTAACGATGTATATTGTTAAACAGATGTTTCTCAGGCACGTAATGAATAAGCGAGAAACCGAGCAGCTGCGAGAAACGGGAGGATACAAGCACCCGGTCATCTCCCTGCCCCACGCTGCTTATATTCTCGTATGCATTAGGCACACCTGATTTATATTGATCAATGTACCGATCTAAATATGGATTCTCAAAATGATGAGTGCGTATCATAAACTCGCCGTTAGGATCACTTAGAACGGAGCCGCTGTTCTCACTGCTTTCTAGGGCAGAAAGTGATTTGCTCAGCTCATCCGGAGAAAGCTCTACTATAATGGAATACAGCGCATTTTCACCTTCATACAGCCCCCGCACCTCATGAACGAGTACGATATACGGAATATGGCCAAGGAAATATATCGCTTTTCCCGGACTCTTACTGGCAAGCTCGCTGGTAGCATTGAATTGCTCCTGCAACATCGCGCCCGGTCCCTGCATAGCAGATATCGTGCGGTTGATGGAGGGAATATGAACGGATACATCCGAAATATATAAGCTGCTGTTTTTCAGCGCAAACAGCCTATCCTGCACCATAAGAATGGCCTGGCTTTTGTCGTATTTGTTCATATAGTCGGGAATAACCGCCAGCTTGTTCAGAGACTCGTCGTTAATCAATTCAAACTGCAGCAGTTGAATCCGTTCGACTTCCTTCTCCATCGTACGTATATTCGCTTCAACCCGAGACTCCATTGAATTGGATATCTCCCGACGAAGCGACTCCCTCCCTCCGGAGTAGAAGTTATTCCCGATTAAGATAATCGGTATCAGCATCAAAGCCAGTAATATTGCGAAGCGAAACAACAGCGAGCTCTTCATCCTGCCAAGACCTGTACGGATAAATACCACCTCCATTTTCGCCAAGATTACCATGAATCGGCATCTCAGGGTCGTTTTTACACCTTCCCATTATTTATAAAATCACTCTCAAAAGCAACAAAAACAATAGTTTCATCGTAAGCCATTCCTTGCAATTTCAACATTGACTTTTTTAAATTTTAAAATAAGAAAAAGAATAAATTAATTTTATCTATATTTATCAAACTACACTTCCGTTATAATAGCCATGATTGCAATTAAGCATATTGCTTAATAAATCTTAAAATTTTCCATGTGAGATCAGTAACGTTGTGAGGAGGATATATATGTATCATATTTTGCAGAATGTACAAGTCGTACTTCAAAACAGAATCGTCCCGTCAGCCAATGTTTGGATTTTTGAAGGGAAAATTACGAAGATAGATACAGGAAATCTATCTATTCTAAATGAAGAGTATGAGCTGATTGATGGGAGAGGGCATTTGTTAATACCAGGGATGATAGACGTTCATATCCACGGTGCAAATGGTTTTGATATGATGGACGGTACCGAAGAAAGTATTCAAGAAGTTTCACGTGCTTGTGCTTCAACAGGGTGCACCTCGTTTCTAGCCACATCTGTTAGTTCTACGATGGAGGATCTGCTAGAAATGATTCGTAGTGTCAAGCGTGTAATAGGAAAAGAAGTGGGAGCAAAGATTGCAGGGATTCATTTAGAGGGACCTTATCTGAACCCGAAGCGAAAAGGAATGCAGAATGAAAAGTATTTACGGCATCCCAATTTAGAAGAAATGAAGGTCATTTTTCAGGAAGCAGGCTCACTCATTAAGATGGTTACTATTGCTCCTGAGTTGCCTGGAGGAATGGACTTAATATCTTTTTTGAAAGAACAGGGAGTAGTTATAGCGATCGCTCACTCGGATGCCACATATGAGGAAGCCAAACAAGCTTTCACAGCTGGTGCGAGTCATGTTACGCATTGTTTTAATGGCATGCGACCGATTCATCATCGAGATCCGGGTCTGATCGTGGCTGCTTTCGAAGAGAAACATGTTAGTCTTCAAGCGATTGTCGATAATGTCCATTTACATCCTGCTATAATTCGATTGATGCATACCTTGAAAGGACCAGAAGGAATGGTCTTAATCACAGATGCATTACAAGCAATGGGTATGGGCGATGGGAATTATCTATTTGGAGGCCATCATGTCACGGTATCCGATGGCATTGCGAGACTAGAGGATGGGACACTAGCCTCCAGTACAGTTACCATGAATGAAGCATTACGTTATACCATCGAAACCGGAATTTCCTTGATCGATGCCGTACAGATGGCTTCAACTACGCCGGCCAATATTCTAGGATTTCAACAAAAAGGGCAAATTTCTTCTGGTTTCGATGCCGACCTAGTCCTATTAGATGATGAATTTCAAGTTCAATGGACGATGGTAGGTGGTCAAATTCTATGATTGAAAGAAGTTCATGAGTCTGTAAAATACGTTGTGAAAGCTCTTTTAATGCCTTCTCCCCTAGGGATCGGAGTCCCCACTTCGTCCTCTGTCGTATGAAGTAATTCGTAGGGATATCCTGTATGATCTGTATGATCTGTTAGACCTTTATATCTAACGTCACTGTAGAACACGGCACCTCGCTCCAATGGAACGAAATGCCTCGTTATTATCTTTCATGTATCAGAATCTGCCCCGCATCCTAGTCAAACATACGAATTTCCGTTAACATCTCATTCAGATCTTGGAAAATCCAATCCGGCCTTCCATAGTCCGGATCTGCTGTAAGGGCGTCCTGCGGCTTGCTCGTCAGCCAGATTGTGCGCATACCTGCTGCCTTCCCTCCGGCTACATCTGTAGATAAATTATCTCCAATCATTACACAGCGTTCCACTTTTTCCACCCCACAGTCCCTCATAGCAGAAAGAAATAAATGTGGAGAAGGCTTTCCGAAGCACTCTAGTTCTGTTCCAGTCACCGCCTCGAAAGCGGCAGCTAGGGCACCAGTTTCGGGTATCTTCTCTCCCCGGCTGCCCGGGTGATACAGATCCGGATTGGTGATGATTGCAATTGCTCCTTGATCCAGCTCTTCCGCAACCACATATAACTTGTCGTAAGAGAACGAAATATCACGGCCAATGACTACAGCTTGTGCCTTCTGTCCGCTATAAAGAGGGACGAGCGTATGCCCCGCCTGTTCTAATGCAAGATGTAAATCCTGGCTGCCAACAACTTTTATCTTTAATGGGCCATAACACTGTAATAAATAAGGCCCAATATACTCGGTCGCGGTTAATATGTCACGAGGTTCGATGTCAAAGCCCATCTGTTTCAGCTTGGCAGCAATCGAAAGAGAAGAGTCCGTCGAGTTGTTAGTAATAAAACGCACCTGTTTGCCTATACGTCTTAGTTTCAATATCAGTTCTGCAGCGCCGAGCGCCTGTCGGTTACCGTAATATACGCATCCATCTAAATCAAAAAAAAACGCCTCACACTTTAGCAGTTCTTCTGTTCCCGTTGATCGCTCACTCATCCCTTGATCTCTCCCTCCAAAGCTCCGTTAGAATATTTCCATTTGCCTCGGGAAGGGTTGCACCGAATAAGTGAGCTATTGTAGGAGCAACGTCGATAGCATGGATAGTTGGGAGCTTTACTCCTTGCAGAATAGATGGACCTGTGGCTAGAAAGAACGACTCCGAAGAGGGATGGTCAGCAAAATAACCGTGCATCCCAACCGATTTATCCAGTTGAACGATAACAGCATCTGACCCGTATCTCATATTGAAGAAAGAGTCGTTATCCGCTTCTAAGACGATGTCCGGACGGTAACGTTCACATTCTCCCCCCTTAGGCAGTCCCCATTCTGCCATTTCATCGCCATATAATATTTTAGAAATCCCCTCCGTTTGCCTAAGAAGCTTTAAGACTTTATCCATTAAGGCCGAGCGTTCAACCAAATCTTTCTCTAATATATATACATAGGCACTTCCACCGTTTGAAACGGTCATAGCCCGACTGAGCTCAGGATGTTCAGGATGAATTAACCCATTTTGTTTAAAGAGCACATTCGGATAAATTCCTCGAACCACATTTGTCAATCCATGATCCGACATAATAAATAATTCTGTCTCCTCATGTAGATTATGCTCCTTCAGCGTCTGTATCAGATCACCGATGCGCTCGTCCACATAACCCGCAGCCCAGGCGAGCTCCGGTGAGCAAGCTCCAAAATCATGCTGAAAGCTGTCCGGGAGTAGATAATGAAGGAGCAGTAAATTCGGCTGTTTATGGCGAAGAACATATTTGGCGACCTCCGTTGACAGCCAATCCTGCATTGGTCCTCTTGCATGATCTTTGCTCCAAGCTCCATAACTTCCCATTGGAAGACCCGCTTCGCAGAGCTCCTTCCATAGAGAGGGCGTACTGTATTTCTCGAAAGCCTCTTGGTCGTAGCATTCAGGAATGTTGTAATCGATATGAAGAGCCCCACGGGTTTTAGGCCAACAAATGGCAGCTGTCGTTCCTCCGATCGCCTTAACCGCATCATATAAAGTCGTTCCGGCGACCGTCTCCTCCTTTCCACCTGCGCGCTCCCCATAATGCTCAATAATTCGGTTCGTATCCCTATCGATGACCCAATTGCCCAGTACCCCGTGTTGACTTGGTACCGTTCCCGTCATTAAGGAAGTATGAATGGTCCATGTTGCTGCCGGGGTCACACTTCTCATCGAGGCGGCCTCCGTCCCAGCTTCCGCCAGCTTTCGAAGGTTCGGAATTGGGAGGCTCGGATCCTTCCAAGCATTCATCCCAAGCCCATCCACGCTGATTACAATTGCCCTTGGAAGCTTTCGTTCCAGTTTCCCTTGTGTCCTCATAGCTAAAACCTCCGTTTCTTATCTATTCCTTTACTCCGCCAACAGTCAACCCTTTAATGAAATATCGCTGAAACAAAAGGAAATAGATCATTATCGGAACTGCACCTACCGCCGCCCCTGTCATCAGTAGCTTAAAGCTGGACAAATTTGCGTCTTGGAGGGTTTTCAAACCAGCTGTCAACATTAGCATTTTGGAATCATTAATTACAATAATCGGCCAGAGAAAGGAGTTCCAAAGTCCGACAAAGCTGAAGATTCCCAAAGCTGCCATCGGAGGTCCGGCCATTGGTATGACAATTTTCATAAAGGTTCTCCATTCCCCGGCTCCATCGATCTTGGCAGCTTCAAGCAGCTCAGAGGGCATAGTTAACATAAACTGCCTCATAAGAAACACTCCGAACGCCCCAGCAAGACCCGGTAGAATGACTGCCCAGTGGGTATCGAACAAATCCAGCATGCGTACAATCATGAAGCTAGGAACTAAAGTAACCTGTTCCGGGATCATCATTGTGGCAATAATAAGCCAGAATATGAGCATACGCCCGGGAAATTGTTTTTTGGCCAAGACATAACCCGCCATCGTATCAAATATGACGGTTCCAAGCGTTCCGAGTATCGCGATATACGTGGTATTCCACAACCATCGAAGAACATCAGTGCTTTTAAACAGGTAGCTGTAGGAGGAAAATGTTTTTGTAACCACCTCCTGCATCTTCTCAGCATGAAAACCAGCAGCCAATTCATCTCCCTGTTTCTCTGCCGCCTTTTTCTTGTTCCATTGTGACCAATATTCCGTGATCCCGTAAGGGTAAAGCTTCGGAGGGTCCGCCTCCACATGAGAAACCGGGCGTTCCATCTCTTCGTTCTGATAACTAGGAAGCTGCAGAGAGGTAACGAACACCCAGTATAGAGGGAGTAATGCTATAAGGGCCACTAATATTAACGGAATATAAAGCAGCAACCGTTTAAGCTTCCCCCGACTTGCATAAGACATAACGAATCTCCTCTCCTGTTACCCTTTTTTTGATCGGCGTCGCTTATGACGTTCCAAGCCATCATCCCCGAGCATCAGGTATTGAAGGACTGCAAAAATCATGATAATGATGAACAAGATCACGGATTGAGCAGATGCCATACCGTATTCGAAATCTCGAAATCCGGTTTTGTAAATCACATGAACAACCGTCTCAGTGGCATTGCCCGGACCGCCTCCCGTCATCATAACGATCTGCGTGAATACCTGAAAGGAGCCTA
Source organism: Paenibacillus sp. J31R122 (assembly GCF_056269185.1). Lineage (NCBI taxonomy): Bacteria > Bacillati > Bacillota > Bacilli > Caryophanales > Paenibacillaceae > Paenibacillus > Paenibacillus sp. J31R122. The sequence continues at coordinate 14,437 of NZ_JBWDNM010000019.1, forward strand.
TCATGCTTAAAATAACCAAATAAAAGGTTGTCGGCTTAAGAAGCGGTACCGTAATTTTTTTCCAAATTTGAAACGCTGAAGCCCCATCTATTTTCGCCGCCTCGAACAGGCTGGGATTCACGCTGCCCATCGCTGCCAAATACAAAATGATTCCCGAACCGGGCGGAATTAGAATATTCATCAGCATTAGCGACCATAGCGCTAAGTTGGTCTGCCCAAGCCAGTCAATCGGCTGCAAACCAAATTCGCCAATCAAGTGGTTGAGCAAGCCGAACCGATAATTAAAGATCCACCGCCACACCATAGCGATGATGACCATGGAGGTAACGGTTGGCAAATAAAAGGCGGCTCGGAAGAAGGTTTGCGATAGTCGTCCTAATGGAAATACTAAGCTTGCAATGACCAATGCAGAAATGATCGAGAGCGGGACTGTCACAATCGTATACAAAAATGTGTTCCATAAGGCACCCATGAAAATTTCATTGCGAAAAGCTTCCACATAATTCGTTAAACCAATCCATCGACTATCGAACACATCATACTCTTGAAAGGAAAGTATAAACGACCAGCCGACAGGGATAACCGTAAACAACATAAACAATAGAAGCTTCGGCATTAAAAATAAGTAGGACGGACCTAGTTTTTTCCAGGCTTTAAGCCAGGAGGCCGGGCTTCCAAAGCGCCCTCCGGCCTCTTGCATAATCGTTGCTTTTCTCAAGGTGTTCCTCCTTTATGAAGAATGGCTTATTGCAACAACGGATCCACCAGCTTGCGAGCGTCCTTCAACGCTTGCTCTGCGGTTTTCGTTCCGTTTACTGCCAGTTGGAGCTCCTTTTGTATAACCTCATCTATTTTTCTCCAATTGCTATGCCGCGGAACCATCATCGCATTCTCAGCAATTTGTTGAGCTCTCTCCATTTGCGGGTTGTCTTCAAAAGGCCGTTGCTCTCCCGAAGATATACGGGACGGGAACACACCATAATTTTTAGCTGTTATGAAAATTTCCTCTGTAGTCGTCAAAAATTTCACAAACTCCATCGTCATTTTCTTCTTGCCTTCATCCTCCTGCTTCAACATCACCCAACCGAGTACATCTCCCATTGAAATCGACTCACCGGATGCGCCAGTCGGATATTCGGCTACCATTAAGTCCATCGAATAAGGCTCCTTCTGAGAAGATGCGATAGCCCATGAATTCCAAGGCTGAACGGCCATTAATCGTTTGTCTTGAGCAGCAAATGCTTGATAGGTATCCCCTACATTAGACATCCCCATATCCGCTGGGGCCACCTCATGTACAAATTTCAAATCCAAAAACTTTTGTAGGCCGCTAATCGCTTCTGGAGAATCGAAAGTATACTGCGTAAGATCATCATTCAATGGACGTGCTCCGTCCATCATAAGAAAAGGCCATGCTTCATAGTAAGAAGGCATAATATAAGTCGAGAAACCATGCACGCCGTCTCCGGTCAATTGCTTCATTTTTTCCAGAAACTCGTCATAAGTCCACTTCCCATTAACAGGCGGTTCTACACCCTTCTCTTTGAAAATTTCCAAATTAAGAAGCAAACTGTGAACTCGTGTGCTAACCGGAACTCCGTAGTGCTTTCCTTCATATTCATATTCACTCAGAGCATTCGGATAAAAATCAGCAAGCTCCTCCGGGGTGTAAAACTCATTGATCGGCTCAACAATTCCGGACTCTATGTTATTGATGCTGGCCATTCGGTTGCTCACGTTATAAACAAGATCGGGCCAAGCGCCGCCTGCGATGGAAACATTCAGCTTGTCCTCCATCTCTGCCCAAGGTGTTTGAACGATCTTAATTGTGACACCTGGATGAAGCTCCTCGAATTCCGCTTTTTTGTTCTCGATCCAGTGATATTTATTTTCCTTATCATCCGTCCATCGAGGGCCGTCCCAGACGACAATTTCTCCTGTCCAAGCTTTCTCTTCTGCAGCATGCTCGTTTGTGTTTGTGTTCGTGCTTGCAGCTGGATCATTATTGCCACCTCCTCCGCATGCGGATACTAATAAAGTTACCCCCAACAACACCGTCGACATCTTAGACCATTTCCACTTCTTCATTTCCTAATCCCTCCTAATCATTTTTGTGAAAAATAAAAGAGAAAGCGCAAGCAAGCACCGACCTAAATAGGGCGGACACCGACTTTGAGCTTTCTCTCATCACACAGACTCAAAATTGCATATTCAATTGTAAGATAGCACCTGTTTAAGGCAATATATCCGAAAACCCTTTGAACCAAAGACTGCTTTCACTAACCGAAAGCGATGTGGCGCCGGCAAGCAGCCCCTCTCTAGCCTCTTCTACTGAAGAAATTAAACCACTGGCTATGATCGGAATAGATTCATTAGCCCTCGCAAATCTCTCAATGACTTTTGGTGCAATACCTGGCATAATCTCGATACCATCGGGTATCGTTTGTTCGACCGACCTTAGACCATTGTCCAATGCTTGAGAATCAATAATGAATACATGAAGAATCCCCAGAAGCCCAGCTTGTTTGGCCGCTTTTATCATGTGACTCTTGGGTGATATGATCCCGTCCGCTTGGACCATTCTAGCTGCGAATTCGACCGTCTCCTTGTCCGTGCTGGACAAGCCTCGAATCAAATCCAAGTGTAGGAAAGACCTTTTCCCTGCCTCTCTGGTCAATCGAACAGACTCAACGATTTCCATCATATTTCCACCCATAAAAAACAGGTTATCAACATTTGATTTCAGTGCTAAATTCAGGTCTGACGATTTACGAATTGCGGCGATAATTGGCTTATTCCCTATTTTGTAAAGCAAGCTCATGGTCTGTATCCTTTCCAAAGATGCCTTTGTTAGTATTATAGGCTAGTACTATTAGAGCAGTGTTATCGGTTTGTAAAATGTATGTTAAGCGAATAGAAGCAAAGGGGTGGGGTTTAGATGAATGCAACTGATTTAATAATTTTTAATTTTGAAGAAGTTAGACGTAGAAGTGTAAAACTATGAAAAGCTATACCCGAAGAAATGTTAAATTGGAAACCTTATGAAGACGCTCTCATTAGAATTCTCATCCATGTAACTGCTTCACAAAAACCAACAAAATCTAACGTAGTCATCTTGTCAAACAGAATGTAAGCCATCCTCAGGAATTACTCTAGTAGTGTCGATATATATTTTCTAGCGAAATCTGCCAATATTGTTGGGTTCGTGTGTCCCCAAATAACGTTTCTAGAGCTATCGAGAGCTCAAATTCTATTTGCTATAAAAACTACCTCATGCTTTCTTGCAGCTCTACATTGTAAATGTGCTAAGCAAAGACGGCCATACAGATATTCTCTCACCGCAGGACGGACAAAACGTTTCCCCCGTTAAATAGTGCAGATGCCTGGCTAATGTTTGCTCTCCAATCGCTTCCGCCTGCTCCGCTAATGTCCGTATTTCTTCATCCGCAATTGACGTTGCTGGAAAGATTGCATGTGCTTCCTGGCCAGTGTGAAAGACGGGATCATGCTCATAGGCTTGAAGGATTTCTGCAGGATTATCTTCATTAGGCCATATGAATACATCTTCTTCGCAGGCTGGGCACACGGCCACATATTCATCACCGTTAATAAACGTCATCAACATATTGGCAAGGATATACGAACCCCGGTAAGCAGCGTCCGCAACAAGAATATAACGTTTATCCGTCTCATCGATGGAATGATGGGCTGCATAGGTGAATACTTCCTTTGAAAGAGCCGTGATCTTGCCAATTGCCTCTATATATTCACGATACAATTCAGTACAAACAGAGCTGCCTGCATCTTCAGCCAGTTCAGCCCAAGATTCTGGAAATGGTGCCTCATCGCGCTCATCACGGCTTGCTTCGATAATATCGCAGGTTATAAAAAGTTCTTTTCGCACCTCAGCATCAGATGTCGAACATGCTATTTGCGCCAAAAACGGCATCGCCGTGTATGTAGCCGAATATATCGTATTTTGATGGAACAAATGCTCCTGAAAGAGTTCGTCATAAACCTCCTGGCTATATTGCCGCATTAGCTGCTGCAATAGCACAGGTACGTTCTCCGCAGAACCATACGGTCCTGACAGCTTTCCCCATACATCGCTATTCCACTCAAGCAAAGCTCTCCCTCCGTTCGCTGCCGATCATCTGAATAAGAAAACAATCGTACCGAATAGTGCTAGGGAATACACTTATATCCACGTTTGAAACGATTTATTGACCATCTTTACATATTCCAAACGAATACCTCCTGACTTTTACAAACCGTTAATCAGATCAGCTTCTTCCAATATTCACGGCTTCGGGCATCCATCTGCTCCGGATCGGACAGCTCGAAGCGTCGTCCTTCATTGTCCGTTACCATCCAGCGGCTTTCCGTTACGGGTTGGATATTTTCATGGAGGTTATCCATGACCAATGCTGCCGAGCCATAATTCGTATCGACCTGCAAATGCCACTCGCTGCCTCTTTTTCTAACGGTCAGGATTTGTGTAATGACAGGAATCATATAATTTCGGTCAAGCTCTTCTCGTACCGCCTGAAAGCTATCTTCCGCGAGAAGCTTCACATCCTGTATCATTGCAATTTCACGCCCTTCCGCCGAGCGAACCGAGATGAACCTGTCGGGCATTGTATACGGAAAACTGCGAATAAGCGTTACGCGGGCAAAACCCTTACCTTCCTTCTCCAAATGCAAAATACCGTCAGAAGATCGGAACAAACGGATTTGACTCAGCTCCGAGCGGCTTAAAAAGAATAACGGGTTCATCTTATCCGACCTCCGATGGTATTTTCGCCGTTTGTTTTTGCGATTCGACCAAACGATAATAATGCGTTTGTTTCGCGTAAAGCTCTTCATGCGTCCCCATTTCAACAATGCGGCCTTGGTCGAGGACTACAAGCCTGTCTGCATGACGTAGAGTGGATAGGCGATGGGCAATCGCGATGGTGGTTCTTCCCCGGATTAAGCGGCTTAACGCTTCTTGAATTAGCCGCTCCGTCTCCGTATCAACAGATGCCGTCGCTTCGTCTAAGATCAAAATCTCCGGATCAAGCAGCAGCGCTCTCGCAATTGCGATACGCTGTTTCTCCCCGCCCGATAAGCGGTGTCCGCGTTCCCCGACGCGCGTATCGTAGCCTTCCGGCAGACGACAAATAAAATCGTGGGCATTCGCCGCGTGGGCAGCTGCGATAATGGTCTCCGGCGGACTATCCGGACGGCCGTAGGCTATGTTCTCGGCAATCGTACCATCGAACAAAAACGTTTCCTGAAGCACGACGCCAATATGCTTCCGGAGACTCTCCTGCCGGATATCTCTCAAGTCGTGCCCGTCAAGCGCAACGCTTCCGGCATTCGGGTCATAAAACCGGCAAATCATATTTATGAGAGTCGTTTTCCCTGCACCGGAGCGGCCAACCAGCCCGATCATTTCACCGGGACGTATGGTGAGGTTAATATCTTTTAGCACCGGTCGTTCCACTTCATACCCGTATCGTACACCATGAAAGCGGATCTCGCCAGAAACGGAAGAAAGCTCCACCGCGTCCTGTTTATCAGGGACATCAACCTTGGCATCGATAATTTCGAGAATCCGTTCGGCCGAGCCAAGCGAGCGATTAAGCCAGCTTAATAGCTGCCCGGAGGCTTGAACAGGCCCGAAGAACATGAGCAAATAGGTCGTAAAGGCGGTCAATGTTCCAATTGACATGGTGCCGGACATGACCGATCGTCCTCCCAAATACCAAACAGCGATGCCGAACACAGCCGTCAGTACCGTAAAAATCGGAGATACGCCAAGCCAAAGATTACCGAAGGAAATCGTGCGATTGATCCAACGATTATTCACCTTGTCAAAACGGTTTTTCTCGGCATTTTCCTGCGCAAAGGCTTTAATGACTCGAATGCCTTGTAGCGCTTCGCCAATCACATTGTTGACATGCAAAGCGGATTGCCATTGCGAATACCAAAGTGAGCTCAGCCTCTTCCACAGCCAATAGAATCCGGCAAACAAGAATGGGGTCGGGATCAGAATCATCGCTGCCAGCTGCCAATTCAGATGGAATAGCATAAACAGGATGCCTACGGCGAGCAGCATCTGCGTGACTAGATACACCATGCCGTTTGTCAAAAATTCTTTTAATTCATCGGTATCATCCTGGATGCGGCCGATAAATTGAGAGACTTGGCGGTGATCGAAGAAGCGCATCGAAAGCTTCATCAAAGCGCCGAACATATCCCGGCGGATCGCCCCTACTAGTTTCCCGCCTATTCGAACGCCAAGGTAGCTTCGAATGACTTGCATCGCAGCAGATAACACCTGTACAAGGGCCACACCGCTTGCCAAGGCAAAAAGCACGTTCAAGCTTCCAGTCGGTTTGGCCACTTCATCCACAATCATTTTGATCAAATAGGGTGGGATCACTTCAATAAATACGGATAAAACAAGCAGCAGCGCGCTTACCAGCATGGGGCTTCGGTACGGGGTACAGTAAGCCGCCAACCTGCGCAGCATGGACCATTTGCTGCTGCTGCAGTTTAAACACTTGCTTGTACCGGGAGAGGCGGTTTTGTCGCATTTTGAGCATCTATACGTTTCCGTACTTTCATCTAGAGCTGGGAGGGTAAGACCTCCAGTTTCGTCCCCTTCCGCCAGCCAGTTCCTTATCGCGGGAACAGCCTGTCGGAAAGGCTCAATGTACGGAAGCGAGAATCTCGCAGCTTCTATCTCGCCATCACCGGTTATAATAAAAAACGATGCTCCGCCGAAAGCCTCGCGAACGGATACATCGATCATGTTATTCTTATGGAAGGTCATGATGGTTTTCCCTTGCCCGTCCACCATTTCCATGGTCAAAGTCTTGAAAACAATCTCGTAATGCAGAAATCGTCGTAGGGTGAAATCCACATCCGCCCTTAAACGGAGCCATGGATTCTCCGAATCCTGTTGTTCGACTGCGACGCCGTTAACAGGTTTACCAGCTTCCCGCTTCGCATTCTCCGTTTTCAATTTAAAATACTCCTTTGTCAATGTCACTCTCCGGCAGTTACATATAACGCTCGTTTCTTTCTGCGCACCATCGAATCACTTTGTGCCATTTAGGTACACGCAAAGCCAGTACAGCTAGTAGCCTGGATCTCCAATGATTCGCAGCTTGAAAACGGCTGTTACGGCGAACGCCGGACCATCGTCCCAGAATGCTTGTGAACGGTACAGGATCATCCGGTTCAAAGCATGTATCTCCCTTGAAGATAAATAATTCCTTTGAGCCGTCCTGCTTTACGGCGTACAGCCGATGTCCGATCAACGCACCTTGGTCCGTTACAAATAAACATATATCGCCAAGTTTCAATTCTTCCCTTTGCACGGACAGGAAAGTGCTTACGTTTCCTTCCTTGATCAAGGGATACATGCTGATACCCGCAGAGGGCAGCTCGATCTTTCCGGTACGCTGGATTACTGCTGACATGACTGGCGTCAAATCATGCATTTATAAGCAGTCCGGCCTCAATCAGCATCTCAACAAACGCCTGAACGTCATCGAGGACAACTTCCATCTCAACGCCGTATTCGGTATGTACTTTTTCGGCCAGTTGGGTGACAGTTGGATATTCGGGAAGAATCGACCAAATATAGCCTCCAAGCTCGTTCACTTTCGTGATGGCGTGGGTGTCGATGTTCAACAGCAGCCACTCGCCATCCAGCTCAGCCGTCTCGATATTTTCCCGTCTCAGCAGTGTTTGGTCTGCCAGTATCGTCATGATATCACTCCCCAAAAAGTATCGTTTTTCTGAAAATATAGTTCATAAGCCGGTACGCCTTCTACCGCCTGCTTGCAAAGCGCAATCATCTTTGCCGTTTCCAGCTTGTTATGCTCCCAATAAAAAACCTTATCCAGCAATGAAATCAGCGCGTCGCCTTTGCGGATACCTACCCGCCTTACATCCTGCGATTGGATCAGAAAATGAATGCCTGCCAAGGGACTGCTTGGAAGCTCGCATGCTTCTTCCATTTCGCTCCGAAATGGGGAATCATGGATTGTAATCGAACCATCCGGCTCAAACAATAGGAGCGTAGCCTCATCGGAAAGAATAGGACGGGGAACGGAAAGATCAGCTACCGTCGACTTGCCTGCTCCCGAAGGCCCGGCGAACATCCAAGCGCGGTCATCCTCCACCACGCATGACGAATGGATGAGCAGCCCTGCACGCCGATGGATCAGCCAGGCGCTGTAGAGATTGATTAAGGCGTGCTTGAGTGCAAGGTCATCGTGAACATAAATTTTTGCCTGGCTGTAATCAGGTGTTGTCACCAGCTTATAGTCCGCACGGATATAGACATATTCGCCGCCGTTCTCTTGAATCTCGACAGGACCGTCATCGAAAGGTTTCCCGTAAAAATCGTAGACCTCCACCTGAATGTCAGGCGCTTCAAGATTTCCGCTTGCTTCAAAGGAACGAAAACGCGCGGTCAATTCATCATATAAAAAGGTAGTTTGAATTTGAAAAGCGATCGAACTCCTGCCGACCTGTGTATGCAATGTGTACGTCATTATGCACCGCCCGTTCTTCAGAAGTTATTTCTGAGAAGAAAAAGGGAGCAAACTCAATCGTTAGCTCCGCTTCTCAGATAAAATCTATCATTGCTTTCTAGTTAACCTCCGATAAAATGCCTGCAAAACATAGGTTTAAAATTACGTTTTTGGCACCATTCATAGCCGCCGACTTTATCGCTTGGTCTTGCTGTTCCAAATTCGACAGTATGCTGCGTAAGTACTTTAGGAGCTTCATATTTTTTCATTTCATTCACCTCCTTTCAAGGAATTTATGTCATATTATAGTGATAGTCAATGATATTTATAAAATTTAGTAAAATAATACTATGATAAAATGTATTAATACCTGCTTTTTGTATATATAAAACGAGAATATTCGATTTAGTCCTTCTTTTGTTTGGCACGAATGGTTCGAATCCAAAATTGGAGTCTTCTCTTATAGATTTTGGCATAGATTTTGCTCATCGGCTCATTCGAATCCGGGACGTCTGATCTATTGGCATACTTTAATAGGTCCAAGGCATAATCTCTTGGCGGCAGCAGTAAATAACGCAGATGTGCCCACTGTTGTTTAACCGAATCGTAGGCGACGAAGGCAGAAAACAGATGGAAGCCATAAAATCGCCAGTTTCTGATCCCGAATTGGGCATTTCGCATCAGTTCGATATTCCAAAGCGGCCAGCGTCTCCGTACGTTTAGCGGCTTGGTTTCATGCAGCTCGGGAAACAAGTCATAGACAATTGTCAGCGCAATTAGTACTTTGGCATAGTTCCCATCGCTCTTTGCCTGTGCAAAAAGCTGGCCGTAGTCTATTTCTGCGCTGCAGCATCTCAGGACGTGCAAAATATCGATAACGTACTTCAGTGATAACATATTATGGTTATAGCCATGAAGGCATAGGTAGTAAAAGGTGTCCTTGACCGAAAGCTCCTTCACCAATTGATAGGGAGAAATCGGTTCTGCATCCATCCAAAAGCTGCTCATATCCGTATCCGAGACATGTTCGCGCAAAATATTCCAATGCAGCTCCACCCCGAGCAGCGGGAAATCCTCATTCGCATAAAATTTATTCAACAGCATATGGAAATGATCCGCATCGTCTTCTATATACCGGATAAACTCATGGTGCTCCAATAGGGCAACCGCCTTATCCAAATCTTCTGGACGTACAAGCAGATCGATATCGGATGTTCCCCTGCCCGAAAAATGTCCAAAAAAACGTTCAGACAACCGAATGCCTTTCAGCACGATCACTTGAATTCCAGAACGCTCAAACGCATCAAGAAGCTTGTACATCTCGGAGCGGATAAGCATGTTTTGAAACAAAACAGCATCCACGCCCGATTTAAGCCTGCTTCGGTGCTCGGAAGGCACTGCTTCCAATAAGCCGCTGCTCTTCAATAAATAATAAACTTGGGGAGCGACTTGGAAAATATCGATATCGTCAATTGCTGCTTTAGCCGTCTCCTCGGAATCAAATAACGGATGTTGGTTTTGGTAGATCCGGCTTATAAGCGTTACCGCTTTCGAGTGTTTCATGAGCCGCTCCCTTCACTTTCGTTATTAACTAGTTTCGGATTTATAATGTTGTTTGTGGGGGTAAGCGTACGAAGCCAATTGTGAAAATTTTCTAATCTTCGAAGATAAATCGGCTATCCGGTGCAAATATTTCACCAAAGACCCGTAAAAAACGCATAAATGGTCCACCCGGGTTTGTGATGCAATCAAAAATAAAAAGGTATCTATAGGCATGAATAAAACCCAAGCCTACCTGGCATGGGGCGAACCTGATGATATCAATACGTCAACAAGCTCCTCTGGAGAATTCGAGCAATGGGTATACGGCCATAGCAGCTATTTATACTTTAGCAACGGCCTGCTGGCAAGCATCCAGAACTAGCTCAAACGCTCATTTCCTTTAGAGACTTACCTAAAGCATAATGATTTGGACTGTCTTTTTTTATAACACAAATGATATTTCCAGCTTCTCCTTTCGAGAGGTTAGTTAATTGGAAATAGTCTTTGTTGTCATAGATATTCGACACCAGATAGTCGTAATAATCAAGAGACTTATCCTTCACATTCAATCCCACATTATATAATCTTACTTTTGTCCCTACCCAAATCTTCCCGTCGTCTTCAAAATTTATTAAGGGAATCCACGCATCAGTTTCCAAATACACTCTCCTCACTTCGCATTACATTTGTGTGAAAATGGAGTATTCGTGGTTGATCTTCAACTATCCTGCTCGTTAGCTTGATAAAGAAAAAGCAGCTGCAATCGCAAACTGCTCCTTGTTTGATGTTCAACTATCGTTTCCCGTTAGCTTAATACTCATAGATTAGGTAATTTAGAAAGCAAACAGATATATCTACTAATAACCTCTAATAAGCTCCGATAGGTATATTCGACCATTTCTCTAACCACTGCTCATACGTTTCTACAGATTCGGGATTGTTAAGGCTTTGTGCTATAAAGCCCTGAGCCCTCCCACTTGCCGTCGCTGTTGGAGTGGCTTCATAACGAATGTCCATGGACCATCGCACATGATCGGACTTGTTAGGAAGAGCCCTATGGGGAAGTATTTGATTAAAACAGAGTACATCTCCTGGTTCCATCTCTATTGAAAGACCCTTCAAATGCCTGGCATCTTCTTTACGTAGCCCGAGAAAATCGGTTTCTTCGTCAGTTACACCTTCTAATAATGTGTCTGTAAAAAAGCCAGGGGCAACTTGCAAGCAGCTATTTGCTTCAGTCACCTTTTGCAAAGGCATCCACATCGATAGGACGTGTACATTCTCAGCATCCCTGTAATATTGGGCATCTTGATGCCATGGGGTATCGGTCCACTTCTGGTCCGGTAGCTTTGGTCGTGCATTAAAGACACCATGAACAGAAAGTTCCGACGTACCTAGTAGATCCGAAGCCACTTTCAACATAACAGGATGTTTGAAGAAATTATACATATCCGGTCCGACAAGATCTCTTCTAGGACTACGACTATACTTAGGTTTACCAGCTATTCTCCATAGCTCGACAAGACGATGTTGAAAATCAAGATCCTCTTGTTTATCCTGCAACAGTCCTTCTTTGCTCCACTTCTCTACCAATTCATCAACCCATTTCATGAGGATCCTGGTAGACAGATCCAATAAATCTGATGGGATAACGCCTTTCACATGCAAGTAATGATTTTTTCTGTAAAATTCAACTTGCTCATTTGAAAGTAAAATGGACATCGTAACATTTCTCCTTTTGAAGTTTATTAATATTATTGTAACGTCACGAAATTAATGCGGATATGACAGAATGAGCTTGAAATTTAACCATTTGTCGTTAATATGAGGTGTAGACGAAATAGGAGAGTGATGACATTTGGAACAGCCATTCATGATTCGTGCAATAAAAAATCCCCTCTCTGCAGCATCTTGCCATTTTACAAACGTGGAGCCAGGATGGTCATACCATCTCCATAACCATAAAGATTATGAACTTCTATATTGTCATTCAGGATCCTTCATGGAATGGATTCATGGAGATTCTATAGAAATGAAGTGTGGAGATTGGTTATTGATTAGTACAGGAGTTAGCCACAGCACGATAAATGTATCCAAAGAAGCCCTTGCTTATTTTTCGATGCATTTTGACTTAGAGGATGTAGAGATTCGAAATGAACTAAAAAATATGAATTATGTTCATCTAAGAGGTCCCTTTTCCAATTTACAAAACTTGTTTACGGACATTCAGAGGGAGATCGTAGAAAGTTCAACGGAGAATGGCGATTTAACTACGATTCCAAGGCTTCTGATTCAATCCATGTTTCTTCGGTTGTTAAAAGAAGTACTGCAACTGATATCGTTTCCTAGTGATCGTATTATTCTCAATAACAAGATGCTGAATGTCGGAGAAATTGAACTAGCCAATACCATTGAGCGCATGCTCCATGAATTCATGGATTCCACTATCACGATTAATGGAATCGCTAAAGGATTGTATATAAGTAGAAGTCATTGCAATGAAGTATTTAAGAAGGTCTATGGTATGGCCCCTCGTCAGTATTTAAGTATGCTCAAAGTAAAAAAGGCGGAGGCTTTAATCTTGCACTCCGGGCTTTCTATGGAAGCCATTAGCGGAAAGCTGGGCTTCTCGTGTTTAGGCAGTTTCAGCAGACAGTTCCGTCGTTGGACCGATCTGTCGCCTTTGCAGTTTAGGAATTCGCAGCGCTAGTTGTGAGATATCCGAATATTATTGTTCCGTTAATCTGCCCGTTAGTTCAATAGTAAAGAGGAGCTACCACAGAACAAGAAGCATTTCATAACAGCGATGATTTCAAAGAGAAATCGAAAGAGCGCTATAAAATCGAGGCGAAAAATAGTGAACTCAAACATAGACACGGGTATGATGTGGCATCTTCCTCGGGTCTAATTGGTATGCAATTACAAGGGTGCCATGGCGATATTTTCTGTTAATCTCAAACGAATCATTACTCTCATGAAAGAATCAAAGTAAAAGAATAAAGAGAAAGGCGACATTCCGTTCTAATTTGAACGAAATGTTGCCTTTTTGATTTGAAACATGTATTCAACTAATTAACAACGCAAGTTCTTCAGTGGCCTCGTTCAGTACAGGAATCATCTCTTACGTGTGGCCTAGCACTCTTTTTTAAAGTGTCCTTGATTAAGGGTCCAGATTACCTATTTCTAAGGAAAAAACTCCCCTTTATTCATCGATTACATTAGTGCTCTCAATGCATCTACGAATGGAACTGTGGCAGCAAATCAGCATGAATTTCGAGCATCTGCTCCAATGCTTTATAAGCAGCCTCCTTATTACCAATAGCCGGATCTGAGTCAATTGCTTGCTTCGCTATGGCAACATTTCCAGTTACTGCTGCTTCTACGACGAGCTCGTGAACATCCGAGATAACTCGGCACGGCACATTTGCAGGAGTGGTTCTGGAAAGGCTGGAACCTCTAAAGTATGGATCATGCTCCATGGTACGGAGGAGTTGTCGTATAAAGAACGTCCTTTTGATGCGGAAGATATTCTGCATGATGATCAACATGTCCAGCTGCAATTGCCCCATACTTTTGCAGCCATCGTTTTATTTGTGGATCCCTTCCTCTAGGTTGTTATTTGATTGCTATATTCCAGTTGTTAGAGAGATAATACATGTATAAACATTTTTGTTTACGAAGGAGCTATGATGAGCGATCTTATCCCTGCGCTTAACCAATCGTTTCCCAATTATAAAGAACAGCTTTTCTTATACGGCATGCGTACGTACCAATTCGGTCCTGGTCCCGTATGCGATTTGCATCTGCATCATCGCATGCTCGAAATCAATATCGTTCTAAGCGGCGAACAAATAGCACGTATTGGAAATGAAAGCTTCTCACAGCATGAAGGCGATATTATTCTAATTCCACCCATGAAGCTGCATGACTTTCATGTTCCGCAGCAGCAGTCGATGAGCGGCTTTGTCATTCATTTGCAAAATGTAGACAGCAAGCTGCTCTACGCATTTCGATCAAGCGGAAAGTATTTGTTTGCAAGAGAGCACCCTCTCAATCAACATCTTAACCCTCTGCTCAAAGCACTAATTGCTTGCTTAAAGCAGAATACGTCTACACACCACGTCTTTATGCTTTGTAACGAAATGCTCGTGCATTTGGAGGAGTATGTCAGCAGAACGGCAACACACTCCACCAATAAACCAAACGAGCAGCCTCTTGCTGATCGGATCGCTAGGGAAATTGAGGCGCTGCTCAGCACATTCAATGAACTGGGAACGGATTCATCCACGAGCAATTGGCTTGAAACCATCGCAGCCAAGACTGGCATTAGCCGCAGACATGCCGGCCGCTTGTTTCGACAAGCTTACGGGATGTCGCCTCGTCATTATTTATCGATCATTAGACAGCAGGAAGCGATGCATATGCTTGTAATGCGAAACGTACCACTTGAAGAGATCGCTTTCCGAATTGGATTCGAGAATGTGCAAAGCTTCATTAGGCAGTTCGCCAAGTGGACAGGATTAACGCCGGGCGCATATCGGAGACAGCATACATCAACGATAAGCTATTTAACACCGCTTGAGGTGGAGCCTCATTCAGGTCATTTATCCAGCTCTGATCCTATTGCTACCTTAAAATAATTTCTGGACGCTCATTCAGCTGTACGCCGCGCTCAGCATACCAATCGAAATGCCGTTCCTCTCCGGATAGCTGCCAATGGGACGGACAGCGATCATCAAGCCAGTCTAGTGGTTCAGCCGGCGGCAGCGGTTTAGACGCTCGCTCGAACGCTTTGCGAATGGCTGCTTCCTGCTCCGCGCCAACCGCCTTTGGATCTGCGGAGATGAACAGCGGTGTGCCACTTTCGGACAATAGCTCCAGCCACTGCTTGTTCAAATTCCAAGGCACATCCCTCGTCAAGCCGACACAATCGGCATCAACCGCAAAGAAGGTATCATGCTGCGACATGCGAAACGCAAGTGTGTTGACACCCATTTTGCGAGTGCGCTCCCATTCTTTGCCGCTCGTATCGTCACCGGTCCGCTGAATTTCAACCAAGCCCGCAGCCAAATGCCCGACTGTATTACAGCCAATAATCAAGCTATCTTTGGATGCTTCTGCAATCTTCTTATACAAAGCGACAATAATTTCCGCTGTCGTCTTCGTTCGATCGGCAAACGCTAAACCATGATTGCTCAATGATGCGCCCATTTCGTAGCCCCATTTTCCAAAAATATCGAAAGTGGAGAAATCATGTTTGATAAGATCATATCCCCAATCATGCAGCTTACGAATTTCATCGCCTACGTAATCAAGTACATCGGGAACACTTGGGTCCAAATAAATGCCGTCCGTATGATGACCAAACCTTTTCCAATGATAAGGCACACTGTTTGCGACTAATAGCGGTCTACACCATATGCCAGGTCGAACCCCAATCCCTTTCATATCGCTAGCTAATTTCTCCATATCGGAAAACTGATAGTTAGGCTGCCAAGGTCCACCGTTGCAGCTACCCCCTCCGCTGCAAAGCTGCCAACCGTCATCAATGACCATGAACGGACGGTTATCCACTGAGGAAGACCAATCCGATACGCGCTCCGAATCCGCGATTATTTCTGCAGTCGAGCTTTTTCCGTAGGCGTAATACCAATTATTCCCTCCATAAACCGGTTGTGCAGGAAGGAGAGGCTGCTTGCACATCATTCGGCAAAAGGCTGTAGCTGCACTGAATGCCGATTCACCCTCTTCGCCTTCTCTCGTTACAATTACTGCAGCTTCGAGCGTTCTATCGCCCAGCAGCACTCCCGCTTCACCGCAGCGGACATCAAGCGTAAGGCTAATCCCACATGCATCAGCTTGCCAATAACAAAAGGAGCTTGTGCCGGTTTCTACGCCGTATCCATGCGTCCGTCCTCCTCCTGACAAGAGAAAATACCATGGCATTTCACGTTCAGCAACAAGACCTCTCCACTCCAAATCCCCATAACCGCGTTCCCATTGATCACCCAGTACGCGAATGCCGCTATCGAGCTTTCGTTTCCATCTCAAATGAAGCCGCCTTACTGGTGTCTGGCCTGCACTTAATCGAACGGCCATACGATTAGTCATTGATTCAAATGAAATGACGGTTTCACCTGCATACCATTCCCTTGAACGAAAAGAAGCGCGAACCCATCCATCTTCCCATTCTATTTCAACATTGTCCGGATTGGTTAATAGATCTATAAATTCCATCATGAGTGCCTCCCGTTTATAAACATCGTTAATATAAACCGAGTATAGTATTCACTGGTTCCAATTTGAATAACGAAATGAGTCGTTTCTCGAATAAATAATGAACCAATTGGGACATGGAAACTCAAAAAAAGACTGCCACCGCCACAAAATGGCATTGAACAGTCTTCTAGTTAATTTTGTTATCGCTACCATTAATCAGCTTTAATTACAATTCCTTTGCTCAGCTCTCTGCGAACAACAGCCGCAACCTTGGTTGCTAGCAGTTCAATCGAAGCTGCTACCTTAGAGAATGGAATGCCTCCGATATCAAACTGAGCCATGAAGCGTTTATGTCCAAAGAGCTCGTGCTGCGCTAATATTTTCTCAACAAGCATTTCCGGGCTGCCAACAGCTAGTGCATTTATCGGACTTGCTAATTGTTCGAATTTCCGCGTGCCATCTTCCCGCCTCTCTGCTTGCCTCCCATGAACTGGCTCACATAATTAGCATAATAAGGATAATAACAGGAACGAAAGGAAGCTAACAGCAAACGGGAAAAGTCTAAGCCCGAGTGATCGTTTTATCCTTATTCAGGAAGCGTTGCAACCTATTTGTTCAACTAACGTCCCCCGTTAGCGTAACAAAGCTATTAAACATCTATGTGCAGTTCAGTTGTTAGTTTCTCACGAATTCGATTTTCCATGATCTCAATTGCCTCGTCCCAAAGTGTATATGTCCGCACAGCTCGCTCCATTTCTTCATTAACAATACTTCCGGCCATGTACTCATAAGGACTTTGTGGATTCGGCCAACCAACTTTGGTTCCTCGGAACACCCATTCCATGTTGATTCCTGAAAAAGAGGGATTTTCCTGTCCGTACTCCTTTTCGTATTTCTTACCAGTTAAGGAAGAGAACCTACCGAGTTTGGTTTGATAGAGTTGAAACTCTTCTGATACTAAATAAGCTATAACTTCAAATACTTCTTGCTTCTGTTGGGATTCAGGGTGCAAAGTTAAAAACCAACCTCCATTGTTTAGTGACGGCACCCTAAGCGTACTATCAATCTGTGGAAAATTTACGGCACCTAATTCATAAGACAGCTTACGGGTGAACATTTCAGGGGAGTCTATTGACATTGCAACATTACCATTGCGTCGGAAAGCTCTGCCGTATATGAATATGCGCTCCTCGGTATCTTGAATATTACCTGGAATTCCGTAAGCACCTTTTATAATGCGGAAATATTTTTCACAATTGCTTTCCCGCAGTATAGGTTGGTGGGTTTCAGGATCAAGGAACCTAATTCCCATCTGCATTTTTAAAAGTGCGGAATCCCCTATGTCTAAACCATAATATGAGGTGCCGTCAATCGTTCCGGTTACTTTCACTGCTAATGTGATTACTTCGTCCCATGTCATTCCGTGTTGGGGAGGAGGAACATCAAACTTGGCAAATATATTTTCATTGTAAAATAGGGCATGCGTATAAGGTGTACCTCTACCGAAAGGGAGTCCAAATATTCCATGTTCATCAGAAACCGATTTAAGTAGATCAGGATCAAATAACTGAAGGCTAACCCCGGAGTTTTTCAAGTATGGTGTAAGATCGTAGGCCTTGTTCTTGAAAAACGGTTCATCGCTAAGATCCATTCGAATATCAAGCCCTTTATTTTTTTCCCAAGCTTCCCAGGCCTCCAAAGAAGTATGTTCTCTCGAGTCTTGTACGTGGGCAAACAAGAATTCTGGAAACTTTTCCTTCAGCTTCGAAGCGATCATGGACTCAAATTCATGGTCAAACCACTTGGAGCAAAAAGTGATTGTTTTCTTCAAACAAAAACCTCCCATTATTGGAATATCATCACATCCGATAATAGAACAAATGTTCCTATCTGTAAACATATTTATTTTTATATCCATCATACTCTACTGCCCGTTAGCTTA
The DNA here is from genome assembly GCF_056269185.1 of Paenibacillus sp. J31R122. Taxonomy (NCBI): domain Bacteria; kingdom Bacillati; phylum Bacillota; class Bacilli; order Caryophanales; family Paenibacillaceae; genus Paenibacillus; species Paenibacillus sp. J31R122. The sequence goes on from NZ_JBWDNM010000019.1 coordinate 32,677, forward strand.
ACGTGCCATAGTTTAATTTAACTAAATATTGTAAGATTAGATATTTGTAATGTATAATCCATAAAACGTTATACGGAGTGATGTTATGGAGATCGTTTATCTATGTAATTACCCTCAATATATTGAAACTGTTTCTAACTGGATTTATGACGAGTTCGTTGTTAAATCTGGTAGCACAATGACGTTAGAGAAAATAAATCAATATTTCAGTAATACTTCAATAAAGAATTTTCCCATTACTCTAATAGCAGTGAGCAAGGAACTGGAGTTCGTTAGGGAAAACATTTGATGGGAAAGGGCAAGAAACCGAGATATTTTTCAAACAGACCTTTTAACGAAAATAATGATTCGTAGTATTCTGCCCGTTACTTCAATAGAAAAGAGGAGCCGCGGTATAGCAAGCTCCTCCACTATCGAGTCCCAAGGGAGTTTAGCCTTGCAAATCAAAGTCGCAATACGGAAATTGACTCATTGTGGCAAACTTCTCCGTTTTCGCTGAAACCAAAGCTTCCATAAAGCTTTTTAGCGACGACGTTTTCGGCCTCGTAAGAGGTCCAGCAGTATTGTGCCGGACCGGCCGGGAAGGTGCGGATGAATTCTAAGCATCGTTTCATGGCCTCCTGACGCTATCTGCCAGTTAGCTTAATAGGCCACATAAATTAAAGGGGTTGGTAAATAATAACCATAAAAGGGGTCTGTAAATAAAATGAAAAAAATAATCTTTTCTTTTTTTGTATCGCTTGTTCTTGTTTCTTCTTTTCAAACCAATATGACTTCGGCAAATCAACCAGTTAAGGACTCAGAAGAACTTAGGCTACAGGATATGCTCATGAACTTGCTAACTCCTTATATTAGTGAAGTTCTTGATAACTATTACCGCCCAAATATTTTAAAAACTTTTTCGCCTGAAATTACACCTTGGAAAATTGAAGTAACCGAAACCAAAAGAATAAATGGGTTCCGTGGTTTTAAATTAGAAATTTCATTTGAAATTGAGCCAACTGCAGGACACCATGTTCCAGTAGGAAAAGACCGCTTAACGTATCGAATTTCGTATGGCCCTTCAGTAGAGTTAATTAACCACACCCATTTAGCTACATATGATTTACCTCCTGAATTACAAAATCCGTGATTAACTATTCGATAAACCTGCCCGTTAGCTTAACCCGACTATCGAATCGTTTCATGTATTTGGTGTTAGTGAAGTTCTTCATTTCATTGAATTGGTCACTAGTCTCTGATTCTTATTTTTTCAATTATTTGATTAATAATTATAGTCGTAGGTAGTGAACCATCAATGATAATGTCTGAATTGGGCTTTACTGTCCTTTCCATTTCTAAGTAGGCTGCCCTTCCACGAGATAGATTGTTAATAAAATCATTTCGTACATCGTCGATTGTATTATTAGTAAAATCCATTAGTATTCGTCTAGCCATTGCCATATCCAAAGGGGTATCAATATAAATAGCAAAGTCAATATATTCACGCATTCCGCTGTTCAAATAAGCAAAAGGATAATCAAGAAAAATATAATTAAGGGATTGATTGTGATTATTAAGGAGGAACTGAATATCGTTAATTATTGGGGACAGATTCCATTCATTGTACCGTAGTCTTTCCTCCTCCAGAAACCGCTGCTATTGAAATAACTTTTGGCTTTAGATTCATAATAACCTCCTGAATGAATTTGACTATATTTACCTCAAACGTACCACAATTTGTGTTAACTTGGACGTAATAAAGATATTTCCTGCATTAATTTACCCATTAGTTGAACAGGCTGCCGATATTTCGGCAGCCTGTTGTCATTGTACTATCGTTCTCCGTTAGCGTAATGAAGATCGGGTTAAAAATCTTCGAAATGCCTTGGGCGGACCGAGGGCCGAATGGCCCGAAGCGTGAATACGGTGTTATCGGAAGTTCATGTCCTCTTGTAATACTTACATTATCTCTATATCTAGCCTTGTATGTCTTTCTTCAATCTCTTTATCTTCACTAATCCATTCTGAATCCACCCAAAGATGTAATTGTATCATTCTTGATAGTTCATCAATGGCTTGTTCAGGATTGCTAATTTCTAATAATTTTATTAAGTCTTCTTGTGCTAACTCGAGAACTTTCTCTAAATATTCATGATCAATTACTTCTGACTCTAAACCATATTCTTCTTTTGCCCATTCTTCACAAAAATACTTCTTTGTTCTAATGTCTCCTTCTTGAAATAAAGTAAATTCAAATATATCTTCATCAAAGAATCCAATTGTCATAACAGGTTCTGACACAAAATTAGAAAGTATTTCACCAATTTTCTCGACTTTTCCCCATGAGAATTGATCATTCAGGACACTGATCCAATTCATTCCTTGGTTAATATAGAAAGATACCGATGAATTAGTTCTTCTAATCTGTTTGTTCGATCGATATACATATTGGTCTATGATATCTACACCAGTATTATTTGCTGTTGTAAGTATTGATCCAGCTTTGTTACTCAGTCTTTGTAACGCATCAACGAGTACCTCTTGATTATTAGTTTTGATATGAAGATTGGCAAACTTTGTGCCCATTCGATCTCCTCCAAGTTTTACATGAATTTCTCATAACGTTCTTGTATTCGCGACTTCCATTCCCCTTAGATAGCTATTATCTTAGGGGAATGGGTATGTCCAGGTGCTCCTGCTTCCTCGAAAACCTTCTGCCGAACTGAGGGCGCATGCCCCGTAGCGTGAATATGGTGTTATCTGATGGATACGCCATCTAGGAAACACTAACATTTCTTTTACTTAATTTCTTAAATACCGAGTATTCCTTATTGGACTTAATAAAACTTAATATCTTTTCGGCACATTCTATTGGATTCATCTCTTCAGTATTTACTTCGAGGTCATATTCATCAATGCAATATACTTTGCTGAACTGTGAAGCTGCTAGTCCAATTTTTCTATCTCCTCTTGTTTGCTCTCTTCTTATGAGTTCTTCTTTCGAGCATATTACACCTATAAATAATGTAGGCTGATCGAAAAATAGATCAAGACACTCATTAAACCACTTGTCATTCTCGATTACAGTATCTACCATTACATTCAAACCCATTTCTGAAAACAATTTAATTGTTGAATAGTACATTGAGACTAAGGGATCAAACATTATTTGTACGATAGCTTGCTCATCTACTTCTCTTGTAGGTTCAATATCTGAAAATTTATTATTAAAAAAATCCTTGATAAAATCATCTATTGATAAATGATGAAAAAGAATCTCTTTCTGATTTATCAGTTCAATAGAAATACTAGTCTTTCCTGAACTTGAAGTTCCGTTCATCAACACAATGATTCCTTGCTTCAAACGAATCATCCTCACATATAAGATTTGCGTATCTTTCAGATAACGTTATATTCACAAAGTTCATAAAATTATCCAACTCAGAAAATATTCGAGAAACGATTGAACTATCCTGCCCGTTAGCTCAAAGACCTCTTCAAGTCAATTCTAGAAGAGCTTAGGAGAAGTCAGTTGCTCGCCTAACGACGGCACTGAGATACGCAGTTGCTGCAGCTTGCTCGCGGCGCCTCTTCTCTAGTCTAGCTGTTACCTTTGGAAATACTGAAATTTCTCCTCATTATGGTTTCTATTTTATTGTAAAAATTTACGCATCGAATAATCGAAATGTTCATGCTAAACTACCATTGAAACATACCAGCCTCTTGATGACCTACTGGGCTTAGATATATTTCCACATTCACATCGGAGGGAATTCATGACAACATTGATACGCAAGTGGAATCAATTTAGCCTTATAAAACGAATACTTGTTGGCATTATTATTGGTATTATTCTGGCTTTATCGATTCCTGATGCAAAAGGGATCACTATTTTCGGCTCTTTGTTTGTATCCGCTTTAAAAGCGGTTGCACCCCTATTGGTTTTGCTTCTGGTGATGTCCGCCATCTCCAATCATAAAAAAGGTCTTCAGACCAATATAAAAGCGATTACTGTCCTTTATGGGATAAGCACTTTTCTGGCGGGGCTGATCGCTGTAATTGCAAGTTTTATATTTCCGGTAACCTTGTCACTCGTAAAAAACACCGAAAATCTGACTCCGCCTGATGGGGTTGCAGAAGTACTTAAAACATTGCTGATTAAGGTCGTTGACAACCCGGTAAGCGCCCTAATGAATGCCAACTATATAGGGATCCTGGCTTGGGCTGTCCTGCTTGGTATTGCTTTAAGAAATGCCCAAGAAAGTACCAAAACCATGCTTGGCAATTTTTCAGATGCGATATCTCATATCGTCAAATGGGTCATCAACTTGGCACCTTTAGGAATCATGGGACTTGTTTTCGATTCCATTACAACAAACGGGCTTTCTTCCTTGCTCGATTACGGAAAATTGCTTCTCGTTCTTATCGGATGTATGCTATTTCTTGCACTGGTTGTCAATCCGCTGATCGTATACCTGAATATTCGCAGAAATCCATATCCGCTTGTTCTTAGTTGCCTAAAGGAAAGTGGGATTACCGCATTCTTTACTCGAAGTTCGGCTGCTAACATCCCTGTCAACATGAGATTATGTGAAAAATTGGAACTCAATAAGGATTCGTATTCGGTATCCATTCCATTGGGCGCTACGATTAATATGGCAGGCGCAGCGGTTACGATTTCCGTTCTAACGCTCGCAGCCGTTCATACACTTGGTATTGAAGTAGACTTTGGTACGGCGCTTATTCTTAGCGTCCTATCCGCTGTATGTGCTGCAGGCGCCTCAGGTGTTGCCGGCGGGTCGCTCTTGCTTATTCCATTGGCGTGCAGCTTATTCGGCATTCCGAATGAAATTGCGATTCAAGTCGTTGGAGTAGGCTTCATCATTGGGGTTTTACAGGACTCTTTTGAAACAGCGCTCAATTCATCCTCCGATGTACTTTTTACGGCCACAGCCGAATTTGCAAAAAATCGTAAAACAGGCAAGGAATATACGATTAATGTCTAGACATAGAGATCAAAAATGAAAGCAGGAGGCCTAAGGGGCTCCTGCTTTTTTGTGCTCTTCGTTCGAAGCTGGTATACAAAAAATTGCTTCGACTACTTCCTCACCAGCAACACGCAGCATAACAAGCGAGATGTCCGATGTGGATCTGGTACAGGTGGCTAGACCTATAGTACCTAACTCATTGAAAATTTTCCCTCTATAGCATTGAGTAGTGCCTCTGAAAAATTTGATCCAACTTGTACGGCACTGCTCCAATCCAGATCGCCAAGAGGAACTGCCCAGACCGATGAGTCCGCGGGGAGTGATTTAAAAACGTATCCAAGGCATTGAGAGCCTCCAGTTCATCTGACTTTATGATTTCTGTTGATTTTCATTAATTGAATGCTCCGAAGTTATTGAAATATTTAGCCCGACATGCCCATGGAAAGCTTTGGAGTATTATATTTTTGGTATGTCGAGACATAGTCGCAGACCTGCTAGCTGGCCTGGCATATTTTTCAGAGGTAATTGCAGCTCGGTCAATAGCATTGCCCATTGCGAAGGGTGTTGAAACGGGTAAAATCCGGCAGCACCTCCACGAACTATTATCTCATCGCTCGCTCCTCCAATGCAGGTGAATGCCGCAATGCCGAGACCTGCTATGCCGAAAATATTGGAAGCTGCATTATTGAGCCTGCTATCACCAAATTGTGTAAGGCAAATGTCATCGGATAAATCTCGTGATGGAATTTCTTCTCCACAAATGAATAAATTATTCTTGAGTTCCTTGGAGACGTACTCCCACTCGAAGTCCCATGGCATTCTATACCCGGTTTTTCCCAAAAAAGATGTGGCTTCTTGTAAGTTAACATAGGCGGGGAATGGGCCATCTTCGCTATAGAAATCAGGCCTTTCTTCATCATTTGATAGAGTAATATTCTCCTCCAGTACCCACTCGTAAACAGGGAAGCGGCTCATTAGGAATGGTTTCATACGAGTTTTTTCATCATCCTCAGATTGATGGATAAGTTGAGAAATCATTGACCAGTCGTTAGGTTTGCATATATTTCTGATGCTCTCGATATGTTGAGAGGATGCTCCATAAATAAAGTCCCCTCCAAATCGCGGCGTTCACGAGAAGCATTTTGCCAATTTTCTAGGCTATTGATTTCTGGAATGTTGGTCATTGGGTGCACCATCCTCTTCAGCTTATTTTCCTCAGCCCTATGGTTGGTAGTTCGAATGATATTGAGCTGCTTATTAATAAGGACGAGTGGGATCTATTATTGAATGCTGAAGCTTTTCTATGTAAGCATCAAAAGCATCTATGCCTTCTTGTAAAATTATACGCGCTTCTTTAGGAGTAATTGGTATAACCCACAAGACACTAATTATTTCTTCACCTATTTTTATTTCTTCTAAAGCCTCACTTTCTCCTCTTAGTTCATCAATCAAGAGGGCTTTTGCAGTCCAGTTCTCTGGTGCGAGTGCGCTCTCAGTCATTACTCGCGGTACTTCCGAAGATTTTATATTTTCAATATTATGGGCAATTAGGTCGCAGAAATATGAGAATATGCGATCAATGCTTTCTTGTCCCAAATCGGGTTTTAAAGCTAGCATCCATTCAGTCTCAGTAGGTTTTCCAGTTTTTCGAATGGAATTAGATAGACCGACTGTTGCGAATCTTGCAGGAATTTTATCATTAATTGATGGAAAATAATAGATCTCAATATATACGCCAATCTCCGGTTTTGTCATTATGACTCTATATTCTGGCATAGACCATTCTTTAATATATAAATTAAGAATAATTGTTCTTCTGATGTTGAAGTTCAGAATTTTTTCTCGGCTTGACTCTCTATTGATTCGCACATCCATCACCTTTTTTCTTTATTAGTTTTAGTTTCCTTTCGATGATTGGTGCTTAATGACAGCTTCTTTTGCTCTAAGGACAATATCATCCACATCGGAAAACTGACGCTCAATAGATGCTAGCGCCTTCAGTAAAAAAAGGCCAAGAGTTCTTTGAAATAAACAAGGTGCCTTTCATCTACCATATCTGCCTCCTGCACTTCTTGAGCTTTTGAGTATATTATGGTCACGCATGGTGCCGAAGAACTAACGTTTTGAAACGATTAATCCAGATCTCTAGCCCAACTAACTAACTCTTCATCTTCAAAATTATATGGATTTTTGTAAATATTAGAGTAATAGTATTCTGATTCCAATAAATCTCTAATTTTATTGAAAACATTATTGGTGGCATGAAATCCATTGCTGATGGGAACGGTGAAGGCAAGCGAGCCATTATGAAATCCATCTAAAGAACCGGAAAGCTCTCGCTTGACTATAGATTCAACTGCTTCAATCTTTTCTTTGATAGGCTGCTCTTTGTAAATTTGAATGCAGAAATTTCCACCATGTTTTATAAATTCAAAATCTCCGTTAGGATGGAGTTTTATTGTATCTCCTTTCGCAAGGCCGAGAGCTAGCCCTGGAGATGCACATAATTTGAATTTTTGATTTCTTAGGTATTCTGCAGGAAGCTCTTCTAAAACTGTTCCCTGTGAATTTTTTTCAGCAAAAACCTTAATCAATGTTAATTTATCTTCCATACGTCGCTCCTCAACTGCCTCTACATATACATTTCGACAAACTCACTTCTAACATTCCTCTTTTCCCAATATGATCCATAATAGCATTTCAACTATCAATTATTATAACAGTCAACGAATAAGTAAATAGAGAGAATGTATTAAATTGTAATAAAAAAGGGACTAACGAGCTATTTGCTCGTTAGTCCGGGTGCTCAGAAGACAACTTTAGTACTAAACTCCATATGGATTCTACAGTCCAGTTTTTTAGATTTAAGGCTCGTCCTTACTTCCAGCCCCATTTTTGAAAGATTTGGTGAGATTTTTCCGTTTTTAAATAATCAATAAATTGCTGTGCCTCTTTTTTCTGATCGGTGATTTTCGTCAGGGCGATCGGCGTTCCACGATAGAGCTTTTCTTCTTCGGGCAGTTCGACCAGGTCCGTCACATCTTGGAGCCGGTAATGCCACGATTCATAGGTAATCCAGGCGTCCAGGCTCGAATTCGCTTTCCATTGTTCAATGGCCTCGGCACTCGACTTTACAGAAAGGTTAATATTTTGGTAAATGCCTTCGATCAGCCCTTTTCTGCCTGCCAGGTCCTCCCACAGGCCAAGCTGGCCAGCCCCATTCACATCGAGTATTTTTACCCCTTTTTTCGTTAAATCCTCCAAGCTTTCAATCTTCTTAGGATTTCCTTTCCTCACCAATATTCCTGCAGCACGCGGGTAAAGCTCCGTTCGTGATTTAGTGTCGATCATTTCGGGGTGGTTAAAGATAAAGTCCTGCAGCATATACTCGGAGCCACCGAAAATAATATCTGCATCTTGCTTTGCTTGGCCGATCCATTTGCCCTCTGGTCCGGCTGTTACTTCCACCTTGATTCCCGTTTCAACTGAAAAATGTTCAGCAGCTTCCTTGATCGGTCCAAGTGGTCCGCCCGGTCCGTACACCCGGATGACATGACCACCTTGGCTGGAATTTGGTATCGCCTGGGACGCAGTCGTACGGTCCATTTTTGCATAGGCTGACAATCCGGTAGCAGTAATGACAAAGAGCAGTAGAGCTGATAGAAACACGGTCTTCTTCATAATTTTTCCTCCATTTTATACGTGATTTTTATCTGTGCTTTTTAAGGAAACGAAGGGAGGCTATAAACGGTTTGATTATAATTGCAAAATGGTTAGAAAGTTTCATACACTATTGAAAATTAGTCTGGTGAAAAATAAATCAAGGTACCTTCGTAGGTAATCAACTTGTTGAGGGAGTACTAAGTACTTCACCATCCCACGGGTCTAAGCCCTTACATTCCTTCTGGACAGCAAGGAATATGAAAACATAGCGTCGAATAAGAAAAATATGTTAGTTTCTTGGCAGATTACTGTCCCAATGCTTCCCAACTTTTTAATTGGAGCTGATTTCAATGGATATGGAACAACGAAGGACTTGGAATGAAAACCATAAGATGTTAACTGAAATCATATTAAATCCAAATGAACATGTTCGAGCGATTGAACTATTTCTCAATCATCACGCTTTGTTATACTCATCAAAGATGAGTAATGATTGCATCAATACATTGGAGGATTACGTTTTGGAAAGTCTGGAGGAAAGTACATTAAGGAAGTATCCAGTAAATGCTTCAGATACAACAAATTCAATCGTATGGCATCTCTGGCATATTGCAAGAGTCGAGGACATGACGATTAATATTTTAGTTGCAGACAGTCAGCAGGTGCTTCATTCTGATAATTGGCTACAAAAAATGAACATCAAATTTCCCCATAGCGGAAACAGCATGAGTGATGACAATATCGCAGAACTAAGTTCACTTATTAATATTGATGCACTATTAGAATATAGAATAGCTGTGGGAAAACAAACACGACAAATAATTTCGTCACTGCAACCAGGCGAGTTCAGAGATAAAGTTCAAGATTGTAGAATCAAAAGGTTGTTTGATGAAAATGCTATTCTTCAAGAAGCAAGTGGTATTGCTGAATATTGGAGCAAGAAGACTATTGCGGGACTTGTGTTAATGCCAGCAACAAGACATAATTTTTTACATTTGAACAAATGTGCCCGTATAAAGAATAAGTTGCAAACGGAAATGAAAAAATTAAACCGACAAACTAAACAAACGGCAACACAATAGCCCCAATTTACCGCCTTTTGGATAAGGCGGTTTTCATTTTGTCATTAATCAACAATGTTAATTAACAAAGCCTAAAAATAAAAAAGCCACGATTTCCGCAGCTCCTTAAATATATATGTGTATAATTATTTAATGATAAAGGATACAATCCCTAAAATTATGCATAAAACCCCACTTAATAATTGTCCGATCCCTGAGGCTTGTCCATGTATTAGAAGATTAAATAAATTTTTTCTCTTCTGATTCTTTCCAACAAACGCTTCATCCGTTTTCATTCTATATATGCCCCATAATACTAAGACTACTCCAAATAGTATAAACAATAATTTTAATGCCATATTTTTGACCTCCATGATGTATGATTTCTATATTGAATTTTTCTCACTAATTATATTTTCGAACGATGATCAGTCATCTTCCTCAAATATAAAAACCTCTTCGATAGACAAATTAAAAACTGAAGATATTCGATAGGCTAGTAAAACAGATGGATTATATTGCTGTTTCTCTAAAGATATAATTGTTCTTGAAGAAACACTTACTTTATCAGCTAGTTCTTGTTGTTTGATACCACGTTCTATACGTAACTCCTTTATTCTATTTTTCATAGTCTACTCCTAATTAAAGAACATGATTATAATATTTTTTGGCTATTAAGTTCGTACTCGCACACAAAACTATAATCAGAAATAAAGCAATATTCGTTGGAATTGTAAGCCAATTTGAAAGAAACATCATCAGTATCGTCACCATCATTAGAATTCGCATGGTAAAGAGTGAAGCTTTTCCTTCGATGATATCATCTCTTTCGTCATATTCTTTGGACATCTCTCGATCCAACTGTTTTCTATTCGCCTTATATTTAACGTGAGAAGTTATAGCGAAAGCTAAAAGTCCTACTCCTACCAACAATATTGAAATCCCAGAAACAAATCCTTCTGTTGTATTAGCTATCGTGTTATTCCAAATGATTTCAAATAACCCCATGATGATAAGGGCTAATGAGCATAAATAAAGCTCTGTAAATCTATTTTTCAAGCAAGTCACCCCTAACATCTCGCAATATGAAGTTTACTTCACGTGAAGTTAACTTCATATTAACCAGTCTTGATGGAGTAGTCAATAGTTAGTTTTTGTTATGCAATGGCTTCCCTTCCTTACTTATCCTTAAATACCATTTATTATAAGGATAAGTAGAGATAAGAGGTGAGGCTGATGAATGCAAAGGAAGCGTCGATGATGCTAGGAGTTCACTATAAGACAATCCTGAACATGATAAATGACGGTCGTTTGGCAGCTACGAAAACCGATTCTGGGGATTGGGAAATTAGTGAAAGTAATCTTGCGGCTAGAGAGCAGCGTATCGAGGATAAAGAGTTTTCGGCAATCTACACACATATGGCCGTCCAGATGATCGAGAAAGAGCACGGCCGAACCGTCAAAGCCGCTCGAGAGGATCTGATCTTTATAGCGCGATCGATAGTCAAATACGCTGAAAGTCCGAACGAGTTTAACCAACAGGTAAAGCGTCTTGAAAAAGCACTAGATGCTTACAAGGCAGCTGAAGCTTTCATATATACAGTTGAGTCGATTCGAAAGCAATTGGACGTAGAAGGTCAAAGGTAGTTCTTAGAACGATTTTTAAATTATTTAATATACAAAAAAACAAGCCTACAATATGCATGCAGGCTTGTTCTCTTCTAATCTTTATGATCTTTACTAGTCATTTCGGAATAGGCATCCTCAGATATTACACGACGAGCTGTAACATATCTTTTTTCGTAATAGTTTTCGGAGAGTTTGCTAATCCGGACACCTTTACTGCTTGAAGAGTGAGCAAATTGTCCGTTTCCTATAAATATACCCGCATGAGAAACACCTTTGCCATCCGTATTAAAAAACACAAGATCGCCAGGTTTTAAATCTTCTTGATCTACTTTTATTCCTTCCTCAGATTGTGCTTTTGAGGTTCTAGGAAGATCAACATCATACTGATTGAATATGTACAATATGAATCCCGAACAATCAAACCCTTTAACAGTTGTTCCGCCCCACTTATAAGGGGTTCCGACCACTTTATCAACTGCATGTTTGATATCCATTCCATTTGCGAAAGCGCTCCCCGCAAAGGTAAAACACATAACACTCAATAACAATGATGCCACAATTTTCTTCACAACTTGGTTCTCCCTTCGATGCCTACGAGGTTAGCTAAGGGTTCGGAAGAAGGTTTCCCTATAATCATTGAACAATCGATTAATTCACCCGAGTGGATCCCCCGTTTCCTAAAAAGGAATTAGGCAAAATACAATTATTTTTCTTACGTTTCTATTATTTTTCTTACGGTTTTATAAATTTCTATTTTTTTCTTACTAATCCTTCTTTATAAACATTAGAAAAATCTAATATCCACAATATGTATTTAAGCTTGAGTCCCCTAGTACTTACCCATAATTTCCAACTTGAATAAACTATTATATTTTGATATTCTCGTAGAGAAAATTTTTTCAACCAAGAGAGGAACACCAAAATGAAAAACCTTTATTTTCGCAGCTCGATCTTCTTACTTTTATTTATGCTTCTGATTTATCCTCTTCATTCTGTACAAGTGAAAGCGGCCGAGATCGCTCCTTTGGAAAACTACTTTCCGGCAGACATTGATGAACACTGGGCTTATTACGAGCTGGACAATTTTGTGAACGCAGATTTGTTACGGGGTTATGTGGATCAAGAAGGAATTGTAACGCTAAAGCCAAACCATTCCATAAGCCGCGCGGAGTTTGTTTCGATTTTGGTTCGCGCATTAGGTTTGACAAGCGATGTGCCTGGAACGACTTTCACTGACGTCGAGCAAGGAAAATGGTACTCCGATTCGATTCGCATTGCCAGCTCCTTAGGTATCGTTAACGGGATTAGTGAAACAAAATTTGGTCCAAATCAACTTATTAAACGCGGCGAGATCGCTACAATGGTTGTTAGAGCCTTTTCTTCATCTGTACAATTTGAAGGAGAAATGAAGCAATTTAAAGATGTACCCGAATATTACGCTAAACCATCTATTATAAAGGCAAGTCAAGCTGGTATTGTACGAGGAGCCACTGAAACGGAATTCAAGCCTTTCGCCAATGCGAAACGTGCTGAAGCTGTTGTCATGTTGCAGCGTGCGTTAGATTTGCAAAATAGCGCATTACCTGAAGATGGTCTACTCACAACTGCAGTTTTAGATTCAGAGGAAAAGGAAAATCAAGTAATCAAAGATAAAACATACGATCAATTTGATGATGTCTATGCGCAATTTTATACCGGTTATTATTTAGCGTTTAGCCATTCATATTCTGAAGAACTAATTTCCCTGGTAGACCAAGGTTATGAAATTGAAATGGAGAAAATCAGTGAACAAGTACTAACGGTCATTGATAAAACAGATCGATTCGCCGTGGTGGAGTCGACAGGCGGAAGCTACAAAGTAAAAACTACTAAAGCTAACGATCAAACCACAGAAACAGTAGCAACCGACGGTATTTACTTATTGAAGAAAATGAACGACAACAGCTGGAAAATCTACATGTACTACCAGGATGAGCAGCAATAAACGAGCTAAATCTTTTGATAGTTTTCCTATAAAAAAGGAGTATGAACTACTAACGTTCATACTCTTTTTTGTATCCTTCTACTTACGCAGAGATCTCAAATAAATAGACCTAGAAGCTGCTTGTAAGAATATAGTTTAAGATTGATTCCTTGCAAACTATTGGCCACCACATTGCCGGCGATTATGACTTCGCTAGCGATTTCGTACCAACAGTGGAAAACTCGGATGCCTTAGTGCAGCAGTTGTACGCCCACGCAGTGAAATCACCTTGAGATCGAAACCATTCTAACCAATGCTATTATAAATTTGAATCGCGATTTGAATGACATACTTATCTGTTTCCCCAACAGCTAAATAACTAAGTAATTCATATTCGTATGCATTACCAATAATGGTCAAATTATTATCAGCAATATACAATAACAAAAGAGGAAGGCTGCTGACATCATGCATCGGCAGCCTTCCTCATTAACAGAACATTTAACATCGAATAAGTTAGATAACGAAGGTGGCTTGGACCTTCCCTCGGTTGGACTTTCACCCACTAGATGATGCGTGCCTCTGTGCACGCTAGAAAATAAAAAAAGAGCTACCCGAAGGTAGCTCCTGCTGAGCTGCCGTAAGACAGCCTTCTTTCAACCGATCCAACGGATCGCACGTGCTTATTATTTCATTTGCATTTCTTTTGTCGGTCCCATCACACCCGGTACCGTCAAGCCCGCCTGACGAAGCAGAACCGTCATTTGACCGCGATGATGCGTTTGGTGGTCGATGAACTGGCGCAGGAACTTTCCGCGTGGCGTTAGCCCCATAAATCCGTTGATTTCTTCCGCCATTTGCTCGTCGTTCAATGTCTTCGCCTCACGATTGTAAGCTTCGATAACCGCCTCGTATTTCTCCACGATCTCCGCCATTTGATCCGGCACCTTAGCACCGCGCTCAACGCCCGGAATTTGCAAGCCGGCGAAGTGACCGAAAGCTCCCGCCGATCCTACCAAATGCCAAGCCAACCAGCCCAGCGAGTTATGACCTTCTACAATTGCCGTATCCATCTTATCGTCTGTGATTGCCTTCATAACCGCCAGCGTGCCAGCCGACGACGCTGTCCATTCTTCCAGAAAGTCTTCTACTTTACGGTACATATATTGTTCGCCTCCCAAATCAGTCTCCGTTCTATTCTAATACGATTGGACGGCAAATTCAAACGGCTTATGGGTATCAGAGCCGAGGTGATTCCATGTGTCAGACTCCTGATGGGACACTTCCATTCAAACCCATCCTTCAAGAAATCCTGGGAACCATTCAATTGCGGATGTGCGCCCAATTCCAGATAATAATCCTTCAATACAGGCCTCCTCACGCGGTTAAGCGTTCTTCTATTTTCATAATCAGCTGCTCCAGATGAACCCTCCATGTCTCCCAGCTCGGAGAATCGCGCCACAGCTCCACGATTTCTCTTCCACCATCCTCATCCGGCACTTCATCCCGAATATCCGTCAGATAATGCAAGATCAAGCGCAAGGACGTTTCATCGGCTGTGAATGAACGGATAGTTAGAAGGGATTTTTTCTCCTCTTCATGACCGTACTCCAGCTTCCCCGTTTCCTGAAACATCAGATAAAGTTCCGCAAGTGCCAACGCTGTGTTGTCATAATAAAAATCAATCTCTTCAAATGACCTCCCAAGTAAACCTTCTTCCTTCATGACTGCGATTAGTTCGGTAAGCTCCAAACTCAAATGATCTGGAATACGATCCTGCAGAAAATCGATGACATCCAATCCTTCATCACTTTCCAGTGCTTTAATGCCCCATGATCCCATCTCTAGTTCCTCCCTGTCTGTATGGATTGCCCAGTTTACCAGCCGTTCCTCCCATTGGGAGTAGATTCCTCATCATCCAGTCCCATCACCCATTCGTCTTCTTCTGCTTAGTCCAACTCCGCACGGGAAAATAAATCACGTATCAAGGTATCATCCTCACAAGCAGCCTTAAAACCTAGAGCAAACCTCTCCAGCGCTTCACCGTCCGTTGAGTAAGCACAGAACATACTCGCTTCCGGATCAAATTGGATCTGAGCTGCCAGCTCCGGCATGATTTCTTCGATGAAAACAGCGGCTAAAGAACCCCAGTCATAGCCGTTTCCTTCAACCCCCTCGTCAGCACGTTCCGCAAAAATTTTATTTTTATAGCTCCCCACATTCAAAATCAGCGACACCGAATCCGCATGATCCACCCATACGAAGGGTAAAAGGGGTTCTGCATCCGGAGATGGATAATACTTTTGTGAGGTTGTGATGACAGGATCAGATGTGCCCTTCTTTTTCATCTGGCCTGCAAGGCTTTTCTTGGACATCTGCACGAAGTTGTGGGCCTGCTTGTCCGCTGGATTCAATTGATATGCTATCTCAAACTGTTGCAACGCTTCCTCATATTTCCCGGAATAGTAGTAAGCGTACCCTAAACGAAAATACCATAGGGAATCCTCCTTCCCCTGATCCTGCACGGATAATAACAAGCTGATAGCCTCATCATAGCCGTCTATATTGTTATAAGCGCGTGCCAGATGACCCGTGAGTTCATAGTCTATATCAGTGTCGGGCAATGCCACGATCTCGTCTATAATCTTTTGATGATCCCCCTGTTCAAACCATCTGTTTAATTGTTTCAACCGTTCTTTTTTCATGGACAGGATTCCCCTCTCATATCACGCTGAATATCACATGTTGTTTTGCTGCCAATGCCTTTTCGTAAAAAGCCAGAAGAGCGTAAAACTCACTCTTTAGCTCATGCCAAAGCGTTTCTTTGCGATTCTCCTCCCAAATGCGTGGATAGATGTTATTACTGCGAAAGGCAGCTAAATCAAAGTCCGGCTCCAGCTCGTCAAAGTCCACTTGCTTCATCGCCTGGATTATACCGGCCAGCTCATCCTGTTCGGTGCAAGCAAAAAATCCGTCATCCTCCCCAACATCAAACACATGAGCACATACCACGGATTCGCTAAGCCGGTGGCCTTCAATCGGCTCGCTTGCCGAAACGCCAGTAAGCAAGAAATGCAGGCCGTCCCATAGCTTGTCTATCTCATAGCTCGGACTCCCTGCCTCAATCAGCTCTTCCAGCGTATCCATCAGACCTTCGCCGTCCATCTCCATCATTTGCTCCAACGTATCCTCGCTTACCATCACGTATTGCCCGAGCATCCCCATATGCTTCTCCCCTTGCCTTCTCTAATACTTATCCCTTCCGGTTCGCTGCTGCCCAGACAGCAACGAAACCGTCCGCGCACTCGCCCTTCTCTTTTTGCAGCCGTTTTTGAAGATTGTCCAGGCTGCCCCAGATCAGTTCCACCAGATGGCTGGCATAATGGGGAGCCAATGGCTCCATGATCCCGGCGAGAGCTTGCAGATTCGCTGCGGTTTCGTAATCTGCGCGATATTTGGTGAATTTGCCGTCCTGGCAGCTAAGCAGACAAGCCGCTATCGTCGGCAGCGTCGTTTCGTCAATCCCATATTGCATTATGAATGCCCCGGCAAAAGCAGCCTGAACGGACTGATGCTCATCATCTACGCGTTCCATATAGGCCTCCACGAGCGGAAAATAACGTCGATTCGCCAGTCCCAATCCGAACACGGCATACGTACCGGGCATGCAGTTTTTCTCACCCTCTGTGTCTTCATACCATTCATGCTCCACCATCGCCAGCCGCGCGTAAGTCTCCAGCTTCGGATGCAACTCCTCATACTGCAAGGCATTAGCAAAGAAACGATGGGTTTGTGATTTCGCCAGACCGGGAACAGACACTATGTTTTTGGCTTGCGATTTCAGCTTGATCTGATAGCTTCGGAAGAAACCTTTCTCCAGCAGGCGACAAATAAAATCGAGACCCTTCGCATAACTGTCCGCGCACTCTTCCTTGATTCGAATGGTGATAATCGAGAAAACGTCATGAGCCTGACATTCGATCTGTTCATCCTTATAATGGATATCTTCTGCAGGAAGTGTTCCGCTGCCCTCCTTGATCACCTTAACCGCCTGTATACTGCCTAGTTCCTTCAGCCTTTCCAGCAGATCGAGTCCATTTTGTCGACTATAGTTGGGTTCGTGCTTAATAATCAAAATGGCCGTTTGCAGAACTAGTTCCATTTGCTGCGGCTCCATAGCGGTTAAGTCGATACCCTCTTTTATCGTATATTCAGCTCGCCCCCATTTGGGCTTGACATTATGAAAGTAAAACGGCAAAAACTCACTTTCAGCCCACTGGCTAAACGCACGAATGAATTGGGAACGATGATCGTCCATCTTTGTTTTATTCCCTTTGTTCCGTTTCATCACCAGCTCATATACATGCATAATAAAGGCAGTATTCATATCCGGAAACAGCTGAGGATCGACCAGATGTTGAGAGAGAAAAAAACTCTCCAGCGGATCGGTCGGATAAGACTGGCCCTCCAGTTTGTCTTCGATATAGACTTGAATGCGCTGCAGCAGCAACTCGCGCTTGCGCTGGTTCACATCGTTCAGTATGGGAAGTGTTTCGGAGCCGCCGACTTTGATGCTTGCTTGAAATCGGTAATTCACCAAGGCGCTGTCCTCATAGGTTTGCAGCTTTTGTCTGATTCCCTTTTTCAGCAACGGTATCAACACATTCTCTATTTCCTGATGGATCAGCGGGTTATCAAAGCGAATACCCTTGTTCTGATAGTCAGGTGAACCGTTAATCCAAGAATGTAATTTGATTTTCCCATCCCTGTACTCGATATGTAAAAAGTCATGAATGCCGATTTGCAGTGAAGTTCGCCCAACAATCTCGTTTGCGTCTTTTTCCTTTTTCTGTTCGATCTGTTGAAACCATTCATCCACTGCACCAAGGATTTCTTCCGATAACGTATTGATCATGGTGTGCTGTGTCATCTTGTGTTATCACCTCTATTTTGTGATAGAAATCTCAAATTACCAATCTCTCTCCCTGATGGCAGTCTCGATATCGATATCCACCTTAAACGCATGCAGGATCGCTTCTACGGTCATCCCTATGGATTCCCGTGCCACAGTTTCGATTTCGCTGTCATGCTCATCAAATTCTTCCTGCAAATCGTTGATGGCGATCGTCATCTCATCCAGTTTGCCTTGTATCACTTCGTTCGAATGTGACCCACTTTCCAAAAAATTCACCACTATCAGAATCTGCTCTTTCACCTTATCCACTAAAAAAACAGGATAGTAGCTGTCGTTATACATGTCTTTTAAATAGTTAAAATTAGCATCCAATTTCATTACATTGCCACCTTTCTGTGTTCGATTGTTTTAATCTTTTTTCTTAAATAGCTAGCAGCATCAAGTGAGGAGAGTAAGAACAACAATCGCCAGTTCCGACTCCTTGTATTTCTCCCTCAAGGGAAATCGAGTTCTGGTGTAATTTGTTGAAAGATCTTCTCTACCTCGGCAGTATGGCTGCGCTCAAGTTCCTGCCATTGAACATGCGACATGAGCACAAACACATGGGTATCCGACCAATAGGAATCCCGAAACAACCGAATCTCAAACTGCTTTTGAATGATATCCGCAATGCGTCGAATCGTAATGTAACGATCATTAGGCGAAAACGTCAGTGGAATCGAATAGATCTCACCTGCGTATGACAGGGTCAGTCCTTCATCCGTCTCTTCCACAATCACTTCTCCAGGTAAAAATTCGCCAAATAATCGGACGATCTCACTATCTTCTTCCCGCCAATCCACAGTCACCCCGTACACCCAGGAAAATAGATTAGCTCGTGCCGACGACAACTCCTCTTCCCTTGCTGCCTGCAAGAAGTCCATCCGTCCATTGTCACTGAACACATCCGGATGCCTTTTCAAAAATGCATCAACATCCTCAACACTTCCGTGCAATAGAAATTCCCAATCTTGCTGTTCCACTTGTTTCATCTCCCTCACCTCGTCGATGTACTCGTCTAGCATTTTGCCCTATCAAATCCGATTCATTTCTAATGATAACTTTTCATCTGAAGCTGATAGGCCTTGAAAAGCCAACCCTCTTTGACTTCATTTGCTGCTTGTTCACTAATGCGAACAGGTGGTTTTAGCTGCTCATAGCCATCTATGCCTTGCGCTTCAAAGCGCAAAGGCTTTGTTATCCTTTTTATTTCAGACGCAATAGGTCAGTTGCACAAATGGAATTTCCGCGGCCGCCCACTTTCTATCAAAGGGAAATCGCAGTCGATCGGTATTGAGGTTGAATCCGATAAAAGGCTGGGGGAAGCTCATACTGTACGGCAGTGCAAGGCTTGTTTGGGGAGGCTTCTCAGAGGAGGTTAAGAACTGATAGGCGTTCTTGTATGTATCGATCACTTGCACGATAGTATGCTGAGGATATCCATAGGTTCGCAGATGGAAGGTAATCCCCTTCTGAACACAACTGTATAGAAGTTCTTTGAACTCACCCGGTGTAAGGATAAAATTGATTTTCCAAAACCCTGTTTTGATCGTTCCCAAACGCTCGCTCCCTTCCGTTTACAAGATATTTATAAGACCATTGTATAAAAATAGGTAGGCGGTCATTGTGATGGGTCTTGTATCTGTTGCCAATATTTCAATCAATGCCATTGCACTTGAGTGCGTGTGGCAACATCTTCATGGTCTGACGCGTAAAGGCTCATCGAGCGCAACCTTCGGGGCATTACCAACCCGACATTACCAAGACCTTCCAAGTGTATGGTGATAGAACAGGAAAGTCAATCCAACAAAAAAACCAAAAAAAGTAGGCAGAGAATCATCGGGTGCCTACCAACTAGTGATGGGTCTCTGAATCTGTTTCCAATACTTCAACAATGGTTCAACAAACATAAAAATTCGAATGAGTCCGGTTCTTTTAAATCTCACCCTACCTATGATGTAACCTAAAATATGAAATAATAAGTGGTTGGATTTCACTCTTGTTCCCCTCAGCTTTTCTTGTATATCGCAGTCTTTTTATTCCATGTTTTATCCAACCCAATTTAATATTCATGAAATATTTTCAAGATTCCTTTTGTTCCTGCTGATAACTAATTTGCTGCTTTATTCTGCCCGTTCAATAGAAAAGAGGAGCTACCACAAAGGAAGCTCCTCCACTATCGTTACCCGTTAGTTCAATAAATCTTAACCTCAATCCGCGTGGCTCAACTTACCCGTTAGTTCAATAGAATCAACAGTTTCAGTCCGATGGTATCCTCTTGTCTATGATTCAAGCCACCACTTTCAATCCTATGATAAAATACTTATAAATCCCACTATAGCCAAACGGCCAAAGCGGATATAATCTTACTCTAAATTACTGGAGGTAGCGCTCCGTACTCGGCCCACTGCTCTTTTGTCGGGCCGTAAAGATCCGGCACACGAAGGCCTGCCTGACGCATCAGGACTGTCATCTGACCACGATGATGAATCTCATGCTTTACGAGAATATCCAGCATTAAGCCGTTTGGCCATTGATCACCATACATATCGCTCATGATAAGCAGATTCTCATCTTTCCAACTGGACTGTATAGCATCAAGGAGCGCTTGTGAGGTCCTCTTATAGACTGACGTGATGTCTGCTGCCGAAGCTGGCACCGGCATATCTTCGCCCGGTCCTTCGAAAGACAGTCCCGTCCGAGATGGCATTTCGTGCAACGTCTGTACAAGGTGCCATGCAACACGTCCAAGCGTTCTATGATCGCTTGTTATCTGTTGGCCAAGAGACTCGTCGGTCAGCATCTCCAGTGTCCGCATTGTTGCTTCCGTTTCATTTTGCCAAGTTGCGGCAAAATCTTTAATGTGTTTATACATATCCAACATCTCCTTTTTGTAATGGAATCAAGTTTCGCATTCACGGGAGTAGACCTGTGTGTATTCCTCTGGTAAGTTTACAGCATCAGTGAACCGAATTACCAAAAGAGGATCTAGTAGCTCGGAAAATGTTACCGGGGAACTGGAAATATCAGTTCATAGACTCTGTCGAAATCTCGCATCCGTTGAATAATGCAAAATTTTGAAAGCAATTGTTCAAGGCTGTTCGCAATTGCTTTGTTGGCTTTATGTCGTTCTCGTACCAGATGTTTTTAACAACGAGCGTCCCGGCTTTTCGCTCCGCGATTACCTCGGCTCGTCCGATGAGGCTTTCTCCGTATATTAGAGGCAACACATAATAGCCGAATTTCCGTTTGATTGCAGGCGTGTAAATCTCCCAGGTGTAATCGAATCCAAACAATACGTTGATCAGTTTTCTGTCCCATATGAAATTATCTAGTGGGGCAATCAGCTCGCAGCGCCATTTCGGCGCCGGATTTTGCAGAACGGCTTCAATAAGCGGTAAGTCCTCCGCGCGGCAGTACAGTATATCCTTCAATTGTTCCACGGCAACAGCAACAATGCGAGCTTCGTACAACAGTTGGCGGAAAACCTCGTTGCGCTGCTCCGCTTTCAATCCCCATATGTTCAGCCAGGCATCGGATGCGCGATTCCATAAAAGGCCAACAGCGCCGATTCGACGCAGTACCCGCCACTTGTGATGCTCATGCTCGCCCTCCAGCGGCTCCGGTGCATTCAGCAGATTTGGCTGTATGTACTTCCCGGCGATATCGTAATATTTACGCGTTCCTTTTTTGTGATGTATAATCAACTCGCCTGTCGAGTACATCTGCTCCAGCACCGACCGGGATGAATTGTTTCCGCTGCTCCAGTGGATGGCCGATTGCCAAGTGAAATTTCCATCCAATTTTAGATCATCCGAACTTAGCGCACCGTGATTTTGGATGTGAGCCCGTACTTGCTCTATCAACGCTTCCATTTCGGGATAGCGCTTGGCATGTTGTCGGGCGGCCTGCCTGTACCGCTCAAAATACGGCCAGTCCTCGACAGGAATAATGGCCAAATTCTTGTCGGGATAATCGACAAGGCTTCTATCTTGATACAGCAACTCGGCGAGCATGTTCTTGGTAAATCCTTTGATTCGCGACTGCAACACCAGTTCGGCGTTTTTTCCGCAAACATCGATGGGATCGTATTGAATACAGCCGACCTGCCGCACAAAATCCAATACTCCCTGCTTTCCGGTAAATTGATATTCGCCCAACAGCCCGTGCTTCAATAGCAGAAATTGCCGTGCCTGGCGGTTCGTCAATTGGATCATGTACACATCGGCTCCTTAACGAAACAAACGGGAGTAGCTTGCACATGATGATGGATGGCGAGGTTGCTTATCTCAATAAAGTTACTATTTGCTTCTTTCCATAATGATGGTATCCATTGGGGAGCTTCATTAGCAAACCCCTTTCCTAATTTTCCAATAACCGAAGATTGCTCTTTTTCAATGATTTCAACCACGCCTATTCCCCCTATCCGTTGGAAAATACAAAAAAAACAAACACATGTTCCCGTTAAATGTTACCATTGTCTCGAGCATAAAAACAAGAGCTATTGAAAAATAACTGCCCGTTAGCTTAACGCCTATCAGTACATATGTACAAAAACCTATATTTTGTGCAGATGTAAAAAGGAGCTGCCGCAGCAGCTCCTTCTTCGTTTGTATAGGGCCCTTCATTGAACTAACGTTCCCCGTTAGTTGAACAATACACTTAATTATCAAATGTAATGATTAGTCTAATATCGGATGGATCTTTACTTTCAACTAAACGGTTAACAACTTCCAAAAATCTCTTTCCACATTCTCGATAGTTAACGGATTCATTTACTTTTTCTCCATTCATGATCTCATCTTCGTATTCAAACACTTGATCCCAATTAAATTCGAGCAACTCCTTTGCAGTAAACCACGTCGTGCTATGACCTTCTAAAATAATAATTTGAAGCGGAATCATTGGACTAACGTCTTCGGGTAGTCCGCGCGGATCACTGATATAAGGCATGTTCTCAGAATTACGTTGATTAGCCAAGATTGCAAAGAGGTCATAATTTCTATCTGTGAAAACCATATCCCTTCTTTC
This sequence comes from Paenibacillus sp. J31R122, assembly GCF_056269185.1. Lineage (NCBI taxonomy): Bacteria > Bacillati > Bacillota > Bacilli > Caryophanales > Paenibacillaceae > Paenibacillus > Paenibacillus sp. J31R122. Next base: position 55,948 of record NZ_JBWDNM010000019.1, read on the forward strand.
AACCCCCCAGATTGGAGCCTCGTCGAAATCAGGAACGACGCCTGCCCAACTGCTTGTCCACTTATCAGAGGATACCCATTTGCCAATTCGGTTTACACCATCATTTTCATACACTTTCTCTTCTACAAAACAATGAATATCTGTCCCCATAAATACCTCCGATTATCTCTAAGATATGTGTATTGTTCTATATTTTTCTGGGTTATCCTGCCCGTTAGCTCAACAATAAAAATCAACTGCGCTGTGTACCACCTGGTCATTAAATTACGTGTCTGAATCGCTCAACACATTTTTTAAAAATAAATACAGTTTGTTTGCCTGGACAATGTCTAAGCGATTGCTTTTATCGGATACAAGGTATTTATCAATTATGTCATGGGCTTTCACTTCAATTATTTCGATTTCCCTACACTCTGTGTAGTAAGCGAGTATTATTTCCCTTTTATCCTTCTCCGTTCCAACACCCATTCGAAGATCACCCCTAATTCAGATCATGTAGTTTATTCGTGGATGGAACTTTTAAGAAGTGTGGTACTAAACTGCCAGTTAGCTTAATGTAATACTGCGATTCGATCAGGATCTCTCCACCTACATTGCTTCTTCGAATTACCTCAGGCGGGACGAGGGACCGAATGGTCCTATGGATGAATATACGGAGTTATTCATTTAGTAGTATGGGAAAATATCAGTTCTCGAAGTTGCGTTAAAACGCTAGGTAAGTATTCTTGTGGATGCAAAATAATCACCACCAACACGCTTATTAGTATGGCTGCAATCCAAATCAAGCTTTTGAATACTCTTGATTTTAATTTTTGAGTGATAAGCTGAGAAATTAACAAAATAGTAATATTTAAAAATATTGTTATCGGAATACTTACAACTCTTCCAAGACCTGTATAAGGGAAGTATTCGATTAATAAAAATATGGCTGATATACTCGGAATCATGGCTAAAAAGAAAGATATTACCGACTTCTTCATGTTGATCTCCTAATCTGGTCCTCTGAAGTTTTACATAACGTCTTATTTATAGACTGCTGGTGAGGAAAAATAAAGTTCTTTAATCATAAAAATACTCTATGAGACAACACGAGTAAAGTGAAAATAGAAACGCCTAGTGCGGACCAGCATGCTAGGAGTTGTGAGAGGTCGGGGGCTAGCCACCCCCTCCTGCTCGATTACTGCTTTTTTCAGTTCAGTCGAAGTGGGACATTACGGACATTCTGGTTCAGAAGGAGCTTTGTAATCAAACGGCCGCCGATGATGCTGGACACAATAAGCGACAGCATGAGCTGCATCAAAATGTAGCCGGTACCGGACGCCGAAGTCCCGATAACAGCTTGCGAGAACAGCGAAATGTATGTGATTGCGCCGAACATGCCCATCCCCATCAAGAAGCCCGATCCCCCTGATGGCGCGGAAGACGATAAGCTGTGTCATGTCCTGCGACAAGCCACACAGCACCGAGAGCCAGCGAGGAACAGTCCCATGTCCTTGTAAAAATGTACTGTACAAACTAACATAATCAGCAAAAAATAGCCTTGACCGATTAACGGCCAAGGCTATTTGCATACGAGTGAATCGGAGCCGGTTCGCGATTAGTGACCCATCATTGCCGGGTCCGGATTTCCCCTGCCGGCGGTCCTGTCTTCTTCCTGCTGCTTCGGTTTACGCAGAAGGAGCGACAGTGCGACACCTGCGGTCACGAGGCACGCGGACAGGAAGAACGTGTCGCCGTAACCCGCGACGACAGCGTTTAGCGGATTCGCGTCCGCTCCCGTGCTTGCTGCGTGGGAAGTGATTTGCTTCGTCAGATAGCCCGTCAGGCCCGCGACCGCGAACGAGACGACGACTTGCTGAGCTGCTGTTGTCAGCGGTGTGACGCGGCCCACCAGACGACGAGGCGCAGAGTTCAGGACATGCGTGTTGAGCGGCATCATGGAGAAGCCCATACCGAGACCCATGATGCAGATGCACAGGATGATCACCCACAGCGAAGTATCCAGCGTTATGCCGGACAAGATGAACAAGGCGATGGATACAACGGTAAGACCGGCGAAGGCGAGCGGACGCGCGCCGATCTTGTCGAACAGCCGGCCGCTGATCGGCATGCCGATTCCCGCACATAGCGCATAAGGCATCATGATCCAGCCCGTTTCAAGCGCGGTGTAGTGCATGACGCCTTGCAGGTACAGCGGCACGATCAGCATGGCGCCGAACAGCGCGAGCTGTACGATCCACGTCAAGATGATGCCGCGTGTAAAGTCGGACGACTTGAACACTTTCAACTCCAGCAGCGGCTGCTTCTGTCGCAGTTCCACGATAATGAATAGGATGAGCGCAATGCCGCCGACGGTCAAGCCCGTGATCGTCGAAGTACTCGACCAGCTGGTGCCGCCTTCGCTTACGCCGTACGCCAGCATGGAGAAGGCGATCGGCGCGAGGCACATGCCGATGACGTCCAGATGCGGCGCCGCATGGCGGTCCGATTTCGGCAAATATTTATACCCGAGAATGAGGGCGATAATGCCGATCGGCAGATTGATGATGAAGATCCAGTGCCAGCTGACGGAATCGACCAGCCAGCCGGATAGCACCGGACCGAACGCCGGCGCCATCAGCATTGGGATGCCGAGTACGCCCATGATGGATCCGCGGCGCTCTGGGGGTGCGAGCCTGAACACCATGGCCATCCCGATCGGGCCCACCATGCCGCCGCCCAAGCCTTGAATGATGCGGTAAATGATCAACTGTTCCGGTGTTTGCGCGATGCCGCACAGCACGGAGCCGATCGTGAACAGAGCGATCGTAATCATGAAAATTTGCTTGAAGCCAAATTTATCGGTCATCCAGCCTGCAAGCGGGATAACGGCGGATAAGGCCAGCGTATAGCCGGTGACGGTCCATTGGATCGTCTTCAGATCGGTGTCGAAGTATTCAACGAGTTTCGGAATGGCATTATTGACGACGGTGCTGTCCAGAATAACCATGATCATAGCGACAATAATAGCCATGAGCGGCGGCAAAATGGCTTTCAGCGAGAAGTCGTCACCGCCGGCTGCCATCGGTTTTGTTTGCGTAGGAGCTGACATAGGTCCCTGCTTTCTGCTCATCGAGCGGTGTATGGATGAAAATAATGGTCGAGGAACAAATCAATCTTTTCTTAGGTGGACGCCGACACGAGGAAATAGGAGTCGTCGTGGGATTCTTGCTTACAACCGGCCTTGATGACGGGCTACAGGATGGCGCCGAAGATTTGCTGAATCATGAGCGCAGCTTATCGCGGCTGACGTCGCCCCCGATCCGTCAAAATGGCGCTTTCTCGTACAAATTCGCAGGCAATGCCTGCACGAACGGCGACCAATCGCCCGTCGTGTAAAGATGAAGCCGGTGCATGGCCCGCGTACACGCCGTATAAAGAAGCTTGCGTTCGTTGTCCCGGCCGTAAGCTTCGGGCGAAGCATCATAGACCAAAACTGCATCGAACTCGACACCCTTGGCGAGATACACAGGAATGACCATCACTCCTTTTTCAAAGCCCAGCGTCTCCTTCGTATTGAGCTGCAGAGCTTCTCCTCCTTGAATCCGTAACGATTCATGGGCCTCCCGGCTTTCGGCTGCGGTCTTCGTAATGACGGCGATGGAATCGAAGCCCTCAGCCCTGAGCGCCGCGATGTCTGCCAGAATTTGCGCATCACGCTTCTCCCCGCCGTCCAGTCTCGTCAGAAGGGGCTTTGGGCCTCCCCTCTCAAACGGTGTAATTTCTGCCCCGCCTGGAAGCATCGATTTCGTAAATTCAACAATCTCCCTGGTTGAACGATAACTGCGTACCAGGCGGACAAGGCTTGTTTCGGCTTCGCCGAAAAGGCGGACAAGCGGCGAATCAGCTGCGTCCAAGCTTGTAGCCTGCATGAAAATCGCTTGCCCGAAATCGCCGAGCACCGTCATCCGGGCATGGGGAAACAGCTTTTTTAGATACTCATACTGAAACGCCGAATAATCCTGACCCTCATCAACGAACACATACCGGATTTCCGTGTTCGTCCGGACGCCTTCGATCAGTTCTTTTACATACAAATATGGAGTCGCATCCTCGTAGAATAACTCGTTCCGGAGCAGCGCTTCCTTGGTTTGCCTGCATATTTCAGGCCACAGCGTCGGGATAAAGGCCCCATTCGTTTTCTCCCGATAAGCGGCTTCGTCGTCAAACAATTGACCATATATGCCTTTAACATCTACAAACGAAAATTTCTTCACATTTTTCCTTAGCGGTTTAAAGCTTTCTTTCGCGATCCTTCGGCGGAGCAGGTCTTCCTCCCTCCGGGCGAAGTCAAAGTCGCCTTCATCTTCCCGGCGCTTGTTGTTCATTTTCTCGCGGACTACGGCGTATTGTTCAGCAACGTGGAATACTTCCTTCTCTTTATGCAGCATTCCAAAGACTTCCGCGTACTGCTCGATGTCGAGATAATTCAACTCTTCCTCTACCCAAGTCGCTTCCCGTTCCATGCGTTCCAGCGAAGCCAATTCCTTCAGCAGCCATTCCTGCAAGAGAACGACGCGATTGAACAACGGCAGGGAATGGTCATAACCGTAAAATTTTGCTCTCATTTGCTCCGCGGTAATCAAATCGTGTTCCCGAAACCGAATCCCGTTGAATCGCATTCCTTCCCGTCCCAACCACTTTCCATAGTACTGCAGGGCTTGCAGGAAAACCTCGGAAGCTTTGTATTCGATCCCCCGAAGACGAGCCTCATATCCCGGCGCCCCTTGCGCGGTCAGTACATATTCGATCTGATCAAAGGGATCCTCCGGCCGTAACGAGGAACTTAACCAATAGTCGAGATATTCTTGAAAAGTCGTCTGCTGCATATTCTCTTCGCCGAGCTCCGGAAGGACGGTGGAGATATAACTGGTAAACATCGGATTCGGTGAGAAAAGAACGATCTGATCAGCCCTGATCGTCTGGCGGTGTTTGTACAGCAGGTACGCCACCCGCTGCAATGCCGCGGAAGTCTTACCGCTGCCGGCCGCCCCTTGTACGATAAGCATCCGGCTTTTGTCATTGCGGATGATGGCGTTTTGTTCCTTCTGGATGGTTGCCACGATACTCTTCATTTGCGAGTCCGCACCTTTGCCGAGCACTTGCTGCAGCAATTCGTCTCCGATCGTTTCGCTCGCGTCAAACATGTTGCGGATTTGCCCGTTTTGAATCTGAAACTGCCGTTTGAGCTCCATCGTCCCTTTGATTCGACCGGCCGGCGTGACATAAGACGCCAGGCCGGGGGAATGGTCGTAGTACAAGCTCGCGATCGGCGTACGCCAGTCATAGATCAGAAAGCTCAATCCGTCTTCGTCGACGAAGGAAGATACGCCGATATAGATCTGCTCGCTGTGGTTCAGGCCATCCTCCTGAAAGTCGATGCGTCCGAAATAAGGAGATGGGAGCAGACGGTTCATGCTTTTCCATTGCTGCGTCAACAGCTTGTGGCCGCGCTCCCGTTCGGCCAATATCGCGGACTGCTGGTTAATCGTGTAGAAGGTTTCTTCGAAATCTTCGTACGTGCTTGTGTTGATCGTAACTTCTTCCCAAAACCGCATGCGGATGTCCGTAGCCTGATCGCGCAGCCCGGCAACCTCTGGCTCCAATTCGGTGATTCTCGCCTGCAGCTTGTTCCTGACCCGTTCCAGCCGCTCCTGTTCTTGCCGCCAATCCTTCGTATCCATCTCTCCCTAAACACACTCCTTCTTCCGTTTTTTGGGATAAAAAAAAGCATTGACAAATCAAAGTTCCAGATGTACAATTAAAGTAGGAATAAAATTGGTTACACTCCTTATTTTAATTTGTCAGTAACGCTATCGATTATATCATAGCGTTAATTAGTGTTCAATTTATTTTTTTCATTACCCTCCGGCAGAGCTGAACACTGACCCGGATTGTGGACAGTTTAAACAAACCACTGTGGAGTTAAGCTGCCAGGATATGACTCTTGAATTCATCAGGGTCATTTTTTTTATGTCCACTGGCTCTGAATTGTAATAGGTAATGTTGTAAAGACCAAAATAAAAAAATGAGGGAACCGGATCATATCCAGCCCCTCGCCCCTATCAAACCTGACTCTCGATTCCCTTGCAATACTCTTTGATCTTGGAAATATCGTTGCCATACCGCTTCACCAGAGTAAGCAGCTCGAGCTGAGCTAGCCACAGAGCATCGTAATCTGGATTGCTCAGCAGCTCCTCCCAAGCGGCGTTCTGTATGTTCCCACAGGCTGCTTGCGCTACCTGTTACCCTTGGTTTCGGCTTTTCACAGCGTTTAATTCCTGATCTAACGCAATCACCTTGCTCGATAATTCTTGAACCGCCTTAATCAACGGAGCGACAAACTCTTCATACCGCAGGCCCTGCTTCTTCGTCGCCTGATCTTCAGTCCAACCGGCGAAATCGCTGATTCCTAACGACATCAGCACCTCTTTCACTTCTTGTGAGATCAAGCCGTAATGCGGCCGGTTGAATTTATGCCGGATTGTCCGCTGGACAGCTGTCTGTTCTCCGTCAGCCCCGTCAGTCATTTCGGTAATCACTGCATCATAGTCTTTAAATTTATAGGATACCGGACGCAAAGCATTGATAAAAGACAAACCTAAGTCGCTGTCGTGGATGTTCTCCTTATCCCTGACGTCGGATGTGACGATCGTAGGAGAGCCCGCGTAAATGGACTTCCAACGGTTTGACATCGAACCTAGCGTATATTCATTGTCGTTTATCGGATTGAGCTGCTTCGTTTGTACCATCGCGCCATTCAAGAAGAAGGAGTTGGCTCGCCATTCCATTTGAGTAACCGTAGTTCCTAAACGAGTAACTAGCTCATAATTGACCGTCTCTCCTTCCGAATCGTTTTGGATTTGCCGGTTCAACCCCCCGTTGTTTATCGTCCATTTCCAATTTTTCTGATCCGCCGCCCCGTCAGTCTCCCGCATCACCAGATAAGGCTGCTTGCTTTCCAACTGCAAATCTTTCTGAACAATTGAAATACGGCTTTTGTCGACTGCCCCGTATTCATACTTCGTCCAGCCGTTGGAGAATACATGCGTACCGATCACGCAATCTCTCGTATTGTTCTGAAAGCTGAAGCCGACGCCGGAGACACCTTGGAAATTGATCCCGTCATATACGTTCTGTGGACAATTGTCGAGATAAATGCCGTAATCCAACCCAAGCCCAGGAGTCAATCCGTCGCAGTTTAATGCCCCGCAGTTCTTGAAATGGAAGCCGTAGGCCGTACCTGAAAATTTCGTAATGCTCGTATCCGCCTGCACACGAATGTTGCTAATCCAGGATTTGTTCACTTGCTCGAGCTTAAATCCGTACCATTCTCCACCGTGATCGTAGCCGGACTTATGCCGTCCGACTGCTACATTATGGATCGACGTCCAGGACCGGTTGTTTAAGTGTAGGCAAACTCGCTGGGAATTGAAGAGGCTATCGTGAATTCGTCCCTCCGAAAAAACTGTAGTGCCGGTCGATACGAGGCCTTCGTAGGAATGCGCGACATCTACATGCGAGATAAAGAAAAACACACGATCCCCGATCTCGATCCCTCTTTTAACCCCATGTATAGTTACTCCGCTCACCCTAACAGAAAGCATTCCGCCCGCTGCGGACATTTTCAGGAACGTATGGTCGGGCTGCGTTTGAGGATCGAGACTCGTCTGGTATATGCCGATTGCGTCGATCTCCTCGATATACGCTCCCCAACAGTCGCCCATCCGAATGCATGTTTCCCAGCCGTAATCGTAAACAAAACCGGATGAGATCGACTGCAGAATATTTCCGCGGAACTCCAAACCTCTAAAGAAATATCTTGTTCGATACGTGAAGTAAAGCGAGGAGTCGGTCGGAGTGGAAATCGCGTGTCGTCCGTGTGCCCCTTTACTCATCAGGGTCATATGCTCGACTCCGCCTTCCCGTCCGGCGATCGTCTCCGCTTGAAAGGCGAAACCGTCCAAACCAGCCATTTGATCGAACACGACGGTGGTTCGCCCACTGCCCTCTCCGACCAGCCGGATCAAAGGGACCAACAAGGTGGAAGTAACTCTATACGTCCCGGCTGGGAAATTGACATTCCTCCCATTAGCGGAATTCAATGCCTCCCGGATGGCCGACGTATCGTCTGCTGCACCGTCACCCTTTGCCCCGAATTCCCGAACGTTAATCCAATCCGCTCTTCTTAAAGGATGATCCGGGTGATCGGGACGGAAAGACTGCCCGTACACCGAGTCGGTCACGGAATTTTCTTTCGCATAGGCCGATTGCAATGAATTTCCGAGCAGCCCACCGGCTGCCAGTGCGGCGCTAGCCATCCCTAGTCCGGCCAAAAACGTCCGTCTAGCCATTGGTGCTGCTGTACTGTTATCGTCACCGCTAACGACACCCAGATTACCTTCGAATGATTCGACTTGTTCGTTCTTATCCTTATTATCGTCCATGGACACGTTCCTCCGTTCGGATTCAGTTATCGTTACTTGTTCAAAGCTTGAACCTTCCGGTATAAATCTCCAAAGATGCGGTCGCGGTTCACGCTATTCGCGCATCGAATAAAATGACGCTTCGAATCAAAGCTCCACCGGCACATGTCGGAATTCGTAATAATCGGGCTATGCACGAGACTTGTCGGAACCCAATTTGGTTCCAAAAGCCAAGCGACTGCGGACATATCCCAAATGACACGTGAATAGGCAAAATGGTCTTTGCGGCAATGCTCAAATGTTTCTACTAAATAATCCCCGACAGGGCCTTGATGCCTCAGAAATTTCTCCGTTTCCGCCAAGGTGGTTATCAAGTGCGAGGCCACTCCATGACAAGGAATCAACACTAACGGCACGCCGCTATCAAATACGACACGGGCGGCATGTACATCCTGGCGCAGGTTGAATTCATCACAGTTAGGCCAGTGAAGAGCGTGACCGCCTAGCCACACGACGACAATCTTATTGCGAATGCTGGGCTCCAGCAGAATGGCCGATGCCACATTCGTAATTGCTCCTATAGCAACCACGTACAGCGGGTCATCATCCGAAGAAGCCAATGCTCGCTCGATCAGATCGGAAACAGCTTCACTTGGAACCGGTGTGGCGGCATCAGGCAAGTACCGGTTGGAGCCTTTAAAAGCATAGCCTTCGGGCGTCAGGCCCATCAGCCTAAGTATCTTCCCGATTTCCTGAAAGCTCTTCTCCATTCCGTCCCCGGGACTGTCAGAATTCGAATTATAAAAGGGGGCAGCGTATATCGCTTCTACCTGAAGCCGTTCCGGAGAAGTCAAAGCATGTACAACAGCAAATTGGTCATCAATTTCATTGTAAGTATCAGTATCCAGCACCATCCGGACCTTGCCAGTCGGTGGACTTAACCGATTCAAAATAATGTCTGTATGCAGTGCAGGCAGATTCATTTTAATCCTCCATCTCATATTAAAGGTGACTGCGAGACGCTTTTGTGTTCATCTGTGTTGCGATAGCTTTGCGGCGTGACACCTTCTGTTTTTTTGAAAATACGCAAAAACGTTGTCCTGCTGTAGATGCCGACCTTGTCAGCGATCTCACTGATCGCCAAATCCGTTTCAGACAAAAGCTGCTTCGCCCGATTGACACGTACCATGTTCACGTATTGCGTGATGTTCATCCCTGTCTTCTCTTTGAATATCCGCGATACATATTTTGGGGATACCCCCAGCCGGTCTGAGATACTCTCCAGATAAAGCTCACGGTCGTATTCCGTTTCGATCATTTCCGTAATTGCAGAAATCAGTGTATTCGTTTTGTTGGCTTGTTGACGGGAATGCAGCTCGACTGCGAGACGATCATAGAAATCAAGCACCGCTTCTTTCTTCAGATCAAGCTCCACGGGCCATCCGTTGGAATCACTTAGCAGCTTATGGAGCTCTCTGGTCACAAGACGGTCACGTTCCAATCCCTGTTCTAAAATAAATCTCAAACCTGTTCGGTATACCTCCGCAATCCACATGCCCAGAGCATGGGGCGAGGCGCTTCGGGTCTCGTGATGAATGATTAGCTGAGCGATCTTCTCCCTTAAGGAAGGTTCTCCAGCCTTCAGCATGTTCAACAGCTTGATCTCGTCTGTAAACGTATACACGACACTTGGGCGAATATCGAGCCGTTCATAAGGTATAATCTCGCAATCCCGTGTGCTGTCGGCGTACTGCAGGGCCAAGATGGCTTCCTTATACGATTCGGCGATTCCTTTCATACCCTCATGAACTTGCCCGATTCCTACGTGAACGATGCAGTATTGAAGGTCGAACTGAAACGTTTGCATGAAGCTGTCCAACGCATCGCGCAACCCGGCTTCATCATTATGGTCGTCATTCGGTTCGATCACACAGGCGTACAGGTGACGTGTGCATTCCAGCACGTACAGACGGAAGTGTTCACTCAAGAAGCTCCATATCAGCTTCTTAAGTTTACTCCATACAATAATGCGGTCTTCGTCCGGGATTTGTTCGTAAAAGGCGTCTTTGAACTGAAAGTGAATGCTACAGCAGCGATACCGATCCCCTTCAAAACCAAGCCGTTCACGAAACATCTGATGAAGATCAATATCGTTCGGAAGCTCGCGATCATGGAACAAATGAAGCAGCGCCTGATCCATATATTCCTGCCGCACGCTTTTTAACTGCCGCTCGAATTTCAGGTTATGACGGATCAGCTTGCGGATACCGATGCCGATTTCGTCAAAATCATTGTCGGCCTGCTCCGGATCGTCCATCGTTTCACTCTGATCTGTGAGCGCATCCTTGATCCGCTGAATTGGCGTATAAAGCTTAAAGGCAAAGATGAAAGAGAACAACAGCCCGATGACGACCAACACAAGACAAATCACTACGATCATGCGTAAAATGCCGCTTGCTTGACGGTTGAATTCATTGACCGGCGTCAAGGAATACAGCTTCCATCCGTACAGATTCGATTGGACGTAGGAAACAATGTAGGGCGTTTCTCCAAGGAATAATTCCGTACTGGCCGGATCGTCGGATGGAAACGTTTCCGTCAATTTACTGATCAAGGCTGCCTCACTGCCTTCCTTGTCTTCCGGACCAAGCACAGCCCGGCCGTATCCGTCCAAGGCAACAAATTGTGTAGAGGGATACGGCGCATAGCCTTTCAGTTTTTTTTGCAGAACGTCCACTGAGATATTGGCCACCAAAATCGCATTATACCCTCTCACCATACTGCTGACGATCACCGGAACAACTTTTTTGACAGACTGAAAGGTGTGCATGGAAGACGGTTCCAAGATTTCGATCGACCGGTCAGACAGGATCGAACGTTTCCAATAGTCGGGCCCGAACGAATCATAACTTGCCGCACGCTTGAAGAACGGATCAAAATCTTCAATGCCTGAGGTCGTATATACTTTCTCGTGATCGATGAACATGAACAGATCATCGGCAAATTCGGTCAGAATCGCCCCTGTTCGTTTCAGGCTCTGGAGAATGTCAATCAAATTTGCCCTGTCTTCCAGTGTATACTGGGCATCGGGCTTTAAAAGCCTATTGACGGAAACCTCGCTGAAAAAGCTGATTCCTGCTTCCTGAACCGTCCGCAAATGAGCGTCAACCAAATCTGCTGAAATTTGTAGACTCATCCTAGCATTAGCCGCGAAGTCTTGCTTGTATTTGGACACAAAATTGGCGTATGTCGCAATGCCAATGATAACTATCGGAATAAGAAGGGACAAGAAATACAGCAAGATTTTATAATAGAGCCGGTTTGCCGGCATCAAACCTTTCATCCGCTTCATCGTTGTTCCCCCCTCGATCCTTTTATAACGTTTCGATCGGTACTCTCAGAGCTGAAATGCTTTCCTTGCAAACCGAGTAAATGACATGAAGATATCCGTCGTGCACCAGCGTGTGAGGATACCCGTAATCGCCGCCCTTGTACATTCCTTGGAAGAGCCGTTCACACATTTCATTTTTCAGAATGAAGTGGCGGTTGAACAGCATCCCATCTAGCGATAGCGACAGGACTAACGGACTGCGTTTGCCTCGGGGCTCTGGATCTGGCGTTCCAACATAGTAAATCGTCCCGTCCGGTAACCGACCAAAATGAAATTTGCTGTTGTTATCGGAAAAACTAGTCGGCAGCGGATTCGACCAACTCGCCCCGTCGTCTGCGCTCCGCGTCACCCATAGCTTGCGGCTATTGCTTCTCAAAAGCATATGAAGGATTCCGTCGGCAGTTTGATAGAACGAACCCTCGCATAAGCCAACCGGCCATTGGCGCGCTTCCTTCACCTGCCAGAATGATTCAGAGTCGTCACAGATCGTTCCGGACATTTCAGGCGGATATATACCCGATTGAACCCACCCGGTCATTCCAGTTGGATCGTCCGAATACGGAAACATGATATTGCCGCTGATGATCAGCCTGCCCGATTGCGTCTGCTGCGGTCCGTGATTCGGGATGATGGGTAGATACATCGGGATCGGCTCGCTCCAGCTCATTCCATCCTTTGTGACTATGGCATACAGGAACGTATTCATATGTCCTTTGTCGCCGCTCTTACGCGATCCGTTCTCCAAATGCTCCAGTTTGTATTCGTACTGCCCATAGTAGACAATTAACGTGTCGCCATACTGGTGAAATCCAGCAGCAGTCAGCACCAGATCCGAATATATTCCCCCAGTAGTGTCCACTAAAGCCTGAGGTACCGACCAACGAAGGAAATCATCCGAGACCGCCATTAGCACTCGTTGGCCGACGTCGTCCTCGTTAATTCTCCCATTCGACCAAATGGCATAAAATTTACCTTTGTAATGCGTAATGTGGGCATGGTGCGAATAGGACCAATCGTACTCGCTTGCCGGCTTGTAAATCGATACGGTTTCAACTTCGAGTTTAGGCCGCTTGCGGTCGTTAAGCGTATTGGCTATCATTTCTTCACTCTTCCGAGAGCCGAATTATATATGGTTTCGAGCTCAGGCGCTCCGTTATCATTCAGAGCCTTTGCGAAAGCGTCAAATTCAGAAAGCGGCTTGGATCCCATAATAAATTTCACGACATCAGCCGTTATCGGACTTAATTTGGAATTAATTTGCTTGATCTTCTCGTTCTCATCCTCTGTAAAAGGCGGCTTCAAAGACGGTGCGCGATTTTTGGAACCCGGGTCCTTGTCGATTTGCTCTCCCCAACGAACCAAATCAGGATTTGAAACTTGTACGATTGGCGTTTCGTCCACATGCGGCGCCAGACTTAAATATCCCGCTCCTAGCTCAGATAGCAAAGCTCTTGCCGGATCTGCTGCCGTTTTATATTTATCAAGGACACTTGAAAGTATTTTGGGCTTGCCGTCTACGAGTTCATATGTTTCGCCTAGCACACCGAAGTTGGCGACCTGAATACCCTCATCGCTGTATAACCAATCGTAAAACTTTACGACCGCCGCAGGTTCCTTGACCTTGGAGCTGATCGCATATAATTCCGAAATCCATCCGGATTTCGGGTAGGCGAAGCCTCTAACCTTGCCCTGACTGTTGCTAAGATACGGAATTAGTTCCAACTTTGCTTCCGTGTCTTGCTGCTGCAGCGCCTGGTTGTAGTTCACCGCAAACGTATTATTATCAAAATAAAAGAATGCTTTGCCGGCAGTCAGCTTCTCCGCCCACTTCTGCTGCGTGTTCACAGAAAAATCAGGGTCGAGCAGTTTTTCGCTGTAAAGCTTATTCAAGTAAGTAAGCACTTCCTTGAAAGCGGGTTTGCTAGTTCCGTATACATAAGAGCCGTCTTTCACATCGTAATCGAAATACATTCCGTACCCGCCACCCATACCAAGAGCGACAGCGTCCAGAAAAGAACCCATCCCCCGAGAAGTCCATGGCGTCGAATCCGGATAAGCCTCCTTCAACTTTTTTAGCACCTGATAAAGCTCTTCGAATGTTGAGGGCGTTTTCAAATTATGCTTTTTCAGCAAATCGGTACGAATCATCGGAGCCTTTCCAGCCGACAGCTGGTTTTGGGCGGTAATTGGGAAGCCGTACAATTTGCCTTCGATCAGCAGCTTGTTTGTTTCCGGATTTTCCTCCAACCGTTTTTTAAGATTCGGAGCTTGATCCATATATTCGGAAATATTAAGGAAGACGCCTGTCTTGGCGTACTGGTTGAGATCGTTTTGATCAATCAGAATAATGTCAGGAATATTGTTCGTGCCGATGAGAACCTGCTTTTTCTCTATATAGTTGCTTTGTGGAATGCCTTCCACCTGGAGCTTGACTCCCATTTTTTTTGCGATTTCATTCAGTACTAGCGTATCCTGCCTAAGCGCCTGCGACGGATGCTCGTAGCGGATCATCTTCAGTGACATTTCTTTCTGGCCTTCCATCGCGGAAGGCTCCCCCTCGCTGTTTTTGGCAGTGCAACCTGAGAATAGCGCTACAGCTAGCGTGACGAAAACTAGGAGTTGGAACTTCATTATTTTGTTTTCCATATTACCCCTCCATGATCATAATTAATTGTAACAGCTTGCCTAACAATTGAATATGTCAAAACTTTCGCACAAATCAGCTCTAACCTTTCAAAGAGCCAATCATCACCCCCTTGATGAAATATTTCTGAATAAAAGGATATACCGCGATAATCGGCGCAACCACAATCATGATGACGGCATATTTGATGTTAGTTGACGTGACCCCCGCGTAAGATCCACTTAGCTCTTGGCTTTGCTCCGACATTTGTCCCATAACGACCATATTCCGTAACAAAATTTGCACCGGATACTTCGCCTTTTCATCTAAATAAATCAAGGCCGGGAAAAAGCTGTTCCAATGGCCTACAGCGTAAAACATTGAGATGGTGGCAATGATCGGCAGCGAAAGGGGCAATACGATCCTCCATAACACAAGCAGTTCCTGGGCCCCATCAATTCGGGCCGCTTCAAACAGCTCATTCGGGATTCCTTGAAAAAACGTACGCATTACGATCATATTCCACGCGCTGATGGCCCCAGGTATGATGAGGGCCCACATCGTATTTATCATGTTCAGCTTTTGCACAAGCAAATAACTGGGAATCAACCCACCACTGAAAAACATGGTGAACACGATCATCAGGGTAAAGAAGCTTCTACCGTGAAATTCCTTCTTAGAGAGTGGATAAGCACAAAGAATGGTGCAGCATAAATTGACAAATGTGCCTACTGTCGTATATAGAATCGTATTTCCATAAGAACGGATGATTGCCGAATCGTGAAGAAGCAAGCGATAGGTGTCCAGATTAGGACGGATCGGCCAAATATTCACTTCCCCCCGCAGCACGGAATGTCCATCGCTGATGGATACAACGAAAATATGATACAACGGATAAAACGTAACGAAGATCAATCCAATCATGAATAGGATATTGAATGCGTCAAACGTTCGGGATCCGATCCCTTGGTAGTTTCTCACTGAGTTCCTCCTTTACCATAAGCTCGTTTCACTAACCTTTTTGCTGATCCGGTTGGCGGCGCCCAAGAACAAGACGGCTACGACAGAATTGAACAACCCTACGGCCGTCGCATAGCTGAAGTCGCTGGAAACAAGTCCCCGATGGTACACGTGAAGAGAAATGACATCGGAAGCAGGCATATTGGAGCCGTTCGAGAGAAGCAGTACTTTCTCGAACGAAACCTGCATCACCGCTCCTATGTTGAACAAAAGCAAAATGATGATCGTAGGCGCTATGCCCGGCAGCGTGACGTGAATCATTTGCTTCCAACGGTTGGCCCCATCGATGACCGCTGCCTCATATAATTGAGAATCCACTGCTGTTAGGGCGGCCAAATAAATGATCGACCCCCAGCCAATCCCCTGCCATATTTCCGACCCGATGTAAATCGTTCGGAACCATTCCGGCAGCATTAAAAAGTGAACGGCTTCCATTCCGAACAGGCCAAGAAAACGGTTGATGATTCCATCATAAGACGTGAAGTTGACTATCATCCCCACAACGACAACTGTGGACAAGAAGTGAGGCAAGTAGCTGACCGTTTGAACGAACCGTTTAAACACCTGATTCTTGAGCTCGTTCAGAAGCAAGGCCAGCACGATCGGAGCCGGAAACGAAAACAAAATATGGTATAGGCCGATCATCAGCGTATTTTTGAGCAGCTTGTAGAAGTAAGGGTCGCTGAGGAACTGACTGAAATATTTTGTCCCTACCCAAGGGCTATCGAATACTCCCTGGAACACGTTGTACTTTTTAAAAGCAATAATGATCCCGAATAACGGGATGTAATGAAACACGATAAAATAGACGAATGGAATTAAAAACATGACATAATAGTACTTGCTTTTCGAAATCGATTTAACTATGGAAACCATCCCCCCCCTGTTCTTGTTTTTCGCCGGCAGTTACAGTATAGACACGAGACTGTTTCTATTCCCAGCACCAATGCAGGCTTTGAAGATTCATTTCTCCACCCGGTGAGATGTTTCAAGTTTCTACTTTGATGCATTTAACCACTTCATAGCCTTTTAAGCTGGTCGGGACTGAGATAAGTGAAGGAAAGGATTGATATTCCCGTTCGTATCACTTAAACTACATCTGACATTTGCCGAGCAAACAAATAAGGAAACTTATATTAAGATGGGAGTGTTCATTTTGAATAAGCCAAAAATTGTAGTAGTAGGAAGCTTGAACATGGATATGGTCATCTCGATGAGCAGGATGCCGGCCGTGGGAGAAACGTTGCAAGGGCAAGCTATTCATTACATGCCGGGAGGCAAGGGAGCAAATCAGGCAGTCGCCAGCGCGCGGTTGGGCGCCCAGGTTGCAATGATTGGTTCAGTAGGGACAGATATGTTCGGACAACAATTAGTTCGGAATTTATTGGACAACGGGGTGGATATTTCGGCCGTTCAGAACCTAGAAGGAGTACCAACCGGTACCGCAACCGTGCTCCATACACCCGAAGACAACTGCATCGTGGTCGTTTCCGGTGCGAACAATCATTTCTCAGAGGAGAGCATTGAGAAGCATCGCGGGTTGATTGCGGAAGCCGACTTGCTGCTGGTGCAGTTGGAAATTCCGTTAAAAACAGTGGAGTATGTCTTGCAATTGGCTCGTGAATGCTGCGTCACTACAGTGCTGAATCCGGCGCCTGCCCAGCCGCTTCCCGAAGATTTACTGAGAAATTGCGATTATGTAACCCCTAACGAAACTGAGCTAAAACAGATGGTGGGTCGTGATTTCTCTACTCAGGAAGAGCTTGAATCGGTTCTTTCCAGCTGGGAGGAGCGTTTCGGACATAAGCTGATCGTGACCCGGGGCGAGCATGGCTGCTCATACCTGGAGAATGGGAATATCCAGACAGTACCCGCATTGAAAGTCGATGTCGTCGATACAACTGGCGCTGGGGACGCATTCAACGGAGGATTAGGCTTCGGCATCGCGTCAGGCTGGACATTAAGTGAGGCCATATCGTTTGCGGGGATGGTAGCCGGAAGGTCGGTCATGAAGCTCGGTGCCCAGGCAGGAATGCCATATAGTGCGGATCTTGCAGGAGGCCAGTGATGTCCATTCAAGAGTTAAGCAAATCGTTCAAGGTTGCCAAACGTTCGACCGGGCTGCTGCAAGCGGTAAAAGCATTAATCATCCGCGAGCATATAGAAGTTCACGCATTAACCGATATCTATTAGTGAGTGTTCACTTTCCGGAATCCCTTGTCAATATGCGTTTAATTGAATGTGGATTGCTTCGGCTTACAAGCAGCTTAGTTAATAATTCTGGATTTCCTGCAAGCTTACGATCTGTTTCGGATGTTGATAATTCCCTATATCGCCAATCTCTGCAAGAAAACCAGCTATCGTATCTCTGCCGATTCCTTTTATAACTAAAAGTTGATCTACACCGGGTGTTTGCTCTATTTATTCGTCGATCTTTAGATGAAGTTCATCAAACTTGTTTTGAATGAGTTGATACTGTTTGAGCAGCAGTTGCAACTCCATCTTAGCTAGACCCGTGCCCTCTTTAATACCTACAGAACGGTTAGCAGCTGACTTTATCTCCTGTATACGTCCAATGCCAGCCCCACGTTTTGCTACTTGTCTCAGATGCCTAGGCAAGAACTCATCTGATAATGATACGATCTCATGTGACAGCATGCTCAGACTTAGCATTTGTATGGCTGACTTACATTCCAGTCATTGAACACGGTGAGGAATTCCGTGAAGTAACGGTCCAACCAGTTATGGACACGCCCCTGTGCAACGTGCAGGTCCGTAAATAGGTGATCACTATTTTTCATAGCCTCACGTAATTCTGCATAAATACCTTGAGGAATTGTGGATTTGTCTTAAAGTTTGCCACTACCCCACCCCCTTCCCCAAATCCAAAAAGCAATTAATGTTTGATGCGAAAGCAGGCAAATGACAGGTATAGAACAGGAAAAATTAATGAAAAAATGCAGTTAAAGTTTGATGTGAGAGCAGGGAAAAACGTTGGGGAAAAGGCAGGGGTTAGGAAAGTACCGAGAAAAGATGGTGGGAAGGGCTTTTCAACCGGATAAAAGAGCGGGGGAAAGCCTGAGAAGTGCAGGCGTGATGTGGGATTCCGGATCTTAAAGAGCAGAAGAAATGGCAGGAGAAATGATTGTGGATTAGTGCGATATTGGCAGGAGATTGCGTGTAGGGAAAAGAAAAAGCCGAGCAATTCTGAATATATTCTTGTTTTAGTGATGCTTTAATCTAACTTCAAATTTAAAAAATACCACTCCTTCTCTTGAAACCATTCAAATCCAACATCTTTCTTAAAATGTAGTGTTCTATCCTTACTCTTATCTTTCCACTTTCCAGCCCAGCTTGGAATAATGGGGGTTTCATTAATGTACAAAGTTCCATGACTGATACTCACGAATTCAGCGTGACCAGAATGGTGACCATTCATATAATACGGATTGTCTGTTAGGCAGAAGAAGCGTTTAACTAAAAAATCCTCAAAATCAAATAGCCGTTCAATGTCTTTCAATACATCATACATATCAATGTCAGTTGCACGATTAGATGACTTTTTAAAGCATTTCAGTTCAACCGCCGCTTTGATATCATTGTAATAACAAACAATATCCACATTCTTGGACTGATAAGAATGCTCCAATTCAATCGTAAATACATCAGCCCTATCTAAGCACATTAATTCACCCAGACTGTTAATCAATGATGCATAATGGAGCTGCATAGAAGATTCTTTATTAACTTTAATACGCCCAAGGGCAAGCCTTTTGATAAATATACTCCAAGCTAAATCAAGTACATAATTTAAGCGTTCGTTATGCTCAACTGGGACATCTATCATTCACATCACCCTAACCCTGTCTTATTGTATCTTCAATACTTCTCAATAAAATCATCAAAATCATTTAAGGTTAACTCTTTTCCTGCTTGGTAAAGTGGAAATTTCCTCGCATCATTTGGATGTTTCTTAGAGAGTGAAATCCAATTTAACGGCTTTACTTTCTCAAATCCAGACCAATTTGATGACGACAATACAATGAGGCATACTCTCCCAGGAGGTAAACCGAATGCTTCAACCTTTTTATTATAAATTTGCTGCCACTCATACCGACTATATCCCATATCAATTTTCATCTCTAATATATACTCAACTTTTCCGTTTTTCATAATCAGTATATCTGGTCTTTTCTTTTAAAAAGTTTTTTCCATTGCTAATTGAAAGCCAACAATATTTCTCAGAAATGCAGAGGTATACAACCCAACAGATTCAGTAAAGTAATCAGCGAAGGACGGGCTTCTTATCTCGATGTATTTTATCATTATAGTCTCGACTATTTCGATTGGCATAAAACATTCTTGTTACAATAGCTTTTGATATCAATTTTTGTTCAAGAACCAACTCTTTATTTGACTGTACGAATGATTGTATTCGCTCCCAGTATGTAACAAATAATTGTAATGCTCCTTCATACTTTTCGAGATATTTTGTTCAAACGATAATAAATCGTTCAACTCATGCACCTCTCTCTATGATAATTCATTCCCTACAAATAATCGGAATCTCGTTTCCTTTACCACTTGCCTATTTAATCTGCTGTAAATACATTCCACGTTCATTTTGTATTACAATTGATGAAGAATTATATTCAAAAAACTTGATTAATCGCTTTTCTCTTTCTTAAATCCTAAAGCGGTTAAAATAATGCCTGCCATATAAGCAAGTACGGTTATATCGACTATTTTGTTAAGACAGAAATGGAAAAACTGAATGATTTGCATTGATGATGTTTCCTTAACCAAGACATCCAACTCTTTAAAGAAAGATGTTGTTGGCATAGGAATGGCAAAATGAAGACTGAATGCATAATAAAACGACTTTACATAATCAAGTAAAAGCAGCAGATAATCATTAAATGTTGCAACTTCCTTTAACTTGATTCCCGAAAATGTTAAGTACATTAGTGAATATGCCAGGTCAGCAAATATAATGACTATTGCTACTTTAAAAAATAGTTGCTGCACCTCAATTCGACGCATTGTTTTAAAATTAACAGGTTTCAAATCAATGAAAACCATCTTTATAAGATAATCAATTATAAATACAGCGATAAGTAACGAAAAGACAATAATCCCAATGAGCGTTACAATATTCGACTGAGATTTAATTAACATTATGGAAATTGAATGATTAGGATACAAAGTAATAAACCAAACAACAAATCCAAAGAAGGAACTTATAAACACTATAAAACCGAATAACCAAACACAGAATTTAATATATGAAGCAAATGTAAGTGGCATTTTTACTTTATGATGTAATACCGATTCCGTCATGTCACCTATAAACTCAAACGTTTTGTAAACAATTAGCGTTATTGTAATTACGCCAAAGAGGAAATAGAATAAATTGTACCATGAGAAAAAAACAGGAACAGCCATTATTACGTATAAAAGAACTAAGTCGACTTGTTTTCTCTTTTTTTCTCCTTCTTTTAAACTCTGTTCATTATCTTTAACAATTGAATAAACAATAAATATAATATAAAGCGCCAGTAGAACTACAAACCTTGCCTTATTATCTTGTTCAACCATAAAAATTGCATATGCAAATACAAGTGGTAATAAACTCATAGTGTTATCCCATTCTATTTTCCCAACAATTCGTCCAGTAAGCATTAATCTAGCTCCAATTCTTTATCTTGATTCCAAGCTATATAATTCTTTTGAACTATATAAGCTATGGTTCAACAGTTCGACAAATATCCACAAGTTTCCTTCATTTCCTTCAGAATCCTATATTTCACTATTATTTGAACCAAGTACATATCATACTAGCTGTTACTGATGTCTCTACTTGACCGGAAATTGACGATGTCTGCTGTCCATTATTTGACGCTGAGCGTGACCGCTAATTCTATTAGATAAGGGAAGTTGTCACTGTAAGAACCACTTTCCCATTACTTATATCTCAACCAGATACGTATCTTTCTTCCGCAAATAAAACCATGTCTGACCTAAAATAGCGTACTGGTCCGATACTGCTTACCGTTGTCGAAGTAGACTACCTCGGGCACACCATATTGCTGGATTGCTTTGCGGAAGGTGTCTTCCACAATGGCTTGCTCAAGAGAGTCATAGAAAGCAGCATGAACCACAAAGCGCGTTGCATCATCGATGAATACGACAAGATAGGTTTGTTTGCTCGTGCCACCGGGTCCAATGGGGAGAAAGGGACCATACTTGATGTCACTTTGCCACAGTGTGGATTTGTCTTAAAGTTTGCCGCTCCGCTTTACTCCCACAAGGCATCTCAGCTTTTCTCCTCCCGCTCCTTAAAAATCCCATTGTACGCCATGTTTGACTGAAATTCAGGGAAAATCATGGGCGTGAGGGCTTAGGAAAATCACAAATCGAACCGTAAAAGTCTGACTGAAGGCAGAGGTAAAAGCAGGAGAAAACATTGGGATTAGGTTTGAAAGGGAAAAAAATATGAAAACAGTTAAAGATCAAATCGGAATACAGCCAGTGCTGGCAAGGGATTGACGGGATAATAATCGGGATAATGAATCGGAGAGAAAAGAAAAAGCCGAGTGAAATCAGGAGGAAATGCCTGAAATCAGATCGGCTTGTAGTCGTACTTTATAAGCTTTGTGCATGGTTTTAATGGTGGGCGTTAGAGTTTGTTGGATGTTAATACCAACATGTAGCTTTATAATAATGTTTGATCATTTAAATATCAAATACCCTTGATTTATCGTTACATCATCAGAGGTTTTTTATAATAAAAATTGATAAAAAAGTCTGACATAATATGTGGCTAAATAGTTTTGTAATATAGTTTGATAATTCTTATCATTACTAAAACTGTAAAAAAAGAAATCCCCCTTATAAAAGGGAGATTTCTTTTGAAAATCGTCCGTAGGAAACGAGTTAAAACTCCATGAAATTAATCATGTGTATTTATTCAACGCATTTCCCGTGACTTCTTCCGCCCATTAACACCTAACTATGCCTTCAGAGCTCAAAAAGACGCCTATGTGTTCATTATGCAGGAGAACACAAGCGGATATCGGGTGAATCCCCCACTTCAGCAGGGTTTGCGTTAGTTGGGATATCCGGAATCGGTAAATCGATCTGTGCCTGAACTTCCTTCTCGCAGTAATTTGCAAGAGGCCAAAAACGACCGTGCGGCTCAAATACTCTTCGTATTAGGGGTCAGGGAGACGCTACAGAGCATAACTTCAAGAACGATGATGAGTGGAAATGGCTGCTTGAAGAATTGTGGAGATATCAATGGACGAACATCAAGGTTGATTTGGATCCAACCTTCATTGCAGTCCAAAATTAATTATTAGCACTAACGCTTGACTTGGAAATCTGCATATGATATAAAGTGATTAACGCATACGAATGCGTAAATGCACCCGAATGTTGGCGCATAAGAATGCGTAAATTCACACGGACGTTTACGCATACGTATGCGTAAACGCGGAAGAGTCTACCACAAAGTGCACTTGCGGAGAAAATGCGTGTGTGAAAGGAGAATTGTATGCGGATAACATCTAAGGAGCTAGCTAAGCTTATTGGCGTTTCACAATCCACAATATCGCGCGCCCTTAACGGGTCCGATCAAATATCGGAGCGCCGAAAGCAAGAAATAATGGAACTGGCCAAAAAACACAATTTCGAATTCAATGAGAATGCCAGGAACCTACGGACACAAACTTCCAATTCCATTGGATTATTGATGCACACTTATTTTGGCAGCTTCATGGAAGACGATTTTCGCGCTCTTCAATTCAGCTATATTCAGGCTGAACTGTCCAAGCACGATTTCGACCCCATTTTCCTGAATGACGTGACTTTAACCGAAGATGTAGACGCTTTGGACAGGGTGATCAAAAAGCGGCAGCTGGCGGGATTGGTCCTATTCCGCAGAATCGAGAATGACGATGTGATCGAGTATCTAAAGGGCCTTTCCATCCATTTGTTCTCCATGACGAGATGCAACGAGAAGATGCAATTCATTCCCAGCGTCTCTTTCGACAACTATACGATGGGATATCTGGTGGGCGAACACTTCGCAAAGCGAAAATTCAAGCGTATTGCGTACATTCGCAACCGAAATCACCAGTCCGGCGATATAACCACGCAGGGCCTGATGGATGCTTTGGCGGAAAAAGATATGCGAATCTTGGAAGAAGACATCTATTTCACCCAGTTTGATTTCAAATCGAGCTACGACACCGTTGTGGCCAATCTATATCGGATGCGCCAATACGACGCCATATTTGCCTATAACGATACCATGGCCCTGGGGGTAATCAGCGCGTTACAGGACAACGGAATCTCGGTGCCAGGCCAGATATCGGTGATGGGCAGCCACGACATTCCCATGGCCCAGTGGTTTTCTCCGCACCTTACCACGGTGCGTACCTTTGTAGATAAGCATGCAAAAGTGGCCAGTGAAAGAATCGTCTCCATAGTCAAAGATGGTATCGACCCCAGCCCAGAGAAGCATTATATCATCAAGCCAGAGCTTATTATCCGGGAATCGTGTCTTTAGTTTTTCCAACTGAATCATTCACCAACCCAGACTGCGAGTGGAAGCGGTTCCATTCGCTTTGCCCTCACATTTACATTTAATCGCTTTATTTGAATTAATTTGAACATTATTCAAACGGTCAATTCGATTTGGAACGGAGGGAAGCTATTGAGTAGAGGATCATTGGCCAGTAGATCGGTTAAACCGTATCTATATATTTTGCCCATGGTGATCATCTTTGGGGTGTTCAGTGTTTACCCCATGCTGCGAACCGTATATCTATCCTTAATGGATACTAACGTCAGCTTTACCCAAATGCAATTTATCGGTCTTGGAAACTATGAGGCCATCAACGGGGATCGGCACTTCTGGCGCATTGTTGGGAACACGGCCATTTACGGCTTTGCCCAAGTCATTCTCACCGTGGTGCTGGGGTTGCTATTTGCGGCGATAGCCAACAGCAAAACCGTTAAATTCCGCACACTATTCCGGATGTCCGCCTTTTACCCCTTCGTGTTACCCATCGCGGTGGCCGCAATGGTGTGGATCTACATGTACAACCCTTCCCGCGGCGCCATTAACCTGCTGCTGGACCAACGTATTCAGTGGTTAAATAGCTACGAATACGCCTTGCTGGCACTCATCGTCGTCTCGGTATGGAAATCACTAGGATTCAGCTTTTTACTGATTCTGGCGGGGATGCAGAATATCTCTCAGGACTATTATGAGGCCGCGGCGCTGGAAACAAACAGCCATATCAAGCGCTATTTCAAGCTCACGCTGCCCATGCTGATGCCCACGCTGTTTGTGGTCTGTCTTCTGTCCGTCACCAGCAGTTTCCAATCCATGGATCTCGTCGCCATCATGACCCAGGGCGGCCCGGGCCATTCGTCCAATGTGCTGATGTATTACATCTATCAGGAAGGCATTATCAACCGACGCATTGGTTACGGTAGTGCCATGAGCACGATATTCCTACTGGTTTTGTTTATCTTCACAATCGTTTATCTACGACTTGGCGAACGGAGGGTAGAATATGAGCGCTGAAGTAAGAATGCTTGTCCGAGATAAAAGCGGCATGGCGGCCAAACGCAAAAGAATTACGTCCACATTAATATTTAACGCCATTATTCTGCTTGCCAGTCTTGTGTTCCTGTTCCCCTTGGCATGGATCTTCATCACCAGCATGAAGGACCAGGTGGACGTATTGAAACATCCGTTGGCCATCATCCCATCGGAGTTCATGTTCGTGGAGAATATGAAGGAAGTGTTGCGCCGCGCACCTTGGGATGTTTTTTACAAAAACACCATCATCGTAGCGGTGGGGGTCTTAGTAGCCCAGCTTTGTATCAGCATTCCGGCTGCTTACGCTTTCTCCAGCTTTAAGTTCAAGTTCCAGAACTTCTTCTACCTGTTTGTGCTAGCGCGGCTGCTGGTCTCCCCAGAAAGCCTGCTGTTGCCCAACTACCTCATCATCAACGGGTTGAACCTGTACAACACCCTGCTGGGCATCGCCCTTCCTAGCTTTGCCTCGGCTATATCTATCATCATATTCCGCGGGGCATTTATGGAGATACCCACCGCGCTGAAAGACAGTGCCCGCATCGACGGCTGTGGCGATTTTAGATACATGATGGTGATTGGCATTCCTATGATAAAATCTCGCATTATCGCATTTTCAATTACATCACTGGTGTATCAATGGGACTCCTATTTCTGGCCCATGGTCATCACCGAATCCGTGCAAAAGCGCACCCTTGCCGTGGGCATGGCCTACTTTGGCATTCAGGCAGAAAGCGCCTCAGAATGGGGTCTGACAATGGCGGCGGCCATTTTGGTGATTTTACCGCTCCTGATCGCCTTGGTGTTTTTCCAGCGTCAACTGGTGGCTAGCTTCGTCACCTCAGGCATCAAATAGCCGGCCACGTTCCTAACCTTGGACCCGCAATGCCTGTAACGTTATATTATACGCGAATTTCGTGTGTAATAATATATTGAACGGAGGAAATGATCTATGAAGAACAACAAATGGTTTGCACTGCTAGGTACTGCGTTATCCATGATTCTCGTTTTTCTGGCCGGTTGCAATGGCAACTCGTCTACTCCACCGGACTCCCAGACGTCAGCCAAACCAACCGCCAATGCCTCCGCACCCGCCAGTAACGGCGATGTGGTTGAGCTGGTCTATTATTTTCCAACCCAGACCTCGGGTCCCCTGGCTCTTGCTATGGAGAAGATTGTGGATAAATTCAATGCGGCGAACAACGGCATCCACGTGACCGCCACCTTCACCGGCAACTACGATGAAACGCTGCAAAAGACTCTGACGGCCATCTCGGGCGGCAATGCCCCTAACGTGGTCCTTAGCGGCTACAACCTCTCCAACCTGCTCAGCATTGACGCACTGGTGGATATGAACACCTTGATCGCCAACGAACCCGCTGGTTTCCTAGACGACTATGTACCAGGCTTCTTCACGCTGTTCAGCTACCCTGACAATTTGCTGTACGGAATGCCTTTCCAGCACAGCGGCACCATTCTTTATTATAATAAAGATATTCTGGCGGCCGCCGGCCTGGACCCTGAGAACCCTCCAGCTACCTGGAGCGAATTGAAAACGGTTACCGAAGCCCTCAAAGCTTATAATGCCAAACTTGTACCGCTTGAGTTTATGGGCGACGTGTGGATGACCGAGGCCTTGGCGCTCTCCAACGGCGGCGCCATCCATGTGGACATGGACACCATGTCCCTCGACAATCCCAAACTCATCGAAACCGTCAACTTCTTTAAAGGTCTAATGGACGCCGGCCTGGCCGAAGACAACACCAGCTACGGCGGCGCGGCGGAGAACTTCCTGGCCGAGACCACCGCTATCATGACAAACTCCAGTGGCTCTTTGGGCAATGTGTCCAAGACCGCTACTTTCGACTGGGGTATCGCCCCTCTTCCCGCTGGCGACGGCAAAGACCCTGTTTCCCTCTTGGGCGGCGGCGGCTTCATTATCATCGACGAGCACCCTCAGGAGAAGATCGACGCCAGCTGGGAGTTTGTGAAATACATGACCAGCCCGGAAGTTTCCGCCGAGTGGATGATTGCTACCGGGTACTTCGCGGTGCGTCACTCTTCCTACGACTTGCCCGAGATTCAGGCCATGTTCGCCGAGAAGCCACAGTATGCCACGACAGTAGAGCTCCTTCCGATCCTGAAGAGCCCTTACATGATCCGGCAGAATTTCGGAGATGTGTCCAACACTTTCAAATTGGCGTTGGATGAGAGCTATCTGAACAATGCCGACATCACCGCTACGCTGCAGCGGGCACAAAAAGAAGCTCAAGCCTTATTGGACAACGGAAAATGAGGCTGCATATTATTCGACACGGCGACCCGGACTACGAGAATGACAACCTGACGGACCTGGGCAAAAGAGAAGCTCAGGCGCTGGCTCAGCGCATGGAGCGTCTGCCTCTAGTGCAAATCTATTCGTCACCTATGGGACGGGCCAAGGCCACCGCCGGGTATACCGCCGAGAGAACAGGGATACCCGTGCAAATCTTGGAATGGATGCGGGAGATGGGTGATTTGACAGCTAGCCCCGATTCAAGCGTTCCGGACCCGGTGGTGATCTGGAACCTGCCGGGGCATCAGCTGCGCCAGGCCGAGGGCGGGGAAGGAAAGCACGAAGCGAACAGCGATCTTTTCCCTCAGCCCCTTACCGCCAACCGTTTCCATGAATTGCGCACCGGCTGGCTCGAATGGTTGCGGCAGGCTCACATCCAGGTGACCGACGTGGGCTGGACGACCGATACCCCGCTTGTGGACAAAGATGTGGCGATCTTTTGCCACCATGGCGTGGGACTGGCATTGTTGTCGTTGATTATGGACATACCGGTGACCGCGCTCTGGCGTTCGATATGGCTGCCACCCTCCTCGGTGTCCACGGTACTTCTGGAGCAATATGATCAACACCGGATTAACCCGAGGCTTGTATGCATCGGTGATACCTCACACCTGTATTCACTTGGATTGAACAACAATACCAGCGGGTTGCTCTACAACTTCCATTGACGGAAGCTAGCCCCGAGATTTCGGGGCTGGTTTTTATCGTTACACACGGCTCAATCACAAACCCATGACCGGAGGAGCATTGAGATGGAACATTTCAGCTTTGGTCTGATGACAGACATGCACTATGCAGACCGCCCAATGCGGATAGGGCGTTATTATCGAAACACCTTAGACAAAGCGAGGCAATGTATTGACGCGTTCAACGGTGTACCAGTGGATTTTTGCGTACACCTGGGAGACCTCATCGACTGGCCCGGTCAGCCGGACAAGGGCCGAGAGGCCCTGGCAGCCATCATGCCGATAATGCGCAAGTTTCGCGGCCCCATGTATTATCTGCTGGGAAATCACGATGTAGACTCAGTGCCTGGCACCGAACTGGCCGCCCTGTGGGAGATGCCCGGCGGACAGACCTGGTATTCCTTTGACCACAAGGGTGTGCATTTCATTGGGCTGGACTGCAACTTCGACGCCGAAGGCATGCCCCACCAGCCGGGAATCGGGAGATGGGATGATTGCTACTTGCCCCAATCCCAACTGTCCTGGCTCAAGGCCGATCTGGCGGCAGCACAGCCGGACATCGTGGTGGTGATGGTCCATGCCCTTCTGGATGACATTGAGGACCCCCATGTCATCAGAAACGCTCCAGCAGTGCGGAGCATACTGGAAAACTGTAATAAATGCGTGGTAGTGCTTCAAGGACATATGCACACCGGGCATAAAAGCGTGAAGAACGGCATTGGTTATCACACCTTGCAATCAGTGGTGAATGGGCGGACCCGCACCTGTTTCTGGGTAGTGGAGGTGGGCCCCAGCGGCATGACCGCCGCCGTATACGACAGCACCCGTAACCATGGCCGCCCCACCCGGCGGGTGTTGCTAGAGTTTTGAGAAGATAGAGGAAACAAGCCCGATATATCGGAAGCGGATAGCTTGTCCGCTGCGGTAACAATGTGGTCGCGTAGATGGGAAGAGCCATGCAATTCGTTCTTTGCCTTCAACGCCTCCACCTTGCACCATCCGAGTTCATGATACAGGTTTCCAGTTCTTGCGAACTTACATCCATACCGAACTTTCCGGGAGGCCTCCTGCGCACTCGCAGATTAATCCTCCTTGCATCCCCGAATGGATTCTAAGATCCATAGTCTAGAGGCATACCGGAAAGAAAGTCCCAAATTCAATTTTCAAAGAGCATGCTAACATTTAACCCAAATCTGCATTCAAGAAATCTTATACAAGGAGGGTTCTACTATTAATAACAAACGGTTGATCTCCATGTTGCTCACAGGGTTCTTGATTCTTACGCTATTCCCGGCTATGCTGTGCATTTGTCTTAAAGTTTGCCACTCACTCATCCTTCCCCCTCAATCCCTCTCTCCCCTACTCCCACAAGCCCTCCCACCCTTTTCCCTCCCCTTTCCCCAAATCCCAAATGCAGTTAAAGTTTGACGAGAGAGCCTGCAAAAGACAGGAATTAAACATAAAAAATCATAGAGAAAATGCAGTTAAAGTTTGACGTAAGAGCAGGGAAAGACGTTGGGGAAAGGCTGGGATTAGGGGTTAGGAAAGAGTCGAGGAAAGAAGATGGAAGGGCTTTTGAGCCGGATAAAAAATTGAGTGAAAGCCTGAGAAGTGCTTGTGTGATGCGAGATTGCAGCTATGAATAAGCTGGGGAATTGGCAGGGTAAAAGATTGGGGATGGCAGGAGACGAGCGTTAGGGCTTCCGATTGGGTAAAAGAAAAGCCGAGCGATGTCAGGGGGTAAATACCTGAAAATCGGTCGGCTTGCGTCAAACTTTAAGTGGTGAGTGGTGGACTTTAAGTGATAGTTGCAGACTTTAATTGCTGTCTACAGCTACCCGAAGGTAGCCCCATGTGGAGTCATGATGTTATTCTGGATGCCGCTTCTGTAGACAGTAGAAGAGCTCCAAATAGCAGTATATCCGCTTCTTCCAGTCTAATACATTATTTATCAGTCTACAACTTTATTTTTCTCCCTACTCCACCGTAACACTCTTAGCCAAGTTCCGTGGCTTATCAACATCATGCTGCAAAGCAAGCGATGCATAGTAAGAAATCAACTGCAGCGGCACTACCGACAAAGCCGGCGACAAGATCGGCAGAGTCTTCGGAATGGCGAATAGCTCATCGACGGAATCCGCTACTTCGACTTCTGTTCCAGCATTTGCAATGCCGAGAACATGCGCGCCGCGCGCTTTCACTTCTTTAATGTTGCTTAAAGACTTCTCGTACAGTTCCTCTTGTGTGAGGAGTGCGATGACTGGAATGCCATCTTCGATTAGAGCTAGCGTTCCATGCTTAAGCTCTCCAGATGCATAGGCTTCGGAATGAATATACGAAATTTCCTTAAGCTTAAGCGAGCCTTCTTGTGCAACTGCGTAGTCTACGCCGCGTCCGATGAAGAAGAGGTGTTTGTGATGCGAAATCGATTCTGCTAACTTCTTCAGCATATTGGATTGCTCTAGAATGCTCTCAACCTGCTCAGGGAGCAGCTTCATCGCTGCGATTACTTCAGCAATTTGAGCCGGTGTTTGCGTCTCAAGCGTTCCTGCCAAGTATAATCCGAACAGGTAGAAGGCAATAAGCTGTGATGTATAGGCTTTTGTCGAAGCAACCGCAATTTCAAGACCTGCCCAAGTGATAAGCACATCATCCGCTTCACGAGCAACTGAACTGCCCACTACGTTAGTGATTGCTAGTACGCGAGCACCGTTACGACGCGCTTCGCGTAATGCCGCAAGTGTATCAGCTGTTTCACCGGATTGACTTACAACAATTACCAGCGTATCTGGTGTAATAATTGGCGAACGATAGCGGTATTCCGATGCTACATCCGTCTCTACCGGGATGCGCGCAAGTGATTCAATAACGGTCTTGCCGACAAGTCCCGCATGGTAGGCTGTGCCGCATGCAACGATCTGCACTTTGCGGATGGACTTCATATATTCCGGTGTCATGCTTAGCTCTTGTAATTGTACAGACTTGCCGTCTTCTGCAATACGGCTCATCATTGTATCTCTATAAGCCTTCGGCTGTTCGTGGATTTCCTTCAGCATGAAGTGATCAAATCCAGCTTTCTCCGCCGTTACAATATCCCAATCGACATGAAATATTTCCTTGGAAATACTTTCGCCTTCTGTCGTCATTAGTTCGACACCATCACGTGTCAATACAGCCATTTCGCCGTCGTTCAAAATATAAACATTTCGCGTATACTCCAAAATTGCCGGAATATCCGACCCGATAAAGCTTTCTCCCTCACCTAGACCAATAACCAGTGGGCTTGCATACCGAACCGCGACTAACCGTTCCGGCTCATATTCCGTTAAAACGCCAAGCGCAAACGCTCCGCGCATCCGTTTAACCGCACGCTGCACCGCTTCGACAATATTGCCGTCATATTCGTCAGCAACAAGATGCGAGATAACCTCTGTATCTGTTTCTGACACGAAAATATGTCCTTTTACTATCAGTTCTTCCTTCAGCTTCAAGTAATTTTCGATAATGCCGTTATGCACAACTGAAAACTTTGCCGTAGTATCGATATGCGGATGCGAATTCACGTCCGAAGGTTTACCATGTGTTGCCCAGCGTGTATGACCGATTCCGACAGAACCTTCAAGCGGCTCTTCGCGCAATATACCCTCAAGTACAGCTAAGCGTCCTTTTGATTTTGTAATTTCTAGCCCATTTTTCGTGAAGACAGCAATACCTGCTGAATCATACCCTCTATATTCGAGCTTCTTCAAGCCTTCCAGCAAAACAGCTTGAGAGTCGCGTTTACCTATATATCCTACAATTCCACACATAATTTAATAAGCCTCCGATAAGGTGTATTTCCCGTCCTAACCGGATGCATGCCAATGCGATACACAGGCAATATGAAGTTGTCACAAATTGATCCCATTCGTTGCGGCACAATGTAACCCTTCTATCCGTGCCAACCCGACCGGCGGCATCCTGGACATTTGGGATCCAAACATTTCAACAACAAGCGTAAACGGCTGTTGCCATCCTCTGGCAGCAAAGACTCGTTTCGCGGTGAATTATAGACGGAGTATTAGCGTAAAACTTATACTTTCTATAATTAACTTGAAACGACAAAATCATCCTCTTGTTAGGATGCTGTCGATTCATATCTTACTTGTACATATGGAGCAGCCTGCCGCACATTTGTAAGATCGGTCGCCCAATCCTTTTGTGTAACGACTCTCGGTTGGCTAGCAAATACCGGAAGGTCCCCGCCGAATGTTTCGAACACCCTCACCTCGTCAGCTTCCCGTATGAATACCCATTTCCCGCTATGATACAGCTTCGATAACAGATCATTCATCACGCAAGCTCTGGCGCTTATCTTACTAAAATAACCTCTATCCACGCTTTCCTTCTAGAATACTATTCCCTATCATATTCATTTTCTACATATTCCGCAACCTCTTATTTGAAAATATCGGAAAATGAGGACATCTTAATACTAAGAAAAGGATAATCAAACACGGGTTTGACTACCCTTTTCTAATCACATTTATCATAAATGATGTCAATTATTTAGCATATATCTGATTAAGGTGGCTCATACTAAATGACCTGTAAGATTAACCTAGTTCACTTTTAACAACATCAGCTATTTGATCTACGTAGGCTTCTACTAAGTCCTTGTCGGGCCCTTCCGCCATAACACGAATGAGTGATTCGGTACCAGAAGGACGAACCAATACACGCCCGTTATCGCCAAGCTCGCGTTCAACCAGCCTTACAGCTTCTTCAATCGCTGCATTGCCTTGGTACAAGCTCTTATCCGCTACACGAATGTTCACGAGCTTCTGCGGATATTTACGCATTAGCTGCTTAAGCTCACTTAGCTTCTTGCCAGATGCCGCTAATGTATCAACAAGCTGCAATGCAGTTAGAATGCCATCACCCGTCGTAATATAATCGAGGAAAATAACATGACCAGATTGCTCTCCACCAAGATTGAAGCCTCCGCGGCGCATTTCTTCCATAACATAACGGTCGCCTACTGCGGTCTGTGCCGATTTCATACCGATACGCTCTAAACCTTTGAAAAAGCCGATGTTAGCCATGACCGTCGTTACAACGGTATCTTCCTTCAGCTTTCCAGCACGTTTCATTGCATCGCCAATAATGCAGAGGATAAAGTCGCCATCTACCTCTTCGCCTTTCTCATCAATCGCGATCAAACGATCAGCATCGCCATCAAACGATAGACCAAGATCAGCACCATGCTCTAGAACCTGTTCACGCAAATATTCCGGATGAGTGGAACCTACACCCGCATTAATGTTTAAGCCGTCCGGCTCTGCTCCAACCGTAATAATATTCGCGCCAAGCTCACGGAACACCGTAGGCGCAAGCTCATATGCGGAGCCGTTTGCGCAGTCCAGCACTATTTTCAAACCGCCAAACTCACCTTTAATCGTCGTCTTCAAAAAGTCTAAGTATCGTTGCTTCGCCGTTTTGTCACTCGATACCGCACCGATGTCTCCACCCTCTGGCCGCGGCAATTCATCGGTCTCAGCATCAATCAATTGCTCAATCTCGAGCTCCGTTTCGTCAGACAGCTTAAAGCCATCACCCGCAAAAAACTTAATGCCGTTATCTTCAACTGGATTATGCGAAGCAGAGATCATAACACCTGCATCCGCCCCCAGTTCACGTGTAATATAAGCAACTGCAGGGGTGGATACGACCCCTAAACGCACCACGCTAGCACCAATCGACAAGAGACCAGCAATGAGCGCTGATTCCAGCATCGGCCCGGAGATTCGTGTGTCCAGTCCGATTACAACCTTAGGCTTATTTGCCTGTCTTGTTAATACATAGCCGCCGCAACGGCCGATTTTATAAGCCAGCTCTGGTGTAAGCTCTCGATTCGCTACACCGCGCACGCCATCAGTACCAAAATATTTCCCCATATTTATTGAACCCCTTTAGCTATATATTGAGATCATACTATTCATCAGTTACTTGTTTGCTCCGGTTCAGTCGTTTCAACCGGAGGCGGCTCCTCAGTTGGAGTGCCCCCGACTTCTTCCGCTTCTTCTTCTTCCACATTCCCAACGGAGCTGTCCTTAATTTCTATTGTTACTGTCAAGGTCGTTCCATTTGGAATAACTGTCTGTATATATGCCGGTACGTCTACCTCTAGTGGCACGATATGCGTGCCGACAGCCATTCCCTCTAGATTAGCTATAATTTTAACATCACTGGCCTTCACTTTAGACAGAACCGATTCGGCTCCGCTTAGTGTCAAATCGATTTTACCCGCTTCAGGAGTCCGTATAAGTGCAGTCAGACCATCCGAGAGACCATTGATCACGACATCGTTTCCAGTGAGCGTACGCGTAACAGTCGGGGCTACTACGACATCCAGCGCAACCTCCGCAGGCCCAACCAGCTTAATTCCATCGATTAGCTGCGTCTTCACCATAACAGTTCCCGTCTCTTTAACTTTAGCCAAATCCAGCACCACGCCATCGTAGACCTGCAGTCCATCTAGTACCTTCTGCTCACCGTATACCGTTATTTTATCTAATGCGGTTTTTATAGACACGAGACTTAAACCCGCTGGGAGGTTTCCAGTATACCTTACCTGCAGCGGCACAGTCTTAAATGGCGGAGTAATCTTCACCTCTACATGCACCGTCTCTGGATAGACGATTGCATTTGACATCTCTATGCCTTCTTGATCGTAAACGACTACTCTAGCTTTTTTATTGACAACCGTCTTGTCCGCTCCTTCAATCTTAACCTCAGTGGATACCGAGCCTACACGATCCATATCATCCTTCGGCAGCGTAACCGCTACTATGTTGGTAGGTAAATCTACAGTAGGCGTTCCGGCGACATAGCCTTCCGCAGGCTTGCCATCGGTTAGAATCTGAAGATCAAATGCCTTCGTTACAATTTCCTCCAGCTGCACC
Organism: Paenibacillus sp. J31R122; assembly: GCF_056269185.1. Lineage (NCBI taxonomy): Bacteria > Bacillati > Bacillota > Bacilli > Caryophanales > Paenibacillaceae > Paenibacillus > Paenibacillus sp. J31R122. The sequence goes on from NZ_JBWDNM010000019.1 coordinate 91,025, forward strand.
GTAACCTTTTGCGGAGATTTCTCTACAAGCTGAATACCTTTAGGTAAGTCTACGATCAAGGGCAGTTCTTGCAAGCCCGGTTTGGCATGACTCAAATCGACCTTTACGACATAATCATCTTCAGAATTGGCTGCAAGCAGAGATATTCTTCCTTCTACGACTAGCCGCACAACGGTCGGCTCCATTGCCGTTAGCACGAGTTTATCCGTATCTAAGCCTTCTGTTTGTATGACCGCTGCTTCGATAATTTTCGTATCGGTGCTCGAAGTAACCTGCTGCGGTGCCGAATTCGGATCGATATGAACAACCGCCCATAGGAGCAGAGCGACAAATATAGATATAATTTTGAGTGCGGTCGGGTGATTTAGCCATTTATCCATCTTGGCCTCCTTTCCGCTTCCAGAACGAAGAAACCATAGCACGCTCTTTACTGCGCCCGTTAGTCTTCGGTGTAAGCTCCTCAAACAGTTTTGAAATAAGCGATTCTTCATTAATATCGCGAACGATCATCCCATTTAGCGACAACGACACTTGTCCCGTCTCTTCCGATACAACGACAGATATAGCATCACTCACTTCACTAACGCCAATCGCCGCGCGGTGACGTGTGCCAAGCTCTTTGCTTATAAAAGGATTTTCCGAAAGCGGCAAGTAACAAGCAGCCGCCATAATTTGGTTGCCGCGAATAATAACCGCTCCATCATGCAGCGGCGTATTCGGTGTGAAGATGTTTATAAGTAGCTCTGAAGTAATTTTTGACTCCATCTGAATGCCAGACTCAATTAATTCATTCACGCCCGTAGTTCGCTCGAACACAATCAACGCGCCTATCTTACGGTTCGCCATAAATTGAACAGCCTTAATGACACCGTCAATTTGTTCATTGACTACGTCTCGCTCCAGTGAATATGATCTGGCGAACAGCTTGCCTCGTCCAAGCTGCTCTAGAGCTCGTCTTAGCTCCGGCTGGAAAATTATAAGTACCGAGACAACACCGAACGTAAACATTTGATTCATAAGCCACTTCAGCGTATATAAATTTAACCAGGTGCTGATTGCCCATGCCACAATAAGTACAAAGATCCCCTTCAATAGCTGAACGGCGCGAGTTCCGCGCACCAACAATATCATTTTATAAATAATATAACTGACTATACCTACATCTACGATGTCCTTAAACCAGTCATGCCACGTTAAATCTGAGAAATAACTCATATGCCAACCCCCAACAGCCGATCACCTTTGTTTATTTTGTATCGGATTTCAACCTTATTATTTTCTAGATATGGGATTGGAAATCCTTCATTTTCAAAATAAATTAATAATATTATTGTGGCAAAAAAAACGCCTCCCTATTAATGGGAGGCCGCTTGTCTTAATTAGCTTTTCCGCCAAAAGTTTGGGTCACTTTATACCAGAACCAGTCAAGCGCTTGATCGATCGTTCGACTCTGTCCCGCAATATATCCAGTGGAAGCTAGGTTTATGGAGCCGTCAATAACAGTAACGTTACCTTCTACTTCTCCCATAACATTAGCAATACCATTCTCCACTGTCAAATTTCCTGTATAATGTGCACCCTCTGGCACGATTACGGTGTTACCTTCTATAATGATGTGCTGCAGGTCATCACCCGCTACAGTTAACTTGGAATCCTCTTCCCACATTGTCAAGAAACTGCCAAACATAACAAGCGCGAATATTGCTGCCGCGGTAACTCCAGGGTAACGGTAAATAAACCGAACGAATTTGTTCCGCTGCTTTCTCTGAGGCTTCGGCAATTGCTGCATAATACGCCCTGTTAACTGCTCAGATGCTTTCTTGTCATAATCCGCGGCAGGGTCAATCGCTGTCAAAGTGTGAAACGCTGCTGCGTCTGTCTTCTGTAGCTGTTCTAACCGATTACGGCATCCAGGACAAGAAAGTAAATGAGATTTTAACGTAACGATATCTTCACGAGGCAGCTCGCCGTCTAAATAGTCATGCATCCATACGATGGCGACGTTGCAATTCATATCAGCCATTCCTTTCCTTCAATTGCTCAAGCATAAGTTCTATGCTCGTTATAGGATACGTTATGAACGAAGGGATGTTTCACTTTTTTTAAAATATAGCAAAGTATAAGTTTCACACTTATTCCAATGCCTATATTTTTACGAGAAACCGAACGTCCTTAGACAAGGACGACGAAGTCGTTTCTTCTTAATTTTATATATCTTTACGAAAAAATACTTTAGCCATATAGGATGGCAGCAGTCGTTTACGCTTAGCAGATTAATATTTCCTGCTACAATTTGTGTTCAAGCTTCTTTCGCAAAAACTCCCGGCCGCGATGCACGCGAGTCTTAATCGTCGTAACAGGCATGTCCAGCACATCGCCAATTTCCTGTAATGACATATCCTGCATATAGCGAAGCGTCATCACCGATTTGTACTTAGGCGGAAGCGAGTTAATCGCTGTATGAATAATTCGCTGCGTATCTGATAATAGAAGCTCTGTCTCCGGTGTACGATTATCGCTCGGAATCATCGAATAGCCATCAAGACCTTCATGCTCTGAATTCTCCGCATCAAGTGAATAGCTAGGCTTCCGTTTGCGCAATCGATCGATGCACAGATTCGTAGCGATTCTATATATCCATGTCGAAAATTTCAACGTATCGTCATACCTATCTAAGTTTTTGTATACACGAAGAAAGGTATCTTGAACGACATCCTCCGCCTCCTGACGGTTACTCAACATCCGATATGCCATGTGAAAGAGCTTATCCTGATATAGGTCCACGAGCTCAGCAAATGCTTGCTGATCTCCCTTGAGCGCTAAACGCGCAAGGCGTGCCTCTAATACATTCACCCTGACTCCTCCAAACCTTCCATTCGTTCAACTGAACGTCGTGCCGCATGCTCAGCAACCATAATGCCTGCAAGAATAAGAACGATACCTACAGCCATCCATGCACTGAGCCTCTCACCAATAATAAGCCATGCGCTAACAGCGGCCACAGGCAGCTCCATGGCGCCTAGCAACGATGCCAGCCCGCTTCCAATCTTAGGAATACCTATATTAAAGCAAATGGCGGGTACGACGCTGCCGAGTAAAGCAAGCAGCGTTCCCCACCCTAAAAGCGTCCATTCGCCATCTCCTGCCCATGCCTTCGAGCCGTATAGTAGCGCTATGACAATGAAACCAAATGACATCATCATCGCAGACTTCATAACAGGATCATAATCCGTCTGCAGCCTGCCCGTAAGAAATAAGAACAAGCTATATGTTACCGCCGAAGCAAAGCCGTAACCGACCCCAGCGAGATCAATTGCTTTGAAGCTGTCATGTTCAAACAATCCGACTGCAAGCAATGTGCCTGCCATCACAATGACAATAGCGGTTGCTTGCTGCCTTGTGGGCAATCTTTTCAGCCAAAAACATTCTAGCAAAATCGTAATCCACATGAACTGAAAAAGCAAGACAATTGAGAAAGAAGCTTCCAATCTTTGTAGCGCTAAATTGTAAAATATAGTCGTCATACATAAGCCGAAAATTCCGATAACCGCAAGCATAATCCATTTTCCACGTTGGAAAGGGTTGCGCCATAGCTTAGGCCTCAACAGTACGAACAGCCATAGCAGCACAACGCTGATTCCGACCTGATGTACTGTTATTTGCTCGAAGCTATATCCTGCTGAATAAGTGAGCTTAATAATGGGCGACAGTATGCCATAGCTGGCCGCACCAAATAATACGATTAACACCGACATTAAATAAGTCGATGGTTGTTTCATTGCAGCAACCTCCCGAATTGTAAACCATTCTGACCATTATAAGCTTTTGAAGCACACACGGCAATCGACCTAGGGCTAGGCAATGGGGCGACTTGCGACTAGGTCATTTCAAAAAAAGTCCGGAAGCATTATGCTTCCGGACCCATTATTCTGTTATACCATCATTCCTGCAAATATTGTTTCCACTCGCTCATTCTGAGATGCCATGTTTTATAGACTGTTCGTTTTCAACTCGTCCAATACTTTATTAATTGTCGTCGTAGGAATTGCAAAGCCAATGCCTTGCGCTTCGGCATTAACAGCTGTGTTGATACCGATCACTTCACCTTTTTCATTAAGCAGCGGTCCGCCAGAGTTGCCGGGATTAATCGATGCGTCTGTTTGCAGTAAATGCTCATATTCATGATCTCCTTGCTCATCCGCTATCGTAATCGGACGTTCCTTGGCGCTCAACACGCCCATTGTTAAGGTTTGGTCAAAACCATATGGGTTTCCGATTGCTATGACCCAATCACCAACTTGTGTCTCTTCAGAGTTTCCAAGCTTAAGTGAATGGAATGCTTTCCCATCTGGACTCTCTACCTTCAATACAGCTAAGTCCAGCTTATAGCTTGTTCCAAGCACCTTTGCCGTCAGCGGCTCATCATATCCTTGAACGGACACCTTAACCTGCTTCGCATCTGCGACAACATGCTCATTGGTCAAGATATAACCGTCATCCTCGAAAAAGAAACCAGTTCCTGAACCCATCAGCTCAAGCGCTCCTGTATCTTGCTCTTCTGTTTGCTGCTGCTGCTGTTGCTCTTCCAATCTTGAGCCCCCGCCGCCAAAAAATTGGCGGAATGCCGGATCGTCGAACATCGATTGCGACCTATTAGGCTGTGTATAGGTTTCTATTTTCACAACTGCAGGACTTGCCTCTTCATATATGGATGCAATATCGCTGCTTGTATTTAGCGAAGCTGTTTTGACCGCCGCATCTTGCTGTGCGGAAGTGTCACCTACAGTACCACCCGTGCTCTGCGGAGTTTGATTTCCACCGCTGAACATGTTGTTTTTATCCGCCATATAGGAGAACCCTCCAATGACGACAGCACCTATTAGAAAGGAAGCGATCATTGTCTTAGCTGAGTTCCTGCTGCGCTTTGACCTGACTCCTCCTCCCATTGAAGGCTGCATCATATTCATCTGCATGCCGAGTTCCTTTTCATAGGATGACTTAAGCTCACTTGTCGGTTTTTGAGACGCATAAGTGTACGTGGAAAATGGTGTTTCATTATTTGAATGAGTAGTAGAAGTAAATGGGCTCTTGAACTGTTCCGGGCGGTTGTTATCTTCTTTCATTGTAATCATCCTTTCAAATGATGGTGTCTGTTTCCTATGTACCTATCATGACGGATGTACCTTAATCTAAACTTAAGAGGATTTAAATTGAACATAAGAAAAATGAGCAGCAGAATAAAAATGACTTATAACCTTACTTCAACCACGTTTGTAAAAACACAAAAAGCCAGCCTCGGTGAAATCACCAAGACTGGCCTAGATTAATTGCTATATAACTGTAACAGCTGCGATTATTGGTTAGCCCGTATTCCGAAGGCCTGCAGCAATTCCGTTGATGGTAAGAAGCACTTCACGCAGAAGGTCCTGATCATCCTCGTCGTTTGCACGCAAAGCGCGAAGCTCTGTTAGCAGCTGCACTTGCATGTAGCTAAGCGGGTCGACGTACGGATTACGCAAGCGAATCGATTCCTGAATAACAGGTACATTGTCTAAAATTTCAGTTTGACCCGTAATGCTAAGAATAAGTTCAGAAGTCAGCTTATACTCCTGCTCGATTTGGTCGAATATACGATCGCGAATCGTTTTGTCCTTAATCATGTCCGCATATTCTTTGGCAATAACCAAATCGGCTTTTGCTAGAGCCATTTGCAGATTGTCAATCAACGAGAGGAAGAACGGGAATTGCTCATACATCGTCTTGAGTGTATTAAGCTTCGATTCGTCATCACCTATATATTGCTGGAACGCAGTTCCCGCAGCATACCAAGCCGGCAGCAGGTAACGGCTTTGCGTCCAAGCGAATACCCAAGGAATCGCGCGTAAATCTTCAAAGCGATCGCTGTTTTTACGTTTCGAAGGACGGGAGCCAATGTTAAGCTCTCCAACCTCAGGCAGCGGCGTAGATTCCTTGAAGTAAGTCAAGAAATCTGGATCGCGGAAAATAAGGTCCTGATACTTCGTGAGTGCCGTATCTGAGATTGAACGAGCAATTTCATCCCATTCCGCTTCAGCAGCCAGCTCTTGTTCTGGATATTTTGCCAGACGAGCCGCAGTAATAAGCGCCCATGTCGCTTGCTCCAAGCTGCGGTATGCGATGCCCTGCATTGAGTAGCGGGAGGAAAGAACCTCGCCTTGCTCTGTAATCTTAATACCTCCGCCGACTGTATGCGGCGGCTGCGCCAAAATACTGCGGTTAAGAGGCATTCCGCCGCGGCCTAGTGCCCCGCCACGACCATGGAAGAATTTCAATTTCACATCATAATCGTTGCCCGTAGCTGTAATTTCATTCAGCGCTACACGCAGCTCCCAGTTCGCTGTAACCGCTCCGCCGTCCTTGTTGCTGTCCGAGTAGCCCAGCATAATTTCATGCAGATTACCTCTTGCTTCAACCGCTTGACGGTAGATTGGCATCTCAAACAGCTGTTTCATAATTTCAGGCGCAGCATGAAGATCGTCAATCGTCTCAAACAAAGGTACGGATTGAAGCGTGCAGGTCACAGTACCGTCAGATTCCTTACGGAATAAGCCAACTTCCTTAGCAAATACCATAACCTCAAGCATATCGCTTGCAGCCTCAGCCATACTGATTAGGTAGCTGGAAATACAGTTCACGCCAAACTCTTGTTGAGCGCGATAAATGATATGGTACACGTCCAAACATTCGCGAGTTGATTCGGTGTAATCCAAATGGCTCGAAGTAAGTGGACGTGGATCGTTTAATAAACGGTGAAGAAGATCTGTTTTCTCTTCTTCAGGAAGAGAAGCATAGTCATCGACTATGTTCATTTTCGCCAATATTTCAGTCATTGCGTTCTCATGCTCTTGACTGTGCTGACGCACATCCAATGTCATGAGATGGAAGCCGAACAGCTCAACCTGACGTACAAGCTTAGCCACAATCGTATCGGCCACATAGTCCGCATAGTGATGACGCAGGCTGCGATCAATAATTAGCAGATCTTCGCGCAGCTCATTCGGATGGTTATAACGCATCTGTGAGCCTTTCGTCGAATCTCCACGTGTATTAGCCAGCTTCTCAAGCATGAAGCCTAGTTTAATACGATAAGGCTCCTTCGTATTTCTCCAAAGCTCAACGCATTTCAGCTCGACATGCTCGCGGTCCAGACGAATGGATTCCACCAGCTCATCCGTTACCGTTACCAGATTTGTGCTGAAGCTTAGTAAATCCATCAACTCATTAAGCTTCTCTTCGTATTTCTGGATAGCCAGCTGACGATGCATCGTTAGCGTCTCCCAGGTTACCTTGGAGGTTACGGACGGATTACCGTCACGATCGCCGCCAATCCAAGAGCCGAAGCGCAAGTAATCAGGCACATGCCAATTTTCATCCTGATAATATTTGCCTAGGCAACGTTCAAGCTCTTCATAGACACTTGGTAGCACCTCAAACAACGTTTCATCAAAATAGTATAAGCCGTTACGAACTTCATCAATAACGGTTGGTTTGCGGTCGCGAAGCTCATCGGTTTGCCACAAAATGAGAACTTCATTCATAAGCTTTTCACGCAGCTTCTCGCGTTCGCGATATGTCAGTGTCGGATTGTCTAGCTCCATTACATCGACAGCAATACGTTTATGAATATCAAGCACCGCGCGGCGCGTTGCTTCCGTAGGATGCGCAGTCATAACTAGCTCGAGCGAAATGTTGCTCATAATGTCTTGAACATCTTCAATAGAGATGTTACGTTCCTTCAAATCCTGAATCGCACTCTCAATCGAACCGCGTTGAACGGCTTCACCGGCTGAAACCTCATAGTCCCGCTTACGTCTAATCCGGTGATTTTGCTCAGCAATATTAACGAGCTGGAAATAAATTGCGAATGCCCGTATTACTTGATGACGTTTTTCCGGATCTAAGGAAGCTATGTTTGATTTAAAATGTTCAAAAAGCTCCGGCACGAATTCAGCGCGTAGAGCTTTACTTTGTTCGCGAATTTGCTCAACGACATCAAGTAGTTCACGCCCTCCTTGATGAACAAGAACTTCACCGAGTATATTGCCTAGAAAGCGGACATCCCGGCGCAGCAAATTGTTTGCTTGCGGCCGATTTGCTGTCAAAGTCGTTGCAGATTGATCCGACATACTGTTCCTCCTAAAAATTTTGCACATGCAAAACTTGATACCATAAGCATACACGTACGTTAATTTCGTTTTTTTTCACTTCAACCATCATACTACAAAATGCTACAGGGTTGAAGCCCCGATACTGATCCTTGCAAAAACAACCAATGCTTGTCTGAATTGAATAACTTTCTTTATAGAGCATATTTAAACAAACATTTTTGAGTAAAACTCAAGAGAAGATTTTTGTTTGATGATTATAACGAAATGTTGATTGGTACTTATAAATGAATTCTTGATTGATATTAATAAACAAATTCTTGATTGATATTAATAAACAAAAATTCTTATGCTTAAACAACAAAAAAGCTCTTGATTTCTCAAGAGCTTACGCTTCATTAGTTGGAGCGGGTGATGGGAATCGAACCCACGCTATTAGCTTGGAAGGCTAAAGTTCTACCATTGAACTACACCCGCAGAAGAAAATGATGGTCGGGACGACACGATTTGAACATGCGACCCCCTGGTCCCAAACCAGGTGCTCTACCAAGCTGAGCTACGTCCCGAGATATTTAACAAATCATTTCTTGGTAAATCGAATATGGCGCGCCCTAAGAGATTCGAACTCCTGACCTTTTGATTCGTAGTCAAACGCTCTATCCAGCTGAGCTAAGGGCGCAACTTATGGAGCGGAAGACGGGAATCGAACCCGCGACCCTCGCCTTGGCAAGGCGATGCTCTACCGCTGAGCCACTTCCGCACGAATTACTTCAGTTGCTTACTTCGTTTATTTCGTTTGTGTCGTTTGTTGTTGCAGCGACAAGTAATAATATATCACCCCCAGAAACAAAATGCAACTACTTTTTCAAAAAAAGTTTAAGTTATTTTTCCGCCGATGCTTTTCTCTTAATTTGCATACTTAAATGAGCATGTTTCAAAGGCTGTAAACGCCGTGGTTATGAGGGTTTTCACTGATGGGCAGACTTCAACCCTATGTGTGAGTAATCTTATTAATTGCATGAGATTGTATGAGTTAATTCGCAAAAGTATGTGATCAGACTTACTGCTTTTAAGCTTTACTCACTTTTGTGTAGGGAATTTTGCTTGCTATTAGGTTACGCACACTTATTTGCGGAATGTTACTTACTGTCCAGATACACTCACTTATTTATGGTATGCGATTTATTATTAGGATAAACACACTTATTTGTGGGAATGCGACTTATTACCAAGATACACACACTTATTGTGGGAATGTGACTTATTACCAAGATACACACACTTATTTGTGGGAATGCGACTTATTACCAAGATACACACACTTATTTGTGGGAATGCGACTTATTACCAAGATACACACACTTATTGTGGGAATGTGACTTATTACCAAGATACGCACACTTATTTGTGGGAATGCAGCATACTACCAAGATAAGTGCAGTTAGGTTTGTAATGAACTACTACCAAGATGCTCACTCTTATATGTAAGAAATCTTATTAACAGTACTGATATGTTCGTTAATATGTGGGTAACTCTTCTTATTCTAATTCTTTGCCCACTTTTTTGTGGGTATCCATCACATCTTTTAAGCTTCAATCACAAATTTGTAGGTAACCCTGTTAGGTGTACATCTACACAAGCTATTTTTTAGGAAATCTCCCTCACATAGGAGGAGTAATTTAATTAACAGCAAGCTTTACTCACAATTGTGTAGGGTTTGTTATTAACTTTAAAGAAAAACCATTCTTATATGTGAGTATCCTTAGCAATTTTGCAGCTTCACTCATTGAATTGTGGGTAACCTTGCTAACTTTACTGCTTCCTTCGATATTTTTTAGAAAACCTTATTCACATAGGGGGAGTATTCTAATTATCTGCAAGTTTTACTCACAATTGTGTAGGATATGTTACTAACTATATAGAAACACCACACTTGGTTGCGAGTATCCGTAGCAATTTTACAGCTTCACTCGCTTTTTTGTGGGTAACCTTGCTAACTTTACTGCTATACTCGCTAATTTGTGGATTAGCATGTTTAATGTATGTTTCAATGCTATTATAGGTACCCCAACTATCGTTGGAGTTACTGCTATAGTTTAAGTTACTTAAGAACGGTAAATCTACTCCCTATTGTGAGGGTATTCTCACTAATTGTGAGGTCTCACTCATTATCAAGACTGAGCTTTTTACCGAAGTTAATGATTAATGAGGTAAACCTCACTCCCCATGAAGTAAACCTCATGCCGAGTGAGATTTAATTCACTCTTAGTAAGAAGCGTATGCTGTGCAGCGTTTTTAATGAGGTTTACATCACACATTTGTGAGGTTGCCTCATTGTTTGTCAGTTACTTTATCTTAACTTCTCCTGGAGGTAAAAAAGTGCGGAGAATATTCTTTCTTTTGCTGCATTGTAAGTAGACTGTTGCATGTAGAGCTGTTTCATTCGTCGGTTGCATATAGGTAGACTGCTACGTGCAGAGCTGCTTCTTTCGTGGTTTGCATATAGGTAGACTGATACATGTAGAGCTGTTTCATTCGTCGGTTGCATATAAGTTGACTGCTATGTGCAGAGCTGCTTCTTTCGTTGTTTTGCATAGAAGTAAACAGTTGCTTACATAGCTGCTTCTCTTCAATATAATCTATGAGGACTGATTCATATGCGGATTTACGGGGATACGGTTTCTTTGGGATACATAACAGGATTTACGGGGATACGATTTCTTTGGGATACATAATAGGATTTACGGGGATACGGTTTCTTTGGGATACATAACAGGATTTGCGGGGTGACGGTTACTAGGGGCGGAGATATGGTCATTTTTGCGATATCGGATCCCTTTTGGGTAGTTTCCATTGTATGTACATAGCTAACGACAACCGTAATAAACACGAAACATGAGCGTAAAATATCGACGTAACTATGAAGCTCGGTAACCAGCTGTATACAGCAAAAGTCCGCGCTCCACTGTGGGATCACGGACTTTTTTATTATCAATTGCAAATATTAAACGCCTGCCGCAGCTGCTAAAGCCTCTTCTGGCTGTGTAAGGCTGCTCCTAATCTCTACTTTTTCCGCTGCTGGCTCTCCAGCAAGTGCATACGGCAAGCATAGAGGAACGCCTGTACGAGGATCTGGAACGATATCTGCTTCAATATTAAATACTTCGCGCATTATTTCAGGCGTAATGACTTCCACTGGAGACCCCTCTCCGACTACTATGCCTGACTTAATTGCAATCATATGGTGCGCATAACGTGAAGCGTGATTCAAATCATGTACAACCATAACGATAGTTCGGTTATTGGAGACGTTCAGCTTCTGCAGTAAATGAAGTACTTCAAGCTGATGCGCCATATCGAGGAAGGTCGTCGGTTCGTCAAGGAACAATATGTCCGTTTCTTGGGCCAACGCCATAGCTATCCATGCGCGCTGACGCTGTCCGCCTGATAACTGGTCAACTGGACGATCGGTAAAATCATTCATACCCGTCGCTTCAATTGCCCACTGCACGATACTGCGGTCGTCTTTACTCATCGAACCAAAACCCTTCTGATAAGGGAAACGTCCGTAAGATACAAGTTCCGAAACGGTTAACCCGTCTGGCGCGGTCGGATTTTGCGGCAAAATAGCTAGCTGCTTCGCCACTTCCTTCGTAGATTGCTTATGAATAGACCTACCGTCCAGGAGAACACTGCCTCGGGAGGGGCTCATTAGACGAGCCATTGTTTTCAAAATCGTTGACTTCCCTGAGCCATTTGCTCCTACAAGCGCTGTAATCTTCCCTTGAGGAATAGCGATGTTTAAATCTTGGACGATTAAGCGATCATCATAACCAATATTGAGATGAGAGGTCGTAAGGCGAATCATTAGACATGCACGCTCCTTCCGCTGCAATTGATTAACTTCTTTATATATTCATAAAAAATTACATGAGTAGATTGTCAGAAAATGAGAACAGTTATCAAATAAATTTAATGATAATTGTTCTCATAACAATTGTCAATAAATTAATGCAAAAAAAGGGCGCCCGTTAAGGCACCCTATAAAAGCCTAAGATATATGAAAACGGATGAGTTAAAATAGTAATGTCTTTTCCGTAATATACAGAATCTGCGGAAATAGCTTCGACCGTAATCGAAAAGCATATGAGGAAGCCCCTTTGCCATTTTCGAAAGCTAAATCTTATCCCTGTGTCCCATCGCCTGTGGAAAAGAGTCCATTTTCAATCGCACGATCCACCCATATTTTTAATGGTGTTCCTTGGATGGCTGTTCGCAATATCGGATTTATATGCTCAGGCTGCGGCAAGGAAGAAGTGTTTGTCGCAATCCAGTTATACAATCCTGCCAATCCAGCAGCTGTCTCTTCCCCTAATAAAGGGCTGATAGATGCTTCAAACATTTCGACTGGCAGGGAGTAGAATTGAATGTCCTGATTAAGGGACTGACTGAATCTTTCAGCTAATTCATTGCCAGTAAGCGCCTCAGGACCTGTCATTGGAATGGTTTGACCTGCTAGATCAGGATGTTTGAGTGCATAAACCGCATAATCTGCGGCATCCTCTATACTGATCCAAGGTATCGCTTTATCGGCAGGAACGGGATAAGCCAGTACCTGGTTGTTAAAAACTCCGGGAATCAAGAAATTTTCCATATATAGTGTAGGCTGAAGAATAATAGAAGGAATTCCGCTTTGTTTGACGTACTCGATGAGTTCTCTTTTAATTTCAATTGCTATGGTATCTGTGACCTGATTAGGTACATAAAGGCTGGTATTCACTACTAATAATTCTACATTTGCGCTTTTTGCCACATCAACTGCGTGATGTATATAAAGGCGAAGTCGATCTAAATTATAATCAACAGGCAGGAGAAGCAGCACCTTGTTTACTCCCTGATTGGCTTCAGCCAAGCTAACAGGGTCAGCCAGGTCCCCAATGAATGCTGTAATACCCCTTTGAGCAAGCTCATCGGCTTTTTCCTTGCTCCTTGTAATCGTATGAACTGCATAACCCTCCGCAAGTAATTTGTGTGCCACTGCACCTCCTTGTACACCTGTTGCTCCATAAACAAGAATTTTGCTGTTTTTCGTCATCATTATCATCCTTTCCATTTTTTCTACCATCATTTCTTAAAAAGAGCACTTGAAAGTTGTTCATCGTTGTATACATAATAAAAGATAGACGTACTTTATGTAAGTACGCACATTTATGATATGTAGTATCCCATTTGATACCGGCAAAGGAGGCAAGCTGTTTTGGAAAAGCCAGAAGCACGATGTCCAGTGGAAGTATCAGTTAGCTTAATCGGCGGGAAATGGAAGCTGCTTATTTTGTATCAACTAGATAATCATGGCACCAAACGATTCAACGAACTACGTAGAATTTTCCCCGATATTACGCAGCGTACATTGACCCGTCAATTACGAGAACTCGAGAGTGACGGTCTTGTGGACCGTAAAATATACTCAGAAATTCCCCCGAAAGTGGAGTACTCCTTATCAGAGACGGGGAAAAGCTTAGTCCCCATATTATTGCTGCTTAAAGACTGGGGCCTATCCTATATGGAGCAAGACCAAATGAGAGTGAGAGCAGAGCTTAAATAACTTATAAGAGGAATATAAGATGACGGACGTAGAAAATCGTCTGAAAGAGCACCCTTAACAGATACAGAGAGAGTTTTAAACGTGGCAACAGCTTCTGATTCGAATAACAACCCGTTTCCGAGCAAAATTTTGGATGTGAAATGATAAAAAAATGACCCAGCACCGGTAAGGTATTGGGTCATTTTTTTGTAATATCTGTATTTGATTTTCTAGAACTGTGCCAACAACTACCACTTTAATTTTGCTCCGAAAACGAGAGCGTTGCTTATTAGTCTGCCAGGTACAGTTGCATATTTGCCTTGCGCGTACATACCTGACGATGCGCCTCCGTCCATATTCATCGCTTGATAAGCACCAAGATTAAGTAGTATTTGCCCCCATTGCTTAGCCGTAGCGCCGGAAACGGTAGCTAGTATTACGGTCCCGTCCTTTTTGACGAGTATACCGCTTCGTGCTGCCGAATTTGTTAATATTTTTACACTTGAAAATCCTTCACTCACTGGATCAACTGCTAGCTTGCCGTCCTTCACAAGTCTTGGACCTGCTCCAATTGCGGTATGAACACGGCTCCAGTTAATTGCTTGACCTGCAAGATTTGTCATCGATATTTTATAATCAACCTTGGTTCCAACTTTGAAACGCTCAGCCAGCTTCTCCTCTGCCCCTGTGTATACAAGAACGTAGCCGTCAGATGGAATATCAGCATTTGTATTCTTACTAACTTTAGTGACAATGCCATTGCGAACAGTTATCGAGGTGCCATAGGCAAATCCGATCTTTTTACCACGCTTTGGTGTAAACATAATTGAAGAGGAAGTACCTACAGCAGGCGTCCGATTCACAAAATAGGCATACCAATTGTTAGGAAACTTGTCTATACCGTCGGTTCCCCCAACTATTTTCAGGCGTAAATGGTCCATCAGCACGGTGCCGTCCCATGTGAAGCCTATTGTTGTCCCGGTATTTCCAATATGTTCGAGATTTCCATCTGCAATAACGTGGCCGTAAGGCTCTGGTATGCCGCCGTAAGCTTCAAAATAGGAACCATTAATGGCAGCATCGGCATTATACGCTTTAGCCATATCCTGCAGTGACTGCACGACTCCAACCTTGCGGTTCGCAAGAGCTGTGGTCATAGGCATCCCTTTTGGAATCGTAACCGTTTGAACAGAATACGATTTACCCGCGATAGTAACCTTCTTCGTTTCCCTTTTTACTGTCAGATTGGATACAGGTGCCGAAACCTGTATAGGCAGCTTTAGCTCGCCCTTATAGCCCGGAGAATTAACGGTAACAAAGATGTTAGCTTTACCCGCTGCAACCGGGGTTACAATATTTTTGTCGTTGATGCGAACGATTGCTGTGTTGTCAGAGCGGACGCTGAAGGTGACTGGAACGGACAGCTTCAGCTTATCCGTGAGCAGGAGCCTTGTATGCAGCGGCAGCTTTATCGCAGCCGCTGCATAAGTAATCGCAACGGGGCGAAATGGCCCCGCGGCGATCAACTGGTCGGCGGACGTGTATGCGATCCGTCCGCCGCTCAGCGGCAAAACGCCGCTCGCGGGAACCGCGGCGTTGCCGCGATAGGTGTACGCAATCGACCCGGCAGAGCCGTCGATTGCGTACACCGCGCCTGACCGAGCGCCGGCAAGTACTAAGCCGGCGGCGCGGTCAGGCGCCAGCGCAGCGGGGCCGAAGCCGCCCGCCCCGCTTGCGCTGACGCGCCACAGTTCCGCCCCGTCAGACGGGCGGAACGCAGCAATACCGTTGCCGCCCAGCTCTGCGGCAACGACAGCGCCAGCGTCCCCGGGCATAAGCACCGGGGACGTCCAACCCCCTGCGGGCGCTGCGCCTAGCTCGCGTACATAGCGGACTTTACCGTCCGCTTCATACGCCGCTATCGCTTTGCCCGCAAGCAGCACCACGCCGCCGCTCAAATCGGCGGCCAGCTTCGCCTTATGCAGCGGCTGCTCAAGAGCCGCCTGCCACACAATCGCGCTGCCTTGCACCGCATACAGCGCACCGTCGCTCCCAAGCGCGTAGACACCGCTTTTTCCCGCTGCCAGTTCCTTTACCGTTACGCCCTCCGGCAGCAGCGCCGCTTGCTTCTGCCCTTCTTTATCGAGCGATAATATGCCGCGCTGAGAAGAGAAATAAGGCAAACCTTCTCCATCGGTAACCATAGCGGAAGGCTGCAAGTCTTCCTTCTTGCTACTAAAGTAGAAAATTGCTACTTGCTTCCCGTTACCTTCTCCATCATATTGATAAAGCCGAGCCCCTTTGCCAGCAAACCATATTGCACCATTCTTATTAGAAGCCGGGGCAGATAATGGACTATATGTATTAACGCTCTTCAATTCTTTGCCGTTACTATCCAAAATCGTAACCCATCCGTCGGCCGTTACCGTGAATAGTTTGTTTCCCTTCATAGCTAATGCAGGATACACCGTACCTTTTCCTTTAAAACGCCAATATTCAACCTCTGTCTTGCTGATTTCTTTAACAGTGGTATTCGAATTAGTTGTTGTGTTTGTAGCCGTTGAGTTACTTATAATTCCACTATCAGTCCCTGCAGCTTCAATATAAGAGTTTATATATTGTTCACTCCCTGGATATCCAAAGCTAATTGCAACTGCTACGATAATGCCCACTGATCTTTTGATCCACTTGCTCTGTATAAGGTTCATAATACCTATTCTCCTTCATCTCCAGCTAATCCATATAGTCCCAAATAACTATATCGACATTACCCGTAAAAAAGTGAAGGATCTCATTCGGATCTTGAACTTAGAATGCACAAATACATAGCTTCAACGATTTAAGTCTGTAAACAGCAAAAAACCCTTGTTCGCCAAGGGTTTCTTCATGATATGGTGCGCGTGGAGGGACTTGAACCCCCACGTCGTGAAACGCCAGATCCTAAGTCTGGTGCGTCTGCCAATTCCGCCACACGCGCGTAGTAAATGCTTCTTTCCTGTTACAATCCAATGTAGGAATCTCACCTACAACATTTGTTCGACCAAATGTCTATTAATACTTTAACCTAAAAAGTCTCAAAAAGCAAGAAGTTTTTTGAAAAGGTTATGGTGCGCGTAGAGGGACTTGAACCCCCACGTCGTGAAACGCCAGATCCTAAGTCTGGTGCGTCTGCCAATTCCGCCATACGCGCGTGGTTAATGCAGGGTAAAAAATGGTGAGTCATGTAGGATTCGAACCTACGACACCCTGATTAAAAGTCAGGTGCTCTACCAACTGAGCTAATGACTCATAATTAAAATGGCTGGGGATTCAGGGATCGAACCTGAGAATGACGGAGTCAAAGTCCGTTGCCTTACCGCTTGGCTAATCCCCAGCAGCGATATGGTGGAGGCTGACGGGATCGAACCGCCGACCCTCTGCTTGTAAGGCAGATGCTCTCCCAGCTGAGCTAAGCCTCCGAGAATAATGACACCCTTATTAATAAGGGAAATGGTGACCCGTAGGGGACTCGAACCCCTGTTACCTCCGTGAAAGGGAGGTGTCTTAACCACTTGACCAACGGGCCATGCAATAATTAAAGCTTGTACAACCGAAGTAAATGATCTGGAGCTCTCAACCGGATTCGAACCGGTGACCTCATCCTTACCATGGATGCACTCTACCTACTGAGCTATGAGAGCATAATGGCTCCCCGAACAGGACTCGAACCTGTGACAACTCGATTAACAGTCGAGTGCTCTACCAACTGAGCTATCAGGGAACATTGCATTTTTGCGTTGAAATGTCTCCGAGAGCTTCAACTGCAAAAGAGGCACGGTTGAAAACCAAGGCATTGCGCCTTGAAAACTGGATACGAAAGTAGTCTTCCTGAACCTTAGCTGTTTGTCTGCCGGATGTATGGGTCCTTGCAAACTTATTTAGGATAAGCCCTCGACCGATTAGTATTCGTCAGCTCCACACATTGCTGTGCTTCCACCCCGAACCTATCAACCTCGTCGTCTTCAAGGGGTCTTACAT
>NZ_JBWDNM010000018.1:0-120987 GCF_056269185.1 Paenibacillus sp. J31R122
CAACACCAACACCAACACCAACACCAACACCAACACCAACACCAACACCAACACCAACACCAACACCAACACCAACACCAACACCAACACCAACACCAACACCAACACCAACACCAACACCAACACCAACACCAACACCAACACCAACACCAACACCAACACCAACACCAACACCAACACCAACACCAACACCAACACCAACACCGCCAACGGAACCGGAAGAGCTGGCGATTGTGAAGGATGGTAATCCGGCGGCAACCGTCATCGTCTCTGGAAGTGCGGATGAACAGACGAAGAAGGCGGCGCGCAGGCTGATTGAATATGTGAAAAAATCGACGGGCGCTGAGCTGACTTTACTTGTCGATGATTCCAAATCTGACAAAATAACGGCGGAGAATGGCGTCGTTCATGTTACGTTTTACAATAAACCTGTAGCAGCTCCGACCCTGGAGGATTTTACTGTCATTCCTTTCGTTAATGGAGTTGCGACTTTGACAGTACGCCCGGACTCCGTAACGTGGGATGCTGCGAAGAAAACAGCGAAGTTAACGGTGCCGTCCATAGCTGCGGCGGCAGTCCAGCAAAGCGTCTCTTACCGGGTTGCGTACCAAAATAGAGCTTCATTGGACAGTGCAAATGTGATCATAGAAGCGGATGCGCAAGCGCCGGTAAATTTAAACGCCTCTTTTGACATCGGTTATGCAGGAGAGGAGGATGCCAAACCTTGGAGATATTGGTATGAAGGTCGGAACGCAAGCACGGTGATGCTGCGAAGCAACGAGCAAGCGAGAAGCGGGAGCCATAGTTTAAAGGCTAGCGGCATCGGTTTAGCTTGGCTTAATGAGGATATTGCGTTGACGCAGCACGGCGATTTCGAATTTACGGCATACTTTTATACGCCGAAAGCTTCTCAGACCGGAGGAAAGCTCAGGTTATACTTGTATAGTCTAGATGCAGAGGGGAACTTGTTCCCAGATGGGAATGGGTATTATTCTGGTATATTCAAAAGCGAGTTTGTAATTGCTTCTGAAAGCGGAGGAGCATGGAAGCAACTGATATTGAAGGGGGAGCTCCCAGAAGAAATCAACGGAAAACCAGTAAGCCGCGTGCAGATTGGGGTGGAGTTGTTAAACTTTGAGTCAGGCGAGATCGTCTATATTGACGACGCTCAATTTGTGCAAGGGAATAACGAAAGAAAAGTTACTGATCACGCTGGGCAGCCGGCTGTGGGAAGCCTGTCAGCGAAGAAGCAGGGGTCATTGAACGATTCCAATACCGCCCCACAGACGCAAATCTATATAGGCAAAGAGTGGCTGACGGAACAAGAGCAGGCGGACCTGCTTACCGGCATGGTCGGGGATGGCTTTGTCATCCATCAGAAGAACAATCGTATTACGATCGCAGGGCCTACCTCGTGGGGAACCGAATTCGGCGTCAGCGAGTTTCTGGAGCGCTATGTGGGCGTGCGGTGGCTTATGCCTGGCGATGCTTGGGAGGATGTGCCTCAGAGCACGAGCTTATCCATACCTGCGAACGATAATGTGCGCGATGAACCGGCATTTTTCTCTCGCACGTCCGACGGTTACATTTCGAATACGCCTGTGAGAGATGCATGGAGAAGAAATAATCGGATGGGTGACTTTCCTCAGTTCGGTCATAATTTGTATGATTTATTCCCTCCTTCTAAATATAAAGACTCGCATCCGGAGTTTTATCCGCCGGGGGCAGACTTGGAGGATCCGCATAATCCGACCAATGGATGGCAGCCATGTTTCACTGCGGAAGGTATCGTGGACGAAGCGGTTACGAATATCAAGGCCTATTTTGCCGCTCATCCGGAGGCGGGCTCTTATTCGCTCAGCATGAACGACACGGTCAAATTTTGCGAGGCGAACCCGTCCCATCCGAATTATCCGAATAAAATCAATTCGATCGGCATGGTGGATATGTCCCAGATTTACTTCAATTGGGTGAATGAAGTGGCGGCGGGAGTCTTCGCGAAATATCCCGATAAGAAGCTGGGAACGCTCGCTTACTTTAATCTTTACGATCCGCCGGCAGGGATGCAGATCGATCCTCGTGTTATTGTCTATATCACGGATGAGCGATTGTCCTGGAATGATCCGGAGATGGGCGACAAGGGAAGGAGCTTGACGCAAGGCTGGAGGGATACCGGAGCGACAGTTGCCTTCTATGAGTACTTCTGGGGCACTCCTTACATGGTCCCGCGCACCAATTTTCATAACATGGCCGAAAATTATAAGTTTGCCAAGGCAAATGGAGTGAAAGCTTATTACAGCGAGTCCGTTATTAATTTCGGAGAAGGACCCAAGCCGTGGCTGGCCACCAAGCTGCAATGGAACCCGAATCAAGACGTCGACGATCTATTGGACGAATGGTACGAACGCGCGGTCGGTTCCGCTGCTGCGCCGGAATTGCGGGCCTATTACGACATCTGGGAAAATTTCTGGGAGGACAACATATTCGACAGCGATTGGTATAGAAGATGGAAGACTTCACTGCCGAGAATGAATTATTTACCTCTATTCGATGATACGTACATGCTGGAGGTTTCGAAAGCCGCTATAGCCGAAAGCCGGCGCCTGCTGGAAGCTGTTGCAACCAAGGCACAGACGCCGAAGCAGAAGAAGCGGGCGAATGACCTTCTGCACATGTTCGAATATTACGAAGCGTCCGCTCTCAGCTACCCGCGAAATACGGCAATTCCGCAGCCTGGCAACGAGACGGAGGCGCTGTCGCTCATTCAGTCGGTAGTCGAGCAGATGACGCTGGCGGATAAGCGCCTGGAGCTGATTAAGCAATTCTCCGACGATCCCGTCAAACAGCATCCTTGGGGGCCGATAGCTTACGGCAATACCCTTGGCGGATATGGCCGCGTTTGGTCTGGAATAACAAGCGAAGAGACCGATGCCATTGTGGCTTACCTGAAGCAGGAAGGTGCCGGGGGAGCTGCTCATATACGGCTGGAGGATTTGGCCCAGAATGCCCCGCTGGCTGCTATCAAAAGCAAGGCACGGCTCATGCTGACCCTAGCCGATGCCAATATTTCGGGTTCGAATATCGTCAAGAACCCGGGATTTGAAGAAGGGCTGAAGGATTGGGATATCTTCTTCGGAAACACATTGGCAGAGCTGACAGACGATTCGCATTCCGGCGATAAGGCGCTTGGCGTCAACATAAGCAGCCGGGAGCAGAGCCTGTCTCTAGAGCCAGGGAAGACGTATGTTTTGAAATTTCATGGGAAAATCGCAGGATCGGCAGGGAAGAAAAACTTGATCGGCATCAATTATTGGGATGTTCCTGGCGTTGGATTATTGGGCGATTACGTAACGGTAGACACAAATGATTATGAGCAGTATGTCGTCCATACTGTGGCACCTGTCCAATTCTCTCATGCGACGCTTGTGATTTATAACGATCTTGGCCCCGGCTGGGTTTATGTGGATGATTTTGAGCTATTCGAATTGTCTCCTCCTCAGGATGACATTGTTATTTCGAATCTAGTTGCGTCGAATGGGACGGTGCAGGCGGTGCTGAATAAAACTCCCGGCGTGCCGCCGGTCGCATCCGATTTCACCCTTCGAATGATCATTAACGGTGTGGCAACTGTCGAGATGCAGCCAAGCGCCGTGACGTGGAATGCGGCGACAAGGACGGCTTCATTAACGGTTCCGGCTGTATCTGCAGCCGCTGTTCAGCAGAGCTTCTCATATCGGGTCGTGTACAAAAACCAAACGCCGGCGGATAGCGGAAGCGTGATCATCAATGCGGATTCAGGCGCACCAATCAACACTAATCCATCTTTTGAATTCGGCTATAGTACAGGCGAGCAAGCCTTGCCATGGGTGTATACTTCCGAGCCGCAGGAGCCGGGATCAGCTCTGCTGCGAAGCAGCGAGCAACAGAGAACCGGCAGCTTCAGCTTAAAGGCTGTCGGCATGAATCTGTCTTGGCCTAATGTTACCGTGGAGTTGCAGCAGTACGGGCGCTACGCATTTACGGCCTATATCTTTACACCGGAACATTCGCAGACGAAAGGGACGGTTAAGCTGTTTGTGTATAGCAAGGATGCTAATGGAAATTTAATTCCGGATGGAAACAACTACTATTTGGGCATATTCTCGAGTGAAGTTGTGAACGCCTCCGAAAGCAGGGGAACGTGGAAGCAGCTAAAATGGGAGGGAGAAATCCCAGAAGCCTTCAACGGGACGCCAGTTCGTAACTTGATGATTGGACTGGAGCTAATAGGTTTTTCAAGTGGAGAAGTCGTCTACATTGATGATGTTCAGTTAGTCAAGGCGAGTGATAATTAGGCAACCTTCAAGCGTAAAAGCTTCATATCTTAGTAGGGGCATGGAAAAGAGTCAACTTTTCTCGATTACAGATTAATCAAATAAAACCGAGCCTCTGGATTCACTGCGGAGGCTCGGTTTGCTTATTGGGAGTCATATTTTGCCTCTTATCATAATTCATCGCATCACTGTCTACTCGAATAACCTCTTCTCTGTTTTATTATTGTTTTATAAATTTGCCATTCGATAGAGCGGCATTAGCTTCTCGTAGGTGGTGGAAGCGAATTGGAGAAGCGCGTCGCCATCTTGAAGGAGAGCATCTCCCGCCGGCACATGACGGCCAATCAGCAGCTCCGCTTTTTGTACATCGCGGAAGCGAGTGAGAGCATCGGTCCAATCCTGTTTGGTCATGCTGTTAACTGGGATAGATTCTTTTTTCATATGATCGAGTGAGACTACATAGTCATGTGGAACTGTCGCGATAACCTGATTAATTTGATCCAAAAAGGCTGCAGCAATATTTTTTTTATTTGGCACTTCATAGATAAGCGCAAGCCACAAAAACAAATGGTCGTCAAATAATCCAAGCTGAAAATGCGGATGTGATTTATAGCCTCGTTTGTTGCTGCAAATGGCAAGCCAAGTATCCTTTGGCGGATTTACTTTGCGTCTTGCATGTCTAGCAACATGCAAAAACATTTCATTTCCAGCGTGAACGGCAACATCAGCGCTTAGCTGCTCTCCAATTGCGCGGAATTTAGGCTGTATAAGCCCTTGAATGCCAGCCATTCGCTCTTCAAGACCCTCTAATTGAAACACGTCAAAGTCCGCTTGTGTAAAACCGGTTAATCCGGGTGAAGTCGTCACTGTTGTCATAGATATAATCTCTCCAGTCCATTCATCGATGAATGAGTTTTAAATAAAAAATTGCGATTTGAGTCCGGTCTCGAAGCTCGAGCTTGCCTAGTATTTCTGTAATATAATTTTTAATGGTGCCTTCACTTAAATGTAATGAAGCTGCAATCTCTTTATTGGATTGACCATCAGCGATATGACGTACAATTTGACTTTCAGCTTGTGTAAGTCCAGGAATCATGCTGCTCGAATGTTCAAAGCCGCTTGATGAGGAGAGAGGGGGTAAATGGACAGAACCTCCACTTGGTGTTTCTAACATGCCGGCAAGCTTGCGGGCGATATCAGGATGTATGAGCATTGAACCTTCGTACACCGTTTTAATGCCGTTTATAATGCGGCTTGGCGGTACATTTTTGAGCAGATAGCCATTCGCGCCATTACGTATCGCCTGTGCGATGTATTCATCGTCATCAAAAGTCGTTAATATTAAAACGGCAGGTGGATGATCGAGCGACCTTATCAATTTAGTACCTTCAACCCCATCGCAGCCAGGCATTCGAATATCCATAAGGACAACATCGACCTGGTTTTGCTGCACGAATTCTGCTGCCTCTTTGCCATCCTTGCAGATTCCGGCTACATGTAAATCCTGGTCTAAGTCCAAAATAACCTGCATGCTTTCTCGGATAAAAGGATCATCATCAACTACTAAGACTTGAATCATAACTCTCGATTCCCCCATTCTAAAGCCTCGACACAAAACCTATTCACCAAGCAACGGAAGGATGGTCGTTATAGTAAAACGGTCCGATCGCTGCCATTCAAGCTTGCCGCCAATGAGAGATATCCTCTCCCGCATGCCTCGCATACCAAGACCTGCTTCAATCGGCTCTTTAGGAAGAGCGCCGTTATTGGATATTTTTAAAGCGATGCTGTCCTTTAGAAATTCAAGATCGACCATTACAGCCGATGCTTGTCCATGACGTACGGCATTCGTTATCGCTTCTTGCGCATTTTTGAACAAAATAAGCTCCATGCTCGGATATAGAGGGCGAGGCATTCCATGGACCTGAAAGCTAATCGCAATGCCGAGCGCCTCTGCGGATTCTGCGACGATCCGATCTAACGCGTAGCGGCGGGCTTCACCTTCATCCGGCGCAATAAGCTTTCGGACCGTGATGCGCATCCGTTCCATACTATCTTGCAGCTGGTCACGCATTTGCTCCACAATACCGCGAGCCCGATTCACATCGCTATCAAATATGTGAATCGCCGCTTCGGACATCATCTTCACGCGGATGAGCCGATGACCCAAATCGTCATGAATATCTTTGGCGATCCGATTTCGTTCCTCAGCTTGGGCGTAGTGTTCGATTTGCGAGGCATGCTCAAATACTCTGCGTCTAGTCGCTTCCAGCTCCTCATGGCTTAAAGCTAATGCCTCATATAGTTCTTCTACCTGATGGTGTTTGTCCTCAAACTGATTAACCGTATATAGAATTACTGCATTAGCTGTCCAAAGCACTAGAACTGCCATGATCAATTCATTTTCTCTATCCAATATGCCTATTAATAATAAAGTGAAACCGGCTGAGGTCCAAGCTGTGCTGATTAATGGCGCAGGTTTTGTTCGGAAAACAGCAATTAATGTAGAAAACGGGAGTAGAAAGAGGATCCCACCAAATGTTGCCGATAGCCATGAAAAGCCAATCAGCTCTAATACTAACAAAATATTAATTGAACGGGGGAAGAAGATTTCAGCTTTAATGATCAGTAGAGCAAGCAGTACAAATGTTATATATATGGCGTACGAACCAGGTTCAACATTTTGGATACTTAAAATAGCAGGTACTATTACCAGCAAGACTCTAATCCGGTAAAGCAGTATATTCATACAGACAAACTCCCGTAACTGAATTTGCTTCATTATAGCATAATCTGATAGAGACGAACGACTGGATAAGTGCCTTTTCATCTAACGTTCATGTAGCTGTTAATTTTCAAGAGGTGACTTTTGTCATATTCAGAAGGTGACTTTGTAGACCTGTTGAAAGGAAATAAATGCAATACAATTGGTTTATAATCAAACAACGAACCGGAAGGATGAACAAATATGAGTCTCGTAACATTTCGTGAGGTTGTAAAAAAATATGATTCGACTTTAACGGTAAATCATCTAACTTTTAATATTGGCGAGGGTGAAATATTCGGGCTGCTAGGGCCCAATGGCGCTGGTAAAAGCACTACTATTAACATGCTGTCGGGCTTGCTTGAACCGAGCGCTGGCGACATAACGGTGGATGGCTATTCCATTCGCAAGCAGCCGCTTGAGGTGAAGCGGAGAATCGGTCTTGTGCCGCAGGAGCTTGCTATTTATGAAACGCTGACAGCGCGAGAAAACGTTACTTTTTTTGCGAAATTATACGGTCTTCGAGGTAAGCTGCTGAAGGAAAGAGTGGATGAGGCGCTGCAGTTCGTCGGATTGCTGGAAAAGGCGAGGGATAGACCGTCCACCTTCTCTGGCGGTATGAAAAGACGGCTAAATATTGCTTGCGCCATTATGCATCGACCGAAGCTCATTATTATGGATGAACCAACGGTAGGTATTGATCCGCAGTCAAGAAATCATATTTTAGAGTCAGTCAGAGAGCTGAACAGGCTTGGTTCGACCGTTATTTACACAAGCCACTACATGGAAGAGGTGGACTCCATTTGCTCCAGAATCGGCATACTCGATCAAGGAAAGCTGATTGCCTGCGGGACGAAGGAAGAATTGAAGCGTCAGGCAGGGCAAGCGGAGAAGCTAGTGTTTGAAGTGGATCGCAGATACGAAGCTGCCTTGACTGAGATGAAGGAGCACCCGGGCGTTAAGCAGGTAGAAGAGGTGGATAATGGCAAGCTCGTTGAAGTTACCGTGAAGGAATCGCCATCCATTCTGCAGGATCTCCTGTTTATCATTCAAAAGCATGGGATCACACTGCGTAAGCTGACGCGTGTTGAGCCGGACTTGGAATCGTTATTTTTGCAAATGACCGGACGCACTTTACGTGATGAATAGGAGGTAACAAATATGCGAGAATGGTTGATTACCGCTTATTATGAAGTGCTGAAATATAGTCGTATGCGTTCGGTTTTGATGATTTTGATTGTGTTGCCTTTACTGCTGATCTTATTGCTCGGCAGCGCGTTTAACTCTGAGCTCAAGCCTGCTAAAGTAGCGGTATTTATGGCCGATCAAGGTGATCTGCGAGCAAGCATGGATGCTTTTTGGAGCGATGACAGGATGAAGACATACATCACACTTGTTGATGCAAACTCCCAGCAGGAAGTTCAAGATTCTGTGCGTGAAGGGATCGCGGATTACGGTGTCTTCGTCCCTGCCGATTTCTCAGCTAAGCTAATTAAGGGAGAAGCTGCAAAATGGAACACCTACTCCGGGCGCTACGAAGAGAAAAATTTGGCGGTAGAGGCAGCAGTGAACAGCTTTTTGGCCAATGTTAACCTGCAGCTAGCTGCTATTGCGACACTTGGCATAGAACAGGCCGGTGCAACAGAAATGGATCAAGCTGCTGATTCATCCGCTGTTACCGTGGGCACGCTTGGATCGGGAAAAGACAAGGTGTTTGGGGAGACATCCGCTATACAATATTACTCAGTTGCCCTCTTGATCATGTTTCTATTATATGGAGGAATGTCAGCTGCAATCGCGCTTTTGGATCAGAAAAGCAACGGAACGCTGCAACGGTTGTATACGATACCGACCTCTTTTAGTGCTGTCGTATTCGGTATTATCGTCGGTGGCGTGATGCTTGCCGCTTTGCAATCCGTTATTATCATTTCGTTCACTAAGTATGTTTATGGAGTCGATTGGGGAGGTCATTTTGACTGGATTGCACTTATCTGTCTACTAACAACATCTGCTGGAGCGGGACTTTCCATTATTATCGCATCCTACGCCAGAACGAGAAAAACGATGCAAACCATATTTACAATCTTTGCTTTCAGTATGACCTTTATAAGCGGCGGAATGATGCCTGGAATTGAAAATATGGTTGGAGGCGCAAATAAATGGACGATAAATCATTGGGCGAATCTAGGTTTGAGAGGCATTATGAATGAAGCAGACGCATTAACGATTTGGAACAGTATCGGTATACTTGCATGTATCGCAGTCATTCTTTCTACATTTGCGGTCATACGACTTCCCAAGGTGGTGAAAAATCATGCCTAGCTTGCATATTGCGGCAAACATTATTCGCAGAACGATGGGCACACGGCGAGGACTTCTCATGAACGTTATGATTCCCGCGATAATATTGTCAATAATGG
Source organism: Paenibacillus sp. J31R122 (assembly GCF_056269185.1). NCBI lineage: Bacteria > Bacillati > Bacillota > Bacilli > Caryophanales > Paenibacillaceae > Paenibacillus > Paenibacillus sp. J31R122. Next base: position 9,498 of record NZ_JBWDNM010000018.1, read on the forward strand.
CAGGATTGTTTGCAAGTTTAGAAGGTCAAAGGGCCGTTATTGTTCTAGGTAATAATGACACAGGAATACTTGGCGGTTATCTTGCAAAATCTTTAGAAGCTGAACCGCTATATGATGTGCGCATAGATACGCTTGCTTCGGAGAAGTCGTTGAAGGACGCTGTAATGGATGGGAAGGCGGATGCTTCTGTTTATATCCCGGCTAATTTTACCGACAAAATGATAGAAGGTTTACAGCCCAAAGCAACTATGTATCGGATGAATGAGCAGCTGTGGAACGTGTCACTAGCTACGATGCTTGTAACGGAAGCTAATAAGCTTTCTTCTTCTGTGAAGTTAATTAATAGCTCAGGAGCAAGTGATACTGATCTTAGTAAGCTCAAAATGCTGCTAGATTCTCAAATGAAACCCAAAGCGATCGCAGAAAATATCGGTATGAAGCTTGGCACTATCGTCTCGAATCCGATGATGGTGGGACTCATACTCATGTTTGTCATGATGCTTTGCAGTCAATCGATTGGATTTGTTATGGAGGATCGCGAGCAGCGTACGATGGCTAGAATGTTTACCGCGCCGCTTCGCTCTATAGATATTGCCTTTGGTAATTTTCTGGGAAGCGTGCTTGTAGGCACTCTTCAAGTGGTTATTGTGTTGAGTTTGACTTATTATGTGTTCGGATATTCCCCAGGCGTTTCTTTCGGGGAGATGCTGCTTGTCATTGAATGTTTCTTGTTCGCCGCAGTGGGGCTCGCGTCTGCATTTGCTGGGCTGGTGAGGAACAGCACGCAGCTGTCCCAAATCAATAATATTATTATTACACCGACCTGCATGATCAGCGGCTGCTTTTTCCCACTAACCTTGCTTCCTGATTTCATGCAAAAGCTAGCTAACTTCACTCCTCAGAAATGGACAATTGGAGCAATTGATTGTCTAGGCGGAGGCGGCAGCATGAGTGATATCAGTCTTCCATTATTTATTTTAATGTTATTTGCAGCCGTTACGATAGCCTTTGGTTCTGTGGTGCTTAAACCTAATCAAAGAAGTTAATCGGCTTTCTAGCTGCTTAACAAGATAGTGCTTGACTTCAATGAACATTGTATTGTAAATTTGTCAAAAAGTTAATAACATAACAACAGCGTTGACCAAGGCCATAATATTCAACACACGTTCCTGGCAGAGAGGAAGCCCCAGGCTGTAAGGCTTCTATGAACGATTGAATATCCCTATCTTGTGAGCTGCAGCGATGCGCCATTTTCAGCATCTTCTGCCGGAATCAGTATTCCGTTATTTTTTGAGAGCTGTCTGTATTTTTTTACAGCTATATTAGGGTGGTACCACGAACGCATTCGTCCCTTACGAATGCGTTTTTTTGTATTTTCACAGCAACATACTTATTTGGAGGACGATAAAATGAGACAAAGCCAATTATTAATGCCTACATTACGCGAGGCTCCATCTGAAGCAGAGGCTTCGAGCCATCAGCTTATGCTGCGCGCGGGTTTAATTAGACAAGTTGCTGCAGGAATATACACTTATTTGCCGTTAGGAAGACGAGTGCTTAGAAAGCTTGAACAAATAGTTCGCGAGGAAATGGATCGTGCAGGCGGTCAAGAACTATTAATGCCTGCAATGCAGCCGGCAGAGCTGTGGCAGCAATCCGGTCGTTACGAGGTATACGGTCCTGAGCTTATTCGTCTGCGGGATCGCCATGAACGGGAGTTTGCGCTAGGACCTACTCATGAGGAGGTCATTACTTCCTTAGTACGGGGTGAAGTCAATTCCTATCGTCAGCTGCCTATCACCCTTTATCAAATACAAACGAAATTCCGCGACGAGAAGCGCCCACGCTACGGCTTGCTTCGCGGCAGGGAATTTCTAATGAAGGATGCCTATTCTTTCGATGCGGACTGGGAAGGCTTAGATCGCAGCTACAATAGCATGTACGATGCATACAACCGAATTTTCACGAGATGCGGTCTTAATTATCGTGCCGTGGAAGCGGACGCAGGGTCTATTGGCGGCGAGGGCGGCACACATGAATTTATGGCACTGGCGGATATCGGCGAGGATACAATAGCATCATGTAATTGTTGTGATTACGCGGCTAATTTAGAGAAGGCCGAATATGGTGCCCTGCAGCAGGCAGCAGATGAGCGGTTGTTGCCACAGGTTGAACTTGAGAGGCTTCATACGCCGGATAGCAAAAAAATTGAACAGCTTGTTCAAGCACTTGGCTTTGATGCATCGCGGTTTATGAAGACATTAATTTATATGGCAGATGGAAAGCCAATAGCTGTCATATTACGCGGAGACCATGAAGGGAATGAAATCAAGCTTAAAAATGCGCTTGCTGTTGAACAGCTTGAATTAGCTGATCATGAAACGACGGAGCAGGTAACTGGAGCGCCGGTGGGCTTTGCTGGACCAGTGGGACTTACGATTCCAATTTATGTCGACTATGCGGTATTGAATATGGATACGGGTATAGCAGGAGCTAATGAGAAAGACTACCATTTCGGAAATGTACAGCCAGGTGTTCATTTTAAGATGGCTGAAGCGGGCGATTACAGAAATGCGGTTGTTGGAGATAAGTGCCCTCGCTGTGAGCAAGGCCAATTAATCTTTAATCGTGGAATTGAAGTTGGACATGTGTTTAAGCTTGGGACGAAATACAGTGAAGTATTACATGCGCGTTTCTTGGATGCTGCGGGTAAAGAACAGCCTTTCATTATGGGCTGTTATGGGATTGGTGTGTCTCGTTTGCTCTCAGCGGTGCTTGAACAGCATTCTGATAGCAATGGAATCATATGGCCTGCTACAATTGCTCCCTACCATGTTCATATTGTTCCTATTTCCGTAAAGGATCCAGTCATGATGGATTTAGCTGCTCGTTTATCAACACGACTAAGCGACGCCGGCATTGAAGCGCTGCTCGATGATCGCGATGAACGTCCTGGGGTGAAATTTAAAGATTCTGATCTTATTGGCATACCGCTGCGCATAGTCGTAGGAAAGCAAGCAGCGGACGGAATTGTGGAGTTGAAATGGAGAAACGAACCACAGTCACAAGCTTACCCTCTGGAGGAAGCCATTTCTATTGCGTCTAAGCTTTAAATTCCGCTGCTGTAGGTGGAATAATAAATAATATAGGGCATAAGCCATCCTGCTCAGTAGGAGGGCTTATGCCTTTTTTTAAGTTTCATTGATTTAATCCATAAAATTAGTCAATAATCCAAGTTGCCATAACATAGGATGGAGTATAAGATAAACGTAAGAACAAATTATCAGAATTTTTCGTCAACTATACTGAAGTAAGGGAGGGATTGCCGTGAACAAGAGCCACGAAGTGGAATATTGCAATTTGGAGCTGCGATTTGACCGCCGGCAAATCCAAAATCTCATCCGTGATCTTATTCAGGAAGGGTACTCCTTGTATTGGAGCGAGACGGACGGACAGTTTCTAGTATCCATTCGTACGGGTCGTAAGCTTGTCAAACTTCGATTCCAACGCATGAAGAACCGTTACAAAATTGTAGGCGATTATATTATTAAGGATGAGAAGCTGTCGGAATTGCTTGAAAAGCTGATTAATGACACACGTGGACATGCGGTTGTGAAGCGCATTAAAGATCGTCAAATCGTCATTGAGAGTATTATGTTCGGTGAGATTATACGACTTGTGGAGGTGTCCGGTATGGAACATCGGATTATTTATCAGAAGAAGCCTTTCGTTACAATTGAGGAGATGATTAAAGCTTTTCAATCGAAACGCGCGGAGGAACGCGCTGTCGTATTACGTTATGAACTAGATTATGAGCTGTCGATGCTGTTTGACGCACTTCAAGCTGGAATTGAGGAAGCGGTTACGGAATCGAAGGAACGTCTCGCCACACTACGCACAGAAATGCTGCAACTGGAGCTCTAATGATGAATGTTTTCCCCCATATGAGACATAAGAAGCGATCACATGCTGTGAGCTAGTAAGCAGCTTTTGATCGTTTTTATGTTGTTTGACTCGTCGTAGACTTGAATATGCTAAACGTTTTGTTTTGGCAATTTGGCGTAATATAAGGTAAACTTTCTAAAGTGGTCAAAAAAACTAATGTGCCTAATTCGACATTTTCCCTGCAAACAGTTTTCTTCTCGTTGCAAAAAGAGTAAAATGAAACTATTATGACCCAAAATAGAAGATGAAGGATGGAAGAACCAGATGTCAAAACAACAAATCGGTGTTATCGGATTGGCAGTAATGGGTAAAAACCTTGCCCTTAATATTGAAAGCAGAGGCTTCACGGTTTCGGTATTTAACCGTTCTCGCGAGAAAACGGATGACCTTATCCAAGAAGCAGCAGGAAAAAATCTTGTGCCAACTTACACGATCGAAGAATTCGTTCAATCGCTTGAAGTTCCGCGCAAAATCTTGATTATGGTTCAAGCTGGAGCTGGAACAGACGCTACAATTGATTCCCTTGTTCCTCATTTGGCTGAAGGCGACATCATCATAGATGGCGGTAACGCATATTTCCCTGATACCGTGCGCCGCAGCAAAGATTTAGAAGCGAAAGGCTTCCGCTTTATCGGAACTGGCGTTTCCGGTGGTGAAGAAGGCGCTTTGAAAGGTCCTTCGATCATGCCAGGCGGCCAAAAATCCGCTTATGAGCTAGTAGAGCCAATCCTTACTGCTATTTCCGCTAAAGTTGGCGATGATGCTTGCTGTACATACATCGGACCAGACGGTGCCGGTCACTATGTAAAAATGGTACATAACGGAATCGAGTATGGCGATATGCAGCTTATTTGTGAAGCGTATGACCTTCTGAAAAACGTGTTGGATGTTAGCGTTGAAGAGCTTCACGAAATTTTCGCTGAGTGGAACAAAGGCGAGCTGGACAGCTACTTGATCGAAATTACGAGAGACATCTTCTCGAAATATGATCCTGAGACAGGCAAGCCGATGGTTGACGTTATCCTTGATTCCGCGGGTCAAAAGGGTACTGGAAAGTGGACAAGCCAAAGCTCCTTGGATCTTGGAGTACCGCTTTCTATTATTACAGAATCCGTATTTACACGCTTCTTGTCCGCAATGAAAGAAGAGCGTGTCGCAGCAAGCAAAGTGCTTAGCGGTCCAGCTAAAGCTCCTTACCAAGGCGACAGAGCGGCGTTCATTGAAGCTGTGCGCAAAGCGCTGTTTGCAAGTAAAATTTGCTCGTACGCACAAGGCTTTGCTCAAATGCGCGCGGCATCCGAGGAATTTAACTGGGATCTTAACTACGGTGAAATCGCGATGATTTTCCGCGGCGGCTGTATTATCCGTGCACGCTTCCTGCAAAACATCAAAGACGCATACGATCGCGATGGCAACCTACGCAACCTATTGCTAGATCCTTATTTCCAAAACATTGTTGAGTCCTACCAAGGCGCTTGGCGTGAAGTTATCGCACTAGCAGTAACGAACGGTGTGCCGGTACCTGCTTTCTCAAGCGCGATTGCCTATTTCGACAGCTACCGTACGGAGCGTTTGCCTGCGAACCTGCTTCAAGCTCAACGTGACTATTTCGGTGCTCATACTTTCAAACGCTTGGACAAAGAAGGAAGCTTCCACTTTAACTGGATGCAATCGTAATTGAAAATTACGTTATCGAATCAGCCCAATTCATCTGAAGTGTATTAATAAAGACCGAAGGCCGCTTCCTTTAACCAGGTACGCAGTCGATCTGCCTCTTGGTGGGAATGATGTCTGCGGTGGATTAAAGACATTGTTGCTTCGGAGAAGGAATGAAAGTTTTGTATTAAACGTGGCTGCGAGAGATCCATTAATGCTGGATCTCTGTCAGCCACCTTTTTTTTAATATATTCAAGCATCCATACGACATCCTCTCGGCAAAGGGGATGATCCGGATTCAATATGCGATTAATTCGTTGCTCGGCTTTGTGGGCAGCAGTTAAGTAGTTAGGATCAGTTGTCATAGCTAACGTCACTCCTATTTTCAAATATGCATCATTATCATCAATACGACATAAGTAACTTTTTTATACCCTAGTCTTACAAAAAAATGATATGATGTTGGGGAATTAAGGCTTAGGATGAATGAAAAGGGTGAGACGGTTCGATGGAAACGCAACGATTTAACAAAGTAGTATTAATCGGTTTTATGGGAACGGGAAAGTCTACCGTCAGCAAGCTGCTTGCTAAGAAGCTGGACTGGGCTCGTGTCGATGGCGATGAGGAAATTGAAAAGCATGAGAAAAGGCGAATTTTCGATATTTTTGCTGTTGATGGAGAAGCTAGCTTTCGTGTTATTGAGACCAAGGTGCTAACTGCCATCTTAGATGCGGAAGAGCCTGCGGTTGTTGCAACGGGTGGCGGAGCTGTATTAAGTGATTTTAATAAGGAGCTTATGCTCAGCAAAGGTTTCGTAGTCGCACTGAAAGCGAATTCAGAGCAAATTATTGCAAGGGTAAAAGCTGATACGGAACGACCGCTGCTGCAAGGCAATGCTGAAGACAATGTAAGGCTATTGCTGGAGAAGCGTAAGGATGCTTATCATTTTGCTCATATAACTGTTGATACGTCAGAATTGACTGCTGATGAGGTTGTCGCCGTTATACTGGAGCAATGGGAAGCCTTTAATTCGAATTCATCGCCAACTTTGGCATGATGCATAGCACCGAACTTAATGATGCGTATATTTTATAGTAGAAGGAGATCATACAAACTATGGACGTTTTAGTGACACCAACTCCAAAGCTTGAAGGAGAGCTTCAAGCGCTTTCCTCCAAAAATTACACGACTCGCTACCTGCTGGTGGCAGCTCTTGCTGAAGGAACTAGCACCATTTATTATCCTGCTCACAGCGAGGATAGCGATGCTATGCGCCGCTGTATTCGTGATCTTGGAGCAATTGTAGAAGAGGATGATGAAAAAATCGTCATTACCGGCTTTGGCCGTCATCCGAAGGCTGTCGAGCAATTAGATGTAGGTAATGCAGGCGCCGTATTACGTTTTCTTATGGCAATTGCCGCACTTTGTCCTGATGTTACGTTCATTAACCGCTATCCAGACTCTCTAGGCAAACGTCCTCATAGTGATTTAATCGAGTCATTAATCACAATGGGAGTTTCGATTGAGCATAATGACGGCAAGCTTCCAATTACTATACGCGGAGGGCAGCCTAAAGGCGGAAAAATTCAAGTATCGGGCAACATCAGCTCACAGTTTTTAAGCGCGCTTTTGTTTTTGACGCCGTTACTGGAAGAGGATAGTGAAATTGAGGTCTTGCATGATTTGAAATCCAAAGTAGTCATAGGACAAACATTAGAAGTTATTGAGCAAGCTGGCATCGTTATTCATGCCGATGAGGATTATATGCGCTTCCGTGTGCCAGGTCGTCAAAGCTATGAAGCCAAAACCTATTCCGTTCAAGGCGACTACCCAGGATCAGCCGCAATTCTAGCTGCGGCGGCAGTAACGGAATCAAATGTGATTGTCCACCGTTTGGAAGAGAAAAGCAAGCAGGGTGAGCGTGCAATCATCGATGTGCTCCAAATGATGAATGTTCCTCTAACTCATGAAAATGGAATTGTGCATGTTAAAGGCAACGGTAAGCTAAAGGCTGTAGAATTCGATGGTGATCATGCTACGGATGCGGTATTGGCTATGGTCGCGGCAGCTGTATTCGCTGAAGGCACCTCCAGATTTTATAATGTGGAAAACCTGCGTTACAAAGAGTGTGATCGTATTACGGATTACTTGAACGAGCTGCGTAAAGCGGGAGCGAAAGTAGAAGAGCGTCAAGCTGAAATTATTGTACATGGCAGACCAGAAGGCGTTGAGGGTGGCGTGGAAATCAATGCGCATTATGACCATCGCGTTATTATGGCTTTGACTATTGTAGGTTTACGCTCTAAACAACCAATACGGATTCGTGATGCGCATCACGTGGCTAAGTCGTATCCGATATACTTCGACCATTTACAAGCATTAGGAGCAAATGTCGAATGGATTGAAGGATAAGGTATAAACCTATCATTTTAAATGGAGGCGTTAATATTGGCATTTGAAAATCCTTCTCGCGAACATATTAAAAGTATTTTGCAACAAAGCACTACGGTTGCTGTTGTAGGGTTGTCAGACAAACCGGATCGTGTTTCCTATATGGTATCTGAAGCTATGCAAGCGAAAGGATATACGATAATTCCAGTTAATCCTAACGCCGATATGATTTTGGGAGAGAAAAGCTATGCGTCCCTCCAAGATATTCCTGTAAAAGTGGATATCGTGAATGTATTCCGTAGAAGTGAGCATACGCCGCCTGTTGCTGAGGAAGCGGTAGCGATTGGTGCGAAAACATTGTGGCTGCAGCTAGGCATAGCCAACGATGAAGCAGCAGAAATCGCAAAAAAAGGCGGTATGGAAGTTATTATGGACCGTTGTATCAAGGTAGAGGATTCCATATTGCTTCCTGGTGGAAAATCCAAATCATAACAGTAATAATAAAAGGCTGACTCCTGCACAATAAGTAAGGCTTCAAGAGCGATTACTGCGCTTGTTATAAGCGATGTAGTTACCTGAAGACTTTCTGAATGTAATCCAAGGAGGATACGACGTGAATCAAATGTCGCAACAGTCGGGTAATTATCAAGGTCAACAAGGTTATCAAAACCAGTACTCAGACTTTCAACCGGTAGGTTACGTACAGTCACACTACCAAGGCCAACTAAGCCAACCGACTTTTGGCAGACAAACAAATTCAATTGTTTCGAATCAGCCAGTAGGGTATCAATCGTCTAATCAATATAACCAAGGCACACAACATTTTGCGCCTACTGGCTATGGGGCATCGTCACAGTCTTCAGGGTCGTACAATACGTACAATTCACATCAGCCAGTACAAAGCTATGCCCAGTCGCCCGCAACAGCATTTGGTGATGTTGGTCCCGTTATTGCTCATTATGGTTATCAAGCTGGTCCAGACAGCCAACAATCGCACTACCAGCCATCTTCGTATAATCAGGGATCACAGTATGGTCAGCAAAATATGTCCAATTACAGCGGAAATGCGCAAAATGCTTCTTATAACTCGCATTTCAATTCCCAAAACAATTATTCACAGTTGAATTCACAAAATGAGTATGGTGGTATGACTCCGACACATTCAAACACGTCGCTTCATCCCGTATATCAAGCAACTAACGCTTATCAACAAGCAGGCCCAGTAATTGCTAAGTACGGCTGGCAAGCGAATAGCGCTGTGGGCTCTCCATACAATGGCGGTCAACGCTAATAATTAGTAAGCAGAATTAAGAAGAGAGAATCATCAACAGCGGCGGGCCATTACGGCTCGTCGTTTTATTTTGACAAAAACGGAGCAAACGCTTAACATCTTAATAGATATTAGGGAAATGCTAACGCTTACGAAGTAAGTTTTGCTTCGCAAAACTTTAGGTTAATGCTTACGAAGTAAGTTTTGCTTCGCAAAACTTTTAAGGAGGTGCAAGATGATTTTTATGGGTAGCCTGCAGCAGCTCGGCAGGGCTGTCATGCTGCCGATGATTGTACTGCCGGGGGCAGCAGTTTTTTTGAGTCTAAGTAAGCTGCCTTGGGATTATATTGGAATGCCGAATATGGCAGGTTATTTATTAACAGCGAGTGAAACGATATTTACCTTTTTGCCATATATATTTGCACTTGGGATTTCACTTGGGTTAACGGGTAATGCGCTTGCAGCTGGTATGGCGGCGCTTGTAGGGATGATCATTTACAGCGGCATTACAGGCTCTGCTGAAGTGACAATTGAGCCTACGGTTCTTATTGGTACATTAATCGGCATAGTCTCAGGTGTAAGTCACGAGCGCTTCAAAAATCTCAAGCTGCCGGAATATATTCAGTTTTTTGGCGGGCCGCGTTTTGTTCCCTTATTTGTAAGTTTTATTTCTTTGCTTTTTTCGATTGTCATGATTCAGATCGCGCCATATTTGCAAAGGATGCTTATTGAGCTAGGTGAAATTGTTGCTTCTGGCGGCGGCTTCGGTGTATTTTTGTATGGGTTCGTTCATCGTATCTTAACTGTGTTTGGCTTGCATCACTTAGTAAGTCATGTATTCTGGTTTCAAATAGGCGGTTTTGAGACTTCAACCGGTGACATGGTTTATGGCGATTTGCCGCGTTTTTTTGCTGGAGATCCAACTGCGGGGTCCTTTATGGCGGGGTTATATCCAACGATGATGTTTGCGTTGCCAGCTATTGCTTTCGCCATTATTCATGAAGCCCGCGAGGACTTGAAGCCGAAAATTCAGAAGACGTTTCTTTATGCCGCCTTGGCGTCGTTCTTAACGGGTGTAACAGAGCCTGTTGAATTCGCTTTTTTGTTTGTAGCGCCATATTTGTATGTCGTACATTCAATTCTTTCAGGAATCATTATGTGGGTTACATATGAGCTTGGAATTAAGCATGGTTTCTCCTTCTCAGCTGGAGCAATCGATTATGTTCTCAACGCGCATTTAGCGACGCGAGGCTGGCTGTTGATTCCGATTGGCATAGTCGTCGGACTTGTTTACTACTTCTTGTTCCGCTGGGCAATTAGACGTTTTCGAATACCAACGCCTGGGCGTGAGGAAGGATCGCAGCTCGATGAGTGGGTTGGTGATATTCCTTACCGTGCTCCTCTTATTTTGCAGGCAATTGGCGGTAAGCAAAATATTGTTCGTATGGAATCATGTATTACAAGGCTTCGGCTTAAAGTATCTAATGAAAAGCTTCTAGATATTAACGCCTTGCGTAACTTAGGTGCCGCAGGTGTCATTAAGCTTGGCGGAGGGCATGTACAGGTTGTTTTCGGGACCTATTCGGAGCTCATTCGTGAAGAAATGATCAAAACCATCCATCGCGATCAAGCACAAGTGCTGTTTCATTCTCCTATGCAAGGGCGAATGATTTCACTTGATGATGTGCCGGATCCTATATTTTCAGGGAAGCTTGTTGGACAAGGGGTGGCATTCATTCCTGATAAAGGTGAGCTTGTGTCACCGGTTAAAGGAGAGGTCATTCATATTTATCCAACGATGCATGCTATCGGCATTCGCACACCAGAAGGTCTTGAAGTGTTGCTGCATATTGGTATCGACACGTCGAGACTCGCCGGAAAATCATATTTTAACGCAGTCGTAAAAGAAGGCGATGAAGTAACGCCAGGAATGCTGCTCATTCGATTTGATTTGAATCGCGTTCGCAAGGAAAGCAAGTCGCTCGCAACGCCTATGGTCATTACCAACTCAGATATTGTTCATTCATGGAGATTCGCCCCATATAAAGCAGTGAAAAAGGGACAGTCCTCAGTAATGTCAGTTGTAATTAAAGAGAGAAATAGTGGAGGGGAAACACAATGATTCATGGAATAGGAGCGTCGGTAGGCATAGCGATCGGGAGAGCGTTTGTCTTGCCAAATTGGGAGTGGGAGCTGCCGGAGCAAAAAATTGATGTGGCCGACTTCGCCCGTGAGTTCGAACGTGTATACGAAGGTATTCGTACCTCTAAATCCGAAATCGAGCAGATTAAGGATGAGCTGAAGGATGTTGTAGGCTCTGAGGAAACACATATTTTCGACGCGCATCTCGCTATTTTGGACGATCCTGTCTTTATGAATGAAGTACAAGGAATTATTCAGCGGCAATATAAAGGGGCGGAAGTTGCGGTAAAGGAAGCGATCGACCATTTCGTGACGATGTTCGATTTGCTTGATGATGAATATATGAAGGAACGAGCGCTTGATATCAAAGATGTTGGCAATCGACTGCTTAAGCATTTAATAGGAGCACCTGAGATTAAGATGCCATCAGATACTCAGCCTTTTATTCTAATAGCAAAAGAATTATCTCCTTCACAGCTTGCTCATATAAACCCACAGCATGTGCTAGGTATCGTTACGCTTGTTGGCAGCGCCACCTCGCATTCTGCGATAATGGCACGCGCATTAGGCGTTCCGCTTGTGGTTGGCGTAGAGGGGAAGCTGGATGAACCTATCCAAACGGGTCAAACCATCATTATTGATGGAAGTGACGGAAGTTTACACATTAATCCGGATCAAAATATTATAGATTCATACACAGCATTGCACGGACATCAAACGGAAGCGAAGATGAAGCTGCATGGTATCGCAGGTCATCTTCCCGTGACGCCAGATGGCAAGACGCTCGAACTTGCAGCGAATATTAGCTCCTTTAAGGAACTAGAAATAGCTCTTAGCAGCGGGGCGCACGGTGTAGGATTGTTCCGTACGGAGTTTCTATACATGGATCGGCATCGCTTTCCGCTGGAGCAAGAACAATTCGAGATTTATCGCAGTGTTGCTGAGAAGCTTAATGGTGAGCCGCTTGTAATTCGAACACTAGATGTTGGCGGTGATAAACAACTTGATTATTTCGAGCTTCCTGAGGAGGACAATCCATTTTTGGGTTATCGAGCAATTCGTATCTCACTTGATCGTCAAGACCTGTTTAAGACGCAGCTTCGTGCAATATTACGTGCGAGCCACTATGGTCAGGTTAAGCTTATGTACCCGTTAATTTCTTCTGTTGATGAAGTGCGGGCTGCAAATGCAATCGTAAACGAAGCTAAGCTTGAACTGGAGCAAGAAGGTCTGCCTTATGATAAAGGTATGAAAATCGGCATTATGATTGAAGTGCCTGCAGCCGTTATGATTGCTGATCTGCTCGCGCAGGAAGTTGACTTCTTTAGTATTGGAACGAATGATTTGGTACAATTCACATTAGCTGTGGATCGAATGAATGAGGAAATTTCTCACCTATATGAGCCTTATCATCCTGCGCTGCTGCGTATGCTGCGTATGACGGTTGATGCTGCAAAGCGGAATGGAATTACGGTTGGCGTATGCGGGGAACTAGCTGGTGATTTGCGCGCGCTCCCGATCTGGCTGAGCCTAGATGTTGATGAGCTGAGCATGTCCTCACATGCCATTTTGCATGTAAAGGAAAGGCTGCTGATCACTACGCAAGAAGAGAGTCAGGAAGTTTTTCATCAATTGCATGAATGCAGGACAAGTACTGAGATAAAGGCATTGCTGAACGGCTTTATGGCGCGAATAGACAAAAAAACAGTGAATGGTTAACCCATTCGCTGTTCTAGTGCGTCTACGAAAGCTTTTGCGTATTCAGGAAGATCAGGCGGTCGGCGTGCAGATATAATATTTCCGTCTACCACGACCGCTTCGTCATACCATGTGGCTCCCGCATTTTCCATATCATCGCGAATACCAGGAGTTGAGGTTACTTTTCGGCCTTCTAAAATTTTCGCTGAAATGAGTACCCAGCCCGCATGGCATATTTGACCGATTGGTTTGTTTGCAGCATTCAACTCTTGAATCAATTGCAATACTTTAGGATAACGGCGCAGCTTATCTGGCGCCCAGCCACCAGGTACGAGTATCCCAATAATATCCTCACTATTTACTTCGTCGAAGGATAGATCGGCGATAGCAGGGACGCCATATTTTCCGATATGCTTTTTACCTTTTTCTGGACCTGCGTAAAGAACGGTAGCTCCAGCTTCACGAGCACGATAAACTGGGTACCATAGTTCCAAATCTTCAAATTCGTCGTCCAGCAAACAGATGACGGTTTTGTTTTGTAAAGACATGCAATTCCCCTCCATCTAGTAAAAGTCTCTATTATTGTAACGAAGGAGAAACAATGAAGCAAACGAATCAGTCTTTTTTATTTCGGCGTGTACTTAGGTTTGTGCCAGCTGTTGCTTGGATGACCGTTATTTTTATATTATCTTCACGAACAAGTGATGAAATTAATACGCTGCTGCCACTGCTGCAAAGGTTTTTCCCTTTCATGGATGATTTTAATTGGGGACACTTTGTTTCCTATTTTATTTTGGCTATGACGATTGATTATGGTATTGGTGCTAAAGCTGATCGATTCTGGGTAAAGGCGCTAATCGTTCTTATTTGCGGAATATATGGAATTACGGATGAATATCATCAATCATTCGTTGGCGGGAGAATGCCAGACCTATTCGATATACGTAACGATCTTATCGGTGCGGCGCTTTGGACTGTATTCGCAGCATGGTCTCCTATCCGTAAAATATGGCGAAAACTAGCAACTTAATAGTCTTTTATACACCATTTCATATACAGTTCTATAGTAAAAATTACATAGTATTCATAAGCAGGAGTTTTTGCGAAATAGGTCGAATAATCTAGTTATTGTCTTTAAAAAGCAATGACTAGCGGCTGCCGCTGCTATAAAGAGGAGTGGTCTATTTTGCAAAAGCGGTGTCATTGTGGTGACATCATGGTGATGAAGCTGCGAACTGTCATTTATTCTGGAAAAGTAGAAATCGACAATGTTCCTATTTTTTCCTGTTCCGCTTGCAGCAGGAGCGAGGTTATTCCTGAGGTGAAGCCGGACTTGACCGGTTTAATTGCACAGATAGGTTCAGAGACGAACAAAATGACGTTTATGTTTAACGAATGCAACGAATGGGCCAATATATTAGTAGAGGCAAAAGCGAGTAAGAAACAGTGGGATAATAACGCTGTTGAGCTATTAATTGAACAACGAATTAATATTTTGCTTGACCTATACTTGCTGGCTCAAACATTAAATGATGAGTCTTGGATATCGGACATTAATAAACGGTTAGAGCAAATTAGCCGTCGGAAACTTCATACATAGATACCTTGATATATATCCATAATAGGGCGAGCTGGGTGAATCACCTGGGCTCGCCTTTTCTATAAAGGGAGTTTATCTGTTTTCTGATAGTCTCCGATATAACTCTTTAACTTCGGGAAGCTAGTGGACAGAAGGTGCAGTGAAATTTGTCTATGTAATTATTGGAAAGGGTATAATATTTACTAACACTATAATCCGATATACTAATTACATAGCGCAGGATATATGATACCTTTTTTGCTCACCATTACGTAATGAAAACTCATGAAAACGTAGAACCATCACGTTTTTTGCTCGGTTACACTTTGCGTTGCTAATCCCTTTATGCTATGATTACCATAATATGCGTCGTGCGTAAATATAAAATTTGAACTAATGGAGAGAAGCATAGTGACGGTAACCATTTATGATGTGGCAAGAGAAGCAGGAGTATCCATGGCTACGGTTTCCCGGGTTGTAAATAACAATCCGAATGTGAAACCTGCAACTCGCAAAAAGGTTTTTGAAGCAATTGAACGGCTCGGATATCGTCCAAATGCGGTAGCTCGTGGACTGGCAAGCAAGAAAACAACTACGGTTGGTGTTGTTATTCCCGACATTTCCAATGCTATTTTTGCTGAAGTAGCACGCGGAATTGAAGATATTGCGAATATGTATCATTATAATATTATTTTGTGTAATGCCGATAAGAAGAAAGATAAAGAAATAAGAGTTATAAATACACTATTGGAGAAACAGGTTGACGGGTTGCTATTTATGGGCGGCGCAGTAACGGAAGAGCATTTGCAGGCTTTCAAAACATCGAATGTTCCAATTGTACTTTGCGCAACCTCTGATGAAAGCGGGCAAATTCCGTCAGTTGACATCAATCACGAAGATGCTGCTTATGATGCTGTTATGAATTTAATTTCACAGGGTCACAAGCGTATTGCGATGATAAGTGGAACGCTACAGGATCCTTCTAACGGTTATGCGAGATTCCAAGGCTATAAACGTGCTCTGGAAGCTTCAGGAATTGCTTATGATGATCTATTAGTACGTATAGGCAACTATCGCTATGAATCCGGTGCTGAAGCCATGAAGTATTTCATTGAATTGGACGAGCGTCCTACAGCAGTATTCTCAGCTACTGATGAAATGGCAATTGGAGCTATTCATAGTATCCAGGATGCTGGATTGAAGGTTCCTGAAGATATTTCAGTAATTAGTGTGGATAACAGTAGAATGGCATCGATGGTTCGTCCGCTACTGACCACAGTAGCACAACCGATGTACGATATTGGTGCGGTGTCCATGCGTTTGCTTACCAAGCTTATGAAAAAAGAAAATGTCGAACAATCCAAAGTAGTGCTGCCGCATGAAATCATTGTGCGTCAATCAGTTGG
This sequence comes from Paenibacillus sp. J31R122, assembly GCF_056269185.1. Taxonomy (NCBI): domain Bacteria; kingdom Bacillati; phylum Bacillota; class Bacilli; order Caryophanales; family Paenibacillaceae; genus Paenibacillus; species Paenibacillus sp. J31R122. The sequence goes on from NZ_JBWDNM010000018.1 coordinate 25,585, forward strand.
AGGAATATAGAATAAATGCGGTTTAATAAAATAGGAATCATTGGCGCTATGGCGGAAGAAATTGAATTGCTGCATGAGCATGTGGACGTAGCGTCCGAATTGACTAAAGCGGGAATTACTTATTATGAAGGAACACTCCACGGAAAATCGATCATTTATTGTAAGTCTGGAGTAGGAAAAGTGAATGCCGCGGTTTGCACGCAAATATTGCTTGATCTTGGTGCGGATTGCGTGTTATTTACAGGTGTTGCAGGCGCGGTTGATCCACAGCTGAATATTGGTGATATCGTTGTATCGACAAGCTGCGTGCAGCATGATATGGATTGCTCACCGCTTGGCTATGAACGAGGGACAATCCCATACCATATTCGTTCGGAATTTCCGGCGGATGCAACACTTGTCGAGCTTGCAGCTTCAGCAAGTGAACGTCATTTTCCTGGACGCAGCTTGAAAGGGAAAGTATTATCGGGCGATCAGTTCATTGCAAGCCGCGATATGGTCAAGCTGCTTCATGAAACAATGCAGGGAGCATGCGCGGAGATGGAAGGCGCTTCTGTTGCCCAAGTATGCGATATGAGTGAAATACCATTTGTTATCATTCGCTCCATGTCTGATAAAGCTGACGGATCAGCACATGTGAATTTTGCTGAATTTACGATCCAAGCCTCGAATAACTCATACCAAATTATTGACGATATAATTAAGCATATTTAAGCTTACGATATATTTAGAAAGCACCCATTCTTATCGCCTTTCGGCAGATTCGAATGGGTGCTTTTTCATGTACGTCATAAGAACGTCATTTTCCTATATATCTTGAATGACAATTTGCTGCATGGATTTGTTTTTTATTTCGATTTCCTCACGCCTTGGAATGGGAGGTATGCTAGATAAATCATCCATCCACTGGGTTGGAAGGTCAACCGGACTTTCCTTTGACCAGCGTTCAATCCAGCGCTCAGGCAACTGGCTCATTTTGTCATCTGTTAATGCGCTGGCGATAGGGTGATCAGTCATCGTGAGCCAGACGAGCGACCATGCTCTCGGTACAACACGCCAAATATCATATCCGCCTCCACCTAACGCGATCCATTTTCCACCTGTATAGGTGTGAGCCAGCTCATGAATAATTGCAGGAATTTCTTTATAAATCCGCATGCTGCAATGGGTATGGGAGAGTGGATCATATGCATGAGCATCGCAACCATGCTGGCTGATAATGACGTCAGGCTTATATGCATCGGTCACTTTGCGCAGCGTGACGTTAAAGCACTCCAGCCAAGAATCATCCTCTGTATATGGCTCAAGAGGTACGTTAAAGCATGCGCCAAAGCCCTGGTCTATCCCTTTTTCGTAAACGAAGCCCGTTCCGGGGAACAGAAATTTGCCTGTTTCATGAATGGAATAGGTGCATACGGCGGGATCATCATAAAAGACCCACTGTACACCGTCTCCGTGATGCACATCCGTATCAATATATAAGACGCGGGAGCCGTAAGTTCTCCGAATATGCTTGATAGCAACGGCCGCATCGTTATAGACAGAGAAGCCGGACGCACGATCAGGGAAGGCGTGATGCAGGCCTCCTGCCAGATGAAACGCATGCAGAGCCTTACCTTGCATAACGGCGTCGGCGGCAGCTACTGATCCGCTGACAATCGCCGCCGCCGCTTTGTGGATACCTGGGAAGTAGGGCGTGTCCTCAGTATGAAATCCGAATTGCTCAGCAATAGAATCGCTGCCGTTGCTTTCGGCGTCCAAGCTCAATAGTTTAACCGCATTCATATAATCAGACCGATGAACAAGAGATAGCAGGTCATCATCCGCTTCCAGATGGGGCTCTACGATATGGTCATCTGTCAAAGCGCCGAGACGCTTCAGCAGATCCATTGTTAAGGTAAGCCGTACCGGACTAAAGGGATGTTCCTCCCCAAAATTATAGCCTTCCGAATCTGAATGATGTATGAAAATCGAATTAGCAGACATTCCGCTTCATATCCTCCAGTCCTAATACATAAATCGTTGTCGGAACCGAACTCGATCGAAATGCTCGACAGAGCTGAGCGGGACCTCTTTACCGATTTTAACCATTAAACAATTGGCAGGGTGGGAGCATATTTCGGGGTCATCGGTAGCAAACCATACCATACCTACCGACTTCATGAGATTTTCCATCATTTTACGATAATCCCACACAGTAAGCTTTGTTCCTTCCAAATCCCAATGCCAATAATATTCCGTCGTAAAAACGATCATATTTTCAAGCTGATCCTCCGCAAAAGCGAGCTGTATCATCTTTTTTCCTAATCCGTATGATCGATATTCATTAGCGACCTCAATAGCTCCAAGTTCAATTAAGTCAACCATTCCGCCCTCTGACCAACGTTCAAGCTCGTCAGCGTAATGAAAGGTGACGTAGCCGACAATAACGTCCGCTTCGCGTACAATAATAATTCGACCTTCGTCTAAGCCTGCTATTTCTACTATCGCTTCATGCTGATCGTTGGGCCTTCGAAATGCATCCAGTGCTTTGTGCATCGTTAGCTGAGACAGCTGAGCAGGAGGGACAGGTCCTTCCATAACGAGCTCACGGTTGCCTTCCAGTTCGATACGCTCTCGCTGTAACCGTTTTCGATGTTCCAAGGCAAACCCCCCTTTGATGTTAGGTGTTACCTGCTTATCTCTAAAGTAAGATGGTATATGCTTCAAATGAAATACATCTTCCTATCGTAAACTCATCTTACATTGATGATATGACTGTACGATTGGTTGTAAAGATAAATACTCGTTGTATCTTATTCGACAAGAAAGTCTGTTTTCCTTGGAGCAAATTATGAAAATATGTTTGGAGGAGTTGGATTCGAATAAAAGGGGGAGCACTCCCCAAAAAATTCAGTATATGAAGTACATGAACACCAATACGAACGATGTAGGGAGAGGCCGGTAAAGCATTGCATGCAGATACCATGTTGCATTACGAGTAATGGTGCGGGCGAGGAGAGTGGATATTGTACATTCAAAAACCTGATAAAATTCATTTTTTTGTATTTGAATGGAAAAGATACAATCAAATAGGAAGATAGAAACTCTTTATGAGCGGATAGGTCGATTTGGTTGGATGAAATACAGTCTGAGGACAAACACCACGTTATAATGTCGTATTTGATTGTATGGAATACAGTCAAATACGACAAATGAAGTTTACGTTGTTCTGGTTATCTATCAGAAAAAGCTGTAAAAGATTCGGTACGCTTATAGCTTTTACTTCGTTAGTTTTTTGGGCTGCAAGCAGGATACTCATGCTTAAAACGAGCCAGTAGCTAAGTAAGCACAGTAAGTAATGTGGTTACAAAAAAGGAAGCTGTAGGCGCAGTTTAGGCGTGTACAGCTTCCTATTGGGGGAATTCGATACTGTAATGCACTTTTCGTGTTCACAGTTTATCAGCAGACTGGGAAAAACGTAGCTGTATCTTGCTGATCATCTTCTTGAATTTCCAGCAACCTCGTTATTTAATCACACCACAAGCAATCCGCTTTCCTGAATTGCCAGCAGGGTCAGTTATGTAATCATCGGCCTTCTCATGAATAATGAGTGAAGTTCCGCTTTTTTGCAGCAAGGAGTTAGGTTGTCCTTTTCTCAACGTTACTGTCTTGCTCTCAAGCTCCGTTATAACCTTACCATCACTACCTACTTCGATATTTAGCAAATCCCCTGAGTGAAAGCCTTTCGGATTATGAAAGCCATGCTCCTTGCTCGTAGGGTTGAAATGCGCGCCAGAGGTTGTAAAATCCGGAGCATCACAGCGGCCGGCTTCATGAAAATGAATGCCATGCGTTCCCGGAGGCAGCATTTGCGCTTCGATTCTCAGTTTCACAATATCTGCCTGCTGGCTTAGTGTCGCCTTTCCAATTTTTATTCCATTGCTGTTTATTACATTGATAGTAACTGTCGGCTCGCTGGATTTTGCGTTTGTTACTTGTGTGCTAGCGGCTAGTGAGAAGAGCAGCAGCGCTGCTGTAAGTACAAGTTGTTTCATTTTGACCTCCTATTTTTTGGATACCAGTTTATTCTCCGCAAGTTACACATAATTATTCATCATGTATAAAGCAAGCATTATAATAGGATCGAATAATAGGAAAATCGTAGTCGAAGAAATTTGGTTGTGCTATAATAATTGTGGCGGTTGAAATCAAGTGGAAGCGCTATTCATTGCTCAGCTTGTTTGTACTAATTTTATAATCTTATTGTAAGCGTATTCTAGTAAAAAAATGACAGACAGATTTGATGGGAGAGTGATAGAATGATCAACTTGCATCAAGAACGTATTCCAGCATCAGCGACGCACCCGAATTTAACTAACTATGAGGAATCAAGAGCAAGTTTTGACTGGCAACAAATTGAGAGCCAGTTCAGCTGGTACACAACTGGAAAAGTAAATATGGCTTACGAGGCAATCGATCGTCATGTCGAGAACGGCAAAGGCGACAAAGCTGCGCTTCTTTACAGTGACAATGAACGGGATGAAACCTATACATTCGAACAGCTAAGCAAGCAATCCAATCGATTTGCAAACGTCTTACGCAAGCTAGGCATTTCAAAGGGCGAGCGCATATTTATATTTATGCCACGTACTCCAGAACTTTATATCAGCGCACTCGGCGCTTGGAAGATCGGTGCTGTTGTAGGTCCTTTATTTGAAGCATTTATGGAAACAGCAGTAAAGGATAGATTGCAGGACAGTGAAGCAACTGCGATTATAACGACTCCTGCTTTGTTTCACCGAATTAAGCGCGATGAGCTTCCACTACTTAAACACATCATTGTAGTTGGCAAAGATATCGTGAAGGAAGAAGGCATTCTTGATTTTGCTGAAGAGATGAAGCTTGCTTCAGAAGAAGCGGAAATCGAGTGGCTGGATCGTGAAGATGGGCTTATCTTGCACTATACATCTGGTTCTACTGGTAAACCTAAGGGCGTGTTCCATGTTCAAAATGCGATGGTACAGCATTTGTATACGGGCCAAATCGTTCTCGATTTGAAAGAGGATGATATTTATTGGTGTACAGCTGACCCAGGTTGGGTTACAGGAACCTCGTATGGTATTTTCGCACCTTGGTTAAACGGGGCTACAAGCGTCATACGCGGTGGACGATTCAGTCCTAGTGATTGGTATGGTGTTATTCAAAAGTATGGCGTAACGGTATGGTATAGCGCTCCTACAGCGTTCCGTATGCTTATGGGAGCAGGAGATGATGTAACTCAGCAATTTGATCTATCAAGCCTGCGTCATGTGCTTAGCGTAGGAGAGCCGTTAAATCCAGAGGTTGTAAGATGGGGTCTTAAAGTATATGGTCAACGCATACATGATACATGGTGGATGACGGAAACGGGAGCTCAGCTCATATGCAACTATCCGAGCATGGATATAAAGCCAGGGTCGATGGGGAAACCGTTGCCAGGCGTAACGGCTGCAATCATTGATGATAGCGGTAACGAGGTGCCTCCGTATCGTATGGGTAATTTAGCAGTTCGTACTCCTTGGCCATCAATGATGCGGAAGGTTTGGAACAACCCTTCGAAATATGCTGAATATTTTTATCTTAATGGATGGTATGTATCTGGTGATTCTGCTTATATGGATGAGGATGGCTACTTCTGGTTCCAAGGCCGTATAGATGACGTAATCAATACTGCCGGTGAGCGAGTAGGGCCTTTCGAGGTTGAAAGTAAGCTCGTTGAACATCCTGCAGTAGCAGAAGCGGGCGTAATAGGTAAGCCTGATCCGATGCGCGGTGAAATTATAAAAGCTTTTATTGCTTTGAGAGAAGGCTTTACACCTTCCGATGAGCTTAAGCAGGAAATTTCACAGTTTGTAAAGGTAGGCTTATCCGCACATGCTGCACCAAGAGAAATTGAATTCAAGGATAAGCTTCCAAAAACTCGCAGCGGCAAAATTATGCGCAGAGTACTTAAAGCATGGGAGCTAAACTTGCCTACTGGAGATTTGTCTACTATTGAAGATTAAATGAAATAAAATATGTTCTAATCATAGTTATAAAACAAAGAGGATGCTTCCCATTTAGGAGAGCATCCTCTTTTCTTTTGGCTTAAGCTGCCATCGTGCAGCAGTTAATTATTATTTACTGTTATACGCTCTGAAGCGCCAGACTCACCTTGCCTGTTCTCGGAAGTAACATAAAACATTCCGGATACAAGAGGCGCGACATATTCAAAGCTCGTTTCAGAGGTCGAAGCAATTCTTGAGTATTGTCCGTCACTGTTAGGGCTGAAATATAGATGATATTGTGTTACTTGTTCAGAAACAGTATTTGACGCCCAGCTAAGCTTAATGCTAACTGTGGAACTCTCAGCCTGTAATCCAGTGGGAGCCGATGGCACGGACAGGCCATTTTCATTGCCATTCTCATTGCCGCCTTCAGTAGGCGATTCTGGAATGATCGGAGCCTTACCGTATTGTACGAGCTCGCTTGGAGCCGATTCTTTACCTGCGACGTCTACAGCCGTAACGTAAACGGTGTAGCTTTGCGTATTGGAGGATTTAAAACTAGCTTTAGTTTCTTCACCTACCAGTATCGAAGAACCGAATTTCTGGAAAGCGGCTTGGTTTTCTGATCTGTAAATACGATACCCTACAATATCAGCAGCAGCAGCAGCTTTAGGGTTGAATGTCAATGTGAGATTACCGTCATTTGCTGCTTGAAGCTTCAAGCCCGTTGGTGGTGGAGGCGCAGCGCCATCGTCAACACGCGGATCAGTTTTCGACGGTGCATCCTTTGACGCGTCGGCAGGTAAGTATACTGCCATTGGACGCCGACTTTTGGCTGGCAATTTTGCTTGTGCCTCTTTTATTTCATCCATCAGGGCGTCGAGCGGCTTTTTCCGTTTGATTACGATTTGTTCCTTGACCATATCGGAAGGAGTTGCCTGATTTGGTACATAGTTGACGCCATTATACGTGACATAAGCCATCTTTACTAACGTATCGTCTGTAGTTTTCGGTAAATATTTTTTGTTAAACCAATCGGTTACAAGCATGCCTGCTTCCTTCGTTAATTGGCTTGGCAGCATACCGCTTGCGCTTGAAACGGTTGCCTTAACGATACCATCAGGTCGTTCGAAAGAATTAGTAACAAACAGCTCTGGTTTTTTCTCTGCTAATTCATTCATAATGAGAGCCCAAATCGAGCGAGCTCTAGTTTTTCCTTTATTGGACAAGGAGTTTACTTGCTCCTCATATCCGGCCCACACGCCGAGAGTAACGTCTGGAGAGAAGCCCATAAACCATACATCTCCGTAGCTTTGCGTAGATCCAGTTTTACCAGCGACGGGAATTTTACCATACTGATTGAATTCCGAAGTAATGGAATGACCGGAACCGCTTCTGCTGGAAATAACCGATTGAAGCATATCTGTCATCAGAAATGCGCTTTGTTCCGAAAATACGCGTTTTGGTTCTGCTTTGTGTTCATAGACGATTTTTCCATTTGTATCAGTAATGCGTTCAATCATATAAGCATCATTGAATACACCTTTGTTTGGAATGGAGCCATATGCATTAGTCAGCTCCTCAACGGATACGCCGATGCTAAGTCCACCAATTACACCTGTTTGCGCATAGGAATCTTCAGGTTGTAGCGTCGTAATACCGAGCTTTTTCACGAAATCCCATGCGTTTTCGATTTTGAGTTGCTCATTGAAAATTTTCAATGCAGGCAAATTTAATGAGCGATTTAATGCTTCGCGAGCTGTAACGAGACCAAGAAACTTTTTGGTCACGTTCATTGGGATATGGAACCCTTTTTGACCGTCCTTCATAACGATTGGTGAATCATCGATAATGCTGGCAGGTTGAATGAGTCCTTGCTCGATTGCCGGTAAATAAGCTGCGATGGTTTTCATTGTCGAACCAGGCTGCCTAGTCATTTGGGTGGCATAGTTAAGCTGCTCTTCATAGAAGTCACGGCCTTCCAGCATACCTACAATAGCGCCGGTTTTATGATCAAGCATAATCGCGGCTATTTGCTCTAGCCCTTTTGTTTCACTATAGGGGCTAAAGTTATCATCATTAGTGCCGACTTCCCTCATCAATTGATAAACCTCTTTATCAATCGTCGTGTAAACCTTATAACCGCCTCGCAGCAATTGTTCGCGAGCATCCTCGATTAGCGCGGCATTTTCTTTCTTGCGCAAATCTTCTTTCTTCAAGGTAGGATCTTGCTGCATCAGTAAAATTTCGGCAGCCTGACGTTCTGCCTCCAGCATCAAATATGGATAGGTCGTATAGGCTTTCTCGCTTGGCGCTGCGAGAGTAGCTCGAATATCGAAGCTAAGAGCCTCATCATACTCCTGCTTTGTTATGCGGCCCGTCTCAAACATCCGTTTTAATACTGTTTGTTGACGCTGCATCGCTAGATCGAAGCCCTCTTGATTGAATTGACCCTTGCCTGTAAAAGCAGTATAGGCGGAAGGGCGCTGCGGCAAGCCTGCTAAGTAGGCTGATTGGGCAATGTTAAGCTTATTCAAATCAGTAATATTGAATAGTCCTTTGGAAGCTGCCTTGATGCCAAATAGATTATACCCGCTTGAACCGTTTCCGAAAGGAACCTTGTTCAGATAGGCTGCTAATATTTCTTCCTTCGTTAAATACCGTTCCATACGAAGAGATAAAAAGATTTCTTTTATTTTACGGCTATCTGTCTTGTCTAGACTTAGAAATACGCGACGAGCGAGCTGCTGGGTTAGTGTGCTGCCGCCTGTTTGCGTTTCTTCATTTAATAACTTTTGCTTTACTGCGCGTCCCAGACCGTTAATGTCAACACCCTTATGCTCGAAAAAATTATTGTCCTCGATACCAAGAACAGCATTGATTACTTGGGGCGGCAATTCGTCGTATGTAATAATCATACGGTCCTCGGATGTACGAAGCTGGCCGATTAGCGATTCATTATTAAAATAGACATATCCTGTTATTGCATTTTCACTAACCTTTTCTTCAATAATTGTGCGCGGTCTAACTTCTTCATTTTTCACGAGCGAGGCAACGTAGCCTGTTACTGCACCGCCGGCTAGCAATCCAATGAAAATGCCGAAATAAACCATCCATTTTACTGTTATAAAAGTTACAATTCCGAATGTTCGCCATTTGCTCCGTTTGGCCTTTGATGGTTGACTATCTTCTTGCATCCTTATGATTCCTCCTCCAAATAGCAGATCTATTATAACATAAAACACCAAAGGAAGTAGGAAATTAGCGAAATTTGATCTTCCAAAAGGGGCTGGAGAATAAAAAAATGCGTTTCATACATACCTCGGCTTCTGCTGAAAAACAAAATATTTCAGCATGCGGACTTTTATTTAGAAACATTAATCATTTACAAACGTAATAAATATCGGAAGCGTAAGAAAGTTCTGGATAAAAAGAAAGGAGGAGGAAGTTGGAGACACTTTTTTTAGCCTGTCTCATCGGTGGTATATTGTATGCTCTCGTCAGCGTATTATTTGGAGATTGGCTTAGTGTCGCATTGGACGGAGCTCTCGATTTTTTATCGCTGGAGGGTCACTCCTGGTTTCAGCCTACTACAATAGTAGGCGGTGTTACTGTGTTCGGAGGAGCAGGACTTCTACTTCTTCGTTACACTGCGTTTGGCGCGATAGGTATTATCGTTATCGCGCTGCTAATAGCTATCATTTTAGCCGCTGCTATTTTTTTTCTGTACGTCAAGCCGATGGAGGAAAGTGAGAATTCAATTGCATTTTCGATGCAGAGTCTATCCGGTATGCTTGCTGAGGTTCTCGTACCTATACCAGCCTCTGGCTACGGTGAGGTGATGGTGAAAGTTGGGGCAGGGATTACGAATCAGATCGCTGCGAGTTTCGATGGAGTAGCGATAGCCGGTGGTACAAAGGTAGTAGTTGTAGAAGTGAAGGACAGCACGCTTTATGTATCCGAGGTAAGCTTTAATTAACTCAATCAGACGGGAGGAAAAATATTTATGCCAGCTTTTCTTGTTATACCTTCTATTGTTGTCGGAGTAATTGTTGTGTTGGGCCTTGCGTTTTGGGCACGCTTCAAAACGGTGAGTCCAGATGAAGCGATGCTTGTAACTGGTTCATTCCTTGGAACCCGGAACGCGCAAACGGATGACTCGGGACGGAAAGTGAAAATTATTCGAGGCGGGGGCGCATTTATCCTTCCTATATTCCAGAAAGCGGAGTATTTGTCTTTACTGTCTCATAAGCTCGATGTTTCTACTCCTGAGGTTTATACGGAACAAGGTGTGCCCGTAATGGCGGATGGTGTCGCGATTATTAAGATTGGCGGCGCTATAGAAGATGTAGCAACAGCAGCAGAACAGTTTCTTGGCAAACCGACAGAAGCTTTGAAAAGTGAAGCGCAGGAGGTTCTCGAAGGGCATTTGCGGGCAATACTCGGCTCAATGACTGTCGAGGAGGTTTACCGCAATCGTGATAAATTTGCTCAAGAGGTGCAGGGAGTTGCGGCTAAGGATTTGAAGAAGATGGGACTTTCAATTGTTTCTTTCACGATAAAGGATTTGCGTGATAAGCATGGTTACTTAGATGCGCTAGGTAAGCCACGTATTGCTGCTGTCAAGCGTGATGCGGATATTGCCGAGGCTGAAGCGATTAGAGATGCTAGAATTCAGAAGGCACTTGCGGCAGAGGCAGGACAGAAAGCAGAGCTTCTTCGTGACACGAACATTGCAGAAGCGGAGAAGGACAAAGAAATGAAGGTCGCATCGTTTAAGCGTGACCAGGATACAGCTAGAGCAGAGGCGGATCAGGCTTATTCCATCCATGAGGCTCGCGCTAAGCAAAATGTAGTCGAGGAACAAATGAAGGTTGAGATCGTTCGCAAGGATCGTGAAATTGATCTCGAGGCGAAAGAGATTTTGCGTCGTGAGAAGCAATATGATTCGGAAGTGAAGAAGAAAGCTGACGCGGATCGTTATGCTGTTGAGCAGGCGGCAGAGGCTAATAAAGCGAAGATGCTTCGTGAAGCGGATGCCTTGCAGTACAAGATCGAAGCGGAAGCGAAGGCGCACGCGACTCAGAAGCGACTGGACGGTTTGGCTGTTGCAGAAGCTGAGAGAGCGAAAGGTACCGCCGATGCGGATGTTATTCGGTTACGCGGTTTAGCGGAAGCAGAAGCGAAGGAGAAGCTAGCGGAAGCGTTCGAGAAATTCGGTGAGGCTGCTATACTTGATATTATCGTTAAAATGTTGCCTGAACTTGCTGCTCAGGTAGCAGCACCGATCGGTAACATTGACAAGCTTACCGTTGTTGATACAGGTAATGGCGAGGGAGCGGCTCGTCTAAGCAATTACGTCACTTCACTTATGTCTACTGCGCCAGAGATGCTCAAGAGTGTATCCGGTCTCGATGTGAATGCATTAATAAAAGGCTTGACCTCCAGAGCGATTCCAGCCCCTGTGGCTGCAAGTAAAGCTCCTGAAGCAATGACGGTGTCCCCTAAGCTCCCGGACATAATATAGTTTATTATTGTTTTTCTAATAAAAAACCCTTGAACCGATAGGTTCAAGGGTTTTCTGATTATTAACGGCTGTAAAATTCGACGATTTGTTTCTCGTCGATTTCTTGGGAAAGCTCGCCGCGATCTGGCATACGAACGAATTTACCTTCCATTGCATTCGCATCAAATTCCAAGTAGTTTGGAAGGTGATGACGGCCTTCCATAGCTTCTTTAATTGTTTTAAGGCTGCGGCTGCGCTCACGCAAGCCAATTACATCGCCAATAGAAACGCTGAAAGAAGCGATATCCACTTTCTTGCCGTTTACAAGTACGTGACCATGAGATACTAACTGACGCGCGCCTGCACGTGAGTTGGAAAGGCCAAGACGGTAAACAAGGTTGTCAAGACGGCTTTCAAGGAGACCCATGAAGTTTTCACCGGCGATACCTTTCATTTTTGCCGCTTTGTCAAACAAGTTGCGGAATTGTTTTTCGTTCAAACCGTACATGTGACGAAGCTTTTGCTTCTCTTGCAATTGAAGACCATAACCACTGATCTTTCTGCGTTGGTTATTTCCGTGCTGACCTGGTGGGAATGGGCGTTTTGCAAGTTCTTTACCTGTTCCGCTTAGGGAAATTCCAAGGCGGCGGCTTAATTTAAATTTAGGGCCTGTATAACGTGACATGAGTATTGTTAACTCCTTCATCAAATAAATTTGTGAATGGGGTTGTGTTTCGCCGAATACGTTCAATGTCCGAGCATGCTCGTCCCTGAGAAGCTAGTCAGCCGCTGGCCTCCAGTGAACGTATTTCCTGAGGGTGACACAAAACCGTACGCCCATCTATTCAACAATAAATATTATATGAAAAGCACCTAACTTGTCAAGTAATATAAGAGAATAATAAGCAATGAGAAGAGGAGTCTAAAGTCCTGCATTATGTGGATTAACTAGTGCAAAGTTCTCAAATATGAAGTATGATGTTTGTAACATTATTTGAAAATTATAGGCTCATCTCCTTGATTTATAGATGGAAGGGTTGGGAGCTGCATGGTTGATCGAATGAATAGCGATGTTACGCGTCGTAAATCATCAACAGACGTGAAAGCATCGGCAGAAATACAATCGGTTTGGTTTGCTAATGAAGATATTCGTGATGCGGACGAGCCATTGCTGCCGTCTCTCATGTTGGAAAGTTTTGATCTTTGGGCAATTGAGGCTGCTGGGCTAGCATCGTTTGAAATAGGAGAGTTTATTTTAATAAACAAAGATGGAAGTGAAATAGCGTCTGCAGGCCAGAAAGCGAATGTACAGCGCCATGAGCGGGAGGCTATTTTTCATGAAGTAGTTCCGTCGGTTCTGATCAATAATTTTGCCATCTCTTATGATTATAATGGTGTAACTACGTCGGCTGTCCCTATACAAAGGCGGAAGGATCAGGCAGTATTTTGCGTTCTTGTTTATATAACAGACGCACGGTCTGAACATTCTATAGAACAGCTGCAAATATACGCATATCATTATCGCAGTTTTTTCTATCGAAGCTTTGAACAGTTGTTTGTGAAGGATCTGTTGATTCAAGAACAACGCACAGAGAAGGAAGCTGCAAGGAGAGAAGCATTATTTCATGCGGCTAAACGTCTTTTCGATCAAAACGACGTTGCTTCATTGCTCTCTGAATTGCTGCACAGTCTTGAGGAGTTGTATCCAAGCTCGGAAGTACATCTGTACTTGTCGCAGGATCATTTGAATGGAGATCCTCGCGTGAAGCCGCTTGTGTTCAAAAACGCAGAGAATGATCTTGTAGCAAGAGCGTTCTTGAACGGGAAGACGGCTTCAGAGAAAGCGCGTGATGGTACCATTCGCCTAGCTGTGCCGATGACGGGCAAGCAGGCTGCATACGGAGTGCTTTGCATGTCAATAGATTCTGATAACTGGGATGAAGCGAATTTACCCGTTTTTCTGCTGTTAGCAGACACTGCGGGGTCTGCTTTCGAAAACGCCAAGCTATACGAGCAATCGAATTTACTTATTAATGAGCTTCGATTAATTAATGAGCTTACAAAACGATTAAATCAGTCACTGAAACTGAAAGAAATATTTCAATTTGCAACTAGCGAGTTTTTGACCATATTTGATGCTGATTATTGTTGCGTATTGCAGTTGAATAAGGACACAAATCAGTTTGTAGTCATGTCCAGCAATTTGCCATCAATAATGAGTGAGGAATTTACAGCAGAGTACGGCTTTTGCGGTATGGTTTACCGAACGAAGGAGCCTTTAATTATATCGGACTATTGGAATGCGCGAGTCGTAACATCAAAGCTAATGGATAATACAGGCTCAAGGTCATTAATAGCGGCACCAATCATAGTCAGTGAAGAGGCTGTTGGTGTCATCCTCGTGACGCACAAAACGGCTAATTACTTTTCTTATGATAATTACAAGCTCTTGCAGGTTATGAGCACACATATTGGGCTAGCGGTTACGAACGCCTCTCTGCATGCTGAAGTTAGAAGGATGGTAATAACCGATAACCTTACAGGACTGCATGCTCGTCATTATTTGAATGAACAAATTCATGATCGTCAACGCAAAGACCCATTTGGTTCACTCATACTTGTTGATATTGATTACTTTAAACGAGTGAACGATTCATTTGGCCATCAGGTTGGAGATCGAATTTTGATACAGGTCAGTCAAATTATTCGAGCAACAATCAGGTCTGGCGACATTGCTGCACGTTGGGGCGGCGAAGAGCTGGCGGTTTATTTGCCAGGTATTCGAATGGAACAAGCCTACCGTATCGCGGAACGGATTAGAATGGAAGTCGAGAAGGAAACGGATCCCGTTGTGACCGTCTCATGCGGTGTATCGGAATGGACATTCGAGGATGAGAGGATTAGCGTTGAATCGCTATTTTATCGCGCAGACATGGCGCTTTATGAAGCGAAAAACAACGGAAGAAATTGCATATTTGTAGGTAAAGATTAAATGAACGATATTATTCGCATAACCTAGCGTAACGAAAGGACATCTAGTAGGTAAAGATTAAATGAACGATATTATTCGCATAACCTAGCGTAACGAAAGGACATCTACTGTGATGTCCTTTTCTTTTTGCGAACATATTGGAATAAAGAACGGGTATGAAAGGGGACGATAGACAAAAGAAGCCGAAGGTACAGGAGGAATGATTGTGAATCGTAGACGAGCAAGATTGAAATTTAGTGTGATGATTATTTTTTTGATTCTGCTATCCAGCTGCGGCTATATGGCTGATCACAGAACGCCGGAGAAGTGGTTATCACTAGCCTATTCAGGATTGGCAGCAATGGATCAATATGAGTTTACGGGGTCTCTAAGCATCAAAGCCGCTGGAGGCACGGAGCTGAAGCCAAAAACTTTTGAGGGCAAGGTTGTAGACCATAAGCAGCTAACTGTCCAGACAGATAGTCAGGATCCGCTGCATTGGAATCCAGTGCAGGTGTTAGAAGCCTTGAACCGCGCGAATAAAAAGGTGGTCATCGCAAGCGAGTCAGCTAATAAGGAAACGGTGACTTTACTAATCACTGAGGATGAATCTGTCTCTAAAAGCAGATGGGAGCAGCTGCTCGTTCAGCAGGTCGATCAATTGGCGTTAAACAAACCCGCGAAGGAAGGGAAATACAAGGAAGAGTGGGAGCGAGAGCTAACTCGTTCTCGGAAGCAGCTAGACGATATGCTCTCATCCATGCAAGTAATTACCAATTATGAACTAGTTATTGATAGAAATAGGCTGCTGCCTTTGAAAATGGACGAGAAGACGACCTTTAATTATAAGCATGGCAATCAATTGGCAACTGAGACAAGGCATGCGACAGTCCGCTTTCAATCCTTCGATGGCTCTTTGAGCCATACTTTTCAATAGAGTTTGATCATGTTACGATTAAATGGTAAGCCAAAGAGGGTTGAAGGAGAGGAATACTCATGCGCGATTCAAGATTAGAAAAGTTAGCAAAAAATTTAGTTCAATACTCAATTGACGTTCAGCCTGGAGAAAATGTATTAATTGATATGATTGGCTCTGAACGTGAGCTCGTTAAATGTTTAATTGAAGAGGTAGCAAAGCGTGGAGGAAGACCATTCGTAGAAACAAGCGACCGAACAATACTCCGTGCCTTGCTCAAGAACGCATCGAAGGAGCAAATAGAGCTGTGGTCAGCGCTTGATTTGGAGCGTATGAAAAATATGCAGGGCTACATTGGAGTTCGGGCAGGCGAAAACGTGAATGAGCTTGCGGGCGTGCCTGATGCAAACATGCGATTGTACGAGCAGATTTACAGAAACCCTGTACATATGGAGCAGCGTGTTAAACGTACAAAGTGGGTTGTGCTGCGTTATCCGAATGCTTCAATGGCGCAGCTTGCCAATATGAGCACAGAGGCATTTGAGGACTTCTACTTCGATGTATGTAATTTAGATTATGCCAAAATGGACAGAGCGATGGATCCGCTTCAAGCATTAATGAGCAGAACGGACCGCGTTCGAATTGTGTCGCCGGGCACCGATTTAGCCTTTTCAATAAAAGGAATAGGCGCGAAAAAATGCTCGGGTCATCGCAACATCCCTGATGGCGAAGTTTTCTCAGCTCCAGTGCGAGATTCCGTACAAGGAACAATTACCTACAATGCGCCAAGCGTTTATTCGGGAGTAACGTTCCAAAATATATCCTTCACGTTTGAAAATGGCAAGATCGTTAAAGCAGAAAGCAATGACACTGCAAAGCTTAACGAAATATTGGATATGGATGAAGGATCACGTTACATTGGTGAATTTGCAATTGGATTTAATCCGCATATTTTACATCCGATGAACGATATTTTGTTTGATGAGAAGATTGCCGGAAGCCTGCATTTTACGCCTGGTCAAGCATATGAAGAGACAGATAACGGAAATCGTTCCTCCGTTCACTGGGACTTAGTACTTATTCAACGTCCGGAATATGGCGGGGGAGAAATCTATTTTGATGATGTCCTGATTCGAAAAGATGGAATATTTGTTATTCCTGAGCTGGAAGCATTAAATTCCGAAAACTTGAAGTAAATGAAATAGAAGCGTTTTTAATATTTCCTCTTGCTGGATGTTACATTTCAGGTTATCATGATGTCAAGCAAGGCTTCAATTAAAAAACTGGAGGGATATCCCATGTCTAACAATGCAGCTATCGTAGAAATTTCACAAACGGCTAGCCAATTCACTTCATCTATCGTACTACAAGCCGAGAGCAAATATATCGATGTAAAAAGTATTCTCGGTCTATTCACTACTCTAATAGGCGGACATGCATATGAGCTTCATGTTCACGGTCCTGACGCTGAAGAAGCAAAAACAGCTATGGCTGATGTATTTGCTAAGCATAACCTTAACGTTACTGTTATTACTGATTAGTAGTGATTGATTTTAAGAAAGAGCACCCCTTGCGAAAGCAAGGAGTGCTCTTTCTGTTTTGTCCTTGTATATTCCCTCTTTTTCGTCTAATATAAAGGTTATAGAAGACTGCGGATACGCGCATAGGGGGGGAAACGATGTCTTCATTGGAAGTAACTGTTCAATTGCATGAGAAAGCGCTTCGTCTCCTTCAGGAAGATGCGAGTAAAATAGAGAAGCTAATTGAAGTTCAGATGGAAAACTTGACCACTCGTCAATGTCCGCTGTACGAAGAAGTACTAGATACGCAAATGTACGGTTTTTCGCGGGAGGTTGACTTTGCCGTTCGTGCTGGATTAATTGTTGAGCAGGCAGGCAAAGAGATTGTGAGCAGTTTAGAGCGGAATTTAGCTCTGTTATACGAAGCATTGGATAGAAAAGAGTAGCCTCCAGTTGGAGACTACTCCTTTTTTTATACTAAAACATGTTTTTTTAGAACTGATGCCAAAACTACACCAGATAGAATGCGATGCCGAGTATGATATATACCATGAGCAGCAATACGCCTTCATACCAATTGGTACGTCCGTCACGTGAAACTGATTTTGCAATAAAGACGGAAACACCTATAGCTGTTAATTCAATGGGAGTAAATACAATATCCATCGTGTTGCCCATAAACGCGCTTATGATGATAAGAACAGGAGCTACAAACAATGCGATTTGTAGGCTGCTGCCGATAGCAATTTCGACAGCTGCGCCGATCTTGTTCTTCATTGCCAGCATAATAGCTGCGCTATGCTCAGCCGCATTCCCGACGATTGCAATGACGAAGGCCCCAATGAACAATTCAGACAAGCCAAATTTGGCACTGAATGTATCAAGCGTATTGACTAGCCATTCACTGACAAATGCAACCATCACTGTGGCAACAAAGAGGAATATGACTGAATTCCTTTTGGACCAAGCTGGTTCTTCGCCATGATCGGCGTTCATTACTTCATCAGAAAGCATATCCTTGTGTGTAATCATGGAGAAGATCAACCACAATATATATGCTAAAATCAGAATGCCGGCTACCGCAAGACTCAAAAACTGATCTTTCTCAAACGTGAAGTTTTGAGAAACAACGAATACAGCAGGTACGAAAAGACCAATGACTGCCATGATCATCAGCGTTGAATTGTGTGTAGCCAAGCGGCCGTTAAAGGTCTGCTCCTTGTATTTCAGTCCCCCGAGCAAAATACTAAGACCAAGCACGAGCAGCAGGTTACCTATAATAGCTCCTGTTAAGCTGGCCTTAACCATCTCGTATTGCTGCGCTCTTATCAAGAAAATCGCAATAATAAGCTCAGCAGCGTTGCCGAAGGTCGCATTTAAGAATCCACCTAAGCGTTGACCCGCATAATGAGCAACACTCTCTGTCGCTTTCCCAAGAAAACCCGCCACAAAAATAATGGCGATTGCCGAAATAATAAATTGTACGGTCATGTCCCAATGTGCAAAATGTCCGATCGCGCTGAGCGCAAACATAACCAATAGGCCGGTAAAAAACATTTTGTTGTTCAATAATTTCACCTCTTTTTAATTTGCTGAAAACCTGTTAATACTATATAGGAAATCGATGGATGTGTAAACTTAACCATTTATTTAGGTATTCATTATTCTAATCAATGACAGCTTCTTGCTTCAAGGCTTTCCATCAATTACAATAAACATATATGGCAAAATGAGGAGTGAGTCACATGACCGAAGAACTTCAAACAGGTCTTATCCGAATTTCAGATGATGTAGTAGCAACGATAGCTGGTCTAGCAGCGCTTGAGACTCCAGGTATAGCAGCAATGTCTGGTGGCATATCCGAAGGTCTGGCCAAGCGTTTAAGCGGAAAAAACGTACAAAAGGGCGTTTCGGTAGAGGTAGGTCAGCTAGAAGCAGCTATTGATCTTCGTATTATTGTCCATTATGGTATTCCTATTCAAGAGGTTTGCCGTCAACTTCAATTGAATGTACGTGAATCGGTAGAGAATATGACTGGCCTGAACGTTGTAGAAGTGAATGTGAAGGTGGAAGGCGTTGCTTTCAAAGAAGACGAGATCGAGGAACAGCAACATAGATTGAAATAGGTTGCAAAGCGTAAACGGATGTCGCTGTCCTTGCGGCAAAAGCATTCGTTTCACGGAGATTTTCAAAAAAAGAACGGCATCTCTTATAAAACAGAGATGCCGTTCTTTTTTGTTTGAGTTCTTTGGTTGCTTGTCTTTTCTATTTTATTCGATTCCCTTGATATGCTTAGCAGTACGCCTATCGACATGAGGCAAAAGAGCAAGGACGAGCCGCCGTAGCTGATAAATGGCAGTGTAACACCGGTAAGAGGTATAGCGGATGTAACTCCCCCAATGTTAACAAAGGCCTGAATCGCAATTAATCCTACGATTCCTACTCCAACGACAGTACCATATTGATCAGGACATCGCAGCGCGACTATTAGGCCTCGCCATAGGAAAAATAAATAGAAGAGCAGGAAGATAGTACTGCCGATAAATCCAAATTCCTCAGCAATGACAGCAAAAATAAAATCATTATAAGGATATTTTAAATAATGCAGCTTCTGCACGCTTTCGCCAAACCCAGCACCAGTTAAACCACCATGTCCAAGTGCTTGTAACGAAGAGACAAGATGCCAGCCAGTATCCTGAGCGTCGCTAAGCGGATCTCTAAAAACGGTCAATCGATCAATTCTATATTCCCATGCTTTCGGTGAAATAGCCATTGAAATGCTGAATACGACAGTAACAATAATGGCAATAATCATTCCAGACATGAATACCTGCTTTAAATTCGCGCCGCCGGCAAAAATCATGATCGATGCGCTGGCTGCAAGAACAAGGCAGGAACCGAGATCGGGCTGCAACATAATAAGGCCGCATATGAAGCCGACGATTATTATAACTGGAAGCAAACCTTTTTTGAAGCTTCTGAAATTGTCGCCTTTTTTTGCAATTAGAGCGCCAAGATATAAGATAATAGCTAGCTTAGCAGGCTCCGTCGGTTGTATCCCGAGAGACCCTATTCCAAACCAACTATTAGCACCATTTATCTCTTTGCCTACAAAAGGGACGAGGAGAAGCATGACGACAACAGGTAGAAAAAAAACCATGAAATAGCGTTTAAATACCAAATAACGCAAATTCATCGTAAATAACATAACCAATACACCGAGGCCAGCCCATACGAACTGGCGTTTGGTGAAATAAAGCGCATCGTCATACTGTACAAGCGCCACGCTCGAGCTTGCGCTAAACACCATGACAAGCCCAAAGCCGACGAGCAGCAACGTTAAAATGAGCAGCAGAAAGTCCGGTCTTCCACGACTACCGTTCTGCGTAGCTTTCATAGCCCGCCCCCGTTACGCGAGTAGTTGTTTCAACTGCTGAAGTCTTTGCGTTGCTGTAGTTAATATAGGCTGAGGAACCGGAGATTCATATTCAAGCCCATGAGGGAACGTTGAGCGACCAATATATACAGATTCAATAACAAGCACAGCGTGCGGCGATTCAAGCTTGCCTTCGATTGCACGAGTCGAAATCCGCAAATAATAGTCAGAGCCGCTAGCGCGGTCCTCTAGTTTCAGATCGTATGTAGCGCGATAATATTCCCATTGCCAACGGACAAACCCAACTTGTTCAGCGGACTCGTCTAAATGCTCTAAATCGCTTTTAACACCGTTTAATCCGGTATTTTCAATAATCATGGTAGTTCCTCCCAAGGTTTAGTGAAGCAAATCTTACTTCTTCAGCACATGCTTCCAATTCAAAAGACAGAGTTGTACATTCTTTACTCATGATAGTATGTTTCCCCAGCCAGCGCAACCCTTACTCCAGCCTTGGACAGCTAATAAAAGTGACATTTTAAAGAAATGTATAGGATGCATGGATTCCATTCTTATTGTACTTCCTTAATATAGCGTAAATCTGGTAAACTATATGCAGAGCAGCTTCACTTTTTAGATACGTATATTCAAGAGTGCATTTTTCAGATAAAACGTTAGGAGGCTTGCGATATGCAGACAGAAGATATCGTGGATCAAAAATTACGTCAGATTTATCCGGATATGATCCGTTGGCGCAGGCATCTTCATCAATATCCAGAATTGTCTTTTCATGAGAGAGTAACTTCAAGCTGGATCAAGAGTCAACTGCTGGATATGGGTTGCTCGGTTCGGACAGATGTAGGTGGACACGGCTTAATTGCTACGATTAAGGGAGGAAAGCCAGGACCCGTTGTCGCTCTAAGAGCGGACATTGATGCATTACCCATACAGGACGAGAAGAGCTGCGACTATGCCTCGAAGGTTCCAAATGTCATGCACGCTTGCGGCCATGATGCTCATACTGCTTCATTGCTGGCCATAGCGGCTTACTATAGTGCCAATCATTTCGAAATATCCGGAGAACGCAGACTGCTGTTTCAGCCTGCGGAAGAGGTTACACCAGGCGGAGCTATGCCGATGATCGAGGACGGCGCCCTTGATGGTGTAGATGCCATATACGGTGTACATCTATGGACTCCTCTTGCCAGTGGATTGGTTGCATCGAAGGCGGGGGCTTTTATGTCCGCAGCAGATGAGTTCGTTATTGACATCATCGGCCAAGGCGGCCATGGTGGTTTGCCGCATCAGAGTACTGATGCGATTATGATCGGAGCCTCGCTTGTTCAATCGGTTCAAACCATTGTTAGCCGCAATGTAAATCCACTGCATCCGGCAGTCGTCACAATTGGTTCTTTCCAGGCCGGCACTACAAACAATGTAATTGCAGAAAGATGCAGACTAAAAGGAACTGTAAGATCATTTGATGAGAAGACAAGAATGATGATCCATGATCGTCTGAAAGCTCTTGTTACAAATACATGTATGATGCATGGAGCAAAATTCGATTACCAAATGCGTATTGGTTATCCGCCTGTTGTAAACGATGCAATAGAAGCGAAGCGTTTCTTTAAAGTTGGGGCAGCATTGTTCGGAGAAGCGGCAGTCACGCATTCAGAAGCAATAACAGTGGCTGAGGATTTTTCTTATTATTTGGAACGGGTACCAGGCTGCTTCATGTTTGTTGGTGCGGGCAATGAGCACTGCGGTGCTTCTTTTTCTCATCATCATCCTCAGTTCGATATCGATGAGAGCTCCATGCTTCAGTCTGCGCGACTTTTAATCGCAATGGCTGAAGATTATGCTTGGGAGCATGCTTCAGGTTCATAAGTGACGAAGTGAATGAACGGTTAAGCGCTGGGATAGACTAATCCTCGGATCAAACATCGAGGAGGTCGTTATAATGAGTATGAATAATCAAGCGAAGACAGTGAAGCAAATCATGTCGACAGATTGCGTGACAGCTACACTTAAGGACAATCTGTACGAGCTTGCTGTAAAAATGAAACAATATGACATCGGTTTTATTCCTATTATTGATGGAAAAAAACTGATCGGAGTCGTGACGGATAGAGATTTGGTCGTTCGCGGATATGCGGAGAAGCATTCTGGCTCTACAGCAGTGGCAGATGTGATGACGTCGGATGTCGATACGATTACATCCACAACGACTACTGATGAAGCGGCTAACCTAATGGCGATAAAGCAGATTAGAAGGCTTCCGGTAGTAGATAATGGAGAATTAATAGGAGTGCTCGCTATCGGTGATTTAGCGGTACGGGAAATTTTTGTGAATGAAGCGGGTGAAGCGCTTAGCGCTATATCCGAGCAAGAGCATTCGCAGCTGCATTAATAAGCAAATAACAAAAAGGACTGTCCGAAGTGCTTAGGAGCACTTTGGACAGTCCTTTTTAGTGTGGTCTAGTTTAATCAACGAATCAATTTTCCCAAACCGAAACCAACTCGTTAAATGTATTATACAACTCTGCCGGATCTGACTCTCCGTTGTTCCAAATGTTTTCCTCGCCCCATTGGAATACGGTGGATGAAGAGCTGATTGGCTCCTCCGATGAGGAGACGATAACCTTTTGAAGTGGATTTAAAGTGAAATCTTTGAATGAATAGATCTGATTTCCTCGCACGCTCACAAGCTTCCAGCCCGTTAAGTTAAAAGCCTCTTCGGTGGTATTGGTAATTGTAGCAATCTCCGCTCGTTTGTCGACTTCGATTGTAATACCTGATAAAGGTGCTTTCTTAGCAGGTAAATCACTACGGCTTACCTCAGAAGCATTACTCCAAATGCCTTGCTTATTTTGCTTAGCCTGTTGTTCGATTTTCTTGTAAACGTTTTCCATTTTTACGTTAGGTTCGATGATTAATACTTTAGCTAGGCCTTGCTCAAGGAGCAGCTCATTTAAAATATGTCCGTCCTTTAATTCAACGATCGCTAAAGTCCGCCCGAATTTATCAGTCATCTCTTTGTCAAACGTTAACCTTACTTCACCCGACTCGGAAAGAAGCTTTTTTGAAAAGGCAGACGCTTCTGGCCCAAATGGCTCGATTTCAGTATTCGGTTTTACTGTTTCCGGTGTATCGACATTAAGAAGACGAACGGTCGTTACATTACTGCCTGTTTTTATTTTGAATGTGTCTCCGTCGACATAATCAGAAACGGTGTACCACTGATTCGTTTGGATGAAATTCGAGGATAGCTCGGACATTGCCGAACAACCGGCCATAGGCAAGCAAAAAAGCAGCAGGAGAATAATAAAGTTCTTTTTCATTGATGCGATACCTCCAGCTGGTAGATGGTCTAAAGAATGATCATTTTATTATAACACAAAATGATATTGAAAATAGCGATCGTCCTTAATCGTGGGCATAAAAATAGTCAAAAATCTTCATACTGAATAAAAGGCATATTCTGAAAAGGGAGGAATCCGCATGTTATATGATCAGGATGGACCACTAATCGTACAGACGGATATGACTGTGCTGCTCGATGAGAGCAGGTCTGGCGCGCAAGAAGCGCACGAGAAGCTGATGCTCTTTGCAGATACGGTAAGAAGAGCTGGAACGATACATACGTACCGTATCACACCATTATCACTGTGGAATGCAGCGGCCTTTGAAATAAAATCAGACGACATTGTAAAATGGCTATCCGTTTACGGAAGATATGAGCTTCCCTTTCAAGTAGAGGCTAAAGTAAGAAAGCTAATGGATAGATATGGCAAGCTCCAGCTTTCCACGAGCTTGGATAAGTTATTGCTGCGCGGCGATGCAAGGCTAATGAAGGAATTGGCGGAATATGAAACAGTAATGGAATGGATTGAAGAGCAGCTGAAGCCTGATGAATGGCTGCTTAAAGTGAACGGAAGAGGCATGCTCAAACAAGAGCTGACGCGTCTTGGATATCCAGTTATTGATTTCGCTGGCTACCACGCGGGTGAAGAGCTGTCGGTTGTTTTAAAGGATATGACAGCAGGTAATGAAAGGTTTCGTTTAAGAGAGTATCAGAGTAAGGCTGTAGATTTGTTTTATAGAGAAGGGACTGTACAGGGCGGAAGCGGAGTTATCGTGCTGCCATGCGGAACCGGCAAGACAATTGTAGGTATCGCTGCTATTTCGAGACTTATGAAAGCAACATTGATATTGACGTCTAACAGCACCTCTGTAAAGCAGTGGAAGGATGAGCTGCTGGATAAAACGTCACTGACGGATGCGGATGTTGGTCAATATTGTGGAGTACACAAGCAAGTTCGACCGGTGACCATTGCGACTTATAACATTTTGACACATCGGAAATCCAAGGCTGCTCCTTTTTCTCATATGAAGCTATTTTCGGAGAGGGACTGGGGTCTTATCATTTATGATGAGGTTCATTTGCTGCCAGCCCCGGTATTTCGAATGACAGCCGATATACAAGCGACAAGAAGACTCGGATTAACTGCGACACTCGTTCGTGAGGATGGCTGTGCTGAGGACGTATATTCTTTAATTGGGCCTAAGCAGTACGATATGCAATGGAAGGATGCTGAAGCGGGAGATTATATAGCTTCTGTGTCATGCATGGAAATAAGAGTGCCTATGGATAAGGAAATGGAGATGTTATACCGTGATGCGAGCGCACGATCAAAAATACGTCTTGCAGCTGAAAATCCTGAGAAAATTCGCATTATGCAGCAGTTGTTGCGGGAGCATTCGGGCAAGCCAACACTGATAATCGGACAGTATTTAAATCAGCTGCATGCAATTGCTGAGATTTTAAAGGCACCTCTGCTTACAGGTGAGGTTCCTCAGCAGGATCGGCAGCGTTTATATGAGCAATTTAAGGCCGGAGAGATTTCCGTCCTCATCGTATCTAAGGTGGCGAATTTTGCGGTCGATTTGCCTGACGCTGCTGTGGCGATCCAGCTATCGGGAAGTTACGGCTCAAGGCAGGAGGAAGCACAGCGGATTGGAAGGCTGCTAAGACCGAAGAAGGAATGTAATCAGGCGTGGTTTTACACGATTGTTACAGATGAAACGAAGGAAACGGAATTTGCTATAAGAAGGCAGCTATTCATGCTTGAGCAGGGCTATCAATATGAAAGAAGGAGCGAAATGCCAATCCCTAACGCTCTAAAGGAGGTCGCAGTTCAATGAAGATCCCAGCTTTAATTGAGAAGCTGTCTGCAGAAAGGCTTGCAGGTTATATGGATACAGCCATATGGCGGGAGGCTGTGCGGAGAGGGTTATCATGGCAAGAAGCTGTTGTAGACCGACAAGCTGTACTTGAAGCTGTCTCATTAATGTCGGTGCTCGCAGCATCTGTCCTGAGGGAGATGCTTCGTATATATGGAGCGGAGCCAGTAAATGCGGAGCATTTAGTGAGAGATTTGCAAAGAAACACAACATTATCAGGTGCTGAATGCCAGCTTGGACTGGATGAATTGGAGGATGCCGGCATCCTATTTGCGGTAAGCAAAGTGTGGGGAGAGCGGATCTATTTTTTGCCGTACGATTGTTTTACAGTCTGGCAGCAGGTATTGTTTCCACTTGAAATGACTCGAGACACATCCACTGTAAGAGAAGGATTGCTCATCGGAACGGTTAGAGAAGGAAATAGACCGCTCGGCAGACAATTGTTAACAGCCTTTACCACATTGGCGAGTTGTGGATTGGAACTGACAACGAAAGGCGTGCTTTCAAAGAAGACGATTGCTAAAGTTGTACAAGCTGTAGATTTTGACGAGCAATGGCTGCAAGGTTTTGATTTAAAATGGCCGCATCGAGAGCATTATTCACTACCAGCAGCTTTTGTTTTGGAGGTGGGCTCTGCTTTTGGTCTTTTGTATATCACTGATCAAACGTTGAGATGGGATAAGGAGAAGTTAATTGCGTGGTTAATGCTTACGGAAGAGAAACGGGAACGGCAATTACTGCAATGGTGCTTTGAATTATTGCTGCCAGCAAGCGGTAGCAGCGCTCATGTTGCTGCAGCTCTAGATTTATTGAATGATGGTCAATGGTATGCTGTTCAACCGATTCAACAATGGCTAGCCTATAATCGTTTAAGTCAAACTGTGGCAGCGGTGAGACCAGAAATCAAAAACCGTAATTGGTACGGACTGTTACATAGCTTTGGCTGGATGGATGTAGTGGAGTTCGGAGAGGGAATAGAAGAGGAGATGCTCATACGCTGGAAAATGCCTTCGGCAGCGGGGGACAATGAAGGGAATGCTGAGAGTCTAGCGAATCGTGCCTTATCTATTCAACCAAATGGTGAGATTATTTTGGAGCCTCATTGTCCGTTTACAATCCGTTGGGAATTGGAGCTCATAGCTGAGAGAGTTTCGGACGAAATGGTATCCGTATATCGATTGGAGATGTCCTCGGTAACTCAATCATTAGAGTTAGGAAGAACGCGAGCTTCCATTCAAGCTTTTTTGGAAAATGCAGCTGGCGGGTTAGCAATTCCAGCTACTGTTGCAGATATGCTGTTAGAATGGACTAACCGTGCGTGCCGAACTGCTTTTGCAGAGGTCGTATTACTGCGCTGTGATAGTGAGCAGATGGCGGCCGTTGTGCAAAATAATGAAGCAATTGCGAAGTTAGTGCTGGAGCGGATCGGTCCACTTGATTTTATCGTGGACAAGGAATATATTAAACCGCTCCGAAACTTGCTGCTGCAAGCGGGGTATCCGCCGCGGAAGGCTGTTCAAACAGCAGATTCGATGGATGTAAATCAATATCCTATGCTGGGTATAGCAAATATTGATCCAAGTCTTATAGAGCTGCCGCTTACTAGAGCGATTAAATCGAATTATTCGTTTATTTATGAACCATTCACACTGCAGCAATATGAATTAATAATCAAGTCTCCTCAACAGAAGGTGAACAGTACTCCGCTATGGGAGCTTGTACCTGCGATGTGGACAAAGCAGCTTCGCGTATACCATCACTCGACAAGGAGAGAGCTGATAGAGCAAGCCTTACAATGTCAAGCTCTTGTTCAATTGCGAATAAATAACGGCATAAGAGCGTTTGTGCCTGAGAAGCTAGAACGATTGAACGATAGTTGGGCGGTTATTGGATTGCTGCGGGATGAAGAGGAAAGCGAGCCCATTCGACTTACACCTGATATGTGGGACGAGATGAGGCTAGTTATTCCAGGACAACCAGATCCATTATAAGTTCTTTCTATTGGCTAAGTTTATATAATATGATAATGTAGAAGTTAGCGTATAGAAATGGGGTGGCTTAATGCCTACTGCTGAAGGATTGATGACTGCTCGGTCAGAGCAATTGCAAGGAGGCGTTTCTTCGTTTGACATGGCCTCGCTTCTGCTTTGTGCTTATGAATTAGGTGATTGGATTAATCAATCGGCGGAAGTTGCCGAATATTTATATTGGAAGTCGGAAGTGAGTGTAGACGAAGAAGTGAAGCAAATGACAAGACAGTTCGATAAAGCGAAGGAACTGTTTGTTGAATGTGAACGATTCGGTCGATTTCATCCCGATTACAACGAAGCAAAAGATAAAGTTAAGAAGATTGAACGAGAGCTTGACGCGATCGAGAGTGTTCGCCGCTTTAAATATGCTGAACAAGTAGTCGATGAGATGCTGTATGATGTTTCTCGTCTGATCGCGGAGTCGGTATCGGACAATATTAAAGTACCTAGCAACGAGAAAAAGTCCGGCGGCGGCAGTTGTGGCAGCGGCGGTTCATGCAGCTGTGGCAGCGGCGGTTGCGGTTAAATAATTCAGCTTACGAAGTTAGGTTTGCTTCGCAAACCTAAGTGGATGCTTACGAAGTTAGGTTTGCTTCGCAAACCTAAGTAAATGCTTACGAAGTTAGGTTTGCTTCGCAAACCTTTGGGAGGGAAGAAATGTTACCGGAGCGAACGGGTTATATTATATGGGTGAGTGATTTGAAAGCGGCAAGGTCACTGGAAAGATTCGGGACGGTTCATTATATGTCGCGCAAAATGCATTATGTTGTTCTGTATATGAATTCCGATAAGGTTGAAGAATCAGTCAGACAAATGGGCAAGCTGCCATATGTTCGCAATATTGAACGTTCTTATCGTAATGAAATAAAGACGGAATACAGTAAAGACACTGAAGACAAAACAAGATTTTATAGTGTTTAAATGAATGAAAACGCTTCTTGGTAGGAAATTGACGCCGAGGAGCGTCTTTTTTTGTATATTAAAACCATAAATTTACATATATGGTCTGTCTTTAATTTATTGTTGTAATATCGGAAAGACATGGTAGAATGGAATTAAATTCATAGTAAAATAGCCCTGGTTCCTTGGGAGGAGTAGGTTGCGAAATGAAAGATAAAATGACGAGAAGGTGGAGTACATACGAGTCGTTTTATATCGATTTGGGTGATAAGAAAGTAGCGGATATCATCATAACGAACCATGCGAAAAGCCGCTGGTTAGATCGAATCGAAAGCGAGAATACCGGATTTGATGACATTGCTGATTTTTTATGGGAATGCTTGAAGAAAGGCCGGATCGAGCCTTATTATCGCAATGAACAGGATGTATATTTAATTGATGATGATCTCGTGTTTGTCGCTGAATTTTCGGAGTCACTTACAGAAACGGATATAACGGGGGAGCCTTTACATAAAATGATAGTGGTCACTTTCCTAGGGCGTATGTCGGAGACGATAGAGCTTAGGGATCTAAAGTCCTATTATTCGTGGTTGCGTCACTCTCGAAGAATGACTCTCGTAAAAAACAGCAGGAAACGCAAATAAGGATTCTAGGAACGAAATGATACAAAAAGCGTGTGATCTGATCAGATTGCATGCTTTTTTATTATGGATCATGCAATTCTCGATAAGGTTTGTTGTATAATATCTACAAAAGAAAGGGTGGTTAGAAAGTGGCTCTTAATTTTCATCAGCTGCATATTTTTTATACAGTGGCCGAACGAGGAAGCTTTTCAGCCGCAGCGCAATCCTTACATATGACCCAGCCAGCCGTAACGATGCAGGTGCAAACATTGGAGGACTATTTTGGGACGAAGCTCTTACAGCGTTCAACGAAACGTATCGAGCTGACTGAAGCAGGGCGGGCATTAATGCCTTACGCTCAGCGAAGCATTGATCTTATCCGTGATACAGACCAAGCGATGTCCACTTTCACTACACAGCTAAAAGGAAGGCTGCAGCTGGGTTCAAGCTTAACGATAGGGGAATACATTCTTCCGAGGTTGCTTGGGCCATTTGGCCAAGAGTACCCGCATATTTCGATAAGTATGAAGGTTATGAATACTTCGCAGATTATGGAGGACATATTAAATCATCAGCTTAATTTTGGTTTGATCGAGGCTCCTGTAAATCATCCCGACATGCATATGGAAGCCGTGATGAGTGATGAGCTAAGACTGATCGTTTCCAGAAACCACCCACTTGCGGATCGTCCATCGGTTACGCTGGACGAAGTGATGGAATATCCTTTTGTACTGCGTGAGCAAGGCTCGGGGACTCGGCTCGTCATGGAGGAGCAACTGAGGAAGAAGAAAATTGATCCTGCGTCTATGAAGGTCGTAATGGAGCTGGGCAGTACTGGTGCAGTAAAATCAGCAGTTGAAGCGGGTCTCGGTGTCTCGTTTGTTTCTGCCTCTTCCGTTAAGCATGAGGTGGCATTGGATCTAATTCGAATGATTAAAGTATCGGACTCCAAATTCCAACGGCATTTTTACTCCATTTATTTGAAATCCGCATTGTTGCCTATTTCGGCGGTTACGTTTTTAACTTTTTTGAGAGAGAGGGACCTGCAGCAATGGCTCTAATTCATGGACTGGCGGATTTGCATACGCATACAACGGCATCTGACGGCATGCAGTCACCTTCCGAGAACGTAAGACTGGCGAAGGCGGCTGGTCTTGCGGCGATTGCAATTACTGATCATGACACCGTGGCGGGTGTGGATGAGGCACTTTTGGAAGGGGATAGAATCGGGATTTCGGTTGTACCCGGGGTAGAAGTTAGTACGGTTTCAAACGGTGTCGATATACATATTCTTGGTTATTATACAAATAATCAGAATGAGGAATGGTTGAAGCGTCTGGCGAGCCTCCGGGGTGTACGAGACCAGAGGAATGACATGATTGTAGAAAAGCTGCGCTCTTTTGGAATTCCGATTACGATGGATGAGGTGCGGGCTGCCGCAAATGGAGATAACGATAAGGTTACATCGGAAAATAGTGCTGCCAGCATTGGTCGGCCTCATATAGCGGAGCTGCTTATCCGCAAAGGTGTCGTAGTTAGCATGAAAGAGGCTTTCGATCGTTATTTGGCATCTGGTGCAGCCGCTTATGTGAACCCGCCTCGACTGCATCCTTATGAAGCAATCGATTGGATTAAGGAGGCAGGAGGGACGAGTGTAATCGCACATCCTGGTTTATACGGAAATGACGAGCTTGTTGAAGATATTATTCGTTATGGTGTGCAAGGAATCGAAGTTTTTCATTCCGATCACGGACCTGAAGAGGAGCAGCGCTATGGCGCGCTAGCTACTCGATTTAATCGAATTGTTACCGGTGGATCTGATTTTCATGGTGAACGACAAGGTCAAATATTTCACGGTGCGATAGGCAATCGAACGGTGGATGCGAAGATTTTGCAGCAGCTGATGCCAACATGGAAATAAGGCTCAAAACTGAAATCAGCGGTTGACAGAACGGTTGACTGATAGCTTGAAAAGTTTAATCTTCTTTTGTAGTGTTTGACTGTATATCGTACAATCAATTTTACATTAAAGCGTCATGTTTGCCCTCAGACTGCATTTCATCCAAGCTAATCGTCTGTTCCGCAGACAAAAGGTAATTAGCTTCCTATTAGATTGGATCTTTTCCATTCAAACGCATAGATATCAATCGAGTTTTCGTTCCAGTTCGGCCCCGCCCCGTCCGCGTGGGGTTTCATGTAATCAAGCGCTGAATTTGAGTTGAGACGAAAATAATCTAGATTAAAAAAGCCCGACCTCTTTGCTAAGAAGTCAGGCTTTTTGTATGTGATGCTATGCGTTTATTTCATTTCAGACGGTAATGATTTGAGACGTTGTTCATTCGGGGTGATGTACAGCGTTTTCTGATTATCGTAAATGACGAAGCCTGGCTTCGCCCCGCTTGGCTTACGAACGTGACGGATGATTGTATAATCGACAGGTATCGAGCTCGAATCACGTGCTTGACTGAAGTGTGCCGCCAGCATAGCCGCCTCCTCGAGCGTTGCTTCCCCGAAGGAGCCGCCGCGGATAACGACATGAGACCCGGGAATGTCCTTCGTATGCAGCCATGTATCGGATGCAGCAGCTAATCGGTTCGTGAGATATTCGTTCTGTGTGTTGTTCTTCCCGACAAAAATAGTTACTCCCTCAGAGGAGGTGTAGCTGAGCAGCGTCGGCTTGAGCACCTTTTTCTTCTTCGGCCCGCGTCTTGTTCGTTCTTTCATATAGCCTTGCTCAACCAGCTCATCGCGAATTTCACCGATATCGGATATAGACGCGTTGTCAATCTGCTGCAATAAGCCTTCGAAATAATGAATTTCTGCACGGGCAAGCTCCATTTGTTCAGCAACGATTGTCAAGCTGTTCTTATGCTTCGTATATCTTCTGAAATAGCGTTGCGCGTTATCCGATGGAGTGAGCTGCGGATCGAGCTCGATCTTCACCAGCGCCTGCTCCTCATCATAAAAATTTATTAGCTCAATGGACGTATCGCCTCGATTAATTTGATGCATATAAGCGGTTAACAGCTCGCCGAGAACGCGGTATTTCTCTGCATCCTTCGCCTCAATTAAAGTTTCCTCCAGTTTTTTTATTTTAGTCACGTTTTTGGCTTTCTCATTTTGGACGAATCGAATAAGGTCGGCTGCGCGCTGCTTTACCGTATCTCGTTCTGCTTTATTTCCATAGAATCCTTCAAGACACGCACTTATATCAGGGAAAACGATGGTTTCACCATGGATATGAGTCAGCTCTGTAATGGAGAAATAAGATTTTCCGGTATCTGGATCGGTCTTAATACCTGATGTATAAGTGTTGTTCCTTACCTCATCCATCAATGATGAGAAGCTGCTCCAAAGAGCGGGATAGCTATTTGATCCATGTTCAAAGTCTGCTTGTACAATTGCGCCATTCTGTGTGCGATGAACGAGTTCTTTTGCAAGCAACGGACTGAAACCGCTAAGTGTATCAACGAGTCGCTTGTGCAGAGGAGCCTCCTGATCTGCTGTGCTAATCGTATCTGCAAACTGCGCTTCGTTCTCGATTGATAAAGGATCTGTCTTGCCCTGATCGGGCGGGGAAGTGTATGTGCTTCCTGGCATTACAATTCGGAAGCTGCTTATCGCAGGCGTTACATGGTGAATGCCGTCATGAATCATACCTGTAGTGGGATCCATCAAAATAATATTGCTATGACGACCCATAATTTCGATAATAATTGTCTTGTTGGATAAGTCTCCTAGTTCGTCGCGAGACTTTACGTCGATGTGAATGATTCGCTCACGCCCGACCTGACGAATCGATTCGATTGTACCGGATTCACAGTACTTACGCAGCAGCATGCAGAACATAGGTGCTTCCATCGGGTTGACATAGCTTCCAGTGGTCCAGTGAACCCTCGGGTAGGTGGGATTAGCTGACAGGAGCAGCTTACCTTGCATACCTGCGCCACGGATGCTGAGAACAAGCTCGTGATTCGTTGGTTGATGAATTTTATGTATACGCGCGCCAACGCAGCGCTGAAGGTCTTGCGTGATTGCATGGGTGACAATGCCGTCTAATGCCATGGTGTATCGATCCTCTCTTCCGAATAAGTCTTCCTCTATAATGCCATAGTTAAGACAAAAACTTAAGTCTTTATTGGGATATTTTACGGGCTGTCCGAATACATTTACCCTAGAGAGGCTGTCCGATGGGCTGACCTTGCGATGAAGCTAAGAAACATTAGGCGAATGCTTTGGAGTGCGCTTATCACTTTTGCTGAACGCAAGGCCGCGCTATGAGGGTTGAAATCAGCCGTTAATGCAGGGCTCGGCCTACTATGGGAGGGAGTTATACCATGGAACAAATGAAGTGGCATCAAATGGGGACGAGTGAACTGGTGAACAATTTAGTCAGCTCCCCAGAGCAAGGACTCGCCGCGGCGGAGGCGGCGGAGAGGCTGGAGAAGCATGGGCGCAACGAGCTGACTGAAGGGAAGCGCGTATCGCCGATCCTTTTGTTTTTGAACCAGTTCAAAGATTTTATGGTGCTCGTATTAATGGGAGCGACCTTAATTTCTGGATTGCTCGGTGAATATTTAGACGCGATTACCATTGTAGCCATTATCGTACTGAATGCGGTGCTTGGGTTCTTCCAAGAATTTCGAGCGGAACGATCACTGCGTGCTCTAAAAGAGCTATCAGCCCCAACGGCGAAGGTTATACGCAACGGACAATTGCTAACGATTCCAGCCAAAGAGCTTGTGAGAGGAGATGTTATCAGCCTGGAGAGCGGAGACCGAATTCCAGCTGATATTCGTTTGCTTGAAGCGAACAGCTGCTATGTCGAGGAGTCTGCTTTAACAGGAGAATCGGTGCCGGTTGGGAAGCATGCGGCTGTTATCAATGAAGCGGAACTGCCGCTCGGAGATCAACGCAACATTGGTTTTATGGGCACGATGCTGACCAGAGGTACAGCTAAGGGGCTCGTCATTAGAACAGGCATGGATACTGAAATGGGTAAAATCGCTGGTTTAATCGAGCAGACAGAAACGATGGAAACACCGCTTCAGCATCGTTTGGAGCAGCTAGGAAAGCTGTTAATCATAGTGGCTTTAGGGCTGACTGTCATGGTAGTCGTCGCCGGTATTATGCATGGTCAACCAGCATATGGCATGTTTCTGGCAGGTGTCAGCTTAGCGGTTGCCGCTATTCCTGAAGGGCTTCCGGCCATTGTGACTATTGCGCTTGCTCTTGGCGTGCAGCGTATGATTAAGCGCAAAGCAATCGTGCGGAAATTGCCTTCCGTCGAGACGCTTGGCTGCGCATCCGTTATTTGCTCTGACAAAACGGGTACGTTAACGCAAAATAAAATGACTGTGACTCATGTATGGATCGGTGGCCGCCAGCTTGAAGTAAGCGGTGAGGGCTATGTGCCTTCCGGACATATTTTCGAGGATGGAAAATCACTAGATATACAGCATGATTCATCTGTAAAGCGACTGCTGCAAATTAGCGCTTTATGTAACAACGCGCAGCTGGTAAAGGTAAATGTAGAAGAGTCTAAGAAAAAGAAGGACAGAGAAGCTCAAGAGGAATGGGTGCTTAAGGGCGACCCGACCGAAGGAGCGCTCGTCGTGTTATCTGCTAAGCTCGGAAACTCGGCAAAGTCTCTAGAACAGCTCTATAAAAGGGAAAAAGAGTTTCCATTCGATTCGGAGCGTAAGCGAATGTCTGTTGTAGTAGCTCATCAAGGCGGCCGTCTCATTTGCACGAAAGGCGCTCCGGATATGCTGATGGATCAATGCAGCTATGTGCTTTGGGACGGAAAGGTAGTCCCATTCACCGCAACGTTAAAGCGCAAATGCGCGGAAGCTGGCGAGCTAATGGCTCAGTCTGCCTTGCGAGTGCTTGGACTTGCTTATCGTGATTTGCGCGCGGGAGACGCCTGCGAAACGGAGACCGATGCAGAGAGCCAGCTTATATTCGTCGGTTTAACAGGAATGATAGATCCGCCTCGCCGTGAGGTGAAGGATGCAATCGCGACCTGCAGGCGAGCGGGCATCAAGACAGTTATGATTACCGGTGACCATCAATTGACGGCGGAGGCAATTGCCAGCCAGCTTGGTATTATGCCTCGCGGCGGTATAGCGATGAGCGGCAGACAGCTGGAGGCAATGACTGATGAGCAGCTTGATCGGCTTGTGGACAACATCTATGTGTACGCTCGCGTATCGCCTGAGCACAAGCTTCGGATCGTTAAGGCTTTGCAGCGGCAAGGCCATGTGGTTGCGATGACAGGTGACGGCGTAAACGACGCTCCGGCGATCAAAGCGTCCGATATAGGGATAGCAATGGGCATAACTGGTACAGATGTAACGAAGGAAGCTTCTGCGTTAGTGCTCAGTGACGATAATTTCGCGACTATTGTAGCCGCAATTGAAGAAGGCAGAGGCATCTATGAAAATATTCGTAAATTTATTCGTTATTTGCTCGCATCAAACGTCGGCGAGATATTGGTTATGTTTTTGGCGATGATGGCCGGGCTTCCATTGCCGCTCATACCGATTCAAATCCTATGGGTCAACCTTGTCACTGACGGATTGCCGGCAATGGCTCTCGGAGTGGATCAGGCGGAGAAGGATTTGATGCAGCAGAAGCCGCGATCGGGGAAAGAAAGCATATTCTCCCGCAGGCTGGGCTGGAAAATCATCAGCAGAGGCATTTTGATAGGAGTTTGCACGCTTGGCGCATTCTGGATTACTTTGCAAGAAGGTCCAAACACAGCAGCAGGTCTTATGAAGGCACAGACGGTTGCATTCGCAACACTAGTTATGGCACAGCTTATCCATGTGTTCGACTGCCGCAGCTCCCGTTCCATTTTCCACCGCAATCCACTCCAAAATAAATATTTGGTTCTAGCTGTTCTTTCTTCACTGGTTCTAATGATCGGCGTGCTATATATTGAAGCGCTGCAGCCAATCTTCAAAACAGTGCCGATCGGCTTCCGCGAGTGGTGTCTCGTATTTGTTGCAGCCGGAATTCCTACTTTTCTGCTGGGAATTGGCAGCGTGTTCAGCTCATCGAAGAAAAATAAGACAAAATCAAAGCTCGCGTTTGGTTCGAAAACGGCCGCTAGATAGCGAAATAATGCAAATGATGATACAATTTATCAATACCCATTCTCCTTGCTTTACGGTATGCTTTTAAGCATATTAATCGCATTAATATTCTGCGAGCTGGAGCAAGGAGAGGGCATTTATATGAATTTTACGAAAATGAACGGATTAGGTAATGACTTTGTAATTATTGCTGGAGAGCAGCAGCTTCCAGAAAATGTGGCTGATCTAGCCATTCAGCTTTGCAATCGTTTTTTTGGGATTGGTGCTGACGGACTTGTCTATATTTTACCATCAGAGGTTGCGGATTTTCGCATGCGTATTATTAATTCAGACGGTTCTGAAGCAGAGCAATGCGGCAATGCGATTCGCTGCGTATCCAAATATGTGTATGATAATGGTTTAACCGATAAACAAGAAATGACTATTGAAACTCTGGGAGCAGGCGCTCAAAAGGTGCAGCTGACCGTTCAGGACGGAAAGGTTGAATCTGTTCGCGTTGACATGGGACAACCGATATTAACAGGATTGGCAGTGCCAACTACAGTGGATGCGGAGCAAGTCATCGAGCATCCAATTGAAGTGGATGGACGTGAATTCAAATTTACAGCGGTATCAATGGGAAATCCGCACTGTGTCATCTATGTGGATGATGCTGTAAACTTTGATCTAACCACTTGGGGACCTAAGCTTGAAGTGCATCCGATGTTTCCTAGGAAAATCAATGTGGAGTTTGTTACGGTAAATTCTCGTACACATACCGATATGCGAGTTTGGGAGCGCGGTGCAGGCCCAACACTGGCATGTGGTACCGGTGCTTGCGCGACGGTTGTAGCATCGGTATTAAATGGCGCTACAGATCGTAAAGCGACTGTGTCGCTTAAGGGCGGCGATTTGCTAATTGAATGGAATGAATCAGACAATCACGTTTATATGAGTGGACCGGCTGCGGAATCATTCCGAGGAACATTTTAGGATCAATACAGATGGGTGGTAAGAATGAAATGAAGCTGGGATTGAGGGAAGCGCTGCAGCAGCGTATTCTGACCGGGGACGGTGCAATGGGAACCTATCTATATCAGATGGGGTTCCCTGTTGGTGTTTCTTATGAAGAATTTAATACGCTACGTCCAGACGTTATTGAAAATGTACACCGACGTTATTATGAAGCGGGTGCGCGTGTTATAGAAACGAATACGTTTTCTGCAAACCTGGAGAAGTTGTCGAAGTATGGATTAGAGGACGAGATGGATGCAATCAATCGTGCTGGTGTGCGTATTGCCCGTGCTGCTATCGGTGCTGACGCTTATGTTGTTGGTGCTATTGGATCTATTCGTGACGGCAAACTCAGAAATTTGCGGACAGCTAAGGTAAGTGAAGCGTATGAGCGGCAAATGCACGCGCTGCTTGATGAGGGTGCGGACGGTCTGCTTCTTGAGACATTCTATGATCTTGATGAAACGCTGCTTGCATTGCGAATTGCTAGAGCGGCTACTAGCTTGCCGGTTATATGCCAGTTTGCCATTGAGGATGTTGGACGCACTCAGGACGGTGTCAGCTTGAAGGATGCGTTTGACCAGCTTCAAGACGCAGGCGCGGACGTAGTCGGCTTTAACTGTCGAAGCGGCCCTAACGGCATTATGAGAGCGATTGATTCGATTACAGGTCCTGTCGGCCTGCCTTTATCGGTCTATCCGAATGCTGGTATACCAGACTATGTGGATGGGAAATATGCGTATTCAGCAGGTCCGGAATATTTTGCGGAAACAGCGATGCGCTTCGCAGATCGTGGCGCCCGATTAATCGGCGGATGCTGCGGAACGACCCCGGAGCATATTGCGGCGATTACTGCCGCGCTGAATGGTTATGTACCACAGCTCGGTCAAGCTGCAACCATTACAAAGCCTGCTGAAACATTTGTCATTCAGACTCCGAAAGAGCAAGCAAAGCCGTCGATCTCGGCAGCTGAGCCGCAGAGGCTTTCATCCTCAGAGCCATCGATTGTGGAGCTCGTACAGAAGCGGCATACTGTTATTGTAGAGCTTGATCCACCTCGTGATCTAGATATTCGTAAATTTATGGATGGCGCAGCAGCTTTGAAAGAAGCGAAAGCTGACGCGGTTACGATGGCGGACAATTCGCTGGCTGTTACACGGATGAGCAATTTGGCGCTGGCAGCTCTAGTACAAGAACGAATCGGTATTCGTCCACTTGTTCATATCGCATGCCGTGATCGAAATTTAATTGGCACACAGTCACATATGATGGGACTGGATGCGCTGGATATTGATCATGTTTTGGCTGTAACAGGCGATCCTGCTCGCTTCGGCGATTTGCCAGATTCAAGCTCAGTCTATGATCTTACCTCTTTTGAGATGATTCGGATGATTAAGCAGTTGAACGAAGGGACTGCATTTTCAGGCAAGCCTTTAAAGCAAAAAGCTAAATTTGTAGTAGGCGCCGCATTTAATCCTAACGTCAAGCATTTAGATAAGGCTGTTCAGCGTCTGGAACGGAAAATTAAATCCGGTGCTGACTATATCATGACACAGCCTGTATATGATCCGGCTTTAATTGAACAAATAGCAGAGTCTACCAAGCATCTGAACGTACCTGTATTTATCGGTATTATGCCGCTTGCAAGTGGCCGAAATGCCGAATATTTGCATAATGAAGTGCCAGGCATTCAGCTTTCTGATGAAGTTCGTCAACGGATGGCAGGCTTAGAAGGCGAAGCGGGCCGAGCAGAAGGCGTGCAAATAGCTAAGGAGCTGCTTGATGCCGCATTGCCGTATTTTAAAGGCATTTACTTGATTACACCTTTTATGTTCTATGATATGGGTGTTCAGCTTACGAACTATGTTTGGGAAAAGACAGAAGGAAAGCAGTGAAATACGTAAGAAAAAGGGCGTTAGATCGCCTTTTTTTCTTGTTTTCGCTTTTTGACTTGTTCGTTTGTGCAAAATCAATTAAAATGAAACATGGACACATTTGACGTGAGAATTTTATGGAAGTATACGGACAGGCTTCAGAGCTTCGTTGAGTATATGTCACAGTGTGCGTATTAGCGTATGCTCCACCTTATTTTCGTCAACAATAGTAAGGTTGTCCTGTCGTTATTTGGAAGGATCAGCAATTTGTCGTATTCCCATTTATTCGAAATATAAGAGGGTTTAAGTTTCAGATTGTAACTGGGCTTATATTTTCACTGCGAAACGTAAGCTGTACCGCCAGATGACAGCGAATGTCGTTCGAGCTTACAAATTTTATTCATTCATATGATGCAGTTGGAAACACCGTAGGCGGAGGAGGACCTGGCTTGGCTATCAAACTTATTAATATTGGTTTTGGTAATATTGTTTCAGCAAACCGCATTATTTCAATCGTAAGCCCAGAATCGGCACCGATTAAGCGGATTATTCAAGAAGCACGCGACCGACATATGCTCATTGATGCTACATATGGACGCCGTACACGTGCAGTTATTATTACTGATAGTGATCACGTCATTTTATCGGCTGTTCAGCCGGAAACGGTTGCGCACCGATTATCTACTAAGGATGACGATAACGACGAATAGTACGGGGAGCATTATGGAAAAAGGATTGTTAATTGTATTATCTGGACCTTCAGGGGTTGGCAAAGGAACAGTATGTTCCGTTCTTCGAAACAAAATGCCTGATTTAGTTTATTCTGTGTCGGCTACAACTAGGTTGCCACGTCAAGGTGAAGTAGACGGGGTTAACTATTTTTTCAAAAGCAGAGAACAATTCCAGGATATGATTGTACGTGACGCGCTTCTGGAGCATGCTGAATATGTAGGAAATTACTATGGTACTCCACGTGATTTTGTCGAGCGCACTTTGGCGAGCGGCAAAGACATTATTTTGGAGATTGAGGTGCAAGGCGCCCTCAAAGTCAAAGATAAGTTTCCTGAAGGCGTGTTTGTGTTCCTGATGCCTCCTTCTTTGGATGTGTTAAAGCAGCGCATTACTGGCCGGGGCACTGAAACGCAGGATACGATCAATAACCGAATGTCGGTAGCTGTCGAGGAAATTAATTTGCTCGACAAATACGATTACGCAGTAGTAAATGATGATCTTGATGCTGCTTGTGATCGCATTCGTAGTATTGTTATAGCTGAGCATTGCCGCAGAGACAGATTCACACCTTATCTGACCAAAATGTTAGCTGCAAATGAGAAAGCTTGAGTGAGGAGAATGTATAATGTTATATCCGTCCATTGATGAAATGGTGAAAAAAGTCGATAGCAAGTACACACTTGTTGTTGCTGCGTCCAGACGTGCCCGTATGCTTCGCAACGGTGACAAGTCAGAGCTTCGCAATCCGCGCTCTAGCAAATTTGTTGGTGTTGCACTTGAAGAAATTTATAATGATATTCTTAAAGTTGAACACATCCCAACTAAAGAAGACTAGTTCTTTTTTTACGATTGGTATGTGATTTAAAGGGTAGAGTGCCAACTGGAGACAGTTGGCACTCTTTTTTTTTAGGCTTGCAGAGCGACAATATGGGCACAATCTCAAAATCAGTGTTTGATTACATGAAACCCTCCGTGAGATGTAGGGTATCCTTACCATCATTTTAGTTCAACGCATGTAAAGGGATAGATGGGCGATTAGAGTGGATATTGTACATTCAAACAGCTTATATTTCTATGTTTCAATGTGTTTGAATGGAAAAGATACAATCAAATAGGTAGTTACAAGCTCTTTATCCGCGTAACTAGCGATTAGCTTGTATGAAATACAGTCAGTAACAAATACAACGTTTTTAAAGTGGTGTTTATTGTATTAAATACAGTCAAATACGACAACGAAACAGAGCAGAACAGAGCAGAACAGAGCAGAACAGAGCAGAACAGAGTAGAGCAGAACAGAGCAGAGCAGAGCAGAGCAGAGCAGAGCAGAGCAGAGCAGAGCAGAACAGAACAGAACAGAACAGAGCAGAGCAGAAGAGCGGAGAGAAAGGAGAAGGGATCAGAGATCAAGATAGAGCAGCACAGTGAAGTAGAAAATAGGCTCGTCGCACTTACTGTCAAACGCTGATTTTCAGGTTGAGACACCATATTTTAGGAAAGAGTTTTTATAACTCAAAGAAAGTGTTTACTCCGTTGAAAACTACTAAATGGACTTTTAGTTTGGTAAACTGATGAAAATAGTTTGTGAAGAACAATGTTTATGGATCGAATTAGAGATACAATTTCGCGAATCTTGAAAGTGGAATGGTTGCATAAGCTTGAATTGGAAGTAGTGCGTTTAACTAACCATTCAAAGTGCAAACGTTCTTCGTGGGTTAGTTTTATGATCGGTTTTGTTATTGTTTTCTTGATTATGTTTATTGGTATCGGAATCATTCAATTTATAAATGCAGGCAACCACTAACAACAAATATTACTGAAAAGGAAGTTCAGACCAATGAATGATTTGATGGACGGTTATCCAACTTTATCGAAAGGTATTTTATGGGGTCAAGTAGAAGGCTGTTTTACGCTGGATTATGCTGTTGATGAAGTGCTAGTTAGCAATATTAGCATTATTCCTATGGTGGGAGATCAATATGTGATGATGAAGCTGGACAACGGTAAATGGGAGCTCGTGGGAGGGACGTTAGAGCCTAATGAGCCTCATATGCTTGCTTTAGAACGTGAAGTAAAGGAAGAGCTGGGTGCAGAATTGAAATCATTCACTTTGTTTGGATGTTTTAAATGCCATTCTTTCGCCGATAGGCCGTATAGGCCTCATATTTCACATCCTGACTTTGTTCGGTTGGTCGGATATGGAGAGGTGGATATTGTCGGAGATCCATTGAATCCGCCGGATGGAGAAACGGTTGTCGCTGTGGAAGTGGTTGATATCGTTGAAGCAATAAGAAGGTTCGAGGAGATCGGACGATTCGATATTGCTGAGCTTTATCAAATAGCGTATGACTTGCGAAGAAGCAGCGTAAGATGAACTTCATGTAGAAATATTATTTTTTTAAGATGCTGTTCGAATGATTAAATGACTGCTCAAAATGATAATGACAGTTAGAATTTGCGGCTGTATATGGTATGATAGTGGAAAACTTAGACCTTGCAGAAATCTACTTTAGGAGGCGGACGTATGGACAAGTTGCGTTATCCGATTGGGAGATATGTGTACGAGGGAATGACCGCGAAGCACCGTGAACAGTGGATTGCAGATATGGAGAAGCTGCCTGAACAGCTTAAGGCTGTACTTGCCGATCTGGACGAAGAAATGCTGGATACAGCTTATCGGATGGGCGGATGGACCGTACGTCAGGTCGTACATCACATCGCGGACGCTGCGATGAACAGCTTCTCGCGCTTTAAGCTCGCGCTGACAGAGTCGAATCCGACAATTAAACCTTTTGATGAGGAGCTGTGGGCGGATACGGCAGACAGCTTGAATGCCGCGCCAGACTTAAGCCTGGCCATGGTAGAGGGTATTTACACACGCTGGGTAATGCTGCTTCGCTCTATGTCGCAGTCGGATTTTGATAAAATGTTTTATCATCCTGGGGAGGGCAAGCAAATTAAATTGGCTTACTTTCTTGGATTTGTTTCATGGCATGGCAAACATCATGTAGCTCATATTAAGCAATTAAGAGAACGAATGGATTGGTGATGATCTTGTGACCTTGAGCATAGGGTCAACACTAAGCGTCCACTATTTTACGAATGACATATTAACAGATCATATAACAGACCGAAGATACAGAAAATCGGAAGAGTAGTTTTTGGACGGGGAGATACATCATGATACAAGGGAAAACCATTGTGCTTGGAATTACAGGAGGAATTGCAGCCTACAAAGGAGCAGCATTATGCAGCAAGCTGGTGCAGGCGGGTGCGAATGTACATGTCATTATGACGGATTCGGCCACGAAATTTATTACTCCGTTAACTTTACAGACCCTGTCGCGTAACCCAGTCCATATCGATACATTCGATGAGCGGGATCCAGCGGTCGTCTCTCACATCCATTTGGCGGATAGTGCTGATTTGATCGTTATTGCGCCTGCTACCGCTAACGCAATAGCGAAACTTGCCGGAGGCCATGCCGATGATATGTTGAGCACCACGCTTCTTGCAGCGACAAGTCAGGTTCTAATCGCTCCAGCGATGAATGTGCATATGTATGAGCATCCGGCAGTCGTTCATAATTTGGAGCTGCTAGCGTCGCGCGGAGTGATGTTTGTAGAGCCGGGAACAGGTCAGCTGGCCTGCGGTTATGTCGCTAAAGGCCGACTTGCGGAGCCTGAGGAAATTATGATTGCGATCGAATCGTGGTTTGCTCGAAGCAAGAAGTTGTCAGGGAAGCGGGTACTAGTAACAGCAGGAGGGACGATGGAACGACTTGATCCTGTCCGATATTTGACGAATGACTCCTCTGGAAAGATGGGCTTCGCCATTGCGGAAGCCGCGATGCTGATGGGAGCTGATGTCACGGTAGTTGCTGGTCGGACACTTGTATCGCCGCCTGCTGGTATTCGAATCATTCGGGTCGAGTCTGCTCAGCTAATGCTTGAAGCGGTCACGAGCCGATTTGAGGAATCGGATATCGTAGTGAAAGCCGCTGCTGTGGCCGATTATCGAGCGGTGGACATCAGCAACCAGAAGCTTAAGAAGAGCGGAGAGAGGCTTGTGCTGGAGCTGGAGCGAACGACCGATATTTTGGAGACGCTCGGTGAGCGGAAGCGGAATCAGTTTCTCGTCGGCTTTGCCGCGGAGACCGAGAAAGTGGAATTTTATGCGATGGATAAGCTTCGCAGAAAGCGATGCGATCTTATAATCGCGAATGATGTGAGCACGGAGGGCGCTGGTTTTAATGGCGACACGAACATTGTACAGATTTTTGGAGCAGAGGGTCTTGTAGAGTCGTTGCCGATATTGTCAAAGCGTGAGGTGGCAAATCGGATTTTGAATGTGATTGCAGAACGGATTGCTTCATCCGGAGGGAAAGGAGCATGATTGCAAAAGTAATTGTCGACGTGCCGAGCCGTCAGACAGATCGGCCGTTTGATTATGAGGTGCCCGCTGCAATGGAGGATTGGATCGAGGTAGGAAGCCGAGTAGGTGTTCCATTTGGCGGCCGTGTTCTGCAAGGCTTTGTTA
The DNA here is from genome assembly GCF_056269185.1 of Paenibacillus sp. J31R122. Classification (NCBI taxonomy): domain Bacteria; kingdom Bacillati; phylum Bacillota; class Bacilli; order Caryophanales; family Paenibacillaceae; genus Paenibacillus; species Paenibacillus sp. J31R122. Next base: position 69,911 of record NZ_JBWDNM010000018.1, read on the forward strand.
CCCAGCTTGCTGAAACAGCGGACATTGATCCGAAACGACTGAAGCCTGTCTCAGAGATGCTAGACTCCGTACCGCCATTATTGCCGGATATGATTGAATTGGCAAAGTGGATGAGTGAAAAGTATTGCTGCTCATGGACGACAGCGCTTCAGTCGATGATACCAGCGGCGTTAAAGGGCAAGGCTGAACGTCTAATTGGCATTCAGGATGAGGAAGCAGCAGCTTTAGACCTTCCAGCAGAAATGATGGAATGGATGAGCTCAAAAGGGGAATTAGTTAAGCTTGAAGCGCTGCTTCAGCGTTTTCCTGATAGCGCGCGATCAGTGAAAACAGCACTCCGCGAAGGAGTTCTTATCGAACAAACGTCGATTCGCGATCGTCTTGCTGTTCGGAAGGTGCTGACTGTATATTTGCCAAATGATTTAGATGCGGCGCGTAACGCAATGGAAGCACTGCCTGCGAGAGCGGCTAAGCAGCGTGAGGTATTAGCTTATATGCTTGAGCATGGAGGGCCCTTGCAGCTGCAGGCATTGCTGGCTGAGGCGGGCGGGTCGGCCGCGAGTGTGCGTTCGCTCGTTGAGAAGGGCCTGCTCGTGCTGCGGGAGGTGGAGCAGCAGCGAGATCCATATGCGGGACGTGAGTTCGAGCGGACGAAGCCTTTGCCGCTAATGGAAGGCCAGCAGACTGTGTACGAGCGAATAGCTAGAGCAGTTGACGCAGGAGAGCCAGAAACGATGCTGCTGCACGGCGTAACAGGCAGCGGCAAAACCGAGGTTTATTTGCAGTCGATTCAATTTTGTTTGGAGCAGGAGAAGCAGGCTATCGTGCTTGTGCCGGAAATTTCATTGACCCCGCAAATGGTTGAGCGTTTTAAAGGAAGATTCGGGGATGCGGTTGCTGTGTTGCACAGCAGGCTTTCGAACGGCGAGCGATATGACGAATGGCGTAAAATTCGCAGCCGTCAGGTACAGGTTGCGATTGGAGCCCGTTCGGCTATTTTTGCTCCATTCGAGCGGATCGGTCTTATTATTATTGATGAAGAGCATGAATCATCCTATAAGCAGGAAGAGAGCCCGAAATACCATGCGCGTGACGTTGCGGTGAGAAGGGCGAAGCAGCACGGGGCGGCTGTCGTTTTGGGCTCGGCGACACCTTCGCTAGAGTCATACGCGGCGGCAAGCCGCCCATTATCGACACGTGACCAAGGTCGTGAATCTGCACTCTTGCCGATGCCTGAGCGGGTAGGCGGCAGACCGCTTCCGCCCGTAACTGTAATCGATATGAGAGAAGAGCTGAAAGAGGGCAATCGCTCTATGTTCAGCCGACTGCTTCACCAATCGATTGCAGATAGGCTGGAGCGCGGCGAGCAGTCGGTTCTGCTTCTCAATCGGCGCGGATATTCCACTTTCGTCATGTGCCGTTCCTGCGGCTATACGGCTGCTTGTCCACACTGCGATATATCGCTTACGTATCATCAGAAAACAAGAGCGCTGCGCTGTCATTATTGTGGACATGCTGAGCAAGCGCCATCGGCTTGTCCCTCCTGCGAAAGCGAGCATATCCGTTACTTTGGAACGGGAACACAGCGTGTCGAAGAGGAGTTGGCTAAGCTGTTTCCAGGCATTCGAGTCATTCGTATGGATGTGGATACGACAACAGAGAAGAATTCACACGAGAAGCTGCTGAAGCAGTTTGGTGATCGTAAAGCAGATGTGCTTCTGGGTACCCAAATGGTAGCGAAAGGGCTCGATTTTCCATACGTTACATTAGTAGGAGTTATTGCTGCCGATACATCGCTTAATTTACCGGATTTTCGAGCCGCGGAACGAACCTTTCAGCTCCTGACTCAAGTAGCTGGTCGAGCGGGGCGGCATCATTTGCCGGGTGAGGTGGTTGTGCAGACCTATGCCCCGGAGCATTACGCGGTGATGACAGCTAGACAGCATGATTATGCTGCTTTTGTCTCTGAAGAGCTTAGACATCGTAGTATAATGGGATATCCACCTTATTGTAGACTTATTCTAATAACGATGTCACATGAGCAGCTGCCTCTGCTGTCTTCAGTTAGTGAAAGCTTTTCGAAAGAGCTGCGGGAGCTGGCAGAATCGGAAGGTGTGCTGGTGCCTCTCAGCAGTGGTTTAAGCAGAGCGTTAGAGGTGCTGGGACCAGTCGCATCCCCTATTTCGAGAATGAAAGATCGCTACCGTTTTCAATGTGTGATAAAATATCGTGGGAACATCGATGCGTCGTCATTTGTCCGTGTTGCTCTTCGGCCGTTCACGGACGGTCCGCCGCAGCGGCAGGTGCAGTTCAGTATTGACGTAGATCCGCAAGTTATATTATAAATAGCTATTACTATTTTAATGATTGTAAAGGATGGGAATACAATGAGTATCCGTATAATAGTGAAAGATCCAGATCCCGTTCTAAGGGAAGAAGCGAAAGAAGTAACGAAGTTTAATTCTAATCTGCAAAAGCTGCTGAAGGATATGGCAGATACAATGTATGATGCGGAGGGTGTTGGCCTTGCCGCGCCTCAGATCGGTATATCTAAGCGCGTGATCGTTGTTGATGTTGGGGACGAGAACGGTTTAGTCGAAATGGTAAACCCGGTTATTATTGAGCAGGATGGTGAACAGCTCGGACCTGAGGGTTGTCTCAGCATTCCGAATTTGAATGGAGACGTACTCCGTTCTGAACGGATTGTTGTTAAAGGTCAGAATAGCAGCGGTCTTCCTTTCAAAATTGAAGCAAAAGGATATTTCGCTCGTGCATTCCAGCATGAGATTGATCATTTGAATGGTATTTTGTTTACGGATTTAGCTGAAAGTGTTTATGACATTTCAGAGAGACCGAGAAAAGGCGGCGAATAGCTTCATGCGTATTGTGTTTATGGGGACGCCGGAATTTGCGGTTCCCTCTTTAAAGCTGCTCCTTGAGCAGAACTATGATATTGTCGCTGTTGTAACACAACCGGATCGACCCAAAGGTCGCAAAAAAACGTTGACGCCGCCGCCTGTAAAGGAAGCGGCGTTGTCGTTCGGACTGCCTGTGCTGCAGCCGGAACGCATGCGCAGTGCGGAAGCGGTTGCCGCATTAGCGGAGCTTAAGCCGGATTTGATCGTTACCGCGGCTTACGGTCAAATACTGCCAAAGGCGGTGCTTGAGCTTCCACGGCTTGGCTGTATTAATGTTCATGGATCACTGCTTCCTAAATATCGCGGAGGTGCTCCAATTCAGCGTTCGATTATTAACGGTGAGCTTTCGACCGGCGTTACAATCATGTATATGGCAGAAGGTTTGGACACGGGCGATATGATCAGTGTCGTCCAGCTCCCAATTACCGACGAGGATACGTCGGGAACGATGTTCGATAAGCTTAGCTTCGCAGGAGCGGAGCTTCTTGGAGCAACGCTTCCATCGATTATTGCGGGCGAAGTTAAAGCCACTCCTCAACAAGACGAACAGGCGACTTACGCGCCCAATTTGAATCGTGAGGATGAACGGGTCGATTGGAGTAAGTCTGCGCGGGCAATATTTAATCAGGTGCGAGGGCTTTCTCCGATGGCTGGAGCATTCACTTATTTAAATGGCGAAGTATTTAAGATATGGGCTTGTGCGGTTCCGACCGAGGCTGATAAAGGCAAAGCGGATGTTGTTCCAGGAACTGTTGTCGCGGTTGACAATAATGGCATTACAGTTCAGACAGGTGCGGGCTTGCTTGTGCTGAAGAACATTCAGCCTGCCGGCAAACGTACGATGACAGCAGCGGAATGGCTGCTGGGTGCCAGACTTGAAAAAGGAACTGTTTTTGGCGATGGAGGTGCGTTATGACGGATAGCGGTATAACGAAGCCGAGTCGTAACGGGACTAAGTCAAAGCCAAGATCGAAGCAGCGAGCTCGTCAATCAAACGGTGTAGCTCAAGCGCAGCAGCAAGAGTCGCAGCCTCGCAAGGTGAAATCACCACGAGAGCTTGCTATGGATACGTTGGTCAAGGTTGCGCAGACGGGTGCCTACAGCAACTTGCAGCTAAACCGTACTTTACAGGATGCACAGCTGCAGCGTGCAGATGCAGGTCTTGTGACCGAAATCGTGTACGGAACGATTCAACGCCAAGTAACGTTAGATTATTGGTTAAGTCGCTTTGTTTCCAAGGGTTTACATAAGCTCGAGCCTTGGGTACATCAGCTACTTCGGATGAGTGCTTATCAACTGCTCTATTTGGACCGTATACCCGCACATGCAGCGGTCAACGAAGCGGTTACAATCGCCAAGAAGCGCGGACATTCCGGTATTTCCGGCATGGTGAACGGCGTGCTTCGGAGCATTGACAGATCACGTGCGGAGCTGCAAGCATCGCAAATCACGAATCCGAATCCAATCGTTCAAATTGCTCTGCGGCATTCCTATCCAGAATGGCTGGTGAGCCGTTGGGTGGAAACCTATGGCGTTCAGACAACGGAAGCGATATGTGCTGCAGGCAATGAACAGCCTCATACAAGTGTTCGTGTGAATACGTTGCTTAACAGTCGTGACACTGTAATTGAGCAGCTGCGTGAAGCAGGGTATGAGGCGGAAGCATCTACCATAGCGCCATCAGGCATTGTCGTAAATCGTGGCGGAAATCTGGCTGATACGGATGGATTCCGTCAAGGTTTGTGGACGATGCAGGATGAGAGTTCAATGCTTGTTGCTGAGGTCGTTGCTCCCCAGCCGGGCATGAAGGTGTTGGATTGCTGTGCAGCTCCTGGCGGCAAGAGCACGCACCTGGCGGAATTGATGGGCGGCAAGGGCAAGCTTTGGGCGAATGATTTGCATGCACACAAGCGAGATCTTATCGTTATGCAGACGGAGAGATTGAAGCTTCGCAATGTAGAAGCGATTACCGAGGATGCGCTGAAGCTCGCTGAACGTTTCGCTCCGGAATCAATGGATGCTGTACTGCTCGATGCGCCATGCTCCGGATTTGGAGTCATTCGGCGGAAACCGGAAATTAAATGGACGAAAACCGCTGGAGATGTATCGGATATAGCGGCTGTTCAGCAGCGCTTGTTAAATGGCGTATGCGGCCTAATTCGTCCAGGCGGTATACTTGTTTACAGTACATGTACGATGGAGCAAAGTGAAAATGAGCAGCAAGTATCAAGGTTTTTGCAAGAGCATCCCGAGTTTGAGCTAGACAGCAATTGGCCGGAGGCCATTTTAGATCAATTGAGAAAAGCGGGTGCCATTGACGACCGTTTCAACGGACAAGCACAGCTGCTTCCGCAACATTTTGACAGTGATGGATTCTTCATTGCACGCATGGTCAAACGCTCCTAATGAGGCTTATGGTTCTGCATGGGCGTTTGTGGTAAAATAAATCGATGGCGGTTAGCAAATAACGGGAGCCGCCTACTATAAAGGTACAGGTGTGATGATATGAAATCGTGTATTTATGACTATAAGCTTGACCAGCTCCAAGAGTGGATGAAAGAAAACGGCGAGCCGGTGTTTCGAGCGACCCAGCTCTTCGACTGGCTGTATGTGAAGCGGGTTAAGAGCTTTGAAGATATGTCGAACTTACCCAAAACGTTGCGTGATAAGCTCGAAGAGCAATTCATGATTATAACGTTAAATGAAATCACAAAGTTTGAATCGAAGGACGGCACAGTGAAGTTTCTGTTCGGTTTGCATGATGACCATGCGATCGAGACCGTTATTATGCGCCATAATTACGGCAACAGCGTTTGCGTAACTACGCAGGTCGGCTGCCGAATCGGCTGCACGTTCTGCGCCTCGACGCTTGGCGGCTTGAAGAGAAATCTGACTGCCGGCGAGATTGTTGCTCAGGTCGTTACCGCTCAACAAATGCTTGACGCAACAGGCGAGCGTGTATCCAGTATCGTTATTATGGGCTCGGGCGAGCCGTTTGAGAATTACGATGCGACAATGGCGTTTCTGCGGATTATGATTCATGAGAAGGGCTTGAATATTGGGCAACGGCATATCACTGTTTCCACTAGCGGTATCGTGCCGAGCATGTATAAATTTGCAGATGAAAACACACAAATCGGTCTGGCGCTGTCTATCCATGCACCGAATGACGCGCTTCGCTCTAAGCTTATGCCGGTTAACCGCCGCTTCCCATTCGAGGATGTAATGGCTGCTTGTCATCATTACATTGCAAAGACAGGACGCAGAATTACGTTTGAATATGCTTTGATTGGCGGTGTTAATGATCGTCCTGAGCATGCGCAAGAGCTGGCTGAAGTGCTGCAAGGAATGCTGTGCCACGTCAATTTAATACCGGTTAACCATGTACCTGAACGTAAGTATGTTCGAACACCTCGTGAAGATATTTTTGAATTTCAACGTGTGTTGGAGAACAATAACGTAAGTGTAACGATCCGCAGAGAGCAAGGACATGATATTGCGGCAGCCTGCGGTCAATTAAGAGCTAAACATATGGAGTCCACGACGAGGTGATGACGCTTGTTAACGGCAAACCGCAGTGATATCGGACGGGTTCGTCAAGTGAATGAAGATCAATCATGGGTGGGGCAATTGAATAACGGGATAACCCTAGCCATCGTAGCTGATGGTATGGGGGGACATCAAGCAGGGGACGTTGCGAGTCAGCTTGCTGTGGACGCATTCCGCAGTATGCTGGAGCATAGCGCCGTGAAAGCGGATTTGTCGCTGCAAGAAGGCAAAATGCTTATTCGTCAAGCGATTTCACAGGCGAATGAGGCTGTGTTCGAGATGGCATCTCGCAATGAGAGCTATCATAATATGGGCACGACTATCGTGGCTGCTCTCTTTAAGCAGGATAACGCTATTATTGGTCACGTTGGAGACAGTAGAGCCTACAAAATTACTGCGGGCGTTATTACGCAGTTGACACACGATCATACGCTAGTTAATGAGTTGGTCAAATCCGGACAGCTTAGTGAAGAAGAGGCCATTCATCACCCGCGTCGCAACGTATTGACTCGCGCGGTGGGCACTGACTCCCATGTAGATATCGACGTTCAGACTATAGAGTGGTCATCGCAGGATGTTCTTTTGCTATGCAGCGATGGTTTGACGAACATGGTGAGTGAGGAACAATTGCTGCAAACGATCACGACAGAACAGCTAGAGCTAGAGGCTAAGGCAGATCATCTCATTCAGCTTGCGTTGCATGCAGGCGGTGACGACAATATTACGGTCGTTCTGCTGCAAGAAGCAAATGGCACGCATCGAGAGGAGTGACAAGGATGATCGGACATGAATTAAGCGGACGATATGAAATATTGACGCGAATCGGCGGCGGCGGGATGGCGCTTGTATATAAAGCGCATGATATTTTGCTGAATCGTAAAGTTGCGGTCAAAGTGCTGCGTCAGCAGTTTGTTCATGATGAAGAATTTATTCGGCGTTTCCGCCGCGAGGCACAATCAGCTGCTTCACTTTCTCATCCTAATGTCGTAAGCATCTATGATGTGGGACAGGAAGATGAGACGCATTATATTGTTATGGAGTATGTTGAAGGTCATAATTTAAATGAAATCATACAAGAACGTGCGCCGCTGCAAGCAGAAGAAGCGGTGCGTATTGCTATGCAGATTAGTGATGCGCTCGATCACGCACACCATAATCATATTATTCATCGGGACATTAAGCCTCATAATATTCTGATCGGTAAAAATGGACGTGTAAAGGTAACTGATTTCGGAATTGCACGGGCGGTTACATCCTCCACTATTACACAAACGGGATCGGTTATAGGCTCCGTCCACTATTTTTCACCTGAGCATGCTAAGGGTGTTAATACAGGCGAAAAGTCGGATCTTTATTCGCTTGGAATCGTGCTTTATCAGATGCTCACGGCAAAGCTGCCGTTTCTCGGAGAAAGCCCGATCAGTGTAGCACTAAAGCATCTGCAGGAACCGTTTGAGGAGCCAAGAATCGCAAATCCACATATTCCGCAAAGCGTAGAGAACGTTATTCTTAAAGCAATGCGCAAAAACCCGAGCGAGCGCTACAGCTCCGCTCATGAGATGCAAATTGATTTGGATACCTGCTTGCGTCCTGATCGGCTTAATGAACCGAAAATGACATTTGGCAGTGATAGTGATCAGGAAGAAACACGAGTTATGCCAGCTATTCGCGGAGAATTTCTGCCGACAACACCGATGGGGCGAGGAGATCAGACTGATACCTCGAATACCGACGTAAAGTCGGATGAAGAAACCAAGAAGGCAAAGAGCTGGAAGAAGCCGCTTACGGTCGTCGGTGTTACTCTTATTATATTGAGTCTTATTATTGGTGGTTTCATCTGGTTATTAGCAAAAATAGATGTAGACGAAGTGGACGTGCCTGATGTTGTTGGCTATACATTAGAAGACGCTCGACAAAAGATTGAAGAAGCAGGGCTAAAAGTTGAGGAGCCGATTATTCGCGAGCATCAAAAGGATATTCCGATAGATCAGGTGATTGAACAATCAAAACCGAATATGCGAGTCAAGGAAGGCTCTTCCATAAAACTAACAGTCAGCAATGGTCCAGAACTTGTGATGCTGGAAAATTACGTAGGAAAGTCGTTGCCATCGGTAATTGATGAGCTAGGTGCATTGGGTATTAAAGAGGAGCAAATCGAAATAGTCACTGTGTTTGACGAGCAGGAGAAGGATACGATTCTCAAGCAGACGCCTAATGCGGGCGAGGAGTTTAACCCGGAGACGGTACAATTTACGTTTACGGTAAGCCAAGGCCTAGAAACATTTCCTATGCCGGATTTAATTGGAAAAAGCCTTGATGTGGCCCAGGATTTGATTCGAGCGTATGATCTTAAGTTGAATAAAGCAGATATTTTGTATGACTCAAGTTATTTGCATCCGGAAGGTCATATCATTAAACAAGACCCATACGAACCGGACGAGCAAGTAGAAAAAGGAGCTAAAATATCAATAGTCGTAAGCTCTGGACCGCCTGCCGAAGCTAAGGAGCATGTGTTTAACATCATTATTAGTCCGGCGCAAGCAGGTAAGAAGAGTGAAGTTGTTATTAAGTATTCTGATGCGCGCGGTGAGGATATTGTATGGGGCAAGCGGCAAATCGATAGGGAAACGACGATCCCGGTTACCGTAGTACTTGCACCAGATACAGAGGCAAGTGTAACAGTCACTCGTGATAAACAATATATTGACACGAAAACTATTACGTATGAAGAGCTTGTTAAAGGATCCAATTCATCAAATATGACCATCCCAGGTGAAGAAGTACCGCCTACTGAACAACCCGTACAAGGGGAGGTTAACGAGACTACTGATGAACCAGACAAAGAAAAGCAGCAAGAACAACAGCAAGATCAGCAGCCGCAATAGTTTCTTGAAAGGGACGATCGTCAAAGCGCTCAGCGGTTACTATTATGTGCGTGAGATGGATTCTGCGCATGATTCTGTAACTGTTCAATGCCGAGCACGCGGCGTATTTAAGAACAAAGGCTTATCTCCGCTTGTCGGCGATGTTGTGCTGTACAGCTTAACGGAGAATGGTGAAGGAACGGTCGAGGAGCTCCTTCCTCGTTCGTCTGAGCTGATACGTCCACCGGTAGCTAATATCGATTTAGCGATTCTTGTATTCTCTGTTACGGAGCCTGCGCTTAATTTGCAGCTGCTTGATAAGTTTCTCGTTCATATTGAGCACGCGGGTATTCCCGCGGTGCTCTGTCTTAGTAAGCGGGATCTAGAGAGTGATGGACTCGAGACGGAGGAAGCGCGAATTGCTACTGCCTCAGTTAACCGTATCTACCAAGCTCTCGGCTATGAGGTGTTCGGAACGAGCTCGCGCCTTGGAGAAGGGATAGGCCCGTTGCTGGAACGACTCCAAGGCCATCTAGCGGTATTTGCCGGACAATCGGGAGTGGGAAAGTCTTCTCTGTTAAATGCGATAGTACCTGGTCTGCAGCTTGAGACGAATGAGATTAGCAATAGATTGGGTCGTGGAAAGCACACGACTCGGCATGTTGAGCTGATCGACATTGGCGGCGGGCTAGTAGCGGATACACCGGGATTTAGCCAGTTAGATTTCACGGAGCTGGGTATCGACGATTTGGGCTACTGCTTTGTGGAAATGCGAAAGCTATCGCCGGATTGCAAGTTTCGCGGCTGCACGCACACACAAGAGCCGGGCTGTGCCATACTTGCTGCGCTTGCCAAAGGTGAGATCGAGCAAAGCAGGCATGACAATTACTTGCTTTTTCTGGCCGAGATGAAGGATAAAAAGAGGAGGTACTAACAGCTATGACTATTATCGCGCCTTCTATATTATCAGCTAATTTTGCACGACTAGGCGAAGAAATTAAAGAAATAGAAAAAGCAGGCGCAGATTGGATTCATATTGATGTTATGGACGGCCATTTCGTTCCTAACCTTACATTCGGCCCTCCAGTAATTTCCGCGGTACGATCAGCAACAGCATTACCGTTTGATGTTCATCTGATGATCGAACGTCCAGAGCTGTCGGTTGCTGACTACATTGCCGCGGGAGCGGACCGTATTACGATACATGCAGAAGCCTGCGTGCATCTGCACCGTACTGTGCACTTCATTAAGGAGAAAGGGCTGCCTGTTGGTATAGCAATTAATCCTGGCACATCAGTTGCCGTACTGGAGCCCTTATTGCATGATTTGGATCTCGTGCTCATCATGACCGTTAATCCGGGATTTGGCGGGCAATCCTTTATTCCTTATTCGTTAGTCAAGCTGCGCCAGATCAGCACTATGCTGGAGGAACGTGGTCTGCAAGCTGTACATATTCAGGTGGACGGCGGAGTCAATCAGGTAACGGCGCCGCTCGTACGTGAGGCAGGAGCAAATGTGCTTGTAGCAGGCAGTTCGGTGTTCGGGGAGAAAGATCGTGCAGCTGCAATTGCGGGGCTACGGTAGGAGCTGAAGAGATGAATGAGAAACTGAAAACAACGTTTTGGGTAATAGGCTATACTTTCCTGGCGGGCTTGATGCTCGCCCTTTTTACACAGATTGCAGAATTGTATCGGTATTTGTTTTCATTGCTGGCGTTATACATAGGTATACGGTTTTTTCGCAGATTTGAGACGCTGGGACTTCGGATTACGTTTTTTGTAGTGGGAATAGTTTTCTTTTTATTGATAACCGTAGTTATCGCTGCAATTATTTTTATTAAGGATCATCCAATACCGGCAACAGGTGTTTAACTGCGCTTCTTTGGGCGCTCACGATGGAATAGGACGAACTTGCGGCGCATAGGATGGTTACATGAGCGAAGTTCTTGTCACGGGTCGAATCGATGAGCGTGTCTGAGGAGGGATGAGGCATGAAATTTTACACAATCAAACTGCCTAGATTTTTGGGCGGGTTCGTAAAGGCAATTTTGAATACCTTCCAAAAAAATTAGATCCGGTGCTGCCACCATCTCCATCCTAAGGCCGTGATCATGAGTAAGTAAAAAAAAGCACCTGAGCGCTCAGGTGCTTTTGTCTATGGCCGAAGCCATCATTATACGCGGGTAACTTTACCTGCTTTGAGTGCGCGAGTGCTGACATAAACACGTTTTGGTTTACCGTCAACCAAAATGCGAACCTTTTGCACGTTTACGCCCCAAGAACGACGTGTTTTGTTGTTAGCGTGAGAAACGTTGTTACCTGAACCAGGTGATTTACCTGTAAGAAAACATTTGCGGGACATGGATACACCTCCTTAAAGTTTCGCGAATGCATAACGAACTTCGTAAGCATCTGCTTTGTTTTGCGTATGCAAAACTAACTTTGTAAGCACTCGCTTAGGTTTGCGTATGCAAAACATTGTTCGTAAGCGAAATTACATTTAAACACACTTGAATATCGTATCATAAAGTATGGTACTGTTCAACCTAAATATACGGAGATTGTCGTAAACCGTTCATGATAAATGGCTTGACACATGGAAAAATTGAAGGACTTCTATATCGGAGAGGTTTATAGTACAATGATAAGTAGTCCATAATACATACAAGTAAGGGAGTGTATTTTCCATGCCTATGCAGCTAAGCACAGAACTTGGTTCCATTCACGTTACAGACAATTGCATCGCAGTTATTGCAGGCTCTGCAGCTATGGATTGTTATGGACTTGTCGGAATGGCTTCTCGTAAGCAGTTAAAGGACGGAATTGCAGAATTGCTGGGACGAGATAATTTGACGCGCGGCGTAGAAGTTCGACGGGAAAATGAGAAGCTGTATATTGACCTCTACATCATCGTGAGCTATGGAACAAAAATTTCCGAGGTAGCACATAACATTCAATCGAAGGTTAAGTATGTGCTTAATGACGTTATTGGTCTACAAGTGGAAGAAGTCCATATATTGGTTCAAGACGTAAGGGTATCCAAGTAATAGAAGGGAGAATTGTCATTGAGTAGGCGCTCTATAAACGGATCAGATTTTACTGCAATGGCGTTACTCGGTGCGGATTTATTACAGCGTAACGCTGAATTTGTTAATTCATTGAACGTATTCCCAGTGCCGGATGGAGACACGGGTACTAACATGAACTTAACGATGACATCCGGCATACGTGAGTTGCGCAGCAAGCCATCTGAGAATATGGGCAAAGCAGCTGAAGCATTATCAAAGGGGTTGTTAATGGGCGCGAGAGGAAACTCTGGCGTTATATTGTCACAGCTATTCCGTGGCTTCTCCAGATCGCTTGCAGGCATAGAAGAGGCGGGGACAACCCAATTGGCCGCAGCGTTCCAGCATGGAGTTGATATGGCATATAAAGCAGTGGTAAAGCCGGTAGAAGGAACGATACTAACCGTAGCCAAAGAAGCTGCTAAGCATGCTGTTCAATATGCCCGCAGAACTACAGACGTGGCAGAGTTAATGCGTGAGGTGCATAAGAAAGCCTATGAAGCACTGCAGCGAACGCCAGACCTATTGCCAATACTCAAACAGGTGGGTGTTGTAGATTCTGGTGGACAAGGTCTCGTCTTCATATACGAAGGTTTTGTGCGCAGCCTCTCCGAAAATGATGTTGATAGCTTGCAGGGCCAATTTGCCATGCCTTCAGAGGCAGCTGCTCCAGAAGAGGTGGCAGTACCTAACACCAGCCCGGTGATCCGCAAGCAAGAGCCAGTCTCGGCACAATCTCGCTTATCTACGGAAGAAATTGAATTTTTATATGATATGGAGTTTTTTATAAATCGTAAGTTAAATGGACATAAAGGACCGTTTTTTGATGAATTCGCTTACAAGAGAGCGCTCGGAAAAGACGGAGACTCGATACTTGTTATTGCAGAGGATGACATTATTAAGGTACACGTTCACTCGCGTAAGCCTGGTGATGTTCTTAACTTATCTCTTCCGTATGGCGAATTGACCGATATTCATATTTTGAATATGCGAGAGCAGCACCGTGATTTACTTGAACAAGAGCCTATCGATATGAGCCCAGTAGACTTCTATTCAACTGAGCTGCTTGCTGGTCAAGCCGTACAGGGTGTTCCTCCAGGTCAGGTTTTTGAATGGGCGCCTTATGGAATTATCGCGGTTGCGCTAGGTGAAGGCATTGTAGACATTTTCCTTGAAAATGAAGTGGATACGGTATTATCAGGCGGTCAGACGATGAATCCTAGCACAGAGGATTTTGTGAAAGCGATAGAGGCGTTATCAGCGGAGCATATATACATACTACCGAATAATGGTAATATCATTTTGGCTGCTGAACAAGCGGCAGAACTTAGCGAACGCAATGTCACCGTTATTCCTACCCGAAACATTCCGCAGGGTCTTGCGGCTGTACTCGCGTTTAAGGAAGAAGAAACGGCTGAGCGAAACGCTGCCTGGATGAAGAGCGCTGCTGAGCAAGTGCTTTCCGGTCAAGTGACCATAGCAGTTCGAGACACGACTATTGAAGGTGTGAGTATTTGTGAAGGCGACTATATTGGCATTAAAGAAAAGGCAATAGTTGTTTCCGATGCTAGTTTGTTACGAACGTGTCAAACACTTCTAAGCAGTATGATGGAAGCAGGCGGAGATTTGTTAACGTTACTTACCGGCGAGGATGCTGATGCCACAGATACAGCGTCGTTGCTTGAGTGGGTGGCAGAGCAATATCCTGAGCTTGAGCTTGAAGTGCAAAATGGCGGGCAGCCGCTATATCCTTATTTATTTGCGGTTGAATAATCTAAATTATAAGAATGTATAAGTTTCAAACTTTTAATATGCTTATAATTCACCGCGAAACTTTGCTTTGCCGCAAAGGACGGCGACAGCCGTTTACGCTTGCAATCTTTTTAAAGTATGGAGGGGATCAATGTGGGGAAGGTCCGAATAGTTACGGATAGTACGTCTGATATCCCATTTGAGGTCAGAGAACGTTTGGGGATCACAATGGTCCCGCTTAAGGTGCTGTTCGGGGAAGAGACTTATCTGGATTTCGTGACGATTCAGTCCGAACAGTTCTATGAGAAGCTTGCAGGGTCCGCAATGCTTCCTACGACCTCACAGCCTTCGCCAGTAGAGTTCTCGGACGTGTACGAGCAATTGCTGGCTGAGGATTCAGAATCGCCTATTATATCGATTCACTTGTCAGCAGCGCTGAGCGGTACTTATCAATCGGCTGTTCTTGCTAAGTCAATGCTGGAGCAAGAAGCGGATCTCACGATCGTTGATTCCAAGTCAGCGTCGTATGGCTTTGGCATGCGTGTCGTGAAGGCTGCTGAAATGGCGAATGCGGGAGAGACGAAGGAAAGTATAATTGCGGAGATCGAACGTTTAGAGCGCGGCACGGAGCTTTATTTCCTAGTGGATACATTGGAGTTTTTACAAAAAGGCGGTCGTATTGGTAAAGCTTCCGCATTAATTGGTTCTATCTTGAATATTAAACCGATTTTGTCGCTAGATTCTGACGGTGTCGTGCTTGCAGTCGATAAAGTACGCGGCTCAAAAAAAGCGATGGCGCGTATAGTTGATCTATTGAAGCCAAATTTCGGCGATGAGCCGGTTAACATTACGATGGCATGGAGCTATCGCAAGGATTCAGCTGAAGAGCTTTATGAACTTATAAATTCCCATTTCAATGTGCAATCAGTCGGCTGGACTACGCTCGGAGCGGTCATTGGTACACATACTGGACCTGGTACTTCCGCTGTGTTCATGAACAGGGCGTGAGGGATAGTATGATGACGCTGGATCAAATTTCTGTTCGGCAAATCAAAGGCGTGAGTGCTCCTAAGGAACAAGAGCTTCACGCCTTTGGTGTGCATACGGTCGCTGATTTGCTTGATTACTTCCCATTTCGTTATGAGGATTACCGAATTCGTGAGCTTGCTGATGTCAAGGAAGGGGAGAAAATTACTGTCCTTGGAACGGTTCGAGGTGCTCCAGTTCTGCAGCGTTACGGCCGCAGCAAGTCGAGACTGACCTGCAAGGTAGAGGTGGAGAGCTGGCTTGTAACAGCGGTATGGTTCAATCGACATTTTCTACAGGATCAGCTTGTTCCTGGCCGTGAAATTATGCTGACCGGCAAATGGGAGCAGCAGCGTCTGCAGCTTACTGTGTCGGATTCTGAGTTTCCAGGCTCCAGCAATGCGGCTAAGACAGGAACGCTGCAGCCCGTCTATTCAGTTGGCGGAAGCATAACGCAGCCGTGGATGCGAAAAATGGTGCGACAGGCGTTGACGCAGTACGGTTCGATGATTGAAGAAATGCTGCCGCATTATTTAGTTCAACAGCATGAGCTTATGGCAAGGCGCGACGCGGTGCACCGTATTCATTTGCCGGATGATACGCAGGAAGGGCAATTAGCCCGTAAGCGTCTTGTATATGAAGAGCTGTTTCTATTTCAGTTAAAGCTTCAAGCCTATCGGGCGCTGAATCGCAAGCGGAATGACGGAATAGCGCATCGGATTGAAAGTGAAACGATTCGTCAGTTCGCTGCCACTCTACCTTTTGAATTAACGGATGCGCAGAAGAAGGTTGTTAATGAGATTTTGACGGATATGCGCAGACCTTCCTGTATGAATCGCTTGCTGCAGGGTGATGTCGGCTCTGGGAAAACGGTTGTCGCGGCTATTGCTTTGTACGGTGCTGTCAAGGCGGGGCATCAAGGAGCACTCATGGTACCGACTGAAATTTTATCGGATCAGCATATGCGCTCATTGCAAAAAATGTTTGCAGGCATGGAGATCGAGGTAGGCGTATTGACTGGAAGCTTGACGGAGCGCAAGCGCCGCGATGTTCTTGCCGGTCTGCAGATGGGATTGATTGATATTGTGGTCGGTACTCATGCGCTGATTCAAGATGATGTTTATTTTCGCAGTCTTGGGTTAGTTGTCGTCGACGAGCAGCATCGTTTCGGCGTTAATCAACGAAGCGTGCTTAGGCATAAAGGAATGAATCCGGATGTGCTTACGATGACTGCGACGCCTATTCCAAGAACACTTGCGATTACCGCTTTCGGCGACATGGATGTATCGACGCTGCGGGAACGGCCGCACGGCCGCAAGCCAATTAAGTCTTATTGGGTCAAGCATGGAATGATGGAGCGTGTGCTCGGATTTATTCGCAAGGAAGTAAGCCAAGGTCGTCAAGCCTATGTCATCTGTCCGTTGATAGAAGAGTCGGAGAAACTTGATGTTCAGAATGCGATTGACCTGTATATACAAATGCAGCAAGCCTTTCCTGATCTTCAGGTCGGTTTGCTGCACGGGCGGCTGTCTTCCTCGGAGAAGGATAGTGTAATGAGCGCTTTTGGGGCAAATGAAACGCATGTGCTTGTAGCGACTACAGTAGTTGAGGTCGGAGTAGATGTACCGAATGCGACTTTGATGGTTATTATGGATGCCGAACGCTTCGGCTTGTCGCAGCTGCATCAGCTTCGCGGCCGGGTAGGACGAGGCGCGCATCAATCCCATTGTATTTTAGTAGCTGATCCAAAATCGGAAACGGGCCGCGAGCGCATGAAGGTTATGACGGATACGGATGACGGTTTTGAAGTAGCGCGGCGCGACTTGGAGCTGCGCGGGCCCGGAGATTTCTTTGGCACCAAGCAGAGCGGGCTGCCAGAATTCCGGCTTGCGGATATGGTTAGTGATTATGAGCTGCTGGAGCAAGCGCGTGATGATGCGGCTGATTTAACGGCGCGAGAGGATTTCTGGGTCAATGACTCTTATGCAAGAGTACGAAGCATGCTGCAGAAGGATCAAATTTTTCAGGGAGAACAGCTTGACTAAGCAATTATTTCTTTCTTGCGGCATATAGTTTAAGGATAGAATTGGATTGCCGGATGGAGGTGCCTAGTCGGTGAGTTACCAAAAGTACGGCATTCGGCCGCAGTTGGTCGAACGCATCAAACTTAAACTGAAAAACCCTGTTATGAAGGATCGAATTCGCGAGCTGCTTGGCGATGTCACGAAAAATGATTTGCAGGACCGTCTAAAGGTGCGGAAGCTTGTTAAATCAGCTACTGTTATTTTGCAGGAGAAGCTTACGGATACGCAAGAGGAGCAAATTGTCGCATTTGTCCTAGGGCAAAAAATTGATCCCAACAACACCTTTCACTTGTTGAAGTTGTGGGGAATGTTTCGCTGACCGCTATAGGTCAGCGATTTTTTTTTACCATAGCTCTAATTGCTCGTCTGGCTGGAATGGCTTAATTAAGGAGCAATCGTCGTTCCGCACACTGCCGACTGCTGCCGGAACGGCATAAGCTTCAAGCTCATCAGAGCTGTATGGGCTAAGCATAGGTGTGAGAGACGCTATATCATGAACCGAACGATCCAGCCATTGCTGCTCGTCCTCTGGATGCAGGATGACTGGCATACGGTCATGGATTTGGGAGACTAATGAATTTGGTGTTGTCGTCATAATGGTACAGCTGTTTATTGTGCTACCATCTGGTGAAATCCATGTTTCGTACAGACCCGCCATACTAAATAATGCGCGGCTTTTCAGCACAATTCGCATCGGCTGCTTGCCTTGCGAGGTCTTTTTCCATTCGTAGAAGCCGTCAGCAGGAATGAGACAGCGCTTGCGGCGTAACGGTATTTGAAAAGCAGGTTTGCTTGCCGCGGTCTCGGAGCGCGCGTTCAGCATGCTCATGCCGAGCTTAGGGTCATTAGCCCATGGAGGGATAAGCCCCCACTTGAGCTCTCCCAAGCGATTTTTTTGCCCATCATTTATGATAGCAAGCACCAGCTGGCTTGGGGCAATATTATATTTCGGGCGATGGTAGGGTATTGTCGTATCATCAATCCGATATCTGACCATGAGTTCCTCCAGCGTTACTGTAAGCGTGTATCTTCCGCACATCGCAGCTTCTACCTCCGTCTATCGTTTGGTCTTATTATACAACGTGGAGAGGAGGCACGCATCTTGGGGGTGGACGGTATGACAGAGGGGAGAGTGGCGGATACTGGTCATTATAGGGGTTTCATTAAAATGTTTCATACCGGTGGCCTAAGCTGCACATCAAGGAGCGCTGACGATGGAGGAACGAAATAAAAAACGGTCGAATCAACGTACTTTCGTATATTGGCTCAAGCAGATGATCGAGCTACCCAGTGCTGCGTTAGCATACGCGCTAGGCAAATGGAGCGCTATGAAGACATCAGATGAGATGATTTCCGAAGCGGTTCCGCTGCGGCTGTCATCTGCCTCTGTAGCGAAGCTTATGTCTGCATGGACGAAGCAGGAGAATACAGAGAGTACAGACGCAGCTGAAGGCTGGAGCATGCAGGAGCACGCGCTTATTGAGCGGATCCAGGCAGAGACGACCGCATGCAATCGCAACAATGTGACGAGAACGGAGGCTTATCGAGCCGTATATTTTCGCACGCCAGAGCTGCATTGGGCATTGCTCGCGCATCTTGTATCCCGCAACGGCGGCTGGAATATGACGGATCTAAAAGGGGAATGGCTTCCTTGGCTGTTGCGCGAGGATCAGCAGGAAGGGGTGTTTCAATTTCTGGAGCGAGCAAACGCGCTTATTTTTCAGGATGCCTATCCTCAGCTGCTGCTTTATGAGTGGAGCTGCCGCGAAGGGAGAAGCCTATTCCACTTGCTTCCCGCGTTTGGCGTTTCATCCTTTATGACTCCGGTATGGAAGCTTTTTTGGCGAGATCGGGATGCGGTGCCGCTGACGGTTGCGTTAATTGTGAATGAGCAGCATTACATTGAACAACGAGTGATGCAGCATCCGTACTATCGTGAGAAAGTGCTTCAATCGTTGTTTTTTGGTTTGCAGTCATTGCTGCAGCTGAACGGGGTTATGTTTCCATACGGATGCGAACAGGATAAAGGGACGCTGAAGCTATCGGGTCTTATATTAGAGCGATTTGAGCATTTGAAGGAGCGAATTGAATTCGGTAAAAGACTGTACGCGATGTTATTTGGCATTCCACGCGTATATGAGGGCGCTCGCGGCTTTGCGGCCGCTGTGAAGCATACGGGTTCAAGGGCGGACTATGCGCCGCATTTATTTTCTCGGGTGCGTCAGCAGCCGCCCCAGGCCGTGTATAAGGAACGATTGCTTGGCGGGCGTCTGAAGTCGGGTGCTGAACCGATCTATAGTCCTGAGCTTGGCGCAGCCTGGAGCGACCTGACACTTGAGCCGCCGGAGCCAGGTGACTGGTTTCGGTCGGCTAGCGACGTGGCGGGTTATTTCCATAAGCTTTCGCTTCCTAATTCGTTTGAAATAACGAATGAATATGGACTAATGCTGAATAAGATCGAGCTGGCGGTACTTGCCATGCAGCGCGGCACTTAACTTAGCTTTAGCATGCGCTCTGCCGACCTTATTCGTCTATTGTCGATCCTTCAATGTCTCTTATTGGGTACCATTTACCGTTAATCATAAATCGCTTCTGGAGCTGATCAATTCGATCTACGATACCATGGACAGTCCGTTCCTCAGTAGGGTGGAATAATTGGACAGTTATCGGGTGCCGCTGCTCCATTGATTCGGCCATAGACCGGGATATATGCTCCCATTCCTGCTCATCAAGCTCCACTCGATTGCGATGCTTCAAGGCGGCTTCATGTTGATTGATCGCCGCTTTATGCTCTGGCAGCATCATGCGGCTTGATTCCCAGAGACCGTTTCCTTCGAGCTTCTTTCTCATTTATAATGTCCCCCAATCTTCTCAGAGCGATGAAGGGCTTGCCCTGCGGGTGTTATCGAAACAGCCCTTAAAATAATCGCGTCACCGTACTTCAGCTTAATGGCATCCGTTGCTCGCTCGAGCGCCGCTGATTTCTCGCGATGCGGGTCAAATAAAGAAAGCTGATACTCGTCGTCAGTTGAAAACTGCGACAGACTGACGCCAACCTTTCGAACGGGAAGTCCGTCCCAGTGACGCTTCAGCAGCGTGATGACAGCGTGATAAACCTGATTCGTAACATTGCTCGGATCGTCCATTTTCATTTGGCGATTAAAGCCGCTGGGCCGGTCATAATCTGCTCCCATGCAGCCTACTGAAATGACATGCCCCATATATCCCTTGCTGCGGCAGCGCTGGCAGACGAGCTCTGTCAGCTCAAGCAGCACGACCTTGATCTCCTCCAGCTTTCCGTAATCACGCGGCAGCGTCATCATATGCCCTACAGCCTTCGGGGCCACCTGGTGTGTGCCCGGTGTTACAGGGCTGTCATCTATTCCATTGGCGATGCGAGAGTAGAGCTCCGCGTTTATATCGGAGTTTTTGCCGAATTTGCGGTGCATCATCAGCTTAAGCTTCTCTAAAGGCGTTTCCGCGATCTTGCCGATCGTCTCCATACCCATGGCGTTAAAGTGACGCGTCATTCGGCTGCCGACCATAAACATTTTGTTAACGGGCAACGTCCAGAGCGTCTCATGAAGCTTATCCTTAGACAGGACGTAAATGCCAGAATCGTTTTTCTTGGCGTAATTGTCACACGCTGTCTTCGCTAAAATTTTATTCTCGGCAATGCCAAATCGCGTGTATATTCCGAGCTCCGCTTGAACATGTGCCTGAATGATTCGCGCAAGCTCCTCAGGCGATCCATAGAGATGCAGTGAACCGGTCACATCCAAAAATTGCTCGTCGATCGAATAAGGCTCAACTAAATCGGTATATGACTGATAAATACGAGTTATCATCATGGAGACATCAATGTACAATTGCATCCTTGGCTTAATGACGACTAAATTCGGGCACTTAGCGAGTGATTCTCCTAGTCTCTCCGCTGTCGTGACTCCGAAGGATTTGGCAATTGGACAAGCCGCGAGAATGATGCCGGATCTGCGCTCTGGGTCGCCTGCAACTACAATTGGCAGTCCGTGATACTCAGGATGGTCGGCCTTCTCGACAGACGCATAAAAGGATTGGCAATCCGCAAGCATAATAACTTTGTTAAGAGGCATTACGTTTCACCAGCTCCACTGCTCATATGAATCACATCAACGATATAACGGATTGAGCACATCCATTTTTCAAATGTCATGATGTTCCCTCCTACAAGAACGTTTGTTCTTATTATATACGGAACACTCGTTCTTATTCCATAGGTTATTTGTGGATGTAATTTACAATGATTGGGCAATGCTCTTCGCTGATGGAGTTTGGTTGTTTGTATTTTCGAAGGATTATGCATACCTCTTCCGCATTATGTAAAAAGTAACCACAAGGGGTGATTGTATGAAAAAAATGACTATTATCATTTCATTGCTATGCGTCATAATGCACGCGGAACGAGCAAATGCAGCAGTGGAGAGTGAAATGGATCATTGTCAAAGAGTCGTTCTTACTTTACTAACGCCTGATATACAAGAGCAAATCGATGGTTATTATCAAAGCGAGCTAACGGTGTCACCCACATTCGCGCCGTTTCTTGAGAGCTCTGAGCTCGTGTACAAATACTACAGCTCCCATATGGAAATTCAAGTGACCGTAATACCCTATGTAGGTCCTCACCTCTCTGTAGGCAAGGATATCATCACCTTTAACATAAATAACGACGGAAGCACGTCCGTTAACAGTTACAAGCATGTAGAGGATTTTAAGCTTCCGCCTAATTATCAAGACATCGTTAGGTAAGCATCAAGAACGATGACGGGCAAATAATGCAAGCTGTATACAGATGCCTCGACGAATGAGGTGTCTGTACATATTTGCATCCAAAATACGGAAAATAGAAGCGGCGAGGAAATGAAGGTGCGGTTATGAACAAACAAAACGCAGGGGCTTTAACGCCATTCAGTCCATCACTGTCAGCGAACGTGCAAGCTATTCGCAAACGATTCGGCGATAGTGCCGATATCGTAATTCGAATGTTTCGCAGCGATGCGGCTCCTGATCGAGAGCTGGCGATTATTTATATAGACGGAATAGTCGATTCGGAGACGATCAACGAAAGCGTTATGGAACCATTGATGTCGATGAGACTACCCAAGCATGAGTATGTCAATGGCGGCAAGTTGATGGATGCATTGCGCAACTGTGTCGTTTCAATAGGATCGATGCAGGATGTTAGTACATTAGAAGAGGCACTTCAGTATATGACAGACGGCTTATGCGTTATTTTGGCGGACGGAAGCGCAATAGCTTTGACTGCCGATGTCAACGGCGGTGAACAGCGAGGTGTTACAGCTGCACAAACACAGACGGTCATTCGGGGGCCTCAGCACGGTTTTGTCGAGAACGTTCGGACCAACATTAGCTTGATTCGTCGATTCATTCGTTCGTCTGACCTTCATGTGCAAATCCACAAAATCGGTAGGCAAACCCATTCGAATGTAGCGGTGCTTTACTTGCATGGA
This sequence comes from Paenibacillus sp. J31R122, assembly GCF_056269185.1. Classification (NCBI taxonomy): domain Bacteria; kingdom Bacillati; phylum Bacillota; class Bacilli; order Caryophanales; family Paenibacillaceae; genus Paenibacillus; species Paenibacillus sp. J31R122. The sequence continues at coordinate 92,675 of NZ_JBWDNM010000018.1, forward strand.
ACGGTAGATAAAGGCATTCTGAAAGAAGTGTATCGCAGACTGGCGGATATTGATATCGATGGTGTGCTCGAGAGCGGCTACATTGAAGAGTTCATACAAGATGAGACGTTTACGCTTTTCCCGACGCTGTTAAATTCAGAGAGGCCGGATACGGTGGCAGCATCATTACTTGAAGGACGTGTAGCGATCATGGTTGATGGCAGTCCAATAGCACTTGTTGCACCGACGACTTTTTTTAGCTTTTTCTCATCGCCCGAGGATTATTATCAGCGGTTCGATATCGCAACATTCGTTCGCATCATTCGATATGGATCGTATTTCATTTCTATGTTTCTTCCTGCTTTATATATAGCTGTCACGACGTTTCACCAGGAGATGCTTCCGGCTACGCTCTTGATAAGCCTTGCGGCTCAACGGGAGGGTATCCCGTTTCCTGGTTTGGTTGAGGCTCTTCTTATGGAAGTGACTTTCGAGGTGCTGCGTGAGGCGGGATTGCGCATGCCGCGTGCGATTGGACCTGCTGTTTCAATTGTAGGGGCTCTCGTGCTCGGTCAATCCGCTGTACAGGCTGGAATCGTCTCGGCGGGGATGGTTATTGTTGTTTCTTTCACTGCCATTTCAAATTTTGTTATGCCGGAATTTAATATGGCTGTTACTTCTCGCATTATCCGCTTCGGTTTCATGATCATGGCGGGTATTTTCGGTTTTTACGGCATTTTTATTACGGCACTGTTTTTACTGGTCCATCTAACGTCGCTGCGTTCCTTTGGAGTGCCTTATATGTCTCCAATTGCACCTGGCCCGACGAAGCCAGGGATATGGAGAGATGTGTTCGTCCGCCTGCCTTGGTGGGCAATTGTACTGCGGCCGCTTGATTTGAATTTGCGTAACCCGAAGCGGCGTCCGAATGGTAAAAAACCACCGGCACAGCGCCATTCAGGCAAGCCGTAGGAAGGAGGAGCGGCTGTGAAAAAATGGAGGTACTTGCTGGTTCTGTTCGTTTTCTTGCTGCAAGCTGGCTGTTGGAACCGTGTGGAGCTCAATGAAATTGCAATTGTTTCGGGAACAAGCGTTGATTGGAAGGGGGGGATGTGGGTATTATCGTTCCAAATCGTCATCCCTCAAGCGATTTCAGGTCAGAGCAATGCTGGCAGCTCAGCATCGGTCAATGTATTTTCGACGAATGGGGAGAGCTTTCGAGAAGCTGTAGGCAAGGCGAGCCAAGAAACGTCTCGCCGGCTCTATTTTGCTCACACTCAAATTGTTATTATCGGTGAGGAGGCAGCGCGCAAAGGGATTGCTCCTCTGCTCGACACTTATTTGCGCAACCAAGATTCACGCGAAACGGTAAACGTATTTCTATCCAAAGGAAGCGGTCGCCGGATGCTAGAGCAGCTTATACCGCTAGAGAAAATACCGGGTGCGGCCATACAGCGTATGATTGCCAATGAAGAAATAAATAGTTCTACTTTTCGTCAAATGACGATTCATGACCTATTCTTAGATTTGCTAGGCCCTGTTCAAGCGACCGGTATTCCAGGCTTAATCCTCTCTGGAACAGGTGAGAGCATGGATCGGGCGGATAAACTCACCCATACCAATACACCGTCTAAGGTTAGATTATTCGAGCTGGGACTGATTGCGGGGGACAAGCTGACAGGATGGATCTCAAACGATGAAAGTCAAGGGGTTATGTGGCTAGCCAATCATGTGAAGAGAACGACGGTAGCATTTGCTTGTGAAGAAAAAGAACAGAAAAAATCATCCATATTAATAAAGCATGCAGCAACCAAGCTGCGGGCAGAGCGATCAGGAAGCAAATGGATTATGCATGTGAATGTGTCAGCTGATGGAACGCTGATGGAGTACAATTGCGGCGGCGATCTGATGAAGCCTGCACAGGTCGATGTTGTCCAGAAGCTTATTGAAGATGAGATTAAAGCAGTAATGGAGAAGGGCTGGAAGGCTATTCGTAAGCATAAAACGGATGTAGTGGGCTTCGGCAATGTTATACATAAGAAATTTCCGAAGCAATGGGCTGAAGTGAAGGATAGCTGGAATGAAGTGTTTCCGCAAACGGAAGTGAAAATAACCGTGAAGGTGAAAGTAAATTCAACGGGTATGAGCAGCAGCGGCTTCAAAAAGGCACAAGAGAAGAATCGCTCATAAGTGGAAAGGAGACGTTATGCAGCAAATCGGCAAAAGCCAATTATCAATTTTGATTATAATCTTCCTAATCGGCAGCACACCGTTATTCGAGCTCGGCATTCAAGCGAAGCAGGATGCTTGGATCGCAATGACGTTTGCTGCAGCTGCCGGTTTGTTGTTAACTTTCATTTACGTGTGTATTCAACGACGCGCCTTAGAAGCGGGACTAGCTGAGCTTTTAATCATGCATTTTGGACGATGGATTGGTGGAGCAATTGGGATCGTGTATGCGGGTTTGTTTGCTTATTACTCGATGAGGAATGTGCGAGATGTAGGTGAACTTACAGTTATGGCACTGCTGTCGTTCACGCCTCGCTGGATTATTATGCTGCTTATCATTAGTGCCGCGGCTTATACCGTAAGCAAAGGGATTGAGGTGTTTGTTCGTGTTGTTCAACTGCTGTTTCCTATTGTTGTGATAAGCTATACCCTTATCATAATACTGCTGTTCATTGCGAATTTGCCCCGTATAAACCATTTGCTGCCTATGTTCGAGAATGGGGCAGCACCAATTATTAAGGCGGCTTTTCCGGACCTGCTTTCGTTTCCATTTGGACAAATGATCATTTTTCTCGTGTACTGGAAGCATCTTAGCGAGAAGAACGCATGGGGTCGGAGTACGTATTGGCCGCAAATCGCAGTATCCGCTTTTCTCGTATTTATGAATATGCTCGTCATGAGCGTGCTTGGACCGGAATTAGCAGCGGTAACGGCGCTTCCGCTGCTGGAGGTTGTACAGTTGATTAGGTTGGCTAACTTTCTAGAGAGGCTCGATGTCATTATCACTTTGTTATTATTTATAGGGCTTTATGTGAAAATGACTGCCTTATATATGGCGTCCGTATTTACGTTCAGCGCTGCAACAGGCATCGCCTATCGATATTGTGTTATGCCGATAGGCGTGATCATCTATTTTACATCTTTTTTGGAGCCAAACAATACGTATCATCAATGGTTTGGATTTGAAATATCGCTGAAGCTAATACCGTTCTTTCAAATCGCGGTGCCTCTGCTCATGCTTGTAGTTGGTGTTCGAAAACGATATAAAACGGCGGGATAGAGGAGTCATAATGCTGCTATTCAAAAAAAACTAGCCTTCTGATAGGCTTTTGCTATACAATTAAAGGTATTGACGAAACCGAATATGTTCCGGGGAGCTGGTTAGGCCGGCTGAGAGGGGATTATCTGTACAATTCCGACCCGTTAACCTGATCTGGATAATGCCAGCGTAGGGACAGAAGCTCTGTTTATTTTGCAAGCTTGATCAAATGGATCAGCATAAGTGAAATATTACAGTTGCACAGCCGAAATTATGGCGTCCTCCGGATTAGGGGGACGCTTTTTTTTTGATCGGAATCCATTACCCGGATAATAATGAGGAGTCGTCGCCTTAAACAAATAGAAATAGTTGAGAGGGGAACACAACACATCATGAATCAGAAGAAGGCTCGGCAATCATCTTGGAAAATCGTTGGCACTTTGCTCGTGCTTGTATTGGCACTGGCAGGCTGCGGAGCGAATAACGCACCGTCTGCGAACGAAAAGGAGCAAGGGGGAGCAGATAAGCCGCTTGAGAAGGTACAGGTCGTGCTTGACTGGACGCCGAATACGAATCATACCGGACTGTATGTCGCGAGAGATAAAGGCTTTTTTAAGGAGCAGGGATTGGATGTTGAGATTATTCAGCCAGGCGAGAGCGGGGCTGATCAAATGGTTGCATCCGGTAAAATAGAGTTCGGTATAAGCTATCAAGAGTCGATTACGATGGCGCGGATTGCGGATGTTCCGCTCGTGTCGATTGCAGCTATTATACAGCACAACACATCAGGATTTGCATCGCCGCTCGCCAAGGGGATTGATTCCCCGGAAAAGTTTGAAGGAAAAACGTACGGCGGCTGGGGCGCACCTGTCGAGGAGGCCGTTATCACATCACTTATGCAGGAGAAGAAGGCTGACGCTAGTAAAGTTAACATGATCAGCATCGGCGACAGTGACTTTTTTACGGCAGTTAAGCGTGACATCGACTTCGCTTGGATTTATTATGCATGGACCGGTGTCGAAGCTGAGCTTCGCGGTGAAAAAATCAATATGGTTTATTTAACCGATTACAGCGACAAACTGGATTATTATACACCTGTACTTGCGACAAATGAAACGATGATTGCCGAGAAGCCAGAAATCGTTAAGGCATTTACAGCGGCTGCGGCTCAAGGCTACAAATATGCGATTGACAATCCCGAGGATGCGGCAGAAATTTTGATCAAAGCCGAGCCGGATTTGAATGCTGATCTCGTTCGTGCCAGTCAGAAGTGGCTGAGCCCGAAATATCAGGATGACGCGGCTCGTTGGGGTGAACAGAAGCTCAGCGTATGGGATAATTACGCGACGTGGATGTTTGAGCACAAGCTGCTTGAGAAGGAGCTTGAATCGGAGAAGGCGTTTACGAATGAGTTTTTACCAGAATAATGACGATAATAAGCAGCAGAGAAAGCAGGAAATCATATGGCAAACGCATTAGTAAGCATTCAGATTTTACCGACGACACCAGGAGGCGAAAGCGTTCTTCCTTACGTGGATCGGGCAATTGAGATCATCAAGGCGGCTGGCGTACCTTACCGTGTGGCACCGCTTGAGACGACAATGGAGGGCGAGCTTAGTCATTTGCTGGGCGTGGTGCAATCAATGAGCGAAGCAATGACAGAGATGGGCTGTCCATCCGTTATATCACAAATTAAAATTTATTATAATCCGACCAAAGGCGCTTCGATGGGTCGATTGCTAGAGAAATATCCAGATGGGCAATAACAAGAGCGCATGGTCTAAAATCTGGCCTCCATTGGCGGTATTTATAGCATTGCTCGTTTTTTGGCAGGCGGCTGTTATGTTGGGGGATATTGACCACTGGATGCTTCCTTCACCTGTTACAATTGTGCAAGAGGCTATCAAAGTTTGGCCAAGACTAATGGAGCATACATGGGCAACAGTACAGCTCACAATATACGGCTTTGTCGGCGGATCGGCGGTGGGCTTCGTGCTCGCCGCTTTGCTGCATCTTCTTCCTGGTGTGCGAACAGCCGTTTATCCACTGCTAATATTATCCCAAAACGTGCCAATCATCGCAATTGCGCCGATTTTAATGATGATGTTTGGGTTCGGTCTGCTACCGAAGGTGCTGCTCGTTATGCTGGTATGCTTTTTTCCAATTACGATCGCGATGCTTGGCGGATTGACGAATACAGATGTGCAGCTCCGCAATTACTTGCAGATGATCGGCATTCGCAAATGGCAGCTGTTTTGGCGCCTTGAGCTGCCGCATGCTATCGTTCATTTGTTTTCTGGATTGAAAATAGCAGCATCATACAGCGTGTTAAGCGCAGTTGTCGCAGAATGGCTCGGCACCAAAAAAGGTCTAGGCGCCTTTATGCTGCTCTCATCTAAAGGATTTATGCCGGGTCGTGTGTTTGCAGCCGTTATTATAATCATTATATTCAGCTTGACCTTATTCGGACTAGTGAGCCTGGCGGAGCGTTTAATTATTCGTTGGAGGCCTGCGAAAGATGCTGATACGAAGTAGGTTTGTGCCACAAACCTTTAGGACAGGAGGAATAGCGAATGAGTGATACAGCAGCAGAACATCCAAATACATTAGAGGTTGTACAAGTGCGCAAACAGTTTGGGAAAGGCGCTTCAAGCAAGGAAGTGCTGGGCGGATTATCGTTTTCCGTAGCCGATGGTGAGTTCGTCTCCATCATCGGGCCCTCGGGAAGCGGGAAGACGACCTTGTTTCAAGTCATTGGAGGACTGGAACAGCCGAGCGAGGGCGAGATTTGGATTAATGGGAAGCAAACAACAGGCGAACGGGGTCACATCTCCTATATGCCTCAGCAATCGGCATTGCTTCCGTGGCGAACAGTTGCAGGAAATATTGAGCTGTCTTTAGCGATATCCGGCTTAGATCGCGGCATAGCGAAGTCGAAGACGAAGGAATGGTTGCAGCGAATCGGCTTGGAAGAATATGCGAGTGCTTATCCGCATGTGCTATCCGGCGGTATGCTGCAGCGTGTTTCCTTCCTGCGAGCCTTATTGGCTCCGCAGCGGCTAATGCTGCTTGACGAGCCGTTTGGCGCATTGGATGCTTTAACGAGATTGGATATGCAGAAATGGCTGACGTCTATATGGGAGGAAAACCGCAGATCGGTGCTTCTGGTGACGCATAGCATAGAAGAAGCTTTGTTTCTTTCCGATCGCGTTATCGTACTGTCCGCTAAGCCTGCTGTCGTATTGGATCAATTCGACGTAAATTTTGAGCGGCCGCGCAGTGAAGCGCTCTGGACCAATCCGCAATTTAATGAGATAAAGCAACAGATTTATGAGATGTTAAAGACTGGCGTACATGAGGGCAAATGAGATGACGGAGCAAAAATATTTTCAGCAGGAAAAACTAGGCCCAGCTTATATCGACGCGCATCTGCATGTTGATTTGTACGCAGCTGAGGATCGGGAAGAGCTGCTGCAGAAGGCGTTTGGAGAAGGCCTTGCAGCTGTTGTTGCGGTTTCAATGCATTTGCAGTCGTCAATTGTGAATAGAGAGCTTGCGCTAAGCTACCCAGGACGGGTACACCCGGCATATGGCTTCCATCCCGAACAGCAGCTTCCAACTGTAGCCGAGCTTGATCAGTTGTTCGCATGGATAAGACAGCGCCATGAAGCGGGAGAGCCGTTTGCGATTGGAGAGGTTGGTCTGCCATATTATACGCGTACAGAAGCTGAGGCTGCGGGTGAAGCTTTTGATGAAACGCCTTATCTGGAGCTGCTTGATCGTTTCGCGGCGCTCGCTGCAGAGCTGGATCGCCCAATCGTGCTGCACGCTGTTTATGAGGATGGAGCTAAAGCGTGTGACATTTTGGCTAAGCATAACGTACGCAGGGCACATTTCCACTGGTTTAAAGGCAGTGAGCAATTGGTAAGGCGAATGATTGCAAGCGGCTATCTGGTGTCGGTGACACCTGATGTTGCGTACGAGGAAGAGATCATGACAATCGTGGAGCAGTATCCAATAGAGCAGCTAATGGTAGAGACTGATGGGCCATGGCCGTTTGAAGGGCCTTATGCAGGTAGAAAAACAGAGCCTTCTATGACGGCTGATGCAGCTAAGCAAATCGCGCGAATTAAGCAATATACGGTCGAGCATGCATCGAAGATATTGCTTGCCAATACACGACGATTTTATGGGTTAGATTGACAGAGCTATTTTTGAATCGTGTTGTGCCTAGGAATGAACCTGTATCCCATGCGGCTGCGGGTTCATTCCTTTTTGTCCGTTGCCAACAAAGCTCCCGATGCATACAAAGAAACAACAGCTTGGTTCATAGATAAGAAGTTATAACTCAACTTTCGCAGCCTAAAATAGGCAGGTAACCCTTGATGTGGCTGGGCAAACACGCGATCCATTGCGGGGATTGTGTTTGAATGAGTGTTAATTAAAAATGGATAACCTTGTATGAGGGATAGAGGTAGATGATTATCTCAGTTTGACTGTATTTTATCCAATCAAAATTTCATTCTAAGTGCTGGGTTGGAGTTTGACTGTATTTCATCCAGTCAAATCGACTGTTTGGTCCTGAAAAGGTTGCTAGCGTCGTATCAGAGTGGATAAATTCCATTCAAACACAAAGGAAATGGATTAAAAGACGATTAGACTGTACAAATTCCATTCAAATCGTCCGTTTTTTAATAATATGAATTTATAAGTTTCACTCTAATAATAGGCTTAACATTTAGCGCGAAACATTGCTTTGCCGCCAAGGAAGACGACAGACGTTTACGCTTAGTAAAGCCCCATGAATATGAGGTCAAAATCGCATGGATATAAACATTTCCAGATCGTTTTTGATCTGCGAAAGTTGAGTTATAAGTTTGTATGAGGTTTGTAAAGGGCTGAAAAAAGGAGGCACGAGATGGCTGCGATGACAAGGATTGAATTTTTTAATGTATTGTCTCCTACAGTTATTCGGGTAAAGCGAGAAGGCTCAACGATGTTCCCTTCCGTTCGACTAGCTCAAAACTTACTAGAAACAGGCGGAGTCATTCATTCATGGTATAACCTAGGGGGGATAAAGGTAGGAAGCGGGAGGACCAATGACTATTGGCATGGCGAGGCAGTAGTAAAGGGGACCTGGGAATATATCGATGGCCGCAGCGTAAATGAAAAAGCGGCATTTCGAGCATATAGCAGCGTCTATCATTTCTATAAGGATTTGGATTTGCTGCTGGCTACACCTAGATATGAACGTGTGCGTAAAGCTCAAACACCTGAGCAGCAGGCTCAAATGCTCTATGCTTGCGGCTATGCAACGGATCAGGCCTATCCTAGCAAACTGAAAACGATTATTCAACAATATAGTTTAAAGAGATACGATGTTCAGGGCGGTCAGCAAATTCCGAACCCGGAGAAGCTGAAGGATGCTTCGCCAATCGTTGTAACCTATAGAGGCCAAGTGCTATCAGATGGATATTTAATTAACGGATCCACATGGGTTCCTGCTAGACTGGTAGGTGAAGCGCTTGGTGCCGATATTGATTGGAGTGGAAGTAAAGTAACGGTAAACGGAGTAGAACTTGAATCTATTCTTTCTGAAGCGACTGGTTATGTTAAAATACGCGATCTGGCCACAGAGATTGGAATAGCAGTTAGCTGGGATTCAACGGCTAGAGTTGTGCTGCTGACGTAAATAGATTAACAGGATGAAGGAGCTGTTCCCAAAACCATGCATATGGTCAAGGGGCAGCTCCTTTTTTTGTTCAAGTATGATGCCCTTACTTTCCTTTTCGAGACGCGGCCCAAAAGGCAAGAACAATAAGGGGTATGAGTATGAACCATGGAATCGTTATCGTGTCGCCGACGATAAAGGCAAGCATCATAACCGCAATAACACCGAGAATAATGTACAGACATCCTCTGCCGAATGTTTCCATCATTTGGCCTCCTAAAGGTTTTGCGAATGCAAAACCATCTTCGTAAGCATAGACTTAGGTTTTGCGAATGCAAAACCATCTTCGTAAGCATGAGCTTTCTGTAAGTATATTCGGTAATAACGTGTTTAAGGAGCAGAGGTTTCAATTATTAATGAGAGGCTTATAGCTATTTGTGTTGTATGAGCAAGTAACTGGGTGAGTCTGCAGCAGGGAGTAGAGGATTGGCAGTAAAGGGAATAGATGTGCTAAATAATGGACAAAGTATCTGATATCTTAACGTAACTGTACCCATTAGCAGGAGGTCTGGAAATATGGAAAACACACTCTCGGTTTTCGCACTAGGCGGCATACATGAGATAGGCAAAAATATGTATGTGGTGCAATATGAAGATGATATCGTCGTTATTGATTGCGGTTCAAAATTTCCAGACGAGAGCTTGTTAGGAATCGATCTCATCATTCCCGACATCACTTTCCTCAAGGAGAACAAGGATAAAGTACGCGCATTAATTGTTACCCACGGACACGAAGACCATATTGGGGGAATACCCTATATTTTAAAACAAATGAATTTGCCTATTTACGGATCGCAATTAACTTTAGGATTAATTAAAGGGAAATTGAGAGAAAACAATTTGCTAAGGGATACCGAGCTCAATGAAATCAACTCAGAATCAATTATTGAATTAGGCGCGTTTAAAATAACCTTTTTCAAAACTAATCACAGTATCCCTGATTGTCTTGGCGTCGTATTCTATACACCCGAAGGAACGGTCGTCCATACGGGAGATTTCAAATTTGATTTAACACCAGTAAATAATGAGTATCCAGATATTCATAAAATGGCTAGCATAGGAGAAAATGGCGTACTTGCCTTACTCTCAGAAAGCACGAATGCAGAACGACCGGGCTTTACTCCATCTGAAAAGCTTGTAGGCGGGCATATTGAAGAAGCATTTAAAAAAGCAGAACATAAAGTATTTATATCAACATTCGCTTCGAATGTTCACCGTCTACAGCAGGTTATTCATGCTGCGGAGCTAACAAACAGAAAGCTGCTGCTGCTTGGAAGAAGTATGGTGAATGTTGTTACTGTAGCCATGGAGCTTGGACATTTGAAGGTTCCAGATGGGATGTTAGTTGAAGTCAAGGAAGCGAATGATTTAGCGCGTGATAAAGTAGCTGTGCTCTGCACGGGCAGTCAAGGAGAGCCTATGGCTGCACTATCACGACTAGCCAGCTCCAGCTATCGTCAAGTTGAGATTTTGGCTGGAGATACAGTAATCTTCGCTGCTTCGCCTATACCGGGTAACGAAAGAAATGTTTCCAAAATCGTAGATAATTTATTCCTTTTAGGTGCGAATGTGATTTATGGCTCAGGAACCTCGACAGGAATGCATGTATCCGGTCATGGCAGCCAAGAGGAGCTTAAATTAATGTTGACGTTAATGAAGCCAAAGTATTTTATCCCTATTCACGGTGAGTACCGAATGTTATTTCAACATCGTTTGTTGGCAGAAGCAGTTGGCGTGAAGAGAGAAAATGTTTTTATTATAAAGAACGGGGAAGTCGTTGATTTTAAAGATCAGACAGCTGTCCAAAGTCGCAAATTGCCAGCTGGGAATACGCTTGTTGACGGCTTTGGAATAGGCGATGTTGGGAACGCTGTATTACGCGACAGGAAGCATCTCGCAGAGGACGGTATTCTAGTCGTAGTTGTAACATTAAGTAAAGCTGAAGGAAATCTGTTGTCTGGACCAGATATAATAAGCCGCGGATTTGTGTATGTCCGAGAGTCAGAGGTTCTGATGGAAAAAATGAATGAGCTAGTATTACGAACGATTGTGGAGATGCAGAAAACCGGGAACACAATGGAATGGACATTCCTGAAACACAAAATAAAAGAGTCAATTGGAAAGTATGTATACGCAGAAACAAAAAGAAGACCGATGATTCTTCCGATCATTATAGAGTTGTAAAATAAAGCAATTAGAAGCCTATCGTGGTTGAAAGAACTTCACGACAGGCTTCTAATTAACTATCTAAAAGGAACGCCTTGATTCGGCATTGATTGTGCTTGCTGCATAGTATTGGGTGCTTCTGCTTCGTGGGCGGATTTATAATAAACAACAAAAAAGCCCATAAAATGGGCTTTTTGTGTGCTCATATGAATGTCGCTTCCCGAATGTTTGGAGGATACAATCTGGACTTTTATTTAGTAGCCTTTACCGTAGCCGCTGAAAATGCCACAACTACAAGCAATAATCACCAATAAGATGAAAAGCACCAGAATAGTACCAGTGTTTGTAAATGCACCACCTACAAAACCAGACATTTTTCATGCACCTCCTTGTGTATTGAATACTCTGTAATTTATGCGTAGCTTTACCGTTGTGATTGGGTGTTTGTTACGGTGACATTTAATTAGTGTCATTAGCCTAATACAAAATGTTTGGCTTGCAGGAAATATCCTGGATGATACAAGGAGCGATAAATGCTGTATTATCAACAATAATATATACGATCGTATAGCTTTCGATACTATTAATTGTGCTATTCTACTGATAAAATCGCACAATCAAATCTATTAAAATTATATATACTATATCATTCCCATATTTAGGAGATGATATAATGAAAGTTGAGACATCGGCGAAGAGAGTAGTCAAGAGCAGTGCGATGAAAAGCAAATTGATCAATCTATTACAAAAACAAGTTCAGGTGAGTAAAAAAGGGTCTTCTGGAAACAAGTCAGGAAACAAGTCTGGAAACAAATCTGCTAATATTCGTTCCATTGCATTAAGCACAGGTGTTCTTAAAAAAAATCCGAGCACCTTATCTGCCCATACCGAAATCATGAACCGGAGATCTTCAGCGGTAAACGTTACGGTTATGGTCTTCGATTGGGATACCGACACTCCAGTAACGATTGGCAACACTAGCGTTACCATACCAGCTAATTCCCTTCAATCTTTTAGTACCTCACTTACTGGTGTTGCAGATCATTACGAAGTAGTTGTCATTCTCGCTTCTGCTTCAAATGTAATTGTCAATCATTTCGGAGTAGCTAATAATGTTCCACAAGTTGGTAATGTTGTTTTGGATCGTGACTTCATTTCAATTCGGTTATAAGCTTGTATGTTCGAACGAAGCGCTCATAATTGGGCGCTTTTTTTGCTTAGAATAGGAAAGATGGATGAAATATTTTCGTCTAAAAAAAGAACCCATTTAAAAACAACTTTACGGCCTGATATCCAAATACTTAGCAAGATTACTGTTCCGAATAAACCTATATAAAATAACTCCTTATCACTACCATGCTTAAATAAATCTGACATTTGTCCGTATACCAAAAACACGATATACACTATGGGTAAAAGGGCTCCCTAATATGCTTGTTCTCTTTTCGAAAGAAAAGTCTGGGCCGCTAGAATTGCAATTGCTGCTATTAATTCAGTTAGGTTGCTCATTATACGTCATCTCTTTCTCTTTTATATTTTTCAATTATTATTTTTGCTACATCTAAACTTAAACGCTCATCAATGACTAAATTCTTTACCATGTTTACAAACTGAACATCTTCTTCTTTGCTATGCAGTTCAATTTTTTTGTTTTAAGATTGTGATTTTTATCAAACATTTTTAATTATCGAATTTTATTCTGGATTAAGAGTTATGTACACGAATAGATCCTTATAATTCGGATATAGTAAACCCATTACAAAGTAGAAAATTTGAGATCTCAATGAATAGGCGAAGGTGTTCATGGAGTTCTATGAAAAAAAGGCACATGCCTGTGCCCTTTTCAACAACTGTTATTGTCTGATAACTAAAATATCACTAGGAGGGGTTCCGGTACTTTGGATCTGTTGAATCTGGGAATTTGTAAGGTTACGTCCTACTAAAATGAAGGAAGAAGTTAGATTATTGAAATTACCTAAATTCGATACGTTTATACTTCCACGAAATATGCGAAAGGATCCCTGGAAGTTAATTCGTGAAAACAAAACTAGTGTCACAGAATCTGTGGTTGAATCATTTCTTAGACGAAAACTGGAGAGGACGTTATCAAAACGAAAAGCTCCCAAATCTCGAACTGCTACACCTCCTCGTCTAAAAACAATCCGCCGATTTGTAAAATTATTGCCGGAGAAAAGTTGGAGCCTTACATCTGTGTTTGCCAAATCTATCACCCTTTCTTTTGGAATGATATATTCTATGCTTGATTCATAGGAAAGGTTTGGACAAGTATGCAAGGCGAAACCACCGTTTTCTTGTATAAAGTTTGATGGAACAAAATGAATACTCGGTGAACTTGACAGGAGGGAAGTCGTGAAGCATGGAAAAGCTGGGGTTCATGAAGGTATCGCTGAGAAAAAGGTCGGAGAGAGAGTAAAAGTAAGCATCAAATAGCCCCCACCTGTTTAAATAGATGAGAGCTGAGCTATGCTAGATTACGATTTAAACACGTGGCAAGTGAGAGGCGGTGATGCTGACCAAGGCATTAGCTTATCTAATGCCACAGGATCCTTCGGATCTGCCAGCTGCGGAAGTTGCTCGAATAGATAGATCAAATAATGGAGAGGATTGAGGCCATTTTCTTTCGCCGTCTCCATCACGCTATAGATGCTCGTATACGTGATCGTTTCCACAGGAAAGTCATCCAGCTTGGCTTCACGAGTGCCTATGGATTTCTTGCGGCTGTAAGTGACCGTTTCCATATCCGGTTCGTCAGAGATGGGCGTTGCCAGCACTTCGGCTTCGTTGAATAGATTCATCACCAGTTGATCGGGATGTGTCTTCTCACTCGAAGCACCGAAGCGTTTCTGATGGGCAAGCCGGAAGTCGAATGACAAGAATATGTACCGATACCGAATTTGGTACCTCAAAAAAAATGAGATGAGTTGATTTACTAAGGGGTAACATACAATTTTTTATTTAATTAAGTTTGTAAAATTTTCATTGAATATCTCTAAGTTGACGGGATATCCTAATAACTCAAATGCCACCATCCAAATCAGCTAACTAGCTACACAGCGATTTGCTTTACAAAATCTAAGGAGGTTGCGTTCTAAATGAGTGAGAAACCTCAATTCACAGCTGGACAAGAGTTAAGAACTGATAGCGATATTCGTAATGCGATGTTAGAAAAAGAGCCTATTATGGCTTATCAGGACCTTATGCGATTGAGAGCTCCTTTGCCAATTATTGCATACAATGATGATATAATTAAAATTGCTGATGGCACTACCTTTCTTCGAAGGGTAACAAAATTCTACACTTTAAGCAATGAAGAAGCAGTGGATTATAATTCGAATTCAAATAAATAGAAGGAGGTGCGTTTTGCCTCTTTCTTTATTATGAAAGACGAGTTTTATTAGAGGAATGAAGAAATAAATAAATCTCGAAATATAAACGCCCAATGAAATAGAGAGGATTTATCTCTAAAAAGATTAGGCGTTTGTCGGATGACAAGAATATGAGCCGATTAATTACCGCGTAAATCGCGGTTTTTTTGTTTTATCGGTACATATTCTTATCAATGTATAATGGTGCTTAGTCTTGTAGCGGATTTAAGAAATTGTCGAGAAGAACGTGATAGATTAAAGATTGATGTGGAACTTCTGACACAAAAAAGCGATGTATCTGCGTGAATATTGAATTACAACAGGACCCATATTTAATAACGGGTCCGCTGAAATTAAATTGTTGTTTTATAACCTGTTAACGGCCTTTAACGATGGAACATATGTAGCATTTATGTTTTCTTCCTTTTAATTGCTTCAAGTTTTCACAATATACACATTTCATAGGGGATAGCACCTCCTGGGAAATTATACCCGTTGGTGGATAATGCATATGCATGTACGCTTTTGCCCAGAAGTTGGGTGGAATATAGATTAATCTGGAACTGCAGCATTATTATCCCTTTTCCAGATTATCCATGCGAGAATACCCGTCGATACGACTCCACCAAGCAATCCTAATGCCATATCTTTTTGCGTATCGAAGATATCACCTTGCATTCCAACAAATGTGGCTTCGCCACCAGGTCCAGCTACTAAGGCGGCTAACATTTCAATGATCTCGAATAGCGCGCTAAAACTGAGTACAACGATAACTGGCAGAGCATATGACCAAATCCCGCGTAGCTTAACTTTGGATTTTAAAATCTCATGGAATGGAAAAGCAAAGAAGAATCCGAAGGCGAAATGAACGACTCGGTCGTAATAGCTTCTTTTTGTATGAAACGTTGTTTTTAGCCAATGGTCAAATGGTGTGCCTTCATAAGAATAATGTACCGCATAAGTATGAAGACAAAAGAAAACGAGCATCAGAAGATAGGACAGATTAGAAAAACGAAACCACTTATAAGTAAAAACAAGGATAAGGATAACCATGATAAGCGGTAAGCTATTAGCGAGCCATTGAGATCGATCAGTGGGCGATATGGCCATAAGACCATAAAATAGGATGAAAATGAAGATCATTAATTGCAAAGGTTTATTTCGAGCAAAAGGAATGCTTGTACTTGTCCATTCCAGTCGTTTAGAAGTCATGGGAATTTCACTCCTTACATTGGTGACAGTATGGTTCCCGATTTTAGGAAAGTAAATACAGAACGCCGGACAGTTATGAATCAGCAAATTCAATTTTAGTGGAAACCAACACCACCGCAGCAAAAAAATGATTGAATATCGAAGATTATGGGAGGTGCTAGATGCAAGAGAGGATAACGCTGTACTTTCTAAAAGGGCATCTGGGATCATGTTAAAAGTTTTATCCCAGACAACCCTGTTAGAATAGACGTCATTTATTTTTAGAGGATTCAGATGGTAAGTAATAATACATCTGGTGAAGTAGAGACTTTAATTTCTTATTTGGTTGGGGTTCCAAAAACTTAAGCTCATTAAATGAGCTTTTAATAAGATCACCATGCAAGCGAATGTATGATTTTAATTTCTTTGATTTCTTTTTCATGCTAATCGTTAAGGCCTCCTGAAAAATTATGATATTAGATTTTATGTCTCAGGAAGGTAAAACGCTACTCAATGGTATCCATAACGCAGCGTTTATAATGGCGTTAGGAAAAAGGCGATCGATTAACAAACATTGCTGAATATTAAGTTTCATTACGAAATAGAAAGCCCATAGAATGGGCCTTCTCATTAATGCTATTTTAGGAGTTAACGAACGGAGGTTACGCAATTAATAGACATTGTTTCTCTCATTACGGCCGAAGATACCACAACTACAAGCGATAATCACTAATAGAATGAACAGTACCAGAATCGTACCAAGGTTATTGTGCATTATTCAATTCACCTCCTTACGGAATGGGCCTCTATGGTAGAATTTGTTTGTTAGATTTTTAAAGTTTGCAAGGGTTAGTATTGTATTGGATAGTGAGCTGATTATTTAGTAGCCTCAGCAGTTGCAGCGGTTGTCGATGATGCTTTCAACTCTTCTCTCATCTTTTCTTTCATCTCTTATCTCATTGCGGCCGAATATACCACAACTACAAGCGATAATCACTAAGAGAATGAAAAGAACCAGAATCGTACCAAGGTTATTGCGCATTATTTAAATTACCTCCCTACGTTTTGACTACCATGTAGATTATGTATTGATAGAGCTTAGTGATTGGATGTTTGTTCTGGAATGATACTAGCCTTATATAAAAGGATAGCAGAGGGAATCTGGCAGGGGCGGGCACCTTTGATCAATAAGTGTGAACGATTTACTGAGACTATTTTGAATTAATATTAAGTATCTTGGGAGGTTTAGAGGATGAGAGTAATAACAGTAATTCAGCCTTGGGCGACATTAATCGCGCTAGGCGAAAAGAAATTCGAAACACGCTCACGCCGGACTCATATCCGCGGCAAGCTGGCGATCCATGCCGGCAAGAAAATTGATATTGAAGCATGCTTACGGGAGCCGATCCGATCAACGCTTGCTAAACATGGATATACAGTGGACAACCTTCCTACAGGAGTGATTATAGCAACGTCAAATTTACATGATTGTCACGAGGTGCATATAGATCATAGCGGAGATGCAGTTTTACTTATGCATAATGGATCTCTGTCTAATTGGATAGGCAAAGATTCAAACGAATTTAATTACGGTTATTATTCTGAAGGGCGTTATGCATGGGAACTAACTGACGTTAAACAGCTCGAATTTATATCAGCTAAAGGGCAGCAAGGATTCTGGCATTATCCCATGTTGTATTGAACGAGGATCAAAAGGCAGATACACATGGGTTTAAATAACAAATCGGGCGTCCCTTTCGGGACGCCCTTTTCATGGGAGAGGAGAGAATGCCCTTTAGGCTGAGAAGTGGAAGTCTCGTAATATCAAGGATTTCTAGATTCATTTTCACGTGTAAAAAGGGTGGAAATAGAGTGTTCATGGGAATTTGGTGGACAATCGGTGGACTGAATAGTGGTTGTTCTAAATCTTTTCTAGCGTCCAGATAAGACTTTTCCAACTTATGGATTGCGCGTATAATAGTACAATATGGAACTTATGTAAGGTTACACAGGATATACAGGTGCCGAAGGGGCGGTTTAACGTAGTAATTAATAAATGGCAGAAGGCGGAATTTACAATGAAGTTATTTCTTGATACAAATTACTTTCTTGACTTTTATAGACACGGGAAGGAACATTTATCAGTATTTGAAGATATAAAAAGATACACTTCGAATCTCATTTTTCCAGAACAAGTTTTTAAAGAATTTAAACGTCGTGTTTCCGATGTTCAGAATCAAGAGTTGAAAAAACTTCGAGACAGCCATTCAGCTTTTTTTAAGCCTTCTACTAGTTTGATAAAAGGGCTAGGAGTATATGAAGAATATAAACAGGCTAAAAGTGAATTTAAGAAAATATCAGATAGCGTAATTTCTGAATTACAGTCAATTTCAGATGACAGAAATAAAGACTTGGTGCATAAGAATGTTTTGGAAATATATAATTCAAAAGATGTAACACGATTATTAAATTCTCCAGGGATAATTGAAAGAGCTAAGACCAGACATCTACTGGGTGATCCTCCAGGTTCAAGTAATGTGACTATTGGGGATGAAGTTATTTGGGAATGCATCCTTGAAAATGTCAGTGAAGATCTTGTTTTAATAACTAATGATAACTCTTTTAGAAATAACATTACTTATTTGCAGGAAGAATTTCTTCAAACAACAGGATGTAAACTTTTTATTGTAGATAAATTGTCTGACGCAATAAACAAACTAGGAGGATCGCCATCGAAGTCAATAGAGGAATATGAAGTTAAATTAATACCATACTTCGAGGTTAAAGAAAGAATAAAAGAAAAGGGTTTTTTGTATAATCCTGGTGACATCCACATAATAATATTAAGTATTGGAGCAGAAAAAACTATTAATATGTCGGATGAGGAATTGAAAGCAACATTGAATAAATTGAAATATAATGAAATGATGCTAATTAAAGAAATCGAAAGTGAAATGATATTAGATGCTTATCTTAAACTTGGTATTTATGATCTGGAACAAAATTCCGTGACGGATAAGTACGTAAGTATGATTAAGAAAGAAGCTTTGACATTATTATAAAGATTGGTTGAATAGTGATAAGACCAAGACCAATAGATACTTATAAATCTATTGGTCTTAACTGATTCGCATATACAAAGTGATAGAAGTTTTGAGAAAGAAAAAAATGAATGAATGCTTCAGATCTGAGTATTAATATCATCAAACACAGCCGCAGCTGACTGATCCACTGATTCAAATATATGTCCATAAATCTCGAGCATTTTTATATTGGAATGACCAACTCGCTTCGCAATCACTTCGGAATGAACCTTCTTATAAATCATCCAAGAAACCGATGTATGCCTAAGATCGTGGAGGCGGATAGGCTTTAGTAAGTGGCGACGATAAAAATCAATCCATTGCTTTGTGAACCAGCCTGGATCATACGGTTTACCGTCTGGATGGCAAAATACAAATGAATGTTTGCCATCTGCCCACTGGTCTTGCAATTCGCTACGTTCAGATTCGCGCTCAGCATAAAACAGACGCAATTCAATAAGCAATGATTCTGATAATGCTATTTTTCGCGGCTTACCATTCTTGGTGGATTTCAAGATCGGTGAACCGTTCTTCATTTGTGGTATGGTTTGCGTAATAAAGATATGACCTAGCTCAAGGTTGACTTTAGACCATTCTAGTCCTGCTATTTCACCTCGTCGCATACCGGTGGTCACCGCTAAAGTAATAGCTGTTCTAAATGCTAGTGATTCAAGAGAGAGTGCCTCAAAAAGCTTCTTAATTTCCTTCTCGTCGTAAACCTCCATTTCCTTTATGTCGTCTTCTTTTGGCTTTTTGATTCCAGCCATTGGATTGTCAATTATTATTTTCCACTCAAATGCTTTTGTGAAAATGCTTTTAAGGACACGGTAGTTATAAACCAGGCTTGCAGATTTTAGTGGACCTGAGCCATCCAAACGAGCATCTGGCTTCCGAAGTGTATCTATAAAATCAAGAATATGCATTGATTTAATTTGCTCCATAAACATGTGACCGAAGTATGGGGAGATTCTCTTCTTAGAATGAAATAAATAGCTGGCTATCGTTTTTTCTTCTAATTCTATATGTACAAAGTTGCGTTCCCAATCTTTAAGAAAGTCATTAAAGGTCATTTTTCCTGGATTCAGATATACACCAGTTTCAACCATAATTTTAAACTTTGTTAATTTAGTATTCAAATGATCTTGAAGTCTTTTTGGAGCTCTTAGAAGCGATGGATCGCTTACTTTGACTGTCTTAGTACGCTGAATTCTTTTTCCCTTGGCATCATATCCAAGCTCAACAACCAGTAACCAAGAGTTTTGTCCTCGTTTCTTTATACTTGACACTGCAAGCACCTCCGTAATTAATTTACTTCTATTGAACAAACAATCGGATCTCTGTTTCCATTACGTCTTCAATATCTGATATGCGAAGCATCAGCCTTTGAAAGTCGTTTACATCAATTTGCTGGCCGGAGCCATCTAAGGTTTTGTTGATATATTTTTTGAGAGAAGGCAGATGAAGTCCGAAGAGAGATGGATCATGTGGATGTCGAATATACACGTTATCCGGAACGGACAAAGCAAGGATGTCGGATTCAATTTCATCGAACGTAAAGCGCTCGAATGGGGTTTCAATATTAATGTAAATCGTCTTGGACCAATCAAAAGAAAAATAATTGATCATCATCCAGAGAGGGAATAGGCGAGCATTATCGATGTCGAGATCATAGAGCACTGATATTTTCATTTTGCTTGTGTCGCTCCATTCTTATTAGCGATTTGTCTGTCCAATTGGTCAAGTATTTTATTGGTTGCTTCCGTATAGGCATACTTAACTGTAGAAGGGGTGAGTCTCGCTTGCATGTTTCGATCTTGTCGTTCCCTGTTAATACGGCCAAGCATTTGTTCTATGCGCTGCTTAACAAAGGTATAAGGTAGCTTGAAAGCCTCTGATAATATTTTGAGATAATAAGAGCTGTGCTGTATCGACTTAAATTCCTCAAGCATGTATGCCGGCATCGCGGCGTACATTTGGAATTGAGCTGCTTGAGACTCCTGTAGACTTACAAAAGCAGGAGGAAGGCTGAGTTGGTCACCGACATGCATAGCTGGATGACAAAGTTCATGAAAGAACGCCAGTCGTTGATCAATCTCCTCCAAATGAATATTAATAAAGATCATACAGTCATTATCGCTGTCATAAATGACTTTGGTTTCCCCTTCAGAGTAAGCTATGTAAGCATTGAAGAGAGCGCCGATGTGATCAATATTCAGATCCGCAGCAGTATGAATGCCACGGTCTTGATATTTCTTGTTAATCCATAGTTCCATATCAGATGGTTTGTATAGGTCAAGATTGAAAAAATGCATGCTGAATCCCTCCGGATGAGAATGTATGTTCGTATTTATGGGTAAAAAATATAGCCCGAGAAAAGGCTATTATTTTTCATCATTGTTATTTTGCTCGCGTTCTTTTTTACGCTTTTCTTTAAAAGCTCTGAACATTTCAAGTTCCCTCTTAAGATGCTCAGCTTCTTCTTCATTGATTTCTTCAGGAGGTCCACCTAAATATGCTATGTAAATTTCATTTTCTGTTCCAATAGGTGGAATGGCTACAGGGGTTGTTTTATTACTCTGTCCAGAAAGGTAGTCTACGCTGACTTCAAATCGCTGAGCAAATTTTGTTATTTGTTCAAGAGAAGGCTCACGTTCTCCTCGTTCATACATACCAATTGAACTTTCGCTGATATTAAACTCTTTTGCCAACTCACCCTGAGTAAGATTGTTCTTTTTTCTCAATTGACGTAATCTATTACCCAATATGGACATTTTCATCACCTATCTAAATAATAACACATTACGTGTTAAAATATTCGCACATTTCGTGTTGATAAGAACATGAAATGTGCTTTATTATTATCTCAAGGAACACAAAACGTGCGATAAAATTAAAGGAGGTGAGAAACAATGAGAAATGATGTAATAGCAAAAAGATTACTGGAACTGCGCGGAAACACAACAAGAGAAGAAGTAGCCAAAGGCGTCGGCATCAGCGTTTCAGCTTTACAAATGTATGAGAACGGTCGTCGTATTCCAAGAGATGATAATAAAGCAAGACTTGCAAAATATTATAAGGTAACGGTAGATAGTCTTTTTTTTTAACATGAAAACACACGATTCGTGTTCTTATAGACCTACACAAAGTGTGTAGTAAAAAATAGAGAGGTTGATGCAAATATGAAACGTCAAACCTTAAATGTTCAAGAGGCTGCCGATTTTATCGGCGTATCAGCATGGCTGATTTATAACATGGTGCGCTTGAAGCAAATACCGGCGATTCGCATTCGCACGCGAATCTTTTTCAGAAAAGATACATTGATGCAATGGATGTCCGATAAGGAAGCTGCAACATTAGCGGAAGGAGCTGCAGTATGAGTAATCAAGAAACTACAATCCCGCCAGAGTTAATGAGAGACCGCTATTGGCGTGGTACGCTTCACCTTTTCTCTAATCACCCGAAGCTTGAGGAGTATTTTAATTCTCAATATTTTGACTTAGCTACTAGATCAATCAAAGTCACAGCCTTAAAAGCGACTGCAAAGCCCTGGTCGAAAAGTGAAAAGTTCGCTCTTAATTTGGCTCTGCATTTGTATAACGAAAGTCACAAAGTCAACCTAAGTGATCTGGATTACTTGGACGAGAGGAATAAGAAACTTGCTTTTGAAGCAATTCACCTCAGATACGCTTGAAAAAAGTGCCCGACATCTTAAACGTTGATGCCGGGCAAGGTGAGGGGAATGTTTTTGAAGTTATAGGCAGTTGGCAGATACAGGAACTGGTATAACCACATATTACAACAGCTTGACCGCCGTGTCTGTTCCAAATTGGAACATAAGGAGGGTAAAAGAATGCAGCTAGGTTTTGGAGCAGTATTACACGCCTGCAGAGAACGAGCTGGATTGAGTCAGGAGAAGCTTGCAGGATTATTGAATCGGTCGCGGAGTTGTATAAGTAAGTTTGAGCAAGAACATAAATTGCCTGATATGAAAACATTTTTGGTTTGGCTGGATAAGACGAACGCGAAGGATGTTGGTTATGCGCTAGTGAGTGGTACAGATCCAGCAACTATTTTACAGGCAATTTTGCAAGTAGCGGGAGCAGCTTAAATGGGAGGTTTTACATATGTCGAGAGAACAATTGGTCGAGGAAGCTCGCGCAGTTGGACAAGCTGCAAAACACAATTTGAAGTTTATTCGGGATAACCCAAATAAGGTAGATCAGAGCAAAGTGCAAGATATGGTGGCGTATTTACAGATGCTGATTGATTTTGAAAAGAGTGAAAAGAAAAATGCCCGTCGGCTAGGACGGACATTATTACGGAACCGGTTAAAGTTTCTCGTTGTGTCTATTATATCACATACGAATGAGACGGTGTGAGAGATTGCGAGAGTAGGAACGATATGTCGATTGGCATTGCACGGGGAGGTTTTACAGATGATCGTGGTGAAGGGCGATATTGTGCGTGCATATAGCGGCGATACCGGAGAAGTCCTTGAAATTTGGGGGCGTGTACGTACTTTTTTAATCCTTAAGCGCGATTCTGACGGTAAACGTATCCAAATGTTTGAAACCGAGATTGTTGAAGTTGTTGTTAGTTATCTGAAAACTACGATGTAGGGAGTGAAATGGTAGAGTCTTGCCTCTACATTCCGCACACTTCTAGTCAGAAAGAAAGGAGAAGAACATTTTGGCATGGATTGAGAGCCATCAGGAGTTAGCAAGGCATCCTAAAACAAAGAAGCTAGCTCGTAAACTTGGTGTTACCGTTCCTGCTGCCATAGGTCATTTACATATGTTTTGGTGGTGGGCTATGGATTTTGCACAGGATGGGGATATATCGTCGTTCGATCCTGAGGATATCGCGGATGCAGTTGATTGGCCCGCGGAATCAGCGGATAAGCTACTGGATGCTTTACTCGCAGCGGAGTTTATCGATCAAACTGAGGACCTTACTGTTATCCATGATTGGTTTGATTACGCAGGACGTCTTATGGACAAGCGTGAGCAAAACAAGGAACGAAAGAGGAAGTCACGCGCAAAGCGCTTAGACGTTCAGGATGGTCACGCACCTGTCACGCACCCGTCACAAGGTCTGGATAGTGACGTCGATGATGGTCACGGGGTACAGTACCGTACCTAACCGTACCTAACAGTACAGTACCTAACCAAAAGATAAAAACACCTACTACTGGTTCGGATGGCCCGAATCCTTTCAGACTTTTTGAATCAGAAGGATTTGGAACCATAAGTCCAACCATTGCTGAAAAATTAGGAATGTTTATTGATGATTACGGCGAACGATGGGTTTGTGAAGCTATGAAATCCGCAGCGATTGCTGGAAAAAGGATGCTTCCTTATGTTGATGGTATTTTAAAGCGATATAAGGCTGCTGGGGTTGATGATCCATGGACAGTAGATAAGCCAATTGCTACTAAAAACGTTCGTGGACAGCCCAGTCGTTCAGGAAAACCACAGATTGCGATCGTATCCGAAGTAACAAAGCAAACTGAAATGTCGGATGCAGAGATACGAGAGTTATGCGATCTCATGCATAAGTCCAGCGGTAAGTCGCAGCCATCTGATCAAGAATATATGGAGTTTATTGCAAAAATGAGGGGAAAGGAGTTAGTGCCATAGATGCGAGCAGAAGCAGCTAGAAAAAACAGCGTAATTGTTTGTGAGGAACTAAATCATGTATGGGACTCAGTTCAGCTTCTAGAGTTAACACGGCTTTGGGAGGAAGGGTATACGGTACATCAGATTGCAGCTTACTTTAAACGTAAGCCCAAGGAAATAGCATTGGTGCTAGTCAATACACTGACCGAGAAGCAATTAAGGGAGCTTATTGGGTATCAGTGGGGAGATAAGCCGGTTCGAAAGGAGCAGAATGCAAAACGCGATTTCATCCCTTATGAGTGCATTGACTAGAATTTGGAGGAGGTTCTAACTATGTTGTCACAGGCAATAGTAAAGCTGCAGGCTGAGGTAGATGGGAGCAGTGACGATGAACAGGAGTTGCCCATCACAAGGAAATTCAAATGGAAAAACAGGTTGGCACTTGTTGATATATTGGCCTATGAATGTGCAGATAATGGCGGTAAATTGGATGTTGCTTTTAGTTCTGTACGTATTTCAGAGTTTGCCTATTATGCATCTAAAATGCCTGTTAAGCAAAAAGCGGCATTAAAGAAAGAAGTTTTGATTAAGAGCAAAGATATATCATACATGCGAGAAGCTACCTGTGTTGGGGATATTGTACGTGTACCAAAATTGATTGAAAACAAGTTATTAGGCGGGTATATACGTGATGGACGGAAATTGGTTGAAGCTGAAATAACGAGTAGAGAGATGATATCTGGTTGCTATCGATATACGGTCCGGCGTACTGATGACGGTCAGACCCAAAAAGGAAACGGGCATATGATTAAGGGGCTGGTGTCCAGATTTAGTCAGGTATCTCAATGAATATTAAGTTTCATTGGAAAAAGAAAGCCCATAGAATGGGCCTTCTCATTAATAGTATTTTAGGAATTAACAAACTGAGGTTACGCAATTATATAAAAAAGGGTAGTAAAAAGGGTATTTCTTCTAGTCCTTCTTCTCGTCTCACATCGCTGCGTCTCACGTCGCCTCGTTTCTCGTCGCGTCTCACTTCGCGTCCGAAGATGCCACAACTACAAGCGATAATCACTAAGAGAATGAAAAGAACTAGAATCGTACCAAGGTTATTGTGCATTATTCAATTTACCTCCTTAAGTCTTAGTGAATTATAAAAGTTGGCGTACACAGTTTACGTCTATGAGGTTAGTAATTGCCACGGTTGCATAAACTACAAGCGATAATCACCAACAAAATGAAAAGAACTAGAATCGTACCAAGGTTGTTGTTACGAACATCTGACATCAAACATTCACCTCCCTGTGTTTTGACTACCATGTAGATTATGTATTGATAGTGCTTAGTGATTGGATGTTTGTTCTGGTATGATACTAGCCTTATATAAAAGGATAGCAGAGGGAATCTGGCGGCCACCTTTGATCAATAACTGTGAACGATTTAATGAGACTATTTTGAATGAATACGGAAGAACATGGGTAGGGTTATTGAAACGCAAAAGACCCATAGAATGGGCCTTCTGGATAGATCTTTTTATATTTTGTAAGCAGGTAAAGAGGAAATCGAGCTGCTAATTTAGTAGTCTTAGTAGTTGCAACCGTTGAAGATACCTTCAACTCTTCGATCTTCTTTTCTTTCTTCTCTTCTTTCTTCTCTTCTCTCGTTGCGGCAGAGACTACAAGCGATAATCACTAATAGAATGAAAAGAACCAGAATCGTACCAAGGTTATTGTGCATTATTTAAATTACCTCCTTAAGTCTTAGTGAATTATAAAAGTTGGCGTACACAGTTTACGTCTATGAGGTTAGTAATTGCCACGGTTGCATAAACTACAAGCGATAATCACCAACAAAATGAAAAGAACTAGAATCGTACCAAGGTTGTTGTTACGAACATCTGACATCAAACATTCACCTCCCTGTGTTTTGACTACCATGTAGATTATGTATTGATAGAGCTTAGTGATTGGATGTTTGTTCTGGTATGATACTAGCCTTATATGAAAGGATAGCAGAGGGAATCTGGCGGCCACCTTTGATCATTAACTGTGAACGATTTTAATGAGACTATTGTGAATGAATATTAAGTATCATGGGAGGGAGGTTTCTCGGATATGCAGAGAATTAAAATGTTTCTTAAAAGTGGTCAAATAGTTGAGTTTGATTGTGAGAATCTGACTACAACTAAGAACGGTTTTGGTAATCTGATTAGCATTGAATGGACTAGCAACAAACAAGCAAAAGAAAGTTTGCAGATGGTTGAAGTGGATCAGATCGCCGCTATCACATTTAGCGAAGTTGTTTGAATATTGAATAACAAATAGGACCCATATTTTTAGGCACGGGTCCACTGAAATTAAATTGTTGTTTGATAACCTGTTAACGGACCTTAACGATGGTACAAATGTAGCATATATGTTTTCTTCCTTTTATTTTTTCAAGTTTTCACAAAATACACATTTCATAGGGCAGCTCACCTTCTGGAATATTATGCCCGATGTTCGTTAAGGAGTATTCAGGTAAGTTAAACACTGAAGATCATTAGAGTTAAAAAATGGTATGTCACATGAAAGATCTTTAGAAAGGCTGTCATTTTATTTTCGAGGATTTAGATGGTGAGGATCAAGCATCTGATGGAGTAGAGACTTTAATTTCTTATTTGGATGGGGTTCCAAAAACTTAAGCTCATTAAATGAGCTTTTAATAAGATGACCATGCAAGCGAATGTATGATTTTAATTTCTTTGATTTCTTCTTCATGCTAATCGTTAAGGCCTCCTGAAAATTTATGATATTAGATTTTATGTCTAAGGAATGTAACTTGCTAGTGCGTTCGTCTAATAATGCTGTATACAACGCTATTCATTGGTATCCTTAACGGGTTTTTATAAATGGCGTGCAGAAAAGGTGCAACCGATTAACAAACATTGCTGAATATTAAGTATCTTGGGAGGTTATCGAATTGAATAATAATCATACTTTGAAAATATGGTCTGAACACTTCAATGATGTTATTGCACCAAACAAGAACAAGCGCAAATTGGTCGAGATACGTAAAGATGATCGAGGATATGAGGTAGGTGATATCCTCACTCTTAAAGAATATCTGCAAAATGAACAACGATTCACCGGAAGAGAAGCCACATTTACAGTCTCACATTGCTTGAGAACTCAACCGTTTGTACCGGAAGGATATGTTGCGATGTCGATTCATTTGCAAGACTTGAAGTTATAAACACCGTCTGATTACTGAAATGAAAGCAATAATCACCAACAAAGTGAACAATACCAGGATAATAACGATATTAGAACCGCCAACAAATTCACCCATCAAACACTCACCTCCCAATATTTAAAACGCTATGTAGATTATGTGCGGATGACGCTTTGGGATTGGACGTTTGCTCTGCGGTGATGAGTGACCAGATTGAATATTAAGTTCCATTGGAAAAAGAAAGCCCATAGAATGGGCCTTCTGGATAGATCTTATTCGAATGTTTTTATATTTTGTAAGCAGGTAAAGAGGAAATCGAGCTGCTAATTTAGTAGTCTTAGTAGTTGCAACCGTTGAAGATACCTTCAACTCTTCGATCTTCTTTTCTTTCTTCTCTTCTTTCTTCTCTTCTCTCGTTGCGGCCGAGACTACAAGCGATAATCACTAATAGAATGAAAAGAACCAGAATCGTACCAAGGTTATTGTGCATTATTTAAATTACCTCCTTACGTCTTGAATAGTGAAGTTTTAAAGGTAACTAGACCTCATGAATACATAGAAAATACATTTTAATCGTTTATAGCGTTAACCGAAGAAACGGCAAGTACTACAAGCTATAATCACTAATAGAATGAACAGCACTAGAATCGTACCGAGATTGTTGTTACGAACATCTGA
>NZ_JBWDNM010000017.1:0-125065 GCF_056269185.1 Paenibacillus sp. J31R122
AAGACGACGAGGTTGATAGGTTCGGGGTGGAAGCACAGCAATGTGTGGAGCTGACGAATACTAATCGGTCGAGGGCTTATCCTAAAAAAGTTTGCATGGACCCATACATCCGGCAGACAAACAGCTAAGGTTCAGTAAGACAACTTTCGTATCCAGTTTTCAGGGCGTAAATCGTCTTGTAAATCTTTAATTTTCCCTGATAGCTCAGTTGGTAGAGCACTCGACTGTTAATCGAGTTGTCACAGGTTCGAGTCCTGTTCGGGGAGCCATATACTGGAGAAGTGTCCGAGTGGTCGAAGGAGCACGATTGGAAATCGTGTAGGCTCTAACCGGGTCTCGAGGGTTCGAATCCCTCCTTCTCCGCCAGTATGCGGCCCGTTGGTCAAGTGGTTAAGACACCTCCCTTTCACGGAGGTAACAGGGGTTCGAGTCCCCTACGGGTCACCAAAAAAACTTTTTTTAAAAAAGTACTTGCTTTTAACCTAAGACCTGTGGTAAGATATAAGGGTCGCTCAGCAACGGAGGCTTAGCTCAGCTGGGAGAGCATCTGCCTTACAAGCAGAGGGTCGGCGGTTCGATCCCGTCAGCCTCCACCATATAGACTTAATAATGACGCGGGGTGGAGCAGCTCGGTAGCTCGTCGGGCTCATAACCCGAAGGCCGCAGGTTCAAATCCTGCCCCCGCAACCAAATCTTTACCTATCGGAAGTTTCCGAGATTATGATGTGGAGCTGTGGTGTAGTGGCCCAACATGCCTGCCTGTCACGCAGGAGACCGCGGGTTCGAATCCCGTCAGCTCCGCCATTCAAAAAACATCAGGCTCGGTAGCTCAGTCGGTAGAGCAGAGGACTGAAAATCCTCGTGTCGGCGGTTCGATTCCGTCCCGAGCCACCATTTAAGATTTATGTAGTACTTGTTCCAATTGAATATGCCGTTGTAGCTCAACTGGTAGAGCAACTGACTTGTAATCAGTAGGTTGGGGGTTCAAGTCCTCTCGACGGCACCACATGGAGGATTAGTGAAGTGGCTAAACACGGCAGACTGTAAATCTGCTCTCTCAGAGTTCGGTGGTTCGAATCCATCATCCTCCACCAGTTTACCTTAGGGGCATAGTTTAAAGGTAGAACAAAGGTCTCCAAAACCTTTGGTGTGGGTTCAATTCCTGCTGCCCCTGCCAATTAAAACTTTATATCATGGCGGTCGTGGCGAAGTGGTTAACGCATCGGTTTGTGGATCCGACATTCGGGGGTTCAATTCCCCTCGATCGCCCCATTTATTCAAAAAAATGCAACAAAACTTTGTTGGGGATTAGCCAAGCGGTAAGGCAACGGACTTTGACTCCGTCATTCTCAGGTTCGATCCCTGAATCCCCAGCCATTTATTTGCGGAAGTGGCTCAGCGGTAGAGCATCGCCTTGCCAAGGCGAGGGTCGCGGGTTCGATTCCCGTCTTCCGCTCCATTAAGTTGGCGCCATAGCCAAGTGGTAAGGCAGAGCTCTGCAAAAGCTCTACCCCCAGTTCGAGTCTGGGTGGCGCCTCCACAATTTTCTCGAAATGCTTTGCGCCCTTAGCTCAGCTGGATAGAGCGTTTGACTACGAATCAAAAGGTCAGGAGTTCGAATCTCTTAGGGCGCGCCATATTTAACTTATTGAAATGCCGATGTGGCGGAATGGCAGACGCGCGCGACTCAAAATCGTGAGGGAAACCGTGGAGGTTCGAGTCCTCTCATCGGCACCAAATCTTTCAATCCAAACTCTTGAGATCATTAGATCTCAAGAGTTTTTTTGTGTTTTAGCCTATTTTAATATTGCTCCTTTACAACACTATATTATTAGTGTACTATTTAACTAACACACAGATACAGATTGAATAAACAGATGTGAAAAGGAAATCCCCTGAATAAGTGATTGATCTTACAGGGCAGTAGAAAGGAGTGGAAACAATTGTGAGTATTGAATTTGATAACAATTTACCGATTTACTTGCAAATCATGAATTATATGAAGAAAGAAATCGTTGTTGGAAACTTAAAGGCGGGCGATAAAATTCCAGCAGTTCGTGAATTAGCGTTAGAATTGCAAATTAACCCGAATACCGTGCAGCGTGCCTTTCAAGAGCTGGAACGTGAGCTCATCGTAGAAACTAAACGTGGTCTTGGAAGATATGTAACTAGTGAGGAGTCGAAAATTATGGAGATTAAGAAGGAAATGGCCAGCGACTTGCTCGGTCACTTTATACAAGGCATGCAAGAGCTTGGATTTGCGAATAACGACATCATTACAATCGTTTCAGAAGCTGTACAGGCTGAAATTAAAGAATAGGAGTGAATCAACAGTGGAGAGCATTTTAGAGCTGAACGGTATATCGAAATCGTATGCAGGCAAAAAAGCATTAAATAATGTATCACTAAAAGTTGCACCTGGAAAAATTGTTGGACTTCTAGGGAGTAACGGAAGCGGCAAGAGCACACTGATGAAAATCGCGGCCGGGTTAATTCCAGCAGCTTCAGGCGAGGCAAGAATAGTCGGTCAGCTTATCAATAGAGAAACGAGAGCCATTACGTCGTTCATGCCAGATCGGCCATTGACAGAAAGCTGGATGCGTGTAGATGATGCGATACAATTTTACACTGATTTTTATGCAGATTTTGATCGTGTGAAAGCAAATGAAATGCTTTCATTCATGAAGCTGAGCAAAAGAGATCGCGTAACCTCATTGTCCAAAGGGATGAATGAGCGGCTGCAGCTTACATTGACCTTATCTCGGAACGCAAAGCTCTATCTACTTGATGAGCCAATTGGAGGGGTAGACCCAGTCGCGCGAGCTAAGATATTGGATGCGATTGTAAACTATTATAATGAGGAGAGTAGTATCGTAGTGTCCACACACCTTGTACGGGATATTGAACGGATTTTTGATGAAGTCATATTTATACGAAATGGTCAAATTGTGCTGCAGGACGAAGTAGAGAATATACGGGTTAATAGTGGGAAAAGCGTTGATGAGATGTTCAAGGAGGTGTTCGCAGAATGATGAATCTTTTGAAATACGATTGGAAACGTAATAGTACTCTTCTGCTTAGTACACTTGCAGTGCTCATTATCGTGCAAGCCGCACTTACCATTGTTGGAGAAGTAAGAGACTGGGATAAGCAAATTGTCTTTGTTCTAAGTTTACTTGGTTACACATCAGTAGCTATACTGCTATACGTCAATTGCTGCAGAACATTTGATCATAACATCAAATCTTTCAGCCGCAGGCTGTTGTCGCTTCATCCGTTGAAAGGAGTTGGAGCTGTCGTATTACTAAGCTTGATGACAGCGATCGCCGTTGTTGCTGTTGCAGTTATCCATATCCTCTTATATATAGCTTTCAAGGGGATGAATATAAGTGAGTTATTAGAGGGGATAACTTTCAACTCCCTTACGGTAATCAAACTGGTAGCTGTCTCTATATGGGCGTACTCTTCGTTTCTTATAGTCATTATGGCAGCTACAACTGTATCACGCTGCTTCCGTAGTAAACATGCGACTTGGATTGGGATCATCTTTTTCTTTGCAGTCATGAGTCTAATAGGTTGGTTGGAGCACGTGCTGTTTGAGAAGTCTGAAGGATCATTAAGCGGTGTTTCTGTAGAAAGTGAAATAAGCAATGATTCCTTTTCATTCTCTTCATCCTTGGATCTCGACATCCCACTAGGACCTATATTGTTAGAGATGGTGTTTGTTGCAGCGTTATTATATCTAATGACGTATTTATTAAACAAAAAGGTGGAGCTGTAAATCCACCTGCTGCTTTGGAGTATGAGGGCTTCGTGACCCTTGTACTCTTTTTTTTGTGTAAACTAACTAACAAAACGCTTAAGATGGTAATATATGAAATAGTTCGAAAAAAATGGGTAGTAAAGCAAGCGCAGTTCGATAAATATCTTGCCAATAAATAAGCAGTGAAATGCGATAGAGAGAGCCTCCCAGCTGTTACGGCTTGGTTGGCTTTCTTTTGTTACCACTATAGAATGACCGCAGACTCGACCTAAGTCTAGTGAGAAAACCGCCGAAGGTCTGTTTTATAATTAGGGGAATTGATCTAAACTAAGTACATAAGCAAGAGAAACACTTTCTAACACGATACGGCAAACAAAATAAATGCAATTGAAAGGAGTGAGATTGGAACATGAATGGAAAAAGCGCGTTAGGCGTACTGCTGGTTATTGTCGGAAGCATCGCGGTTCTTAACTTTATTGGAATTAACCTCGGCTCCATCATCGGTTTCTTGCTTCCGTTCATCTTAGTTGGGTTTGGTGTAATCGGCTGGATGAACAACAAGAAATGGATTGGCGGAATCCTTATCGTAATCGGAGCAATGATGCTGCTAGGCAAGCTCGGCGGACTTATCATGCTGGCTCTGGCAATCGGATTGATCGTAGCTGGAATAAGCTTGTTCAAGAAAAACAAACATAAAGCTTATTAATCAATTTGGAGTTAAATAGAGATAAGAAGCTAGTTTTGCTTAGCAAGACTTGGAGGAGGACAATCAATGAGCATTATAAAACGTGTTCGCGACATTACGGCCGCCACACTAAATGAGAGATTAGAGAAGGCAGAAGATCCGGTTCGATTGATTGATCAGTTTCTATGGTCGACAAGAGAAGATATTATACAAGCGGAGAAGCTTTATCAGCAATATGCAGGTCATAGCAATCACCTGAAAGCTCAGTGGCTGCAGGCTGAACAACAGAAGGAACGTCGTGAGCAACAGGCGTTGACCGCTTTAAAGGCTGGCGAAGAACAACTGGCACGCATTGCTTTGCATGAGAAAGCAAGCTGTGAAGAGCGTTCGGTTCAATACCGAGAGCTATACGAGCAAAGTCGGCAAAATACGATTGATTTGGAAGAACAGCTTCGCGAGATGCGAAGTGAATATCAAACCGTATACGATAAACGGGAATATTACGCTGCACGTATGGAGTCGCTTCGACTTCAGCAACGAATGAACAGTCGCAATAACGGAGGCTTCGGCGATCAAGGGCTTCAAGCAGGCTCCGTGTTCAGACGCTTGGAGGATCGCATAAGCGGTATGGAGCATGAGGCAAAAAGCTTGCGTGAGGTTCGTAGAATGGGTCAGGAATTCATAACGGAAGCAGGCAACACGGTACACTCCGTTATCGAAAGAGAGCTTGAACAGCTGAAACGGAAGCTGGAGAAGGAAGGATGGTCATCTTGAAAAAACTGTATCGCTCATCTCGAGACAAGAAGCTATTCGGCCTTTGCGGCGGTTTAGCAGAAATGTTAAACGTTGATGCTACATTGCTACGAATCCTGCTTATTGTTGTAACGATTTTTACAAGCGGTGCTGTTATCTTGATCTATCTAATTGCAGGTCTGGTTGTTCCAAAAGAACCGCCAGTCTACTCAGGCTTTGGCCCAAATGGCAATAACTATGGCGGAGGGTATAACCCAGGCTATAACAATAATGGTTCAAGCTTCGGATCCCAATCACCATTTGGCGGTCCTTACAAAAACCCGCCGCAGGATTCAAGTACTTGGGGTAACCCAGGAGCGGGCGTTGGAGCGTCGACTTCATCGCAATTCGATAGCATGATGGATGATTTGGAGAAAAAAGCGCTTCGCAGAGAAATTGAAGAATTGAAAGCTAAAATTGCTAAATACGAGAAGGGAGATTTTTAACATGGGAATTTTCAAACGGATGAAAGATATGACAAAGGCTTCGGTAAATGAGGCATTGGATAAAATTGAAGACCCGATTGTAATGCTTAATCAATACTTGCGTGATATGGAATCGGAGATTCATCAAGCTGAAGTAACGGTAGCGAAGCAAATGGCGAATGAGCGTCGGATGAAGCAGCGTGTTGAGGAAGCGGTACGCAGCGTAGCAGACCGTGAGTCCAAAGCGGAAGCGGCATTGAGAGCTGGTCAAGAGGAGCTTGCTCGCAAGCTGTTGGAAGAAAAGCTGTATTTTGACCAGAAGGTAACGGAATATATCGATTTGCACGCACAATCGAAGACGCAAGCTGAAGAATTGATGCAGCAATTGCATACGATGAAGGATGAGTTCTACCAAATGCGCAACAAACGTAATGAGCTAGCATCCCGCGCACAGATTGCGAAAGCGCAAAAGCAAATGGCGCAGTTGTCAAGCAATCATTCAATTGACAGCGGATCTGCATCGCGCGGCTTCTCGCGGATGGAAGAAAAGATTATGCAAATGGAAGCGGAAGCTGATGTGCTTCGTACTCCATACTCGTACAGTGGAACAACTAACAGCTTTAACGCAGCAGATGCTGAGAAGCAGCATAAGGTTGATGAGCAGCTGCAAGCTCTTAAGAACAAGCTGGGCACGCAAAGCGCACCAACTTCATTGAGCAAATCAGCGTCTGAAGAATAGATTGATAGTTCCTGTAAGAAGCGGACCGTTAATAACGGTCTGCTCTTTCATTTGTTTATGTATAAGGCTAGTATTCATGATTCGATATTGGTAAAATTCTTACATAGAAGGAAGTGAGCCGTATGGAGCAAGGCAAGCCGGGCGAGCAACCGAATCATGCGGCCCGCAGGCGAAATATAACGGAAACGATTTTGTGGCTGCTTATCATTGTCAGCTTGGTAGTTATCGTGCTTCAGGGTGTTGGCTACTTGGAGCTGTTTACGCTTCGAGGGAAATGGGCGGTCATGGGGCTTTCTATAATTGGAGCAGCCTTGGCGGTCGCTACACTGGGCAGTTACCTACAAAACTCGAGACTTAAGGAGTCATTGAAACGGTTAAGCGAGCAGCAGATGAAGCGGAGGTTCTCCGTAACCATTGATCCTTTAGGCGCTGCTGAAGGCGAGTTGTCTGAGGAGGAGAAAAGTGACCCGAGTTGGACGGCTAAGGTGAAATTTTCAGCTGTTATTGAAGAGCGGCAACGGCTAGCACGTGAGCTGCATGATGCTGTCAGTCAGCAGCTGTTCGCTATTTCGATGACGGCAACGGCTGTTAGTCGTACGATAGATCGGGATTGGGAGCGAGCAAAACGTCAGGTGCAGCTAATCGAAGAAATGGCATCCGTCGCTCAGTCAGAAATGCGGGCTTTGCTGCTGCATTTGCGTCCAGTACATTTGGAAGGTAAAAATTTGGGCCAAGCTCTGATGGTGCTGGTAGACGAGCTGAAGCAGAAGGTACCGATGACGATTACGTTAGAGGTAGATGATTCGATCATGCTGCAGCCAAGGGCTGAGGACCATCTGTTCCGCATTGCGCAGGAGGCTCTCTCCAATACTCTGCGGCACTCGAAAGCTGATAGCATGGTAATCAAGCTGCTTAGAATCGGAAACCAAGTGCATATGAGCTTGCGGGATAGCGGAATTGGATTTGATCTGGAAGCGAAGAAGCAAACATCTTATGGATTACTAACGATGGAAGAACGGATAAATGAGCTCGGTGGTTCTTTAGAAATGAATTCTAGGGTAGGCGAAGGAACTTTGATTCAGATTTGGGTACCGATGGATGGATTAAGGGAAACGAAATGATCATAGAAATAAAATACGGATGAATTGAAGGAAAAAGGACGGTGTGAGACATGGAGTTGATTGAGAAATTGAGTCAACCTATTAAAGTTCTGCTCGTAGACGATCATGAGATGGTACGAATCGGGCTTGCTGCTGTGCTTGATACAGAGGATGGAATTGAGGTTGTCGGTGAAGCCAGCAATGGCATGGACGGAATCCGACTGGCTCAAGCGTACAAACCTGACGTTGTTCTTATGGATTTAGTTATGGATGGAATGGATGGCGTTGAGACTACAGCTAAGTTGCTGGAGTTATACCCAGAGTGTAAGGTAATTGTATTGACGAGCTATTTGGATGACAGCAAGCTATATCCGGTCATTGAAGCTGGCGCGTTCAGCTACTTATTGAAAACGTCCCGCGCCACTGAAATTGCGGATGCTATCCGTGCGGCAGCGCGTGGACAGTCGGTGCTGGAATCACAGGTGGCAGCTAAGATGATGAATCGCTTCCGTCAACCAAAGCAGCTCGAGAAGGCACCTTTGCATGAAGAATTAACCGACCGTGAGATGGATGTGCTGAAGCATGTGGCTCAAGGGATGTCCAATCAAGAAATTGCTGATGAGCTGTATATTGGTGTGAAGACGGTGAAATTTCATATTACCAACATTTTTAATAAGCTTGAAGTGGAAGATCGCACGCAAGCTGCCATTTATGCGCATAAGCAAGGAATTGCGGAATAATTTGGAACGGTTAGCTCCAATATCATTTCATATATAGTATTCTTTTGCCGGCAAACCAATGTGGTTTCGCCGGTGTTTTGGTTTGAAGTAGGTGGACAGTTAACTGCTAGCTTCCTATAAAACTATTGATTATTTTCAAAGCGATGCTAATCTAGTTATAGGTAACGATTAATAATAATGCCAGTAAAAGGAATCGGGCTGTACGATTGTACAGAGTTATAATAAGCAATGTATGGAAGTGTAGTCGATAAACGCTTTTGCACGAAATCAACAACACTTGGTTTGTCGGTATAACATAATGCTTGCTTTAAGCCCGATAGTAAACCGTCCACTCCAAGCAGCAGCTGTTTAATTTGTCGCTCACTTGCTGCAATTGGACGAACGGGTATAGACAAGTTTGTTCCTATATGGCTCGGATCTTGAGAATTTGTCGTCCATAATCCATTGTCATCGCTGCGTTTCAGACCAAGCGCGGCCGCAGCCGGATGCTGCAAAGCTTCTTCAATGGAGGTCCACAATTCAGGCTTCAAATCACCATTATACTGTTTGTATTTGGACTCCAAAGTATTCAGTAGTTTGGCTAATTTGCTAGTCAGCTTGTGCAAACTAAGCTCTGATAAATCATCATTAGTAGTATGTAGATTATAGTTGATTATTAAGTGATCAATTTCAGTTTGAGCTTGATTAGCCAGCTTAAACCAGTCGGCTGCACTCTTGGCGGCTTGTTGATAGATGCGATTCCAATCATTCGCGCGGTTAGACGTCATCTGTGACTCATGCTGACGATAAGGATACGAAGCATACTTGATTACCGTTTGTACGGGTGAATAGGCAATAGGACGTTCAACTCTACGAATAGGCGGAATGTAACCAGACATATGTATAGTGCCTCCTTGATTAATGTTGCTCCTTCAGCGATAGCATACTATAAGGTTTTTGAAAAGACTGGCGAAATCTGTCAGTTGGAAAGAGAGCGGCGACTCTCAACTGAGCTCACCGCTTGACTGCTTATATCAATAAAAAAAGTAATGCGATAAGGGCTAAATCAAGAAAAAACGCTCCACCCCACGGATTATATGGTTCATAGTATGGATCATAAGGATAGGATTGTGTAATTGCTTGTTCCGACTTATGGTTCAATTCTTTATTCTGATTTTTATATTTTTTCTTCTTCTTCATCTCTTTTGGCTGAACCTTTGTCAAAGTCGCTTCTGGTCTATTATGCGTATTATCTCCATTGAGCCATAACCTGCCATTATTGCAAGAGCTGAGTATGCCGACATGCCGAGATCCGTCCCTCATTACTACACATACCGGATAACCGCAAAATTGTTGGACTACCTCTTCGTGTAACGGATAAATCTGTTCCATTAACGGATGACACCTCCATTCACTATTCTGCAACTAGTGTATTCACCTAATAGTAAACGGGTATGGGTACTTACCCATTAAACGTAGAAACAAAGCATCTGCTGCTCTTTGAGGCTATTATTTCAGTCGTAAAACTTTTCAGGAGGTTATACGCATGTACATTCCAAAAGGTATGGATCCCGTCAAAGGACAGTTGTCGAAGCAGCAGCGTTTAAGACGGAGCAAAAATGGCATAATAGCGGCATTGTTAGTGCTTTTATTAGGTACAGGATGGGCGATTTGGAAAGCGGATAAGGAGCCTGGCACGGCAGCCTCAGCCGTACAACATTTAAATCATGACTTACAGATGCTTTGGAAGTGGAGCGACCCTCTGCTCACTAATGGGGCGGAGAACGCGGTTTGGTCTATTCGCTGGAATGTAGCGGCAGAAGCAGGCGCGATGGATGAGCTTTCGAAAAAGCTTTTTTCAGATAAAAATGGTGATGCGATAGAGAAGCTAGTACAAAATGAAGGGAAAACAATAACAGGAGCATCGGTCTACAGCGGGAAGATTTCTGTAAGCTTGGTCGAGGTTGAAGAGACGAATAGTCGTGAACAAATTATGATCCTCTATGAATCGAGCGCAGGGCAGCAGCCGGATCAGAATACATTGCTTCATGTAGCATCAGACATTGGTGTTGAAATTTCGAAGCTCGCTCCAACATTTACTAGCAGTATAAAGGTTCAAGGTTTTACGACAAGCAAGTATGCTATAGAAGATATGATCAGGCAAGCCCAAGCATCGCCTGTTGATCGGTTCGAGGATGGAGGAACGAGAAGCGAGATGCTGTACACTAACCAGCTGCAGTCAAGAATAGCGGCTGGAGGCGGGAAGCTCGCAAATATTCAAATCGCATTGCACAAGCAGACTCATTCGGAAAATATAGCTTTGACGATTGGAATTCCTATCATAACCGGGGAATACAGCTCAAGTGAGAACATCCAACCTTAATTAACAGACTTTGATCAGCACAATTTTGGCTGCTCATCAGTATTTTTTATGGCGGGTTGAATAGCGATTTAAGGATGAATATGTTAAACTACATAGCATGTAAAGTTGTATAAAAATTCATAGGAAAGAATGAGGCAAATGACCACAACTACTACTCTTGATTCCGTTTCCGCTCAGGGCGCTGTCTACTACCTGTTCGGAGCTACCGGCGATCTGGCCCGGCGTAAGCTGTTCCCAGCGCTGTTCAGTTTATATAAAGAAGGCAAGTTATCGGAAAACTTCGCAGTAGTCGGTCTTGCTCGCCGTCCTCGGACGAATGAACAATTCCGTTCTGACTTATACGATTCTATCGTTGAGTTCTGTCGTTATAAAGCAGACGATGCTGAGCTATGGAACCGTTTTGCGGAACATTTTGAATACATGTCGCTTGATATTAATGACGTTGACGGCTTCCGTGAGCTAAGCCGCTTATCGGAACAGCTGGATGTTAAATTCCATATACCTGGAAATCGATTGTTTTACTTGGCGTTAGCCCCATCACTATTTGGTCCTGTGTCGTTCAACCTTCGTGATGGAGGCCTGTTGGAATCTTCCGGTTGGCATCGCGTTGTAATCGAAAAGCCTTTTGGCTATGATCTGCCATCGGCTCAAAAGCTGAACGAGCAAATCAATCAGGTTTTCAAAGAGGAAGAAATATATCGTATCGACCATTACCTCGGTAAGGAAATGGTACAAAATATTCAGGTTATCCGATTTGCAAATGCTTTTTTTGAGCCTTTGTGGAATAATAATCATATTGCCAATGTTCAAATTACATTGTCAGAAACAGTAGGCGTTGAGGATCGCGGCGGATATTATGACAAATCAGGCGCATTGCGTGATATGGGTCAAAATCATATGCTGCAAATGCTTACGATGATAGCTATGGAGCCGCCTAGCCGCTTGCATGGTGAAGACATTCGCGATGAAAAGGTTAAGGTGCTTCGCTCCTTACGCGACTATACGTCGAGTGAGGATGTCCGAGCGAAAGTAGTACGCGCTCAATATAGCGAAGGCAGCTATAGGGACAAGCCTTTGACAGGTTATCGACAAGAGGAATCTGTAAGTGAGGATTCGACCACGGAAACCTATTTTGCGGCAAAAGTATTCGTCGACAACTTCCGCTGGGCAGGTGTACCGTTCTATATCAGAACTGGTAAGCGTCTGCCGGTAAAGACAACAGAGGTCGTAATCGAATTTAAATCGATGCCACAAAATGTACTGTTTGCACAGCGTCATGATTTGGCTCCAAACCTACTCGTCATTCGCGTAAATCCGCTTGAGGGCATATATATTAAAGTAAATGCAAAAACGCCTGGCG
This sequence comes from Paenibacillus sp. J31R122, assembly GCF_056269185.1. Classification (NCBI taxonomy): domain Bacteria; kingdom Bacillati; phylum Bacillota; class Bacilli; order Caryophanales; family Paenibacillaceae; genus Paenibacillus; species Paenibacillus sp. J31R122. The sequence continues at coordinate 11,967 of NZ_JBWDNM010000017.1, forward strand.
CGGATAATTCCGTTCAGCCGGTGGCTATGGAATTTTGTCAAAGCTGCCAAATTGGCCTTAATACGCCAGAAGCATATGAACGCCTCATTCATGATGCAGTACGCGGTGATTCCACATACTTCACGCGTTGGGATGAGGTTTCGCAAGCTTGGTCGTTCGTGGATCGGATTGCACAAGCATGGCGTGAAGAAAAAAGTGATTTGAAGTCATACCCTGCGGGATCTTGGGGCCCTCAAGCAGCTAATGAGCTGCTTGCGGAGGATGGTTTCCACTGGTGGCCTGTTAATGGTCAAGAGGAAGACAATGTTATTTGGGTATCAAGCAGCGGTAAATAAGCTGTTGTGAGTCGCCCAGCACGATGAAGGGAAGTCAAGCATGAGCCAAACGTTAAAAGATGAAATTAAACAGGAAGTAGATAAGCGACGTACATTTGCGATTATCTCTCACCCGGATGCAGGTAAAACAACACTTACTGAAAAGCTCCTTCTATTTGGTGGAGCCATTCGGCTTGCAGGATCAGTCAAGGCTCGTAAAGCGAGCCGTCACGCAACATCCGACTGGATGGAAATTGAGAAACAACGTGGGATCTCGGTAACATCAAGCGTAATGCAGTTCGATTATTTGGGACATCGCGTTAATATTCTTGATACGCCTGGTCACCAAGACTTTAGTGAAGACACTTATCGGACACTGACTGCAGCAGATAGCGCGGTCATGCTTATTGACGTCGCCAAAGGCGTAGAGGCACAGACGATTAAGCTGTTCCAAGTTTGCCGCAAGCGCGGCATTCCGATCTTTACGTTTATTAACAAGCTAGACCGTGAAGGACAAAGCCCCTTTGAATTGATGGAGGAGCTGGAGCGGGTACTAGGTATCCGCGCGGTGCCAATGAACTGGCCAATCGGTATGGGACGTGAGCTGTGCGGCGTATATGACCGAATGAAATCCCAAGTGGAGCTGTTCCAAGGTAACGATCATTCGAAGATTGAGGTTCGTCCTGTTAGCGATTATAATGATCCCGTTATTCGTGAGATGGCGGGCGATTATTTGACTGACCAGCTTATCGGAGATTTGGAGCTGCTTGATGTAGCAGGGGATCAGTTCGATTTCGAGAAGGTTCAAGCAGGAGAATTGACACCGTTATTTTTCGGAAGCGCGGTAAACAACTTCGGCGTACAAACTTTTCTGGAGAACTTTTTGCAGCTTGCACCTAAGCCGACCTCGCGCAACAGCACGACTGGCACGGTAGATCCAACAAATGAGAAATTTACGGGCTATGTATTTAAAATTCAAGCCAATATGAATCCTGCTCACCGTGACAGAATTGCTTTCCTTCGCATTTGCTCCGGCAAATTTGAACGTGGCATGAGCGTCCGCCATGTTCGCAATGGCAAAGATATAAAGCTGGCGCAGCCTCAGCAGTTTTTGGCTCAGGACCGCGACATTGTCGACACCGCTTATCCTGGTGATATTATCGGTTTGTTCGATCCAGGTATTTTCCGGATCGGCGATTCCTTGTCACAGGGCGGAGAAGTTGTATTCGATGAGCTGCCGACCTTCTCACCGGAAATTTTCGCTAAAGTAACAGTCAAAAATGCATTGAAGCATAAGCAGTATCAGAAGGGTGTCGATCAGCTGACCGAGGAAGGTACCATTCAGGTATTCCATTCAACCGGCAACTTCGACGAAACGATCCTTGGCGTTGTCGGACATTTGCAATTTGAGGTGTTCGAGCATCGGATGCGAGCGGAATATGGGGTTGAAATTCAATTACATCGTTTGACCTTCCAGTTCGCACGCTGGATCGTAGACGACAACATTGATCCGAGCAAGTTCCGTATTAATACGACGCTAGTAAAGGACAAGAAGGGCAATTATGTCGTTCTGTTCGAGAATGAGTATGCGATGCGTACGGCAATTGACAAAAACCCGACTTCTAAGTTTTTGGAAACCGCGCCTTAATAAGCGAGTATACCGTTATGAAATATGCATCTCCGCACGGCGTATTATTGCGCTTAGCTGAGATGCTTATTTTTTACCCTAATGTATGTAAATTACTAGAGAAGCTGTTGAAACAAAACGTTTCCGCATGTCGTATATGATGGTGAATATGGGGAATGAGGTAATTTACATAAGCTTGTAAAGAACGAAGTACTTAAGATAATTTAATGGATGCTCGAATATGAATAATAGTGGAGGTAGGGTGCAAGGATGACGTCACTGAAACCAATAAAGAGAAGTCCGTTAAGGATCTATTTTGGGAAGAAGTACTATCGATTGAAGCGTTATGCTAACTGGTACTTTGGCGGTAGAAAATTTGCAGCTTTGCGCAAGGAAAAGTCCTTATTGCCCTATATCGTATTTGAGCATAGAACCCCGTTGCTTCGGAAGCTTAAGGATGTTGATATGTGGATTCAGCATAATAAGGTAAAGAACCTCACAATTGCTTCAAGCAGGGTAAGCGGAGTGATGATAAAGCCAGGTGAAACCTTTTCATATTGGCGCTTGATTGGGAACCCTACCAAAAGAAAAGGTTATGTGGAGGGTATGATTTTGCATTACGGTAAAGTACTTACGGGAGTTGGGGGCGGGTTATGTCAATTGTCCAATTTGATTTATTGGTTGACACTGCATTCACCTTTAACGATTACGGAGAGATACCGTCATAGCTATGACGTTTTTCCAGATTCCAAAAGAAACCAACCGTTTGGGAGCGGCGCCACCTGTGCCTATAACTATCTTGATTTGCAGATTAAAAATGAGACCGATCATACGTATCAATTAAATATTTATTTGACGGAAACCGATTTAGTGGGTGAATGGAGAACAGTTGTCCCGCATACTAGAACCTTTGAAGTTTATGAAAAGGAGCATTGGATCACTCGTGAGTACTGGGGTGGTTATGTCAGGCATAATAAAATTTATAGAAAAGCTTATAACTTGGAGAAAGTGCTTATCGATGATGAATTTATTACAGAAAACCATGCCATTATGATGTATGAACCGATGCTGGAGCAAACAGTTTCTTCAACGACAACTAATGTGAAATAATAATGTAAGATGTAACAGCAATAGGCTTTAATAGTGTAGGATTCGGTTTACTTCCTGATACTAGGAATGGAGAGGATAGTGTAAATGAAGACAATAATGTTTACTGGAGGAGGCTCAGCCGGGCATGTTACGGTTAATCTAGCGCTGATCCCTCGTTTCCTCGAAGAAGGCTGGGCGGTAGACTATATTGGTTCGGAAACTGGTATAGAGAAGGATATAATTTCAGCGATCCCATCCGTTAATTATTATGCGATTGCAACTGGGAAACTAAGAAGGTATATGGATTGGCAAAACGTAAAGGATCCTTTCAAAACGATAAAAGGCGTCTTCCAAGTATATCGACTAATTAATAAGCGCAAGCCGAAGGTTTTATTTTCAAAAGGAGGATTCGTATCTGTTCCTGTCGTGTTGGGCGCTTGGCTGAATAGGGTACCCGTTCTCATACATGAATCGGATATTACGCCTGGTTTGGCAAATCGAATCGCTATTCCATTCGCAACAGGCGTATGTACAACATTTCCGGAGACTGCAAAGATGCTGCAGCCAAATAAATGTCGGCATGTAGGAGCTGTTATTCGGGAGGAAGTGAAGCGGGGCAATGCAAAACGCGGCAGAGACTTCTGCGGTTTTGACGAAAGAAAGCCAGTTATACTAGTTATGGGCGGAAGTCTGGGAGCAAGAAAAATTAATCAGACGCTCAGGCAGGCATTGCCTTATTTAACTGAGCGTTTTCAAATCGTTCATTTATGCGGGAAAAACAATATAGATACATTGATCGAATCACTGGATTACAAACAATATGAATATATTAATGAGCAATTGCCGGATATTTTTGCAATGTCTGATATCGTCATTTCGCGAGCGGGCTCTAATTCGATTTTTGAGTTTCTATCGCTAAGAAAACCGATGCTGCTCATTCCGCTCCCAAAGGAGCAGAGCAGAGGTGACCAAATTCTGAATGCGCAGTCATTTGAAAAGTCGGGGTACTGCGATATTTTGTACGAGGAGCAGCTTACAGAGGAAACGCTTTGTAGTAGCGTCACCCGGCTATATGAGGAGCGTTATACGTATAAACAAAGAATGGGCAATAGCAAGCAACTGGATGCCTTAACGCTAGTATGTGATTGGATCAATGAGGTTGCGGAGAAGTGATTATTTATCGTATCAATTTTGTTGACGATAAACCGTTTTCATGCAATAATGTACGCGTGTACATAAAATGAAATTAGCAGATGTGAATAATAGCATTACAGGAGGCAAATAACCATTAGCAGGAAAGAAGTAGCAAAATTAGCTGGCGTCTCGGAGGCCACCGTATCTAGAGTTCTTAACAAAGTTGGTCCAATAAAAGAGGAGACTCGTGAACGTGTACTGCAAGCAGCTGCCGAGCTTGGTTATGTTCCAAATGCGCTTGCGCAGCAATTCGCTCGTCGAAGGAGCGGCAATATTGGCGTAATTCTACCTTTTGTGCCAAAGGTTCATTTATTCTCGACGTATTACTTCTCTGAAATATTGAGTGGAATCGGAGAGACGGCGAAGCGATGCGGCTATGACTTGCTGCTCATCTTCAGAGAACCAAGTGGAGCAAGAGATTACGCAAAGCTGTTTCGAACGCAAAAAATTGATGCGTGTATTGTCCTTGGCTCGCAAAATGTTCCAGAAGAGCGAGCGGCGCTCGCAGAGCTTAAAGCCGAAGGCTACCCCTTCTGCCTCGTTAATCAACGATACGATGAAGATGAGTATACGACGGTGGATGCAGACCATTCAGCAGGCAGCAAGGAGGCAGTTCAGCATTTAGTTGAGAAAGGCGGCCGACGAGTTGCATTCGTAAATGGACCTTCGATTTATTCTAACAGCACAGACAGGCTGCTTGGCTACCAAGCTGCACTTCAGGAAGCGGGAATAGCGTTTGAGGAACCGTTAGTCTATGTCGGCAATTATAGTCGCAAGAGCGGTTACGAGCTGGCAGTGAGCCTTGCAGAAAAAATCCGAGACGGCAGCATAGACTCCGTATTTGCAGCGAATGATCGAATGGCAATTGGACTGATGCAGGGTCTGCGTGAATGTGGGCTTGAGGCGGGGCGGCATTATGCGCTTGTTGGTTACGATGACTCGGACGGCTCGCGTATTATTAGCCCAAGATTATCTACGGTAGCGGTCCCTTTTTATGAAATGGGAAAGCTGGCTGCTGCTAGACTGCTCGATAATGAAAGCAAAGAAGCGGGTAATTCATCTGTGCAGGACGTGCTACCCGTTAGCTTTATTGCAAGGGAAACATCCTAATCCACGAGAGGCGGTATAAAGATGAAAAAAGTGAGAATTGGTATGGTTGGTTACAAGTTTATGGGCAAGGCGCATAGTAACGCTTATCGAGCTCTCCCCATGTTTTTCCCGAAATCGGTAAAGCCGGAAATGAAGGCGATATGTGGACGAGACCCCGAGGGTCTCGAACAGGCACGCGCACAGTTTGGTTGGGAAAGCTCTGAAACGGATTGGAATGAGCTAGTCAAGCGCGATGATGTCGATTTAATTGATATCAATGCTCCGAGTGATGCACACAAAGCGATTGCACTTGCAGCAGCAGCAGCGGGGAAACATATTTTTTGCGAAAAGCCGCTTGCGCTTACATTGAAAGATTCGCGTGAAATGCTTGAAGCGGCCGAGACGGCTGGCGTGAAGCATATGGTTGGCTTTAACTACCGGTTTGCGCCGGCGGTGCAACTGGCTAAGAAGCTGGTTGAGGACGGACGCATTGGTGAAATCTATCATTTCCGCGCTGTATTTCTGCAAGACTGGATCATTGATCCTAGCTTCCCTCTCGTATGGCGGCTGCAAAAGGAAATTGCAGGGTCAGGTTCGCACGGTGATCTAGGTGCTCATTTGATCGATATGGCCCGTTTCCTTGTTGGTGAGTTTAACGAAGTAATCGGAATGAGCGAGACATTCATTAAAGAACGTCCAATCGCATCGGCGATGACAGGGCTGAGCGCCAAAGGGAGCGCAGATGCGCCGCGCGGAGCGGTAACCGTTGATGATGCGACGTTATTCATGACACGCTTTGCAAATGGTGCGCTGGGAAGCTTTGAGGCGACAAGGTTTGCAGCAGGTCACCGCTGCACGAATGGCTTTGAGATTAACGGCAGCAAAGGAAGCATCAAGTTTGATTTCGAGCGAATGAATGAACTTCAGGTTTATTTTACAGATGATGCAGAAGACGTACAGGGCTTTCGCCGTGTGCTTGCTACCGATCCAGCTCATGCTTACATGGATGCTTGGTGGCCTGCTGGACATACGATTGGCTATGAGCATACGTTTACGCATGAGATGCATGAACTGATGAAGGCATTTGAAGAGGATCGTCAACCGGTTCCGAATTTCGTGGATGGAGTGAAATGCCAAGAGGTGCTGGAAGCGGTAGAACGTTCGATTACGGAGCGTCGTTGGGTTGCGATTAGTGAACTATCCTAATGGAATGAAATAGATGAGTGGAGAGGCAGTGAGTGGAAATGAAAAAAGCATTAATCGTATGGGGCGGCTGGGATGGACATCAACCGAAGGAGGTAGGTGAAATCTTCCGTGAGGTTTTGGAAGGTGAAGGCTTCGAGGTGGAGCTGTCCAATACGCTTGAGGCATTCGCAGATGCGGAGAAGCTGATGGGTCTTGATCTTATTATTCCAGTATGGACAATGGATCGCATTGATCAAAAGCTAGTCGATAATGTATCAGCGGCTGTTCAAAGCGGAGTGGGCCTCGCGGGCTGTCATGGTGGAATGTGCGACGCTTTCCGTGAAAATGTGGACTGGCAGTTTATGACGGGCGGCCAATGGGTTGCTCACCCGGGTAATGACGGGCTTGAATATGTCGTCAATATTAGCAATTCCTCAAGCAGCCTGACAGAAGGGATGAAAGATTTTACCGTTCGCTCCGAGCAATATTATTTGCATGTAGATCCAGCGGTAGAGGTGCTCGCTACGACACGTTTTCCGATAACAGCTGGCCCTCATTCATTGAACAAAGCGGTTGATATGCCTGTTGTCTGGACAAAGCGTTGGGGAGTGGGCCGCGTTTATTATAACTCGCTTGGTCACCAAGCGAATATTATGGAGATTGATGATGTGAAGGAGCTTATGCGCCGCGGGTTCCTTTGGTGCGCTGAGGGTAAAGCTTTGGCTGAAGAGGCTGGCAATAGCGCTGCAGCATATAGTGGCATGGCCGATAATCAACTTTAAGCGATATTTTGATTAATAGATAAGGATATTATTTTTTTAAAAAAATTAGATGTGAGACGAGGGAGTCAGGATCATGGAAAAAATCAAAGCAGGTATTATAGGTACAGGTAACATTAGCGGTGCTTATTTTGGAAATGGTAATCGCTACGATTCGCTTCAGGTCGTTGCTTGTGCGGATTTGGATGTTGATCGGGCAAAAGCTAAGGGAGCGGAATATGGTGTTCGCGGTTGTTCCGTTGAAGAATTGCTAGCTGACCCTGAGATTCAAATGATCATTAACCTGACGATTCCGCAAGCACACGCCTCAGTTTGCAAGCAAGCGCTTGAAGCAGGTAAGCATGTTTATGTGGAGAAGCCATTTGCAGTAACGAGAGAGGAAGCTCAAGAAGTGCTAGCGCTTGCTGAGAGAAAAGGGTTGTTAGTTGGTAGTGCGCCTGATACATTCCTTGGCGGCGGCATCCAAACAAGCATCAAGCTTATCGAGGATGGTTGGATTGGTACGCCGATTGGCGCAACTGCATTTATGACATGTGGCGGCCACGAGACTTGGCATCCGTCTCCAGAGTTTTACTATCTGAAGGGCGGCGGCCCAATGTTCGACATGGGTCCATATTATTTGACGGCACTAGTAGCAATGCTCGGACCGATTACTCGAGTAACCGGCTCAGCTCGCATTACTTATCCAGAGAGAACGATTACAAGCCAGCCGAAATATGGTCAAAAGGTTACGGTTGAAGTACCTACTCATATTGCAGGTATTATGGATTTTGCATCGGGACCAATCGGAACTTTGCTGACTAGCTTCGATGTGAAGGGCAATTCCACGCTGCCTCGTATTGAAGTATACGGCAGCGCGGGCACACTCTTAGTACCAGACCCGAATGGATTCGGAGGACCTGTGAAAATTTGGCGCCCGGGCACTAGTGAATGGTCAGACATTCCACTCGCTTTCGATGTTAACGATCGCGGCGTAGGAGCAGCCGATATGGCTAAAGCGATTCAAACCGGACGTAAGCATCGTGCAAATGGAGAACTTGCTTATCATGTGCTTGAAGCGATGCACGGTTTCCATGATGCATCCGAGCAAGGCGTACATTATGTGATGAAGAGCACTTGTGAGAAACCAGCGCCATTTCCACTTGGTTTACAACCTCATTGTTTAGATTAGTAATATTGTAAAAAGCTGTCCTGCGGTCATTGTATATGACCAGCCAGGACAGCTTTTCGCATGATTACACTTATTTCAACCAAGCATCGACTTTATCTTGATTTTGCTCTACCCATTCCTTGGCAGCTGCCTCAGGGGTTTTGCCATCTTGAATTTGAATCATAACAGCAGCCATATCATCTGGTGTCCAGTTGAATTGATCAAGGAAAGCATAAGCTTCTGGCTGATCATCCTTCAATCCTTTGCGAGCAATCGTATGGATTTGTTCCGCACTGCCGTATACGTTTTTAGGATCTTCTAAATATTTCAAATCCATTTTGGCGAACTTCCAATGTGGCGTCCAGCCAGTGATGATAATAGGTTCTTTTTTATTGTACTTTTTCTGAAGCTCTTGTGTCATTGCGGCGGATGAGCTCTCCAGCAATGTCCACTTGTCGCGTAAACCGTATTGATCTAGTGCTTTCTCAGTGGACATCATAAGTCCTGCTCCTGGCTCTATGCCGATAATCGTATAGTCAACAGAAGCACCAACCTTATCATTCAATTCCTCAATGCTGTTAATATCCATGTATTGAGGCACGACGAGACCGGACTTTGCGCCGTCTAGGTTAGTTCCAAGATCTTCGTATTTACCGTTGTACTTAGAAACGTAAGATGCATGTGTCGTTGGGAGCCATGCTGCAACCATCGCATCAACGCTTCCGTCGGATACACCTGCCCACATTGGACCAGCATCTACTTGAAGCATTTCAACCTTGTAGCCTAGCTTTTGCTCTAGCACTTCTTTGACTACGTAGGTGCTTGCGATTTCAGAATCCCAAGCGACATAGGCAAGAGTTACTTTCTTTTTACTGTCTCCGCTTGTAGAACAACCAGCGAGTAATGTCATCACCATAATAGCTGCAATAATTCCATTCATTTTGTTGAATTTCAAAAAATCACTCCTTACATTTCGTGTAAATAAATTAATTGTTAGACTGATTTGGTTTTACGAATAACCTGTTGGGTCAGACGGTCGAGAATAATAGCTAAAATAACAATGGCGAGGCCTGCTTCAAAGCCAACACCGGTATTTCCTTGAGTAACAGCACGATACACATAAGCACCTACACCTTGAGCGCCAATCATTGACGCGATGACGACCATAGAGAGCGATAACATAATGGTCTGATTGATGCCTGCCATAATAGTCGGCAAAGCAATGGGGAGTTGAAGCTTAAATAGCTTCTGCGATGGTGTTGATCCGAAGGCGTCAGCCGCTTCGACGAGCTCCGAGGGAACCTGGCGGATACCAAGGTTAGTCAGACGAATTGTTGGCGGGATCGCAAAAATGATGGAAGAAATAACTCCAGGCACAACGCCGAGTGAGAAAAAGGTTACAGCAGGTAGCAAGTATACGAATGCCGGCATCGTCTGCATGAAATCAAGCACAGGTGTGACGATTTTCTGGATACTATTTTTTCGCGCACATAAAATACCAACGGGTACTCCTATCAATACGGATATAAAGGCAGCTGTCAGTACAAGTGCAAGTGTCTGCATCGTTTGGCTCCACAACCCTAAGTTATCTATAATAAGGAGACCGACTAACGTAAACAGTCCCATTTTCCACTTGCCGATATACCAGGCAACCGCGGAGAAAATAACGATCAGTACCAGCGCGGGAAGCGCGTTTAATGCAGTGTCTAATCCATTAACTGTTTCACCGACAACGATACGAATGAGATCGAAGAGAGGGCCTAAATGGTTTTCTAGCCAGGCCTCTGCCCATTCCACCCATTCGGCGAGCGGTATTTTAGGTAAATTCATCTTATTCACTTGCCTCCAATCCAGCATTTCCGGCTAATGCAGCCAGAACTGCTCCTTTAATGACAATTCCTTTAAGCTTCCCATTATCGCCAATGACAGCAACAGGATATTTGGAATTGCTCATTATTTCAAAAAAGTCATTAAGCACGGCTTCAGGAGCGACTGTTGGCGCCTCGCGCTGCATCACTTCCTCAAGCTTCAGTCCTGTTCTAATGGCATGGATTGCATCCTCAGCCGTTACGACACCAAGCAAATGCATCCCTTTATCAACTACATACAAGCTGGATATGCCGCGATCTCGCATGAATTGCAGGGCAACACGAGGACCTCTTTCGATGGTGATTGTTTCGGGCTTAACCATAATATGTGCTGCCGTAAATACTTTGGAGAAATCAACGTCTTCTACAAAACGCTCCACGTATTTGTTTGCTGGCTGCATAAGAATTTCTTCTGGAGAGCCAATTTGTACAATACTGCCATCCTTCATTAAGGCAATTTGATCTCCAATTCGCAGTGCTTCGTTCAAATCATGAGTTATAAAAACAATCGTTTTTTTCATTTTTGATTGTAGCTCAAGCAGCTCATCCTGCATGTCCTTCCTTTTAAGCGGGTCAAGAGCGCTGAACGCTTCATCCATAAGTAATACATCAGGATCGTTAGCAAGCCCTCTCGCGAGACCTACACGCTGTTGCATACCTCCACTTAACTGGTCGGGGTAGCTGTGTTCCCACCCTTTTAATCCAACGAGATCAAGCGATTCCATCGCCATTTCCCTGCGTTTTTTCTTGTCGATGCCTTGTACCTCTAACCCATATTCAATGTTCTCGATGACTGTTCGATGAGGAAATAGAGCAAACTTTTGAAATACCATGCCTACGTTTTTTCGTCTGAACTGTCTCAATTGCTCGGGCGACATGCGCAGCACATCTGCACCGTTAAACAATACTTGGCCGGATGTAGGTTCAATTAACCGATTAAGTAAACGTACTAATGTCGACTTGCCGCTGCCTGACAAGCCCATAATGACAAAAATTTGTCCGGCTTCTATCGTGAAATCGGCTTGGTTCACACCTACAGTTAGTTTTGTTTCTGCGAGTATTTTTTCTTTAGACCATCCTTTATCCAGCAGCGGGATTGCCTTTTTCGGATCGGATCCGAATATTTTTGTCAGCCTCTTGGCTTCTATAATCGCCATGTTCTGCCCCCTTGTGGAATATTTCGACTCCTATAAGTGTAGTGGGTTATCTTTGCCCAGGTCAAAAGGCGTGAGCCTTCGTAAGGAGTGTACAGTTATAACTTTACGAACTTTACGTACTGTATACTCTTGATAACTCCCTATTTCGGATCAACTACAATCTTTACAGATGGACAGGCATTTGATTACAATACTAAATGTAGGATGGATAGGGGTAACGCCATTCCTCAGGAGGGAAAGACATGAAAGAACTTGAGGCATTAACAGACGAACAGCGCACGAAGCTTCTGAAGACACGCCGACGCGTAATTGAATCAATTGGTGAAAATATGGATTTATACGGAATTACGCTGTCCATCGGTCATTTATACGGCAATATGTACTTTAATCGAGGACCCGTAACGTTGGATGAAATGAGCGAAACGATGGGTATGAGCAAGACATCAATGAGCACAGGCATGAGGACCCTTCATGATTTGAAGATGATAAATAAGGTGTGGGGCAAAGGCTCCAGAAAAGACTTATATGAAGTAGAAGCAGATTGGCACCAAAATTTTGCTGATTATTTCTCTATTAAATGGAGGAAAGCAGTCGAGCAGAATATGAGTAATTTAAATCGTTCAAGTAAGGAAATCAAAGCAATCAAGCTTCAATATGAGGAAGATTCAGAGTTTCAGGCCATACTGGACAATGATGAATTGAAAATAGATGAAGCTTTAAAATATTATAAATGGCTGGATCGTCTAATTGATTCATTTGAAACAGGAGAAATCTATAAATTTATTCCGTTAGAGGAAGACTAAATAGACCAAAATAAATATTGGGGAAAAGGGGACGATCAGTTGATGACGGACCGCCTGCATGAAAATAAGCACCCTATGATTATTATAAACGGTAAGGTCGTACTGAAAGATGTCGTTGAGGAGTGCGCAATTGCTGTAGTAGATGGACGAATTGATGCCCTTCTCTTCGACCAGGCAGCAATCGAGAAATGGACGAACAGCCGCAAATCAGTGACTGTGCTAGATGCGAAGCAGCGATATGTACTGCCAGGGCTGATTGATATCCATTGTGACGCGATTGAGAAGGAAGTTCAGCCTCGACCTAATACATTATTTCCGATTGAAATGGCTTTACTGGAGTTTGAACGGAAGCTGCCTGTTCATGGCATTACAACGATGTATCATTCTTTGTCGCTTGGCGTTGGTTTAAGCTTGCGAGGTGATCATTTACTCACGGGCATGGTTGACCACATTCATCGATACCGAAATAAACGCTCGATGATTCGCAATCGTATCCATCTGAGGTACGAGGTGTCCTATTTGGCTGGACTGCCTATTGTGGAGCAGTACATAAAGGAGCGGGCAATCGATTATTTGTCGTTTATGGATCATTCTCCAGGTCAAGGACAATATAGGGAACCGGGTTCATTTGAACGATATGTAATGAAAAATCAAGGTGTTGGAGTCGATGAGGTTCGTACGATCGTAGAGGAGCTATTGGAACGAAAGCAGCAAATTAACTGGGACAATTTGATTCAATTAAGCAAGCTTGCGGCTAGGCAGCATATAGCAATTGCTTCACATGATGATGATTCTATCTCTAAACTAGAGGAGTCCATACTTAATGGTGTATCTGTTTGTGAATTCCCGATTAATTTGGAGACTGCTAAGCATGCGGCAAGCAGGGATCTTCGTGTATGTGTAGGCGCTCCGAACGTCGTTAGAGGCGCTTCACATGACAAAAATTTGCGTGCTGTCGATGCCATTACGGCAGGCGCGGCACATATTCTATGTTCAGACTACCATCCATCTTCCATGTTAACCGCTATTTTCAAATTAGCCGATGATGGAATAGCAGCTTTGCCAGCTGCGGTGCGAATGGCTTCGCTGCATCCTGCACAGGCTTTAGGCACGGACAGTGAGCTTGGATCCATTGAGCTGGGCAAAGCTGCTGATCTTATTATAGTTGACCGTTTCGAAGCCCTGCCATGGGTTACGAATACAATCGTTGGAGGCCATATTGTGTATACGGCTTCCGTTCGTTATTGAGATGGATTAGCATGCTCGGTATGATGAAGATGCTTGTAAAGTGAATCGACCATTTGGACATGTTCTGCTTCTGTCGATTGCTGCCATATCATTTCAAACAGCACACCAAGTCCGGGAAGTGTTCTTTCATCGTTACCAATGGAGTCCTCAATAACTTCTGTTAGTTCTTTAACTGAATTATCCTGCACACGCTGAATAATCGCTTGGCGCAAATCAATAGTATTCAACCTGAATAACCTCCTGCCGCTTTCGATTTCCTCCATTACTATGCCCGACGGTAGATGAGCTCATCCATGAAGGCTTACTGTGGTATACTATGGAGATGGCAGTGCAATCATCCTAAAAGGAGGATTTCGTAACGATGGCTAAGAAGCAATACGCGGTTATTGGAATGGGACGATTTGGTTCCAGCGTTGCCAAAGCATTGACGGAGATGAGCTTCGAGGTGCTGGCAATCGATTCAAATGAGCAAAGAATTCAAGAAGTCGTTAATACGGTGACACATGCCGTGGCGGCAGATTCAACAGATGAGGATGCGCTTCGGGCGCTTGGTATTCGTAACTTCGATGTCGTAGTCGTTGCAATCGGACAAGATATTCAGTCAAGTATTTTGACCACACTCATATTAAAGGATCTTGGTGTGAAAGCACTTATTGTAAAAGCGCAAAATGAGCTTCACGGCAAAGTGCTGCACAAAATCGGTGCTGATAAAGTGATATTTCCTGAACGCGATATGGGCTTACGCGTCGCTCATCATCTCGTCTCACCGAACATTCTTGACTATATTGAAATCTCGGATGACTACAGTATTATTGAGATTAAAGCACCACAGCAGATGATTGGCAAAAGCTTAAAGCAGCTCGATATTCGCGCTAAATATAAATGTAATGTTATGGCTATTAAGGTCAACTCGGAAATGAACATTGCCCCATATGCCGATGATTTGATCGGGAATGAAGATGTACTTGTTATAGTCGGTAAAAATTCAGATTTAAAAAATCTAGAAATCGCTTATTCGGAAGGCAAAACCTAACTATGAATGAAAACTTTGATTCCATAATCTCCTCTGTTCAAAACGAAAGAGTTAAGCAGTGGGCGTCGCTGCTCGATAAGAAATATCGCGATCGCTCAGGGCAGTTTCTAGTTGAAGGTGTCCATTTGGTACTAGAAGCTCTTAAGGGGAATGCCGATGTAACTGCTATCATCTATGACACGGAGCGCGGCATACCTGCGGAGCTGAAGCATGAAAGAGAAACAAATGATTCATCAGCAACATTGGGACTAGAGTGGATACAAGCATCGCGCGCCGTCATGGCAAAATGTACAGGTACAGACACACCTCCGCCTGTCTTTGCCATACTGTCCAAGCTATCTTCAGACACTGCTGCTTTATTCAAAAGCAACTGTCTAGTTGTTGTACTTGATGGCGTACGCGATCCTGGTAATGCTGGTACAATCATTCGCAGCGCAGATGCGGTTGGAGCAGATGCAGTTATTTTGGGCAAAGGCTGCGTTGATCTCTATAACCCGAAGACAGTCCGCTCAACGATGGGCTCCCTCTTTCATTTGCCTATTATTGAAGGTGATTTGTTAGAGTTGATGCCAAAAGCGGTGGACTCTGGCATTAAGCTAGTCGGGACAAGCTTGCAAGCTGAGAATACTTACTACAGCTACGACTGGACTCAGTCGACATGGCTGTTCATGGGCAGTGAGTCCGAGGGCTTATCACCACAAGTAAGTGAGCATGTAAACGAGTCTGTCATTATTCCGATTGTGGGACAAGCGGAATCGCTTAATGTAGCGATGGCTGCGACGGTGCTGTTGTATGAGGGGTTGCGGCAGCGGGGGTTTAACTAAACAATAATTCCTGTCCGTCAACATGAATAACTGTCTTCAAAACACTAAAGACTGGAAACTGGTCGGTGATTTCCCGACCAAATATCCAGTCTTTTTTTCTGCTCTTTTATATGCCAGATGCCCTTGATGCTATCATCTTATTAATGGATGCAGACGTTTCCAAGCTCAAGCATCGCAATGCTTTTAATGTTTCGGCAATGAGTATCGAGCCAGAAATGGTTGCTGCAGAAATAAGAAGGCATATTCCTCACTTTAAAATCGCTTATCATGTGGATCCGGTCAGACAAGCGATTGCAGATAGCTGGCCTAATGCCATTGAGAGCATTGCTGCCAAGGAAGAATGGGGATTTTGCGTACAATATAATTTGGAGAAAATGACGAAAGAAATTCTCGCGCAAGTGTCCATCAAATTTGCGGGTTAAAGCAGCCCACATGACAACTAGATTCGCAATAAAACAACCAGATATTGAATTATATAAAGGAAATATAAAATCTGGAACGAATATCTAAATCACATATGTCATGAATAGTGGGGTGAAAGATTTTCATAAATAAAAGTTGTTTGAGGAGGGATGAGATTTGTATCAGATTCTAGTCGTTGATGACCAACAAATCGAGATTGATGCTATCGAGTGGCTGATCCAGAAGCACTCTCTTCCCTTGGTTTTAGCACAGGCAAATAACGGGGAAACCGGATTAGCTTATATCAAGAATAACCATGTAGATATATTATTTACGGATATCCGAATGCCATTTATGGATGGGCTCGAGCTAGCGAAGCAAGCCAAAACGATATTACCAGATCTCAAAATTATCATTTACAGCGCTTACGGTGAATTTGAATATGCAAAGAAAGCCATTCAGCTAGGTACGATTAATTATATTTTAAAACCAATTGAAGTAGATGAATTTCTGACCGTAATGAAAGATGTCATTGCATTTTGTGAGAATGATCTAAGGCGTATGGAACTTGAGAAACAACTACTTACTGGGAGCTTTGTATGGGATAAAGGGAGTACTTGTTTAACAAGTAATTTGGTAGACAACGAGATGGATGACCTCCTGCAGCCCATTTTTAAGTCGATTGAACAAAGGAATTATGATGATCTGAAACAATGCTTGGAAATCCTCATAGAGAGGCTGCATGCATCTGAAAGTATGAATTCACTTTATGTGAAGCTAGTATTTACAAGTATTATAAAAACCGTTTACGAAACGTCTGGGAAAAAGGAGAACCAAACCTTAACGGTTGGCCTGGATCGTATAGCAGGAAGTGAGACGATTGCCCAGTTGAAGGAGTTGTGCCTCAGCATTTTCCAAAAGCTAGTTAAGCTAGATGATCGAAGTGATGAGAATAACCGCAAGGTAATTGAGGAAGTTATCCGTCTCATTCATATGGAATATGGGGATGATATTGGGCTTGACTATTTGGCTGGAAAGGTTCATTTATCCTCTAGTTATTTGAGTTTTTTGTTCAAGAAAGTGGTAGGTCAAAGTCTGGGGAAATATATAACGGGATACCGTATGGAGCGTGCGAAAGAGCTCATGAGAGATACTACGCTCAAAGTGATCGATGTAGGCAGTCAGGTTGGTTATACAAATCCTTCTTACTTCAATTTGATGTTTAAACAATACTTTGATATGACACCCGTTCAATATAGAGAAAGAGGCGATAGACGTTGAAGTTGCTGCCTATTTTTCATAATCTTCGTCTTAGACAAAAATTAATTCTTTCCTATTTGTCCGTTATCATCCTTCCGACAATAGCACTCGGCTTATATGCGTATCAAAGCTCGAAATCCTCAGCTGAGCACCTGCAGCTGCAAAGTACAACGAATACGGCAAAGCAAATGACGATGGAAATCAGCTACCGGCTGCAGCGGCAAGAGGCACCGATGAAATCGATCGTCTATCATCCAGATGTAATAGATATGATGAGTAATTCGAATCAGGATCCTTATTTTCTCGCTAAGACGATGAATGAAAAGATCGAGCCGATTCTGTTCAACTTACTTTATCATGTAGGTGATATGAATGAAATTATGATCTATTCAGAAAACCGTAAAGAGAGTTTTGGCAACTATATCGCCCCTTCTTTAAACGTTGAAAACAGCAGCTGGTACTGGTTGATGAAAGAAAACGATGAGCGTAATACAACATGGTGGTGGTATGAGAAAGACAGGCTATTTGCAACACGAAATATTTATGATCCGGATATTCATCAGGTCATTGGTCAGCTTTATGTCAGGTTCAACTTTGATAAAATATTAGGCGAGGTATTGAGCCGAGAAATTGCAGACCATGGCGTCATCATAATGGACAGTCAGAACAGAATAGTTGTTTCCGAGCTCAAGGGACAAGAAGCAGTGATTTCAAACGCTCTTCAAGCGAACACTGAAACGACTCAAATAAAGGCTGATGGCTCCAAATATATTGTTGTCCATGAGGCAATCCCGCAAACTGACTGGACACTCTATTACCTCGCACCAAAAGGACAAAGCACAGCAAGTACAGGCGATATTTTAAGTGCAACCGGCATCATTGTTTTGCTTTGTATGGTCTTTCTCAGTTTTATTATTTTTTTATTTTCGGAAACATTCTTGAAAGGGATTGTTCGATTAAATACGAAAATGAAAATGGTAGAGGAAGGCAACCTCAATGTTAACGTTACAGCCTATTCCAAGGATGAGATCGGTCAGCTTACACGAAGATTTGGTTCTATGCTTATGCGAATCAATCAACTTATCGATGAGGTGTACCAGGCAAAATATATTCAGAAGGAAGCTGAACTAAAAGCACTTCAAGCACAAATAAATCCCCATTTTCTCTATAACACACTTTCCCTCATTAATTCAAAAGCGATTCGAATGGACGCGATGGAAATTAGTCATCTAGTGAATCAATTGTCTAAATTTTATAGGACGACTCTAAATAAAGGCCAACAGGTGATTTCCATCCAGGATGAATGGACGAATATTCAAGCTTATATTCATATCCAGTCTGCTATGCATAATGCTGGATTTGATGTTGTGTACGAGGTGGATGAGCGGATATTTCAGTACGAAATGATTCATCTTATTTTACAACCGATTGTTGAAAATGCGATTGTACATGGTATTGATCAACTGCGAGAAGGTAGAGGCAAGTTAGAGATGAAGGCAAATATCGTTGGCGAAGATATCCTCTTCGTTATCGCAGATAATGGAGTGGGAATAGAGAAGGAGGATATCAAGCGGTTACTCGTACAAGAGGGTCAAGGATATGGATTGAAAAATGTAAGAGATCGACTGAAGCTATTTTTTGGAGAGGAATATGGCTTGTCTATGGAGAGTAGTGTTGGCCAAGGAACGACCGTAACCATTAAAATCCCAAAGTACAATCACCAAAAAAATCAAGCTTAATAAACGGAGGAGATCAACGGGATAACTTCCATTTTTTTGTCCATTGAATTCTGTTATATTTCGAAAATATTTGTTATGTCTTGAAGTTTCCGATGCTACTACAATAAAACTGGAGGCAATTACTAAATGAAGTACGATTTTGAATAATGAAAGTGAGGTCTAATAATGAGAAGAAAAATGTTAAGTTTAATTCTTGTCTTGAGTCTTTTCTTATCCGTCGCATCTCTACCTGTTCATGCGGAGAGTGGCACCGAAAGTAATACGGATAGTGGTGTAACTAATGACATTGCTAGTGAAGTTGCTAGTGACATGGTTGACTTCTGGGTGGTCAACTCGTTGAAAACGGTGTACAGAACCAGTACCATTCCCGCGGAACCTATCCAAAACATCTCCTTAGTGTCAGCTAAAAACGAATATGAAAGCGCTATAATCGCAGTTAGAAATAAAGAGGCATTTGAAATTACTAAAGTAGAATTCTCAGACTTGGTATCAGCATCAGACGAAAAAATAGCTGGAAGTAATCTAGCTTATCATTTTGTGGAATACGGATTAACAGATACGATTAAAGAGAATTATATCTTCCCGAATAGAGAGGGGTGGTTTATCTATCCAGAATCTGAGATGCCTGATCCGCTATCCAACGAAGTATCCATGCTAGTAAAAGCCAATTCAACCCAGCCCATTTTTATTACTAACTATGTTCCTACAACTACTTCACCTGGAACTTATAGCGGTACAGTTAACGTAAAGACAACTCTAGGAGACTACATAGTACCTATTCGTGTTGAAGTTGCAGATGTTGAAATCCCTAAAACCTCGGAAGCTAATTTCGTCAATTATCAATGGTCCATGACCAATGGTTTTATGTCGGATGGGTATCAATACGGTGAAGGAGTTAATGAGAAGGGATATGACGTAGGAAAGTACTATTATGGATTAGAGACTTACAGTGATGAATGGTTCAAATTAATGGACAATTACGCCAAGACAATGACGGACTACAGACAGAATATGATATGGATACGAACAGACCTATTACTAAATGCGACAGGAACTGATCTTAAAGCATTCGAAACGGGTATTCCTGATAAAATTAACTGGTCGAAGTTTGATCAATATGTTCAGACATTTATTGATAGGGGTGTCACTGATTTCGCTAATATTCATTTGATCAGACAACTGAAGTATATGCCTGAGAACGAACATCTGTCAGCCGATATCTGGAAAACAGGAGTGCCTGAAAAATTACCAGTAACAGATGCATTTCTTACTAATTATTTGACTGCTCTTAGTAAGCATGTACAGGAAAAAGAAGAGTGGAAAGATAAGGATCTCACATGGTATCAGCATATCTTAGATGAGCCTATTACAGAGAGCCAAAAGAATTTCTGGACGTATGTGGCGAGAAAACTTAAAGAGGTTGCGCCAAAGTTTAAAACGATGGACGCAGATCCAAACGGTATTCTGATGGCCGAAGTTAGCAAGCCTTATGTAGACGTATGGGTACCACTAACGCCTGCTTTCCAAGAGAAGAAAGCGCTGTACAAAGCGGAGCAATTGGTGGGCAAAGATATGTGGGTTTACACTTGTGAAGTAAATACGCCTCCATGGTTGAACCGATTTTGGACCCAGCCTACTTTAACAGGCAGGCTTTTGTTCTGGAATCTAAGCCAAGATGGCGTTCAAGGTGCTTTGCATTGGGCGTGGAACGCATGGTATGTGGGTCCATGGGGTGGTGATTCCTCTATTGTCTATCCAGACACGAAAAATATGGGAGTCAAAAGCTCACTCCGTTATGAAGCGCAAAGGGATGGCATCGAGGATTACGAGCTCATGTTCAAAATCAAACAAACAAATCCCGAACTAGCGAAGCGTATCGCTGATAGCGCAGTAAGTCCGGACGACCCAAGAAAATATACGCTTGATCCTGAATACATCAAGACGCTTCATGATTATTTGGTAAAAGCGGCAGCTGGTGAGGATGTCGGCGAAATTTCTTTTGCGACCAGCCCCTATTCTGGCCAAGAAATTCCAATGACATACATGGCCGACAGCAGTAATAGCGATCTCAAATATACAGGCAGTTGGTATGACAAGAGTAGACAATATGCCTATCAGGACGGTGTTAAAGCTACGACAGTGGCTAATGCTGCAGTGGAATATCAATTTAGCGGTACGGGAATTGATCTTGTTGTTGAGAAAAATAACGGGGCTGGGAAATTGGCTGTATATATAGATCAAAATGATCCAGTAATTCTGGATGCGTATGAGTTGGTGCAGCATGATTACTTCACCATTTATAGTAAACGCAATCTTTCAGAAGGGTCGCACACCATTAAGGTTGTGAATCTAGAAAACAAAAACCTTTATATTGACGCTTTTAGGGTACAAATGTATGAAGGTCAAATCCTTTACGATGCAACTCTGAAAAGCTTGGATATTTCCAATGTACCGGCTTTCAATTTTAACAATAAGATTACTGATTATCAGTTTGTGATTCCTTCAAATGTTGATAAGATTTCCATTGGACTTCGGCAAACAGATGAGAAGGGAACACTTAAGATTAATGATATAAGCGCGGATAGCAACCAGGTACTCTCTGCTACTATTCCGATAGGTAAAAGCTCGATCCGCATACAGTCAATAGCCAGTGATGGAGTAACTACGAAAGTATACACATTACATTTTCTTAAGGGCAATGTAAACAATGTCGAATCCAACTTGGCAAGAAGCTATTCTTCAATCACCGCAACGGCAGCACGTGAGGGCGAGGACTATAGTCCTAAGAAAATGGTGGATGGTAGTTACGGCAGTATGTTTGCGAGTCAGCGGGACTATATCGGCACGCATCCCTTCCCGCATGAGATTGTTCTTTCATGGGATACACCGCAAGCCTTTAACACGATAGTTATGGCAAATATGTCAGGTCTCTTGCAGGGGATTAATGATATAGACATTGAGGTTTCTAAAGATGGGGCAACTTGGTCGAAAATATCCGAGCACATACCTGTCGTTTGGAAGAGCAGCAAAGATGATGGTGTGATTGAATATACGTATGCGAACATACCGGCAGTTGATGGTGTGAAGAAACTGAGAATACAGATTAACGATGCTTATTATACAACTTGGAGTATGTATGCCCTTTACGAGCTTGAGATTTACAACCTTCCTGATAATGGAGAACTAAAAGATTTAGAAATCACAAGAGAAGTAGCGTTGACTGAATTAAATATGAATGATGCAAACAGTGGAGAGCTCATTAATTTCTCATTTGATCCAAGCATTAGAAATTATTCACTCAATCTGGGTAGCGAAACGAATAAAATAGCGATTACATCAACGATGAAAAATAATTACGGAGAACTGTCATTTAATGGTGTGACTGCAAAACCAAATCAGACTGCTATGGTTACGGTTCCTGAAGGTATAAGCACTTTAGATGTAAAAGTCATTGGTGATGAAGGAATAGTCAAAGAATATAAGATCTCGATCAAGAGGATTAATAATCTTGCGAGCAAAGCTTCTTCGATTACTTTGGATAAACCACCAGTTGCAGAAACGGTAGTTAATAATCTCATTGACGATAATTATGAGACAGCCTTGACTTACGGTATCTACGGTTCAGTACCAGAATTTAATTTCCCTCATACGTATACGATTAAATGGGATGAACCTCAGAGCTTTAATTTTATAGACATTGTCGTGCCGGCCGGAGCGTTGGATCATATACCGTCCATGCTATCGATAGCCGTGAAGAAGGGCGATAGTTGGGTTCAACTTATGAATGACGGTCAAGTTTGGACAGAAAATGGAGACACCTTATTTTGGCCTATGTATAATGACATCCATTTAGAAAAAATGGGTTCTTACCGTCATGAGAAACTGCCAATATTGGGCCAAACAGACATCACTGAAATGCGAGTCAAGGTTCATGGTGGACGACTTTATGAAGTACCTGCTTACTATGAAATTACTGAACTTGAAATTGCAAATGTTCTAGAAGGAGGACAGCTCGTCATAGATGTGGTGAAAGTCCCTCATCACATCCAAGCGAATGCGGGAGTGAATGGCACAATCAGCCCTAGCGGGAAAGTTGAGGTAAATGACGGTGCAGATCAGGCATTTACAATCACACCAAATAGCGGATACGACATTGATACGGTTACGGTTGATAGTGAGGCGGTCACAGTAACTGGCAGTGTCTATACTTTCAAAAATGTAACAGGAAACCATGCGATTGATGTTAGTTTTAAGCCACAATATGTATACAACCCAGGTCCTATTCAAGTTAATCCGGATATACATGTTGTTACACCTCAGGATTTAAACAATCCTTCGGTAAATGGAGTGGTGACGATACAGGTTAAGGGAGATAGGAAACGGATCACACTTCCAATTAATGCCTCGAGCTGCTTGGGAAAAATCAGCTGGTCCTACAGTTGGATAAACTCTCATTAACTTTGACTCCTGAATTGATCAAACAGTTGACTTCTCAAATGCCGGCTGGTGATCTAAAGGATAGTAGCATCAAGCTGGAAATCAATCAGCTGACCGAATCCGAGGCGAGTGCTTGGCTAGCCAAAAACCAATCAGGCGGTCAGACTCAGATCAAACTTTACGGTTCCATATTCGATTTTAGTTTATTCATCGAAACAAAGGACGGCAAGAAATGGAGCCTAACGAAATTCGATAAACCGATAGTCTTGAAATTGAAAGTCGATCCAATATCGAGCCCAAGTTTGACTGGCATCTATTATCTCAGTGATGAAAAGGGACTAGAGTATGTTGGAGGAAGACAACTTAACGGTGAAATGGTAGCTGAAGTAGACCATTTCAGTAAGTACGCTGTACTTGAAATGAAAAAAGTATTTGCAGATGTACCTTCTTCTCATTGGGCAAAAGATGCTATTGAAGCATTAACGTCCAAGCAGATTTTGAAAGGCGACAGCGAGACGACATTTGGTCCAGAACGTTATGTGACTCGTGCCGAGTTTGCATCGATGCTCGTAAGAGGCTTGAAGCTGTCCGCAAAGAGCGAACAGAAATTTAGTGATGTAGCGTCAGATGCTTGGTATGACAAAGATGTTTCGATTGCTTTCAACGCGGGTATCGTTACAGGAAAAAGTGCAGCCATCTTCGATCCGGAAGCACAAATTACAAGAGAAGAGATGGTTACCATGATGATGCGGGCTTATGTCCTATATAAAGGAACTAAATTGGATGGAAGCACCTCTCCGTCGTTTACGGATGAGGAAGATGTATCCTCCTGGGCTCTCGAGTCTGTTAGGGCGGCGGCTGGACTCCATTTAATCGAAGGACGCAAAACGGGCAAGTTTGTCCCTAACGGAGTTGCAACTCGTGCAGAAGCGGCAATGATTTTGCAGCGAGTATTGAAGTAAGGACAACTAGAATGAGTTTCACACTTCAGAATGGTGGTATTAGGAAGTAGCTCAAAACTAGCTCTAAACTAGGAGGCTGTTGAATTGAAAAAAACAGAGTTATTTCTTATAATAACTGCGCTCATATTTTCGATAATAGCAGCGGGCTGCGGTCAGAATCAGCCAACCGTTAATGATGCGAAGGAAAGTCCCAAGTCTACAGATGCGAGTAAACCTGAAACCGTAAAGAAAGTGAAAGTCAGAATGTCTTACTGGAACAAGGAGGATGGAATTAAGACGTTCCTCCAGCTGGTGAAGGATAAGCTGCCGGAAGTGGAGCTAGAATATCAATTTATTGATAACAAGCAGTATACGGATATTCTGAAAACTCAGCTCGCTGCTGGGGAAGGACCAGACGTTATCGGGGGAATGATGACGGACCCGAACATGGTTAAAGCCGGATATTTCGAAGATTTGACAGCATCTTTTAGCAGCAAATACTACGAATCGGGCACGGAGAATGTGACCTATGACGGCAAGCTGTATGGCTTGCCTCAAGCAAGCTGGTTCAACGGTATCTTTTATAACGTGGAATTATTTAATAAATATGAGTTGAAAGTACCTACAACGTTGGATGAATATTTCCTAGTCGCAGAGACGTTTATGGAAAATGGAATCAAACCTCAAGCCATTGGCCTCAAAAATATGAATGTAGCTGCACAATCTTTTATCGCTTTGGCGATGAATGACTACATGGGGCTTTCGGAAGGAAAAGCGTTCAATGATGGCTTCGGCAAGGGTGAACTAAAGATGGCTGACGTGTTAGAGCCTGCGCTTACGACTTGGACGGAGTATATAAAAAGAGGAATTTTTACGAAAGAGATGTTAGGACTAGAAGAGGAACAAGCCATCGATGAGTTCACAAGCGGGAAAGCAGCGATGTTCCAATCAGGTCCATGGTACATGGAGACGTTCAAAGCAAAAGCACCAGACATGAAGATTGATATGTTTCCGAATTTAGGAACAAAGGGCGGGCCTGGCTGGATGATTGGGGGACCCGGCGTTTCCTTCGGGATCAACGCGAAATCCAAAGTGAAAGAAGCAGCTTATGAAGTGCTTGAGCTATTATCCACACCGGAAGGTCAGCAGGCTTATTGGCAGGATAACCAAGGCGGTTCATCGTATTTGAAAGGCGTAGTATTCGAAATGCCTATAGAATACAACGGTGCGCAAGAAGCGTTTAAGGCGGGGAATGTGTTCTATCCACCGAATGTTTGGGGCGTAGGACGTGATACAACCTTTGCAGAGCTTGGCAAGGGGCTTCAGGATTTATTGGCTGGCAGCAAAACACCGCGACAAGTTCTCGAAGCAGCGGATAAAAAACAATTAGAAATGCTGTCTAAATCTAAATAAGCGAAGGGTACTACATGCATTGAGGAAGGAGGCATAACATAATGCCTCCTTCTATCCTACTAACAGAAGGCTGATCCTCAATGAAAAAAATAAACTTGTTTAAACACGAGACGAGCTACTTTCTCATGCTGCTTCCCGCACTTGTCATCTATTGTGTGTTTTTTATATTACCTACGCTTAAAACCTCCTGGTATAGCTTTACCAATTGGTCAGATGTTGTCCCTGTAGATGTTAAATTCGTTGGGTTAGCCAACTATATATCACTGTTTAAGGATACTGTCTATTTAGACGGTATTACGAATACGCTCATTTACGCTTTTTTTACAATGATAGGACAAAATGTTTTGGCCATTCCTTTAGCGGTTATATTGCATAAAAACTTAAGAACGAAAAATCTACTGCGCGCCGCCTTCTTCCTTCCTGCGGTGTTCAGTGTATTAGTTATAGGTTTCCTTTGGAATTTCATGTATTCACCATCTGACTTTGGATTAATCAATCAGTTTGTAGAAGCGCTTGGATTTAGACGTATTAATTTCCTTGGTGATCAACACCTCGCGATTTACTCCGTTATTTTTACGCAAATATGGCAGTGGGTCGGATATACGATGGTTATTTATTTAGCTAATATGCAAAGTATTTCAATTGATTACTACGAAGCTGCGAAGATTGATGGCGCTAGTGGAGGTCAAGCTTTTAGATACATTACATTACCACTGCTGCTTCCAGCCATTACATTTAGTACGGTTACCGGCATGATTAGTGGCTTGAAGGTATTTGATATTATATACGCACTAACGGGTGGTGGGCCAGGGCATTCTACCGAAACGATTGTATCGCTCATGCTGAAAAAAGGGCTCAGTGAAGGGTTTTATAGCTATGGGGCTGCTTTTGGTATTGTCTTCGTCATTATAGTAGCGATTATTACTGCTGTTCATATGGGTATCATTAGACTGTGGGAGAGGCGGTGAACATGATCAAACGAGGTAGAAGAGACATTTTCCTGGAAGTGATCATGATCGTCGTAGCTGCGATCTTTTTGATTCCCATTTACTATCTAATAGTAACGACTTTTAAAACACCAGATGAAGCAGTTGCGCATCCAATGGGTTTGCCTATGGATATTACGTTGGATAATTATATTCGCGCCTTCAAAGCAATGAACTATCTTCAAGCTCTTACTAACAATCTGATTATTACGGTAACTTCGGTTATCAGTATTATCGTTTTCTCTTCAATGGCTGCATATAGTCTCGCAAGACGGAAAAACCACATCAATCGAATGGTGTTTCTACTCTTCATGGTGGGGATGATGGTTCCTTACCAGATGGGAATATTGGCTTTATATAAATTGGTTAGTCAAATGGATTTAATGAATACACGAACTGGCGTCATTCTGATCGAAATATGCTATAGCATACCGTTCTCAATCTTCTTGTTTCGTGGATTTATAGTATCTACCGTTCCTATAGAGTTGGAAGAAGCAGCTAGAGTCGATGGCAGCGGAGTTTGGCGGGTATATTGGCAAATCGTATTTCCATTGTTAACTCCAGTTGTTGCAACAGTAGCCATACTAAATGCCTTAGCTACATGGAACGATTTCATGACACCGCTATTGTTCTTGCAATCTAGAGAGAAGGGGGTGCTTCTACTGGAGGTATTCCGGAACATCGGACAATTTTCGGTGGATTGGACGAACTTCTTCCCGATGATGTTCCTTGCTGTTGCGCCGCTGGTTCTATTCTATATTTTTATGCAAAAATATATCATTCAAGGTATCACAGCGGGTTCTGTTAAGGGATAAAGGGAACATGGAGCGATTCTTCTAATTTGAAGAATCGTTTTTTTATTTCAACGTATGTAAAGAGGGGAGGAATGTGTTTTGAGTGGATTTTGTACATTCAAACAGCTTAAATTCCATATATAAATGAGTTTGAATGGAAAAGATACAGTCAAATAGGTCGTTAGAAGCTTTTTATCTGTGTAACAGGTGATTAGCCTGAATGAAATACAGTCAAAGGTAAATACATCGGTAGCGTCAAGAAGTTTGTGTAAGCGGTAGAAGTATCTTATCGGGTATACTTTAGTGGTTACAGGTGGGGGGAACCCTCACCTGGCAATCCGGTTACTACTCTTCTTGAGTTTCCACAGTGGGGTAGCGTTCTTCAAACATCTCGGTTAATTCCTTTTTGACCTCGGGAACGCCAAATCCTCGGATGACCCGGTCCGCAAAGCGTTCGTTATACTCCATGACATTGAGGTAGACAATCTTCTCTGCGGCGTCCATATTTGTGAGACTGTTCATCGGTTTCAGACGTTTTCGAATCTCCTTATTCATGCGCTCAATGGGATTGGACGTGTAGATAGATTCTTTAATTAACGCTGGGTACTTGTAGAACGTTAGCAATGTCGGTAACTGTTCTTCCCACATACCCATATCTTTCGGGTAGAGTTTGCCCCACTTGTTCTTCACCGTATCATACGCAGCCCGTGCCAGGTCTTCGTCACTAGTGGTGTAAATGGTCTTTAGATCTTCAATGACTTCCGTCTTGTGCTGAACTCGAATTTTAGGAAACGTGGAGCGTACTTTATGTACGATACAATGCTGTACATCGGCCTTGGGATACGTTTCTTTAAACGCCGTATCCAGCCCCGGCAGACCGTCAAACACACCGAGCAAGACTTCCTGTGCCACTCGGTTGTAGAGGTCTTTCAGCACATCCCGCCAACCATTTGCGCTCTCTTGTCCACCCACATAGAAGCCAAGGATTTGACGGTGTCCGTCTTCATCGATCCCCATAGCGAAATAGATAACCTCACCGCTGACCGTGCCGCGTTTGAGCTTTACATAGAGCCCATCTAGGTAGATGACGGAGTAGCGTTTAGAGAGCGGACGCGTCTGCCAATTTTGGATGTCTTCTAGCACAGTAGCGGTAATGTTGCTGATGGTCGTGGGCGAGTAGTGGCTACCAAACATGCTTTCAATGAATCGAGCTACGTCTCGCGCACCCATTCCACTTTTATACATCTGGATTTCCGCCTCTTCCAGCCAACCATCCCGCCGTTGATACGGCTCAAAGACTTGGGTTTGAAAGGCTCCCTTTCGGTCACGGGGGACTTCCAGATCCTCTAAGTTTCCATACTTGGTGTGCAGATTACGTGTGTAGTATCCGTTACGGCTGTTGTTCTGGCCTGCCTCTTCATTCGCCATGAACTGCTGAATTTCAGCTCTCTTGATAGATTCAAGATTGTCTTTCACGAATTGGGTGACAAGATTTTCAAATAGATTATTCATTAGGTTTTCGGGTACAATATTCATCGAGTAGGGTTCCTCCTTGGTGATCTCAGTAATTCCGAGGATACCCTACTTTTTTGTGTTTTGAATAGACTCCAAAACTTGGTACACAGACTATTGTACGTCACCATTGTCTACAGCGAGTGCCAAATAGACGTTACAAAACACTCCTAAAAGTGCTGTTTTCCATGACAAAGAGAATTACAACTCACAAATTCGCTTACGGGACTTATTTTAACGTCCCTGGCAATCGCTGTTTCTTGATTTCCATTGCACTTATTTATGAAGAAATTTATTCACCGCTAATAAGGTCGTCATACTTATGCAAGATTTTTTTCCAATCAGGATTTTGTAGTTCGCAACCGTTAAATAACTCGTTAAGCCTATCGTTAATTCTTTGATTTATTATTTTATTACGTTGCAAATGGATATCCAATGCAACTAGTAATATTTTTGCTAAATCCAACGTTTCAACTTTGATTGATATTAGATCTTCAGGAAAGAATTTTATCAACATATTGAACGCTGAATTGACATCCTCTTTTGAGTACATTAAATCGTAGAGAATTTCAAATTTTTTTGCGAAGTCGGTACTTTCGATTATTCTAAAAAAAGCAGGATCGGATCCCTTAGCATTCGGTGTTCCAACAAAAAGTGTATTTCCACCCATATCTGTTACCATGAATCTTCTATCTTCTGCCAAATCTTTCAATTTTGATATTCTGGGTATACCAGAACGGGGGATTTTTCCGATATTTTCTTTTAATCCTGAAGTGAACTCATCATATACACGACTTACATCATCAACTAATAGATAGCACATATTTGGGTTTTCATTAGGCAATGTTCTTTTGCTTCCATAAAAATGGATCTCAAGTTCACCATACTTCACAACCGCATATGGACTAGGACGATTGGTAATTTGAATTATTTTAAACCCCAAATACTCATAAAAGGCAACCTGCTCCTTTATTGATTGACACGGTAGCATAGGTATGATTTTATTCAGTAGAATTCAACTCCTGTCGAAAATTTATCTTAAAATCCAATAGT
This sequence comes from Paenibacillus sp. J31R122, assembly GCF_056269185.1. Lineage (NCBI taxonomy): Bacteria > Bacillati > Bacillota > Bacilli > Caryophanales > Paenibacillaceae > Paenibacillus > Paenibacillus sp. J31R122. The sequence goes on from NZ_JBWDNM010000017.1 coordinate 41,864, forward strand.
ATAACATTCATGCAAATGATAAGGTTTAAGTCCATTTTCTATTGTGTTAAAGTTAGAAACATACAAATACCCGTCGTATACTTTAATAATAAATTATAGGTTGTAAGGAATGGGATTGAGATGAAAGGTATTGAGATAGCAAAAAAATTGAATATAAGCACAAGTGCATTAAGGCACTATGAGTCGTGGGGACTTATTCCTGAGATTAAGAGAGCTTCAAATGGGTATCGCATCTACACAATGGAACATGAGGCATACTTTCAATGTATTCGTGCTCTGATTCCTGGGTTTGGCATGGATTTGGTTCGAGCAATCATGCCGCTAATCATAAAGGGGGGGAAACTTGATATTTTATGGAAAATTAATAAAGCACAAGTGAACCTCCATGCTGAAAAGGAAACTGTACTAAGAGCAATTGAAATGATTGATTTGATAGAAAATGCAGAAATTCCAAGGTACCTTAGTAAGAGTGCATTTACGATTGGAGAGGTAGCCCAAATAGCTAATGTATCCACTTCTTCAATTCGGCATTGGGAAAAAGAAGGATTAATAAAACCTGATCGCCAAAAAGAAAGTGGATTCCGTATTTATTATCGAACCGATATTCGCAAGGTGCTTATAATCCGAACCGTTCAAAGGGTAGCCTACTCCTTGGATATTGTTCGAGAAGTATTGATAGGGCTTGATAACAACGATGTTTCACAAGCAAAAGAAATTGCTTATCAATCCCTTCAATACATTGATTATGCATTAGTTGAACAAGTGCGAGGTATCGCAAATTTGCAAAATCTTTTTGACGTTTTATCAAACAGGTAACACGTTCGTTGCCGATGCGTCGAGCGATATTCAGATATCCATACCTGATTATTATTGAAGGTTATACCAATGTTATTGTGTTATCCAGAATGCCTTAACTTGAAGCGGATGTAGGTGTGCAGAACGGTTAAAAAGTGAAAGGGGCAGAAGGTGCCCCTGGATTAAATCATCTCTATATGAGATCCTCGTCGAAAGATGGGGATCTTTTTTATGTTTTACTTTCACCATCAGGTGATTTGTTCTTATAAGTTTTTGTAACAATGGCTTGATAAAAAAGGAATTTAAATAAAAAGAGCGAAGAATAATTAATACATCAAATGGATTAATAAAAAAGGTGATATGGCATATTGCTCTTTCTTTCCTATTGGCCGGACTTCTGAAAGGTGGTGATGAACAGGCAATTTTAACTTATCGAGTTTTGATTAACGTAATTGCATCCAGAATCGAGGCGAAATGAATAGAAGAGGAGATGAAGGGATTAATGGCAGCAAAAAGATGGAAGTATCATTTGTCTCTTTTGTTAACGGCAGTCATGCTTGGGGTTTCTTTGCTTCCAATAGGTTATGCTGCAGCTGATACGTCTGGGGTACAGAGCTCTGATACACCTCCAAAATTGCTCATAACAGAACTTGTTCCTGAATCCACGAATGTTGGCGATGAGGACGCCTACGAATATGTAGAGGTGTACAACAATACCGATCAGCCGATCAACTTTGGAGATTATATGATTGTTTACCGGTACCCGGGAGCCCCAGACGATGATCTACACTGGAGGCCTTACGCATCAGTTATTATACCTCCGCAGCAAACATTAGTGCTTTGGGGGATGACAACAGCAGATACGCCAAACCGGACAGTCGGCGAATTCAATGCGAACTACGGTACAAATCTTGTCGAGAATGTAAACATTATCCGGATCCCCAGCGGGATGAATGACTTGCGTGAGCGCACGATTGCGGTAGCGACCAGCACGGGGCAGGATATTGTGACAGCCAGCTATAACAAAGGTGTCGTGGATACGAAGCCGAATATGGGCATTATCTATACTATTCCAGACACTGGGAGTCTCGAGATGAATCTGCTGAGTTCTAAGGTAGTGCGGGGAACACCGGGCAGTCTCGAACCTGGACAAGCACCGGCACAGCCTGTTTCGATTCAAACGGACTTCGTTGCGCCGACCGTCCGGAATATGACGAGCACAGCCGCGCCTGACTTAAACCATCCGATCGAATTCGTTGCGGAAGCAAATGATGACCGATTGCTTACATCGGTTGTGCTTCATTATAAAAAGGCCGGGGATCAGGTCTATAAGTATTCCCATATTGCCAAGGGCAAGGACGGATTGTTCCGACATTCTCTGGACTTTACGGAATGGTACGGCAGCACGAAGATAGACTATTTCTTCAGGGTATCCGACGGTACGAATGTGACGGAGACAAGCTATGTGCAGCTATCACTTCTAGGAGAGCAAAACGTACCGGCGTTGAATCTAAAAGACGGTGACGTCATATCCGGAGAGAAGGTTGTCGTTGCTTCGGGCAATGGCATTTCGCCGAATAACCTAACGTTATCCATCGAAGGCGCCGGAACGAAAATGGGCTTAGCCGGTCTAGCTTATTTTACGTTTGAAGCCAGTGGTATTAATGCCGGTCAAAATGCGATTACGGTTGATGGGGACATTGTGCAAATCATCCCGCATAACATGACCGGCTATGTAACGGTTCAAATACCGGTCAGTCCGGATCTATTTAAGTATGGGCAAGTGAACACCATAACCGTTCAGGCTGGATCGACTAATCGGCCTTATTACGAGGAAGCTCCAGAGACGCTGGATCTGGATGACTATAATATCCGCAATGTACGGCTTATTTTAGCAGACGGTACAGTGCTGCGGGACCCGCAATACGCGCCTGCGACTAATTTTGATATGGGGGATGACGGCAGGTTCTTGCCAATCGTCAATTTCAACTACGACATTCCAGAGAGTGGGTGGGTGGAGACGTCAGGTATCGAGAAGGCGATGGACAAGCCTTCGTACTTCGTCTTTGAAGCTAATGGAATTGACAACGGGAGGAATTATCTGACAGTTGGCCGTGAGGAGATAAGCATGATTCCGCTTGGCACGACGAACTACACAACGATTGCTGTTCCGGTCAGGCCGGAGCTGTTCCGTTCGACATCGCCGAATCGCATCGCCATCCGGGCGGGCTCGGTGAACAGAGCCTACTACGAGCATGCGCCGGAGGGCGGCCTGGATGACTTCGATATCCGCAACGTTCGGCTTGTGCTTGCTGACGGCACAGAGCTGAGGGACCCTAAGTATGCGAGTCCAACGCTTAAATTTGATATGGGGGATAACGGTCGCTTCCTGCCGATTGTTTATTTCGAGTTTGCTATACCGGAAGATAAGTGGAATGCGGTCTCCTATCGTTGGGATACGACAGAAGCTGCGGATGGACCGAGTCAAGTGACGCTGGCGTCAGCGGATGGCCAGAGTGTTGTCGCTAATGTACTCGTAGACAATAATGGTCCGGTCATTACGAGCAATATGACAGAGGGCCAGTCATACAAGGGCAGTTTCATGATAACTGCGGAGGCCAATGATGCTGTATCGACAATCTCAACGTTCAAGGTAACTTTGGATGGGGCTGCAATTCAAGTCCCCTATTCGGCATCTTCAGCTGTTCTGGATGCAGGGGGGCATGTGCTGAATATGAAAGCGACAGATGCAGCGGGACAGACTATGGAGAAAACAGTCCATTTCGTTACGCCAGAGGAACAACCGTATAAACCGGTACCGGAAGCACCTGCAAATGGAACGACAGATGCCGATACGGATGCCGTGCTGCAGGTGAAGGTTCAGGACCCTGCAGGTGATTCCATGCAAGTCACCTTCTACCAAGGGAAGCGGATTAGCGCAGGAAGTGAAGCCGTAACAGCCTATGCCAATGCTATAGACAGGGAGCCGCCGCTTACGCTCGTTACCCCGGGCGACGCGCTTCTGTCAGAAAGCGAGAAAGCTAAACTAGCCGTTTCTGACAATGAGTACGTAACAATAGATGCAACCCAACAATTCCCTTATCAAAGGTTCGAGGTGGAAGTTGGTCCCGATGTTGGAGCGGGTGATCTTATCGAGCTCTATTGGGAAGGACACTCACTTGAAGGCCGGAAAGTAAGCCTGTACGCCTGGAACTATCGGTCGGGAGAATGGAAGCCGCTCGCATCGATGGTTGCCCTTTCAGAGGAGGACTTCACATTGGCTGCTTCCGTACCAGCCGCTGAATATGTTAGCAACGGCCGGGTTCAAGTGCTTATTCAGGACCTGATTCCGGGACCGGATGATTACGACTATACGTTTGTAGCCATGCCTGATACGCAGCTTTATGCGGAAATTATACCTGAATACTTCCAAGCTCAGGTCGAATGGATTCGAGACAATAAGGAAGCGATGAATATTCGCTACGTGGCGCACGTTGGTGATATCGTTAATTTCTCAGCTAACATGGATCAGTGGGACCGGGCGGATAAGTTCATGAAGGTGCTTGAGGATGCTGACATCCCATACGGAGTAGTAGCCGGGAACCATGATGTATTTGATGGAGGAGCAAACTCGGAACCGGATTACTCGGCGTTTTCACAGTATTTTGGCAAGGCACGCTTCGAGGATAAATCTTTCTATGGTGAATCCTATAAGGACAATCGCGGTCATTACGACTTGATCTCAGCGAGCGGCAATGACTATATTTTCGTCTACATGGGCTGGGGCGTTAATGAGGAAGACATGAACTGGATGAACGAGGTGCTGCAGCAACATCCGGAACGAAAAGCGATACTAGTGTTCCACGAATACATGAAGGCGAATGCGACTCGTTCCGCAACAGGAGAAATGATTTATAACGGCGTAGTTATACCTAACCCGAACGTTGTCATGGTCATTAGCGGCCACTATACCGGCAGTTCGGTAAAAACCGATGCGCTTGACGACAATAACGACGGAACGGCTGATCGCTATGTGCACCAAATTCTTAATGATTACCAAGGAATTGAAGACGGCGTTACCGGCGGCTCCGGCTATTTGAAGCTGTTCCATTTCGATACGGAAACGGGTCAGGTGTACGTCAACACGTATTCGCCTGTACTTGATGATTATAATTACTATGAGCCTCAAAAGGACGAATGGACGCTTAAGATGGACCTTGAGCCTCAAGTAAAACGAGTCGCTACCGATATGCTGGAGGTGCGGATTTATTCGGATGAGGCAATCGGAAGCACCGTTCAAGCTGCAAGCGGGGATACCGTGCAGATGACATGGAGCGGTCTTGCCGGAAGCCAGACCTATTATTGGTACGCGGTTGCAGAAGATGCATTCGGCGGCTTTAAAGCGTCAGAGCTGTCGAGCTTCCGCACACGTCTCGTCGTTCCTGCTCCGACAGGGCTGCAGGCATCTGACATTGATGCGGCAGGAGCATTGGTAAGCTGGAATCCAGTCTTCCCGAGCGACGGCGGAGCGGTGGCTTATCGTATTTCCGTCAATGGTGCTGAAGCTGCGACGGTTACGGAATCCGTTTATGCGGCTGGAGGCCTTGAGCCGGATACGGAGTATCGTTTTAAAGTCATAGCGGTGCATGAATCAGGGGTTGTATCAGCGCCGAGTGAAGAGCTGGTTGTCCGCACACTGATCACCCTTGCTTCGCTTCAAGCAACGCTTGACCAGTTGATCGCTTCAGGCGGGGTGCTAAGTCCGCTTACGAATCAATTGAGCAATTCTCTAAAGCAGGCGGAGTATCATAAGGTGAATGGTCATCATGACCAAGCAGTCAAGAAGCTGGAGGACTTTCTCAAGCATCTGTGGAATGAAGCATTAGCCTCATCTGTGTCTGAGGATGCCAAGCAGCTTTTAGAGGAGAAAACACAAAGACTGATACAGCTATGGAACGGCTGGCAAAATTAGTCGATAAGACAAAACAATCCTCCATGCCAAAGATGCATGGAGGATTGTTGCCAGTATTGCGACCACTCGTTTATAACGATAACGCATCCAGTGGAATTTCGAACACATGCTTTAGTACTAGGCCTGCTGCAAGAAGGGTTTCATCCGGCATCTGCTCCATATACAGAAGTTCAACGCCGCGGCTTGTCATAGGAACGCTTTCCATAAGCGTCGCCTTCAGCTTCGAAACGATATCACTGCCCCAAGAATCTAATACTCTACCTGTCAGCAGCACGCGGTCAGGGTTTAGAAAGGTCACCAAATTGCTGATAGCTAGAGCCAGGGTTTTGATCATTATATCGTGCAAATGAATCATGGACTCGTCGCCTGATCGGACGGCTTGTTGGAAAGCTTCAAGCGATTGCCCAGTATTAAATTGGAGTCCGCTTATGGATAACAACGTCGTCAGGCAGCCTGTTCCTCCGCAATGACATGGATAAGCTTCCGGCCCCGTGAAAGCTTTATAATGACCGAATTCACCTGCAACGAAGGACGATCCGGAGATGAGCCGCGTATCTGAAAAGATCGCCCCGCCGATTCCGTAATCGAATTTCAATGTAATATTGTCTGTGGAACCGCTAAGGCAGCCGTTCATATTTTCATTAACCGCTAATAAATTGGCATCATTCTCAAGATAGACAGGCAGCTCATACTTGTCCTCAAGCAGTGACTTGAGCGGAAGCTGTAAGAAGCCGAGACCTGGCACACGCAGCAGGATGCCCTGCTTCGAATCGGCCAGCCCTTGTACGCTGATCCCGATTCCTTTCGTCTTGGCAAGCTCCGGAACCTGCTCCAGCAGCTCATCAATGACTTCATGCAGCAGCTGAAGCAGGTTGTCTATATTTTTGTACTTATCCACGGAACGATTGGTCAATGATATCCGTTCATTGCGGAAGTTATAGACGCAGCCCCGGATATATTTGCCGGCGATTTCAATGCCTAATGCATAATGGCTGGAGCTGTTGACGGAGAGTGCGACCCGCTTTCTGCCGCTGCCGGCTTCTAATGGCATATGTTCGCCTTCGAAGACGAGACCATCCTCCAGCAGGCGATTGACGATATTGGTTACGGTTTGTTGGCTCAAGCCTGTCTTATGTGCCAGCTCAACGCGCGAAATGGATCCTTCAGAAAATATCAAATAAAGTACCTTTTGCTGGTTGATGGATTTCAGCAGCTTGTTGCTCGTGTTTTTTAAGGCGTGCACGAATTGTACCTCACTTTATTAAATTTTGATTGACAGTATATACAGTTTGTGTAGAATATTAATAAAGTCATTTGATTTATTAATAATACACCTATTATAACCTACTTTAAGAGGAACGTGAATAGCAAATGTGGATAGCTGGAATTGTAATCATCATGTTTGTACTCTGCATTCCACTTGTGTTTGTTTGTTGGATGCATACAGCAAGCCTGAGACGGGGACGCGCCGACGCTCTTATTGTACTCGGTTATCGTTCCGATGACGGCAGTATTCATCCGCTGCTGAAGGAACGGCTCGATACGGCTATAAAGCTCTTCCGTCAATATGATTATTCCTATATGATGCTTTCCGGCGGAGCTGTAGGCTCGGACCGTTCAGAGGCAGAGCTTATGCGGGACTACCTGGTCCAGCAGGGCATTGCTGAAGAGAGGCTGATCTTAGAAATGAAATCGCGCAATACGGTGCAAAATGTAGTCAACTGCAGACAGCTCCTCAGGCAACATGGACTCAGCACGTGCGTACTTGTCTCCAATTCATTTCATATTCGGCGAATGAAGTACATTATGAAGAAGCTTGGCATTTCGGCTATTTTCTATGCCAAAAGGGATATACGCAGTATCCTGACGCTGCAGCTTCGGTTAACCTTCCTCGAGATTCGCGCATTCCGTTTGACACTGCCCTGGGTTGAGAAAGCCTTGAAGACAAATAGCGCGGTCAATCAATAACAGAAAAGAGCAAAATGCCGCTGGTTGATGGAAGTGCAGCCGAGAAGGCTGCTCCTTCTAAAGCAAGGTTTGAAAGCGGATACAAATTGCACGCAATAGATGCTTATAGGAGGTGGGGCTTAGCGGTTGAGAGGGCTGCATATTGGCTATTCGGGAAAACAGTTATTGCAAACAATAAATGAAGTGTCAAAGAAAGGGCGGTTATCACATGAAGACGAGTTGGAAGAAGCTTCTTACCATCGGCTTAACAACAATGATGTCCTTTACGTTGCTCGCAGCCTGCAGCGGCAACAACAGCAATAACAGTAAGAACAACAATAATACAAACACCGGCAGCACAGGAACCGTGGCGCCTGCCAGCAGCACGCCGGCACCGGAAGCTGCAGTATATGAAAACGGATTGCCAAAGGACGAGAAGGTAACGCTGAAGGTCGGTTTCTTTGTAGGCGGTTATGGACGTGATTGGTTTGATTATGCGGTAAAGTCTTTCACAGCGAAGTACCCAAATGTAACGATCGATATTACTGCATCAGCTGACATGAAAACAATCCTCTCCACCAAAATCTCTGCAACCGACGACAAAGATATGTTTGATCTATTCAATACGACCCCATCAGGCGGTATCGTATCGCTCGCCGAAGCAGGAAAGCTTGAGCCTTTGGATGATATCTGGGATTACAAGCTGCCGGATGCACCAGATAAAACGGTGAAGGATCTCATGATGCCGGGGATGTATGAATCATCGACTTTGATTGGCGGAAAGAGTTATGAGTTTGCTACGGCCAGCAGCTTCGGCGGATTGTTCTTTAACAAGAAGCTGTTTGAGGAGCAAGGCTGGAACCAAAATCCTCGCACATGGGATGAATTTAAAGCGCTTCTAGCGGACATTAAAGCTGACGGCATCACTCCGATTACGTTCCCTGGCATTCATCCAAGCTATCATAACTGGGCATTCGGAACAGCCAAAAACTTTGAACTGGCAGATATCAATGGACATGTTGATGAATTTATAGAAAATTATAAAAACTATGGCCTCCCGCAATATACAAATCCAGAAACGGTTGAAACATGGACCAGACTTTATGAGCTGGGTCAACAAGGATATTTTGCTGAAGGACTGCCGGCTTTGAATCATACGCAATCGCAAATGCAGGTTATTCAAGGGCAAGCGGCGATGGTATCGACAGGAACCCACGTAGAAAATGAAATGAAGGAAGCGACGCCGGCTGATTTTAATTGGGGCTACATGGCTGTTCCATTCAGAGACAACACAGACCAGAAACTATGGATTAGAAGCGGAACGACCAACTTCAATTATATCTGGGCGGGCAAGCCGGAATTGAATAAGAAATGGGCAAAAGAGCTGATCGTTTGGGTTTTAACGCTTGAAAATCAACAGTTTGCAGCCGAAAAATCAGGCGCGCTGCCTATGCGTAAGGATTTAGCTGAAGATCCCGCTAAGACGGCTAGTCTCTCCAGCTCGGCTCAATCCGTTCTGAAATACATTGCGGATAATGATGCTCATCCGTATAAAGCAAGCCGTTCCATCAGCATTTCAGATCCAAATCTGGCTCAAGCAGAGAAATTAATGGATGAAAATATAGTCAAATTTGCACTTGGAAAGCAGGATCCGAAACCAATTTTGGAGCAGGCGGAAGAGCTGCTGAAGAAAGCGTTAGAGGCTGAGAAGAAAAAATAAGAGACTGTCGAGCGGAGAGGATACCTCTCCGCTCTCATTACAAACGCTGGTATGATAGGAGTTGACCTCCCGTGTCTGATTCAACTGTAGTGAAAACAACGCAGACCCCCATGCAGAGGCTGGGTCTAGATAAAGCAAGTACGCAAAAGTGGATATTTTTGTTCATTGCGATCGTTCCTCCTTTTGGCGGGTATTTGCTGTTTACGTTATTTCCTAATATTTTATCCGTTTATTATGCGCTGCTTGATTGGGATGGATTTACAAATGCGAAGTTTGTCGGGCTGGCGAATTTCATCACCGCATTCCAGGATAAATATGTATGGCGTGCTCTGGGCCACAATCTTATCTTCATGATAACCGTGCCCTTTTTTGTTATTCTTATTTCGCTGTTACTGGCCTATCTCATTACAAATAAAAACTATTACGAGACCGGCTTCCTGAAGGTATTATTCTTCTTCCCGAATGTGTTGTCCACGGTTGTAGTCGCTCTCTTATGGGCGTTCATCTATGACGGCTCCTACGGCTTATTAAATGGCCTGCTTAAATTCATTGGAATCAACATCGGCAATTTTTATTGGCTCGGCAATGAGAGCACTGCGCTTGCGTCTATTATTCCGGCATGGGTATGGGGCGGTGTTGGCTTGTATGTCATTATTTTTGCTAATGCGATGCTTGCGATTCCAAAGTCATTGTATGAAGCCGCTATTCTTGAAGGAGCCGGGCATATGACCCGCATGTTCAAGATTACGATGCCGCTGGTTACCCCGATAATCCGCGTCAGCGCTTTGTTCCTGGTCGTTGGAACGATGAAAGGTTTCGAGATCATTCTCATTATGACGAATGGGGGGCCATTCGGGTCGACAGATGTTATCGGTCTTTACATGTTTAATTTAGCTTTCGGAGAAGAGTATAGGAACTACGGCTACGCTTCTGCTGTCGGTATGATTCTATTCGTTATATTAGTAACAGCTAAACTGCTGATCGACAAATTCGTGCCGAACAAGGACTACGAGTTTTAGTTTCTATTTGAAGGTTCGGAGGGATAAGCTTGAAGGAAAAACGGACATTAATGGATGTCGTCTGGCGCATTCTGCTTTATGCATGGTCGCTGACGATCATATTTCCGCTAATTTGGGTTATCTATGAATCACTGAAGAGTAATCCTGAGTTTTACCAAGATATATGGGCGCTGCCTTCGGAGTTCAAATGGCAAAATTATACGAAGGCTTGGAATCAATATGGCTTTGGACAATCGCTGTTAAATACCCTTTATTATGTGGGCGGAAGCCTCGTGCTGGGCCTGTTCTTCACGACGATTAACGCTTATGCGCTTACGCGAATGAATTTCAAAGGTAGAAAAATCATTTGGAGTCTGATTATGCTGTCCCTGTTCTTGCCAGGCGTCAATGCGCTCGTGCCTCAGTATGTCATTATGCGGGAACTGGACTTGACGAATAGCTTAACCGGGTTAATTTTGTTGTCCAGCCTGGGGGAAAGTGTATTTTATCTCATGCTGCTGGGTGGCTTTATGAGTTCTCTGCCGATGGAGCTGGAGGAGAGCGCGACGATGGACGGCGCTACCTTGTTCCAAAAGTTTTGGCGAGTAATCGTTCCCTTATCGACACCGGGAATTGTTACAGTAGCCGTATTTAAGTTCCTTGGCTACTATAATAACTTCTTAGGCCCTTTCATTTATTTGAGCGATCCTAAGAAATATCCGATTGCCGTGCAAATGTATTCAGCGAATAAGCAAATGGAGTATACGGCTGATTGGGTGACGCTGTTCGCTGGCGTTACGATTGCAATGGTCCCTTCCATTATCATTTACATCATGTTCCAAAAGCTTTTAATGGAAGGCGCGACGATGGGAGCGGTGAAAGGATGAGTGTTATGGATACCGTAAAGACGGGCTATAAGTTAATTGCCCTTGATCTGGACGGAACGCTGCTGACGGAGGACAAACGAATTTCTGATGAGTCCAAAAAGTGGCTCCGCTACGCGGTCGATCACGGCGTTAAGGTTATGTTCTCAACCGGCAGAGGCTTGCAGAATGCCAAATCATTTTGGGATGAACTTGGCTTGGATTCTCCAATGGTGCTTCTTAATGGAGCGGAAATTTGGGAAGGCCCCGGGAGGCTGCGGAAGCGTACCTTTCTACCTCGGGACACTGTTCGGCGACTGCACGAGATTGCCGTACAGCGGGGGCAATGGTATTGGGGCTACAGTGTGGAAAGCTTGACGAACGAGGATGTCTGGACGCCAGAGATGTTCGAGCGGGATTGGATGAAGTTCGGCATCGGCAGCCATGATGTGATGATGCTTGCACAGATAAGGGAAGAGCTAGAGAGCTGGGGAACGCTTGAGATCACCCGGTCAGCCCCGACTAACCTTGAAATTTCCGTTAAAGGGGTAACCAAAGAAAGCGGAGTACGCGAGGTTTGTGAAATACTGGGCATCTCCATGTCTGATGTCATCGCAATGGGAGACAGCGACAACGACGTCAAACTGCTGCAAGCAGCAGGGCTTGGCGTAGCTATGGCCAATGGCGAGGAGCACGTCAAAGCGATAGCGGGTGCAATAACCGCCTCTAATAATGAGGATGGGGTTGCTCTAGCGATACGGAAATATGTTTTTGATATGGAGTAAAAAAACGGTATGGGTTGAACGTAAAAATATAGAGGAGTGGTTACAGATGTCCGTTCAATCGAAAGAAATCGACATAAACCTGCTAGGTGGAGAAGCAGGCCCGGAGACGTTTGAAGGAGAACCGCTGAAGTGGCTTTCTCCGCTTAAGCCTCCTTTTCAAATTGTAGGCTTCCCATGGCTAGCCCAGGATGGTGTTTATCGTCGTCTCCCTCTTAATCCGGGGGTGCCTTTGCCATCCGCAGTCGATACTCTTGCCTATTGCACTGCTGGAGGCCAGATTCGTTTTCGAACGAATACTTCACGGTTAGTTATTAAGGTGCGTCTAGCTGGTCCTGCGAATATGTACCATATGCCCGCAACCGGGCAGTGTGGTTTTGACTGCTATTTAGGGGATCCCGGCAACCAGAAGTACATCTCCACAACCAAATTTAATCATAAAGATATAGAATATGAAGCACAGCTGTTTCGGTGGAATACCAAAAGAGATTTCGCTGTAACCTTGAACTTTCCATTATATCAAGGCGTGGAGGAGGTCTTGATAGGTATAGATGAGGATGCTGCTGTCAGTGCTCCTCCTTCCTATTCCAGCAATAGACCCGTTGTCATCTATGGTACCTCCGTTACACAAGGCGGATGCGCTTCGAGACCAGGCATGGCTTATTCCAACATCCTCAGCCGCACGTTACCGGTGCCGTTCGTGAATCTCGGCTTTTCCGGTTCTGGCAAAGGAGAGCCGGAGCTGGCTCAGATCATGGCGGATATTGAAGAACCTGGGCTCTATGTGCTGGATTATGAAGGCAACACTGGAGCAGCTGAGAACATAGCAAGAACGTTGCCTCTGTTCATCAACATACTAAGAGAGCGGCATCCTGAGGTTCCTATATTAATTGTCTCCAAAATCCGCAATGACGGCGACCATTTCTATGAGGAGAGGCAGGAGCTGTTTAATCACCGAAGGCTGGTGCAGATTGAGAACGTTGAACAGAGGCGGGCAGAAGGGGATAGTCATATCCATTTTGCAAATGGCTTCGAGCTGCTCGGGGAGGACTCCATCAGCGAAATTACCGTTGACGGAACACATCTGACCGACCTAGGGTTTCTTCGCATAGCGCAGTCGCTTGCGCCAATTATCAGACCGCTTCTTAACCTGTAGGTGAGGAAGAGAAAGCCTTGATTACCCGCTGATTACGGGTAATCTTGAGGCTTTTTTTGTTTTGGTTATTCAACAGGGATAATTTACATAACCTTAATTATTTCATGACAGTTAGATAACACAAGACCGATAAAATAACTTTAGAAGTTGAATAAATCAAATTTATTTATTAATTGGGGGGTTCTAAAATTTATGGACAAAACGTTTAAGAAGCTTGCATCCGTTGGTCTGGTTACAGCAATGGCCGTTATTGCAGCATGCGGTAACGGAGGCAATAACGCAAACAGCGGAAACAACGCTGCAAATGCACCAGCAGCAAGCAACGCGCCTGCAGAAGTCGCTGTATATGAAAATGGGCTTCCTAAGGATGAGAAGGTTACCTTGAAGGTCGGCTTCTTCGTTGGCGGATACGGACGCGAATGGTTCGATCATGCAGTTGAAAACTTTACAGCAAAGTATCCAAATGTATCGTTTGATATTACAGCTTCAGCTGATATGAAAACAATCCTCTCGACTAAAATCTCCGCAAACGATGATAAGGAGATGTTCGACCTCTTCAACACAACGCCAGCGGGCGGAATTGTATCCCTCGCGCAAGCGGGTAAGCTTGAGCCAATGGATGACATTTGGGATATGAAGCTTCCGGACGCACCGGATAAAACCGTTAAAGACCTCACACTGCCGGGCATGTACGAATCGACCACTTTGATCAATGGTAAAAGATATGAATTCGCAGCGTCCAGCAGCTTCGGCGGCTTGTTCTTCAATAAAAAGCTGTTTGATGAGCATGGCTGGAACCAAAATCCTAAAACATGGGATGAGTTCAAGCAGCTGCTTGCGGATATTAAGGCGGATGGAATCGCTCCGATTACCTTCCCAGGCATGCATCCGAACTATGTCGATTGGGCTTTCGGAGCAGCGAAATTATTTGAGCTAGCCGACATGAACGGTCACGCAGACCAATATATTGAGGACTACAAAATCTTTACGCTCCCACAGTATAAGAGCACAGAGGTTGTAGAGCACTGGAATCGCCTTTATGAACTGGGACAACTAGGGTATTTTGCTGAAGGCTTGCCAGCTTTGTCTCATACGCAATCTCAGATGCAGGTTATTCAAAAAGAAGCTGCAATGGTATCAACAGGAAGCCACGTTGAGAATGAAATGAAGGAAGCGACACCGACAGACTTTGACTGGGGCTTTATGATTGTTCCTTTCAGAGAGAGCACAGATCAGAAGCTTTGGGTAAGAAGCGGAACGACAAACTTCAATTACATTTGGGCAAACAAGCCTGAGCTGAACAAGAAATGGGCAAAGGAATTTATCGTTGAGCTGATGACGTTGGATAATCAGCAATATATCGCTGAGAAAGCGGGCGCTTTGCCTATGCGTAGTGACTTGACAGAAGATGCCGCTAGAACGGTTAACCTGTCCAGCTCGGCACAAGCTGTTCTGAAATACATCACAGAAAACGATGCACGAGCTTATAAAGCAAGCAGGTCTGTTAGTATTTCCGATCCAAACTATGCTCAAGCTACGAAACTAATGGATGAAAATACAATCAAGATCGTCTTGGGTCAGCAAGATCCGATGCCAATTTTGGAAGAAGCAGAAAAATTGCTGACGAAGGCTTTAGAAGCGCAGAAATAAACAGTTTTGCTGCGAGCGAGCGGGGAGGGCTTCCTCTCCGCTTCCTTATTTTAAAATAATAACGGCACCAGCCGCTTAAGTTTGTAGAATAGGAGCTGTCCTCCCATGTCTGATACGACTGTAGTAAAGACACAGCGCACTTGGCTGCAAAGACTGGGTCTTGATAAAAAGAACACGCAAAAATGGATTTTTCTGTTCGTTGCCATCGTCCCCCCCTTCGGAGGGTACTTACTGTTCACGCTATTTCCGAATATACTATCTGTTTATTATGCTTTTCTGGATTGGGACGGGTTTACAGAACCAAAGTTTGTAGGGTTCGATAACTTCGTTACGGCTTTCAATGACAAATATGTATGGCGTGCGCTCGGACACAACGTTATATTTATGCTGGCTATCCCAACGTTTGTTGTGTTGATTTCACTGCTGCTTGGTTATTTAATTTCGAATAAAAACTATCATGAAAATAAATTTTTGAAAGTGTTGTTTTTCTTTCCAAACGTGCTCTCTACGGTTGTCATCGCGCTCTTATGGGCGTTTATTTATGACGGCTCGTATGGCTTATTGAATGGGATCATTGAGCTGTTTGGATTCGACATGAAAAACTTTTATTGGCTTGGTGACGAACGGACTGCGATTTTAGCAGTAATCCCGCCCTGGGTATGGGGTGGGGTCGCCTTGTATGTGATCATCTTCGCTAATGCGATGCTGGCAATACCAAAATCATTATACGAGGCAGCCATTCTTGAAGGTGCAGGCCATATGACTCGATTATTTAAAATTACGATGCCGCTTATTATGCCAATTGTTAAGGTTGCAGTGCTTTTCTTAGTCGTTGGAACCTTGAAGAGCTTCGAAAATATTCTCATCCTGACAAATGGCGGGCCGTACGGGTCCACCGATGTCATCGGTTTGTACATGTTTAATCTGGCCTTTGGAGAGGAGTATCGGAACTACGGCTATGCTTCCGCGATTGGTATGATTCTCTTTGTTATATTAGTAACCGCCAAAGTGCTGACGGACAAGTTCCTGCCGAAAAAAGACGTAGAGTTTTAATTTTCATTCAAAGGGTTCGGAGGGATAGGGTTGAAAGAAAAGCATACATTTATGGATGTCATCTGGCGCATCCTGTTAATCTTATGGGCGCTGACGATTCTCTTTCCGCTTGCTTGGGTCTTCTATGAGTCACTTAAGAGCAATCCGGAATTTTTTCAGAACATCTGGGCGCTGCCAACGGAGTTGCAGTGGAAGAACTATACGAAGGCTTGGAACCAATACGGCTTTGGCCAGTCGCTTCTGAATACCTTTTATTATGTGGGCGGAAGCTTGGTACTCGGTATTTTTTTCACGACGCTCAATTCTTACGCGCTGACGCGTATGGAGTTTAAGGGGAGAAAAGTAATTTGGGGCTTGATTATGCTTTCCTTATTTCTACCTGGTGTAAATGCTCTCGTTCCTCAGTACGTGGTTATGAGGGAACTGGAATTAACGAATAGCCTGACAGGCTTAATTCTATTGTCCAGCCTAGGGGAAAGCGTATTTTATCTCATGCTTCTGGGCGGTTTTATGAGCTCTCTGCCGAAGGAATTGGAAGAGAGCGCAACGATGGATGGCGCCACGCTGTTCCAAAGATTTTGGCGGGTTGTCGTTCCTCTATCGACGCCGGGTATTGTTACGGTTGCCGTATTTAAGTTTCTTGGATTCTACAATAACTTTATGGGACCTTTCATATACTTAAGCGATCCTAAGAAGTATCCGATCGCGGTACAAATGTATTCTGCGAACAAGCAGATGGAGTATACCGCCGATTGGGTGACGCTGTTCGCGGGAGTAACAATTTCTATGATACCGTGCATTATCATCTACATTCTGTTCCAGAAGCTGTTGATGGAAGGCGCGACAATGGGCGCGGTGAAAGGCTGACATAGATTTTAACTCACAACCGAACTAAACAACACTCCTCAACTCACTAAAGACTGGAAACTGGCCTGCGATTCTCTGACCAAATATCCAGTCTTTTTTCATTACCATCCCATGGACCTGTAGATAGTGATAAGGCATATAAATTATTATATTTAGATTGTTGTCTTGTGAAGTGAGGAGACGGGGGATAAGTTGCAGTAAACCACCTCTGCCATCCACCATGTATTTCTGAAGATTAACCTTGTTAGTTCGGTCTCATTATGAATTATGGATAATAAATAATTACATGATACTGTACGATACTGTCCGTATTATTCCTGTAACTATGGGGTTGGTCTGCAATGAACCTAAGGGATTCACTTGGATTAACTATATGGTTACTGCCATCAATTGAAATTTCAAGAGTTCCTTGTAAAAGCACAATATATTCCTCTACTCCGGCGCTGTGTGCTTCGGATTCGTGATAGCAATACGGATCCATTTCCACAATATAAATTTCGAATTGCTTTTGTGGACTAAATGGAAAGAGGGGATAAGACCGAAACGAGCCTTTTTCTTCTAACAAAGGTTCCATATCGGCAATTTTAACAATAGATATAGAAGGACTTTGCTTTTCGATTAATGATGTGAAGGACAAATGAAGCCCATTCGCGATTTTCCAAATTACCGAAATGGATGGACTAGACTCACCACGCTCTACTTGTGCAAGCATTGCTTTGCTAACTCCGGTTAACTCCGCCACTTTATCGAGACTCAAGCCTCTGCTGTTACGAATTGATTTTAAATTTTTGCCCAATTTAACATGTATCGGTTCCATGAATTCTCTACCCTCGGTCTCTATTTTTTTACCCATCGTAACGTAAATAAACTCAAAAGTCGACTATTTCAAAAATTTATGTTGTACGCTATCTGATACGTATGTATAGTATAACGTATAAAGAGGAGGCGGAAATATGTCCAGCATACAGTTAGCACATTTTTTAAGCGAAAATTTGACTGAACTAAAAAGTAAAGGATTATACAACATAATCGATCCTTTGCAGGGGGCCAACGGGGCGACAATCATAATCGCAGGCAAAGAGTATATCAATTTGTCCTCAAATAATTATTTGGGATTAACGACTGATTCTAGATTAATCCAGGCAGCCGTAGAGGCAGTGAATATTTATGGCACAGGAGCGGGAGCTGTACGGACAATTAATGGAACATTAGATGTTCATCTACAGTTGGAAGAAAAATTAGCTCAGTTTAAGAAGACGGAAGCAGTTGTTGTCTATCAATCAGGATTTAATTGTAATATGGCTGCTATCTCTGCAGTGATGGATCAGAACGACGCCATACTATCCGATGAATTAAATCATGCTTCAATCATTGAAGGGTGCAGATTATCTAAAGCGAAGATTATTCGCTACAATCACTCCGACATGGATGATTTACGAAGTAAGGCGAAGACAATTAAAGAATCCGGTTTATATAAGAAAATCATGGTCATTACAGATGGTGTTTTCTCCATGGATGGGGACCTTGCCAAGCTTCCGGAAATTATTGAGATTGCAGCGGCGTATGATCTCATAACCTATGTGGATGATGCACATGGTTCGGGAGTTCTCTGTGGGGGCGCTGGTACAGTAAAGCACTTTGGACTTTCTGATCAAGTGGATTTTCAAATCGGCACGCTCTCCAAAGCTATCGGTGTCATAGGTGGGTACGTAGCCGGCAAGAAAGATTTAATTGATTGGCTCAAAGCAAGAAGCAAGCCGTTTTTATTTTCGACCTCAATGCCAGCTGCAGCTGTTGCACCCTGTATTGCAGCTATAGATATCATTAAGAGCAATCCGGAGCTTATAGATCGATTGTGGGAGAACGGCAAATTTTTGAAGAAGGGACTTCATGAACTAGGCTTCGATATCGGGAATAGTGAAACGCCGATCACACCGTGCATTATTGGAGATGAAAAGCTGACGCAGCAATTTAGCAAAAGGCTTTATGAAGAAGGTGTTTATGCCAAAGCGATTGTATTCCCAACTGTACCAAAAGGCGGCGGAAGAATAAGAAATATGCCAACTGCAGCACATACTCAGACTATGCTAGAAAAGGCATTAGCGATCTATGAAAAAGTAGGAAAAGAGCTGAAGCTTATATAGAGGGGGTATTCAGATGAAAAAAATAATGGTTACTGGCGCATCGGGTCAAATTGGTACAGAGCTAGTCACTAGACTGCGGCAAATTTATTGTACGGACCAAGTAATTGCTACGGATATAAAACAAGTATGTAAACACGAGGCAGCAGGTCCCTTTGAAATTTTAGACGTAACCGATCCCCAAGCCATGTACGATATCGCGAGTAAACATCAAGTAGATACAATCATTCATTTAGCTGCGCTATTGTCTGCAACCTCGGAAGCAAAACCATTACTTGCGTGGCAATTGAATATGGGTGGATTACTCAACGCATTAGAAGTTTCTAGAACATTAAATTGCCAGCTATTTACTCCAAGCTCTATCGGTGCATTTGGACCTACAACACCCAAGAGTAATACTCCGCAAGATACCATCCAAAGACCAACTTCCATGTATGGCGTTAGTAAAGCTTCAGGGGAATTATTGTGTGATTATTATTATAGAAAGTTTGGAGTAGATACTCGCGGGCTGCGGTTTCCCGGAATCATCTCCTATATCACTCCGCCGGGCGGAGGAACTACTGATTATGCAGTAGAAATTTTTTATGATGCCGTTCAGAAAGGCAGTTATACCTCTTACATTTCACAAGGTACTTTTATGGATATGATTTATATGCCTGATGCCCTTGATGCTATCATCTCACTAATGGAGGCAGACGCTTCCAAGCTCAAGCATCGCAATGCTTTTAATGTATCGGCAATGAGTATCGAGCCAGAAATGATTGCAGCAGAAATAAGAAGGCATATTCCTCACTTTAAAATCGCCTATCAGGTGGATCCAGTCAGACAAGCGATTGCCGATAGCTGGCCTAATGCAATCGACTGCAATGCTGCCAAGGAAGAATGGGGATTTTGCGTACAATATAATTTGGAGAAAATGACTCAGGAAATGCTCTCGCAAGTGTCCATTAAATTTGCTGGTTAGAGTAGCCTGCCATGGTTTTATTGCTTGAACTCTTATCTGGAGGGGAATCATGGCGATAAAACTGAAGGGGATTAAAGCAGCCAATTTCCCCGTAATGCCCGAGGTTAAGCCACCTACTGAGCTGTTCAAAATACCTAGTCATCGTGTGATCGGACTAACGATGGATGCCGAGAAAATATTCAAGATTTGTAAAGAACGATTAAAGGTATTAGGATTGCCTGAGGGCTCCCGAATGCAACCTTGCAGCGAATTATTGAAGAACTGGAGTATGCTCATGACTTAATGAAGCAGCTCGGATGCACCGTTATTAACGTTACCGATAAGGCCATTGAAGAAACAGCCGGTATTATTGTGGAATATCTTTAATATTTTCGTAAGGAAAACTGAAAGCTGTTACAATTAATCCTGCTCTGACTCAGGATGATGATGCGATATGTATTTGGTATGTCTTTATGGCGAATTTCTTAGTAAGTTTACGTATTTCCAGCCTTCTCTGCTCTCCGTCCTTGTTATAAAACCCTTCATCATAGAGCAATTCTTTCAAAACTCTTTTTGCCGTATCAATAGCTAAGTTTTCTTTCTGTAAAAGGAAATAACATATGCTGTAACACTCTACTTCATAGTCCTTTAAGCAGGATGCTCGCTCGATAAGTGTTTTCACCGCATTATCTCTCCTAACCTTTGCAAATGCTGAAGCCTAATGACATGCTTCAAAAAGTAAGTGTAAAAGTTAATCATTCTCCTCATTGTATGAGTTAGTATCATTAAGCATAAGTACCAACTTTTTGTAGTACCGTTTAACTTGACCTAGATGGAAGAGAGGATGCAGTGCTGAGGAGGGGAGTATTTCTTTCTGATGGAGTAACAGTTCCAGCCAGGAGAGCACATGAGGCTCTTCTGGCTGGACGTTTTTCAAATATTGGAGGCTTTCATTATAATTAGAACATTACTTTATCGATCCCATTGCTTGAATCTTTGTTTTGACCTTCACATTGATTTCTGCTTTCGATAGGGTATCCCCCCAGTTATCCTGAACTTTTTTCCAATGGGAATACTCATAAGCTCTCGCATACATTCCGAGCCCAATCGGGTCGATTTTGGCTTTTTGGATTTTTTTTATCAATTGAAGAAATTGCTTTTGCAGCTGGTCTTCAATTTCCTTTTCCAATTTAGGTGCTTCCCGCTTGACGTCAAAAGGAAATAAGCGCTCCTTTATGGATATTCTCATGTTAACTCCGATATCAAATATAAACTTGTCATCCTTATAGTTTGTTTTTGTTTTAACAGAAATGGCCTCAGGCAAAATGTTTAGAGTATCCTTATGGAAAATCCCCTCATTCGACAGCTCGGGAACGAGAATCGTTAAGGAAAACTCCCCCTCTGTTTGATGCTGCATGATTCGGAGCAGTTGGGTTTCATCAGAATTAATGGACAGTTTGTATTTACCGGACTGCGCCAAAAGCGCTGTGCCCGTCAGTTTAATTTGTCCATCTTCTTTAAGCTCCGAAATACTAGGCGTTAATCCTTTATCTGCAACTTGACGGCGAAGCTCTTGAGCGGTCGTTGCTACTGTAATATTTCTTAGGTGAGCGGTTTCAATCAGCTTTGTCAAATAGATAGGTAGACGTGGCTTGTCTTTAGGCTTGAACTTGATAACATCCGCAACAGGACCGTCAACCATAACAACTTGAGTCATAACCGTATTTTTACCATCCCTAAAGAGGACATCTAAAACAGGGAACCAATCTTTGTGCTGTAGAACACGTTTGCCAATGAGCAGCATTTGGAGCTTGCCTCGGCTAGTTAGAGCAGTGACCGTGGCATCAAATTGTCGCTTGGATTGGCGAAGTGTAAGGGCTTGAACGATACTAGTCTCTTCCTTTTCTTTCGCCTCTGAATTAAATACAGGGCTGGTTGATGAAATGACAAGGCGGTCCTCTTCATCGAGATCAATTCCCAGTACCAGGGAAAGCGAGATGTCTTCAATATTGATTTGATCCACACAACCCGGAAGGATTGACAGCGCCATCAGCAAACAAAATAGGTAAACACGTTTCATTAAGATACTCTCCTCGTAAAACGTTTATAGAGAAGGACATACAGGTATAGAAAAAATGGAAACACATAGGCGAACCATACTCCTGTTTTACTTATATTTTGCTGCCATTGTTGCGCCTGATTCCATGAAGGATGGACAGCAATAATGAGTGTAATAATTAGCAGGAAGATTACAGCGGCATACAGAGGCGGAGCCTCCTTCCCAAACAATTTGCCTGTGCTAAAGACCGCTCCAAACATATGAGTCAGCCAAGCGGTTGAAATGATAAATAGGTAAAGAGCTAAAAAAATCATGTCAAAGCGTTCAAGAAACCGAAATTCAACGACTTTCAAGAAACTCAGCAGTGGTTGATTATAGCTTGTAATATCATCGGGGCTGAAATATGTGAAGCAAATTAAGGTGATTCCTAGGTAAACGATTAAAGTCAATGAATTGGCAATAATGACTCCACGAACAGCAAGCTCCTTTTTCTGTAGAAAAGGATAAATAAAAAACAAGCACTCAAAGCCCTGAAAAGAATATATGGTCGTTTGTACTCCATCAAAAATTGGCCCCCATCCTTCTTTGATAACAGGAAGCATGTGAATCCAATGACTTTCTTTCAAAGGGGCCATTAGGATAAGTGGCATCCAGATCATTAGAAAAAAAACGAGTTCATTGTATCGTCCTAATACACGCAAACCGCTGCGAGCAACAAAATACCCTGGGACAATCAATAAAATCATGATCCGATAGTCCGGAGTTAGTGGTAAAAACCAGTGCTTTACGAAGAGCATGGTGAATGTAAGTACCGTACAAACAAAGAATACAAAATAAGCAATGACTGGGATGATTAAAATCTTTCCGATGACTTTGCCAAATAGGCGATTATACAGATCTGGCAATGTATCGGTGGGGTATTTTTTAAAAGTCAGCACGATTATAATACAGGCGATCATGCTGAGGACATAGCCGATAAGGAGGGATATCCAGCCATCGGTTCCTGCTTTAATTGCCAAATCCATTGGCAGTGAGAATATACCTGTAGCTACTTGAGCTCCATGAACGATAAAAATAAACTGCATAAAAGTAATTTCATTTAAGGCGTATTTTTTCATGGTTCTTCCCCTTTCTGAGAATTATCTAGTCTGACAGATTGAACTGCACTAGTACTTTTAGGTCGCTTGATCATCGTCCATAGAGGCATACGAATAAATACATCTTTCATATCAGCAAATCTCCAAGGAGCTAGTGGACTGCCATAAGGGGTACCTAGCGATTCAAGTGATACGAAATGACCAACTAAAGCAATCGCACCGCAAACAATGCCCACAATCCCAAACATTGAAGCCAGCAGCATCATTGGAAATCGAAGTAGCCGAATTGAAGCGCCCATATCGTAGCTGGGAATAATAAATGAAGCGATAGCAGTAGAGGCAACAATAATTACCATAATATTGCTGACAATTCCTGCTTGTACAGCCGCTTGACCGATTACGATACCCCCTACAATTCCAATGGATTGTCCGATTGGCGCAGGTAGCCTAATGCCAGCTTCTCTCATCATTTCAAGCATTATTTCCATCAGGATAGCTTCCATAATCGGATGGAACGGAACGCGGGTTCTCGTCTCCGCAATCGACAAAATGAGCTGTAAAGGGATAACTTCGTAATTGAAAGAAATAAGCGCAATATATGCAGCGGGAAGAAACAAAGCAATAAATAAGGCTAAAAACCGCAGGAGCCGAATAAAAGAAGCGATCAGCCATCTGCTGCTGTAATCGTCCACACTTTGAAAAAAGGATACAAAGATTGTCGGAGCAATCAGCACAGTTGGAGACTTATCCACAACGACAGCGAACCTTCCTTGAAGGATATGGGAAGCTGCACTGTCAGGTCTTTCAGTCAATATAAATTGTGGAAAAGGCGAGTAGGGATTATCCTCGATGAATTCAACTAACTCCCCTGTATTACAGATGGCATCTACATCAATCTGTTTAATTCGTGTTTCTAGTTCCTTGAGTACATCCTTATTGGCCACGTCATCTAAATATAGGATCGAAACCTTAGTTTTACCGCGTTCCCCAACGATTTGCTCCTTAATTTTCAATTCACGGTGTGGTATATACCTGCGAATTAATGCAATATTTTGGCCACCGGTTTCCACGAAGCCCATATGTGCCCCTCGAAGGGATGCTTCAACTTTAGTGTCTTCAATCGACCTCTGCGGCCATCCTTTCGTATCAAAGATGTAAGCTTTCGGTTGGCCATCGACAAAAAGTACACTATCTCCAAGGAGTATTGCATTTTCAACCAGATTCAAGTCCAATACCACACGAAAGTCCCCGACACTCACCGCTTCGTTCACTTCAAACTGCTTATCGGGAGCATTATGGATCAATTCCTGCAAAATATTATTGTCAATAGAGGTCATATCAACCATACCGTTTATATAAGCAAGTGCTGCAGAAGCTTCCTGCTGATCCTTTTGAAACTTCCGAATATAAAAATCAGGAGCTAGATTGAATATTTGTTGAAGGTATTTGATGTTAGCAGATAAATCACTTTTAATAAGAACAACATCAGAGGGAGGTGCGGTGTCCTTTGTCATGCGGTATTTGGAATTGCTTTTTCTAATCATTAGCTTTAATAAGGCGAACATCGATCATCATCCTATCTAAATTAATTAGTGTGATATTTTGGATAAAAAAGAAATGGCATTTTTAGGATTACCTAAAGCTCTAGATAGATACATTTTCTGAGCAATAAATGGACAACAAAAAAACCTCCCGCTCTTTTGTAAGAGTGAAAGGTTTTTGAGTGCGTTTCAGTTAGGCATCTATTTCTTCATTAATGTTCATGTGAATTTTATCCTCTTCATTGTCACGAATCGTCTTTTGTAGAACGAGACAAGCGACAATCAGAAAGGCGCCAGCAATTGCATAATAGCCTTTTACATACAAGGGCTCTTCGAGTGTGTAAATACCGATATATTGAGCGAGGATCGCGATAATAAAGCCTGCCCATGCCATGAAGGAGAAAGCAGCGGTGTTTCTAGCTCGATAGCTTGGATTGTAATCCTTCAGAAATTTGTCTTCATCGTTGTCCCTTGCTACCTTTTGCAGGAGGAAGGACGTTATGATCAGAAGAACTCCAGTTACCGCATAATAACCTTGAACGGACATGGGCTGCTCAAGTGTGTAAATCCCGATAAACTCAAAGCCGCAAGCGATAATGAAGGCCGCCCAGGCCATAAAAGTATACGTAGGGGTATTGCGACGGCGATAAAAGTTAGAGGGTTTGCGAACATGCATAGTTTCCATTAGAAATCCTCCCGAAATGATAATATGTTGATGTCTTTAGTTTACAACATATTTCCAATTGCGGAAGTACTATTTAATCATGGTACCAACATGTGCTAATATTTGGACTAACTAAACTGGCTTGTATAAGGGTGAGATTATGTCGATTCGTATTAAGCTATTATTATCTTTTACCGGTATGTTCGTTATAAGTTTGATGTTTATCATGTTGACGGCAAGCCTTTATACAATTGCTTCTACGGGGGACTTACACAGTTTTCGGGATATTTATAAAGTGCATTATCAGATTAATCCTTTAACCGAGCAAGGGGAGTCTATTTTCTTAGAGCTGAAATTTATGGCTAAGAATGACCCGGATGAGCTTCAGAACAAAGAATTATTGAAGGACTACGACTTCAAGCTTAGAGCCGAGAAGTCAGGGCTCTATGTAAGGCGTGAGAGCAATCAAATTTTCGAGTCATTGACCTTTAATCAGCCGGAGTTGAAATTTGCTTTACCGCTGTATGATTTGAAAAATAATCAGATTCGCAGCACCTTTAATATCGGTGAACGGTTCTACGCCTATGCGAAATATGATTTTTTGTATTCGGATGGAGCTAAAGGCAGCGTGTTCGTAATACGTGAACGGAGTCCCTTTGCGGAGCTGACGCGCAAGCTCCTGCCGATCCTATCACTTATTTTGATTGTCGTGCTCATCGTATCAAATATGTTATTGTATCGCTGGATTACGCGAAGTGTCATTAAGCCGTTGAACTTGCTTAGGAGCTCTGCGAATCGCATTAAGGAAGGCAATTTGCAATTTGAACTCAATTTGCATTCGAATGATGAGATTGGTCAGCTTAATGAAGCATTCGAGAGTATGCGGCAGCGACTTCAGGAGTCTGTGGATCTACGTCTGCAATATGAAGAGAATCGGAAAGAGCTGATCTCGAATATATCTCATGACCTGCGAACACCGATTACGAATATCAAAGGGTATATTGAGGGGATTCGAGATGGAGTGGCTGATACTCTTGAGAAAATGGAGATCTATGTTGATATTATTTATACGAAGGCCGTTGATATGGACAAGTTGGTAGATGAGTTGTTTTTATACTCTAAGCTGGATTTGAAACAAGTTCCATTTATGTTCGAGCCAGTAGACATTATCGTATTTTTGGACGATTGTATGGATGAACTGAGTTACGAATTAGAGGGCAAGGACATCGTGATCAATTGGGATCACTATGACTACGAAAATATAATGGTATCCGCGGATTTAGAGAAATTAAAGCGTACGATCTTGAACATTATTGATAATGCACTCAAATATATGAATAACCCGAGCAAACAAATTAGTGTCTCTATTATTCAAGCTGATTCGGAATGGGTGACAATCGAATTCAAGGATAACGGTATGGGTATCCCGGATGCGGCTCTACCACATATCTTTGAACGATTCTATCGCGCTGAACAATCGAGGAATTCATCAAAAGGCGGAAGCGGATTAGGGCTGGCGATTGCCCGCCAAATTATTGAAGGACACGGTGGTTCCATTTGGGCGCAAAGTGAACAAGGCGTAGGGACCAGTCTTTTCTTGAAGCTGAGACGAACAAACGAAGGAGAGCTTGATGGCCAATGACACGAATTCTGATCATTGAAGACGAGACGACAATTGCTCAGCTTGAGCAGGATTATTTTCAATTAAACGGCTTCTCAGTCGATTTATGCCATACAGGAGATGAAGGACTGCAACTCGCCCTTAATGAGGACTACAATCTGATTATCATCGATCTGCTGCTGCCAGGGCTGGATGGGTTCGAATTATGCCGCCGCATACGCGATGCAAAGGAAGTTCCCATATTAATTGTTTCAGCAAAGAAAGAAGAAATTGATAAAATCCGAGCATTCAATTTGGGAGCCGATGACTTTATAACAAAGCCATTCAGTCCAAGTGAATTAGTAGCGAGAGCGAAGGCGCATTTAACTAGGTACGACCGATTGCTGAATAAGCAAAAACCAGCTGCTCAAGATGAAATTCATATCCGCGGACTACTCATAGATAAAGCTTCACGGAGAGTGTTTGTAAGGAATAAAGAAGTTGCCATTACAACACGTGAATTTGATCTGCTTGTATTTCTAGCAAGTAATCCAAATCGTGTATTTGGGAAAGAAGATTTATTTGAACGGATTTGGAAAATGGATTCTAGCGGCGATATTGCGACGGTTACGGTACATATTCGCAAGCTTCGGGGAAAACTAGAAGCTGATCCTTCTAACCCGCAATATATCGAAACCGTCTGGGGGGCAGGATATCGGTTTACCGTATAGAATCGTGAATATTAGTGAAGTTTCCAAACATTTTAGCTGCAGTTTATATTTTGTTAATATAATGTACCTTAGCAATTTATCTCTATCCTCTATCATATAAGTTATAGGCAATATGAACTGAAATGAGGAGGAATTTATAATGAACCCGATTACTAAAAAAGTAGCAGCAGTGATGATAACTGCTGCATTAGGAGCAGCTTCTTTACCCTACGGGAATTTAAATGTACAAGCAGCGACAAGTCAAACAGGTATTCAGACAGTGTCTCAGCTGTCCGATAAGGAGATTCAAGATGCTGTCAGTGAGCTTTTCAAGCTTGGCTTGATGCAAGGTTATCCCGATCATTCGATGGGTGAGCAAAGACAGATCACTCGCGCTGAATTAGCCAAATTGGTGATCAAAACGTTCAATCTAGAAGGGACAGCTGAGAATCTAGTAGAGTTTACGGATGTTGATACGGATGCATGGTATTACTCCTATGCAGCTGAACTTGTGGGACTCGGTATCATGAAGGCAGAAAACGGACAGTTCAATCCGAGAGGCACAGTGTCAGATCTTGAACTTATCCAAGTTGTATCCAAAGCATTGAAGCGTGATGAGAAATCCGTAAATTACTGGATGGGTAGTTTTTATTCAGCAAGCAGCACTGCATCACGCGGAGAAACTGCCTATTTGCTCAAAGCCGCTCGTAAAGCCATTCCTTCAGAGCATGCTAAGATTACAAGTGTTAGAGCGTTAAATGCAATCACAATGGTCGTAACATTCGATAAGGCACTTCTGCCAGAGGATGAATTATTTGCGAAAGCAAAAGAAGATTTCGTATTTAATGACGGATTGACATTGACGAATATGCCTCGTCTGAAAACTGGATCAGTAGCAACCTATATCGTTCCGACTTCTGTTCAAAAAGCAGGCACAACGTATAACTTAACTTACAAAGGTCAAAAAGCCGGTTCCTTTACAGGCAGCGGAACGAAACTGGAAATGACAGCAGCTAGTCAAGTGACGAACGATACCTTCGAGATTGAGTCATTGAAGGCGAATGGCGTTGTAGACTATGGATATGTTATTTCCGCGTACAGCGGCGGCCGAGGTGCAAATGCATTCGTTTTGAATGATCGTGAACAAGCAGATGGAAAAACCTATCAAGTTATCCCATCTATGCAAGCTAGACAAGTGACGATTACACCAGAAGGCGGTCAGCCGATCATCGCCAAATATGTACCGTTTACGCAATCGACAGATGGAAAGCAAGAACCAAAATTCCGTCTGCCAGAAGGACAAACTCTAACTCCAGGCGTAAAATATACGGTTTCATCCGATTGGGCGAATATTGCAAATTCTTCATTTGTAGCAAAGGTGTTCGCGCCGCTGCAAGTAACAGGTGCAGAAGCTGTGAGTGAAACCTCAATTAATGTGATCCTATCGCAAGACCCTGGCGATGAATTATTTTCAGGCCGAAATATTGAGCTGACAGCTCCAAACGGAGATAAACTAGTAGCAGCTTATAAATACTCTAGCCGTAAAGGTGCAGTAGGTGTGTTTGATATCATACAAAATGGTAAAATGAGCGTGGGAACGACATATACGTTAACACCTGTCGGGACGTGGGCGATTTCTTCTTCGGAATCATTGATTATTTTAAAATAGGTGGTTGTGTTTTATGTGGAAGAGTCTGACAATAGTCATAGGGTGCATGTTCATCCTCCAGGGCTGTGTCTCAGTTGACATTGGGGATCCGAAAAAAAAGGAGAGTAAAGCTGTGAATGAGCAACTAATTCTAGCAGTTGAGCGAAGTGAGACGGATACCGTAAGAAGGCTGATTAAGGATGGCGCCAATATCAATGCACAGGACTTAAAGGGCCGAACGGCCTCCATGATCGCGACTTATAACAAGGATATCGAGACAGTTAAAGTTCTGATTGAAGCGGGTGCTGACGTTAATATCCAGGATGATATGAAAAATAATCCCTTCTTATATGCAGGTGCGGAAGGATACCTTGAAATTCTAAAGCTTACAATAGAAGCAGGCGCAGATCCCTCAATTACTAACCGCTATGGTGGAACCGCTTTGATCCCTGCTTCGGAACATGGCTATGTGAATGTGATCAAAGAGCTGCTCACTAATACGGATATAGAAGTTAACCATGTGAACAACCTAGGTTGGACGGCTTTATTGGAAGCAATTATTTTAAATGATGGTAACGAAGTACAGCAGCAAACGGTGCGGTTGCTTATAGATCATGGCGCGGATGTAAATATCCCAGACAATAATAAAGTGACTCCTCTACAGCACGCACGAAAAAAAGGCTTCAAAGAAATTGAACAGATTTTAATAAAAGCAGGAGCTAAATAACCGTTCGATTTGCGGTTATGTCTCCTCAAAGTAAAAATAGTGTCTTCCTATTTGCTCGATAGGAAGACACTATTTTTTTGCTGCGCATTAGCGCTTTCTAAGCTCAAAAAACTCACAGTCAGCCCGATTGTGATACGTCATATCGCTTACACCAGATTGGGTGATGATCAGTGTATTATCAAACCGCACAACAAGTGTACTGGAGTCGACAATATGGTTATCTTGAAAGACGCGGATGAGCGTTTGTGTGTCGATTACTTCTTGGAAGTCTAGATCTGTTAATAGGCGACGATTGACAGCCATTTGATAACTCCTTTGCACTATAATATTTCGTATTACTTCAGTCTAACGTATGGGGTACCGATTGAAAAGTCATCTTTGATTTATTGACAGCAGTGATGCTTCTTTTTGACAACCAGAGTTAAATGAATAGGTTATTTACGCAAAGCTGAGGTGAGAGGGAATTTAGCTCTTATGGTAGGATGAAGACAGTTTATCAAAACAATGAATGGACGAGGTGTAGGATGAAACTATCTGTATTTACTGTAATGCTGCCTGATTGTTCGCTTCATAAAACAGTTGATCTACTTCAAAAAAATGGCTATGACGGTGTCGAGTGGCGTTTCACAATTACAGATGCTTCTAGACAAAAAGAAGCACCATCATTCTGGGGAAATAATTATTCAACCGTACAGTCTAATGCCTCGGAAGAGGAGCTGCTTGCTTTAAAGAAGCTTACTGATGACGCGGGTCTTCAAGTGCCCAATCTGGCATCCTATATACAGAGCGGCGACTTATCAGCAACGGAGCGCGCGATGAGGGCGGCTAAGCTGCTCGGTTCTCCTTCGATTCGTATTGGTGTTCCAGGCTATGACCGAAGCCGAAATTACTGGGATTTGTTGAAGGAAGCACGCGCTTACTTTCACGAAACGGTAGAGATGAGCAAAACCTTAGGAGTGAAGGGTATCATTGAAGTTCATCACGGAAACATTGCGTCTAGTGCAACTCTTGCTAGGCAGCTTGTCGAAGGTTTTGATGTGGATCATATCGGAGTCATCTATGA
The DNA here is from genome assembly GCF_056269185.1 of Paenibacillus sp. J31R122. Classification (NCBI taxonomy): domain Bacteria; kingdom Bacillati; phylum Bacillota; class Bacilli; order Caryophanales; family Paenibacillaceae; genus Paenibacillus; species Paenibacillus sp. J31R122. The sequence goes on from NZ_JBWDNM010000017.1 coordinate 72,860, forward strand.
TCCGGGCAATATGGTACATGAAGGCTTCGAGCAATATAAGATGGGTCTTGAAGTGCTCGGTGACTATCTGGCACATGTTCATGTGAAAAATGCTGTATGGAATCGTACGGGCGCAGTATCGCCTTTAGTCGGCGATGGCGAGGTTGAAAAATACAATAAATCGCATGACCCGAAATGGAAGGCTGCGTGGGGACCGATATCTGAAGGCGTCGTTCATTGGCCTCAGGTCATTTCTGATTTGCGAGCGGTCGGTTACGACGGCTGGCTCAGCTTCGAGGACTTTAGCGCCTCAGCACCATCAGAAACTCTGCTGCGTGATAACATGGCCTACATTCGCTCATTACTTTAAAGCATTCATCGGTCAAGCGTCTTCTTTTTTGTCCGAGTCCCGCATAAGTATGGATATGGTAAGCGGACAGGACGATGGGGGAGGGGTTCCGATTGGCGAAATGGGGCAGAAAAGGCTGGCGATTTCGTCTGTTAGGCGGCAGTCAACTTTGGTCTGGTCGGTCTTATCGAAAGGTGAAGACAGTTAGCTGGGGAAGTCGATCAAGCTCTGGTTCATCAAGCCCCTCCCCCAAAAAATGGGGATCAGGTCTGAATACTAACGCTTTGAAATGGGGTTCTCGTCCGAGCTCGTCCGGCGGTACTCGGAAATGGGGGATTCGCCGCCCAGCGATGTCGCTTGGCAGCCGCCCAAGAAGCGCGGGATCTTCTGGTGTCTGGCGCAGCCATCCACGCGGTAATTACAGCGGAGGAACCGCAGGCGCTTGGGGGCAACGGCCAACAAAGCCGCGAATACGACGCCGCACCATCATTCTCATTTTACTAGTTTTCATGATGCTATTCTCAGTTCAATCCTTCATATATGTTGAACGGAATTTACGTCCGCCACTAATGAATGTGGCTAAAATACGTGTGAAGCAATTGGCTACTCAAGCCATTAATAAGGCGATCACGGAGCAGGTTTCCAGGCAGACGGAATCAGATAAGCTCATTGATTGGAAAATGAACAGTAATGGTAAAATATCAGGCTTCATGCTAAATTACGCAGAACATATGAGAATTACTTCTCAAACAATAAATACGGTCCAATCAACTTTAGACGAGATGAAAAGCATTCCGGAGCATATTCCAATCGGGCTTGCGCTGAACAGTGCCATTATTTCATCCTTTGGGCCAAAGGTACCGGTTAAATTCGAGCCAGTTGGTGCAGCAAAGGTCGGTCTTAGCACGCGTGAGAAGGATGCGGGCATCAATATGATTCTAGTGGAGGTATACATTCGAATCATTGCGGAGGTAGCGATTATTATTCCATTTGATACGGAGCCTGAGATTATCGAGACGGATATTCCTATTTCCTATTTACTCGTTGTTGGGGATGTTCCGATGTATTATTACGACAATACGGGCAAGCCGGTAGGTGAATCTGCAGCGCAAGCGCCTAATATATCTGTGCCTCTAAACCCAGGTGATAGCAACGGAATCTCAACTACATCAGAACCGGATAAGGCTGCCTCAGCCAATGCGGGATCTTCAAATGAAGTGCAAATAGAGGATGCTGATGAGTCCAAAACACATAAAGCTTCAGGGTCAACGGGGAACAACAACGGTGGAAACGTGGATTAATAATAAATGATAAAAAGAAAAACGACTTTATCCTCCTTCAAATGAAAGGATGATAAAGTCGTCTTTATATTTTAGTTTTTTGCACGCATGCGAGCTCGCTCAGCCTGCTCCCAGCGCCTAAGCATAGGGTATGGGTCAAAGGACCACTCGAATAACCCTCGATCACTATATACCCCGTAATGCAAATGAGGAGGGAACTTGCCCTGTGTTCCTGGCTTGCCATAGCCTGAGCTGCCCACCCAGCCGATTATTTGTCCAGGCTCAACGACCTCGCCGATTTTCATCGATTTCTCAAATCCGGACAAATGTGCGTAGTAATGGTAGAAGTTATTCAGGTCTCGTATTCCAATTCGCCAACCGCCGTAAGGGTTCCAGCCTTTCATTTCAATAATACCGTAACAGGTGCTTCGGACTGGAAGTCCATGAGGCGCAAAAATATCAGTGCCCTCATGAGAGCGGCGGCCACCCCAGCCCCGGCCTGCTCCCCATGTGTCTTTATAAGAATAGTTAGTGCCAATCGGCACAGGAAAAGCGTGCTCGTTGAGATCGAGCTTTCCAAAATGATCGTAAATCCGAGCAAATTGTTGAATTCGCTGAACGGCACGGCTGTTTTGATAATACTGCCATAGCCCAATTGAGAAATCATCCTCTGTTATACCATACGTAGTAATATGGCTTACAAGCGAATAAAGCAGATCAATGTCACTGTTACGCTCTGCTTGCCCGTTGCCGTCACCGTCGCGTCCAATCCCGTTAAACCAATGAATGGATGCAGGAGAGCTATCGTCCTGATTAGGATTAAGGGGACCAGCCCAGCGCTCTTGATCGATAAATACGCCAACTGTGCTGCCCAGCATAGGCCTAACCTTAGGGCGCACCTTAGACAAAGAGCGCTCATACTGGTCAATAGCTGCTAACCAGTACCATGGAATACTTGTAAATAAGCTTAGTCTGTCATACAAACTTCTTCTCGCCAGCATCGGATTGGTGTCTGCGGCTGTTTGTTCCGTTGCGGCTACTGACTCTGAATTTGAAACAGGACTAGCGTGTATATAGTCGACAGGATGGATAATAAGCAGAGAGACTGCTGTTAATGCCGCGACTATAGGAATGGTCAGCTTCAATCGCATCACCCTTTCAAAAGCATGACGGTTATAACGTTATGTTTTGCAAATCATTGGTTTTTATGCGAAACATGAATACGAATATAACAAATAAAGTCTTGAAGTATGGATTGCAGTAAATCTTTCAATATTTAATGTTACTAGGATCCTGAAGAAACATAGCTAAAAAAGTGCGTTTCATTACTACAACGAGTGCGTTCACCTTTCTAGGTGAGCGCCTATTCGTTGTCGTACAGACCTTTCTTGGAAAGCTCAGCTCCCGAATGGACCAACCGTCAACGTAATGCCGATTCCTTACATACTCTTTGTCTACCATCCCATACATGCCCTTTCCCCCCCGGTTGCCGATCTTCTTAGCAAAGACAACTTACTTAATATCTTATAAGAATATCTTGAAATTACAGAAATTTATCTGATAGGAGGATGCTATTATACAAATATAAATACAGACGAGGTGATGACATGCAAGCGAAATTGGCAGCGGACGCCATTCCCCTCTCCAAAAAGCGGAATTCATGGATATGGACGATAAAAAAGTATAAAGTGATGTATGCTCTTTTATTCCCGGCATTGATTTACTTTGCCGTATTCAAATATATTCCTTTGGCGGGAATCATTATTGCTTTTAAAAACTACAACCTGGCTTTAGGACTATGGGATAGCCCATGGGTGGGATTGAAAAATTTCAAAGATTTTATTAACGGCGTTTATTTCTGGGACATCATGAGAAATACGATTATTATATCGCTGTATAAGCTTTTGTTCGGTTTCTCTGCTCCCATCGCACTTGCTTTGCTTCTTAATGAAGTTCACACCCAATGGTTTAAGAAAATCGTACAAACAATCACTTATTTACCCCATTTTCTATCGTGGGTCATTGTTTATGGATTGATGGTAGCATTATTAGCCCCGGGAGATGGCCTTTTTAATATGATTTTGAAGGAAAATGGTGTTCAACCCATCTCCTTTCTAACAGAACCTGCTTGGGGAAGACTGCTGGTCATCTCATCTGAAATATGGAAAGACATTGGATGGGGAGCGATACTGTACCTTGCCGCATTAGCAAGTATTGATCCAAGCTTATATGAAGCGGCTCGAATTGATGGCGCTTCCAAATCGAGACAGCTATGGCATGTAACATTACCCGGCATTCGAGGAGTCATTATTCTGATGCTAATCCTTAAATTAAGTCATATCCTGGACGCTGGTTTTGACCAAATATTCATGTTTGCCAACACTTTTAACCAGGAGAAGATCGATATTATCGACACATGGGTATACCGTGAAGGGCTGGAGCGTCTTAAGATTGGCTTAGCTACTGCTGTGGGACTGTTTAAAGCTGTCATCGGATTTATTTTAGTTTTGGCTGCGAACAAGCTCGCCAAAAAATTCGATGGGCAAATTTGGTGAGGTGGTATTAGATATGATTAAACTGACAATCGGGGAAAAGGTATGGCAAGCAGCCGTTTATTTTATTCTTATTTTGCTATCACTACTTTGCTTACTTCCCTTTTTATATGTAGTTGCTGTTTCGGTAACACCAGAATCAGAAGTGTTAAGAAGAGGGATTGTTATTATACCAGAATCCTTTACCTTTGTAGCTTATAAAGAAGTATTCATTTCTAATGGTATAGGGCAGGCGTATAAAATTACGTTGTTTCGAACCATTGTAGGCACTGCGTTAAATGTGTTTTTTACGGTAATCGCGGCGTACCCGTTATCCAAAAAATATTTGCCGGGACGCAGTCCGTTTTTAATATTCATTGTGTTTACCATGATGTTTAGCGGAGGATTAATTCCGACTTATTTGTTAATCCGCTCTCTGGGATTACTAAACAGTCCCTGGGTATTGATTATTCCGCATCTCATTAGTGCATTTAATCTGGTGATTATTAAAGGCTTTTTCGAGCAATTGCCTGCTGAAATCGAGGAATCGGCGAGAGTAGACGGCGCAAGTGAACTTCAGTCGTTATGGAAAATCATTTTACCCCTGTCCATGCCTGTCCTTGCCACGATTTCCTTATTTTACGCAGTGGGGCATTGGAACAGTTATTTTGATGCCATTGTTTATATCAATGATTCGAACTTAATGCCGCTTCAAGTTGTCTTGCGCAACATTCTGCTTAACGTCGCAACACAAAGCGCTGAGTCGATGGCCAATTCCGGGACGGTTAGCCAGTTCGCTGTGCAAATGGCTGCTGTCGTCGTGACTACGATCCCGATTCTGATCGTTTATCCATTTATGCAAAAACATTTTACTAAGGGTATGCTCATGGGATCGATAAAAGGTTAAAAGGCAATTCTTATCTAGGTTGTTACGGGAAATCCGTGATAATATACAAGCAAAGGAGAGGTCAATATGCAAAGTACAAGGATTTCTTTTACTATTTTGGCTGCTATAGTAGGGCTGGGAACGGTATTGTCAGGATGTGGGGGACAAGGAGAAGTTAAAACGACAGCTTCGAGCAGCTCACCATCCAAGGTTAACGAGAGTAACGAGAGTAACGAGGATAACAAGTTTGCGAACAAAATGAAAATCTCGATGTTTAACCAAGGTACTTTCAACGCTGCCGCTCCGATACCTCCACGTGATGAAGATATTCAACGGCAAATGCTGGAAAAGGCAATGAACATCGAATTGGATATGATGATTCCTCAAGCTGGGCAAGCAACAACCAAATTAAATACGCTTATTGCAGGCGGGGATATTCCAGATTTACTCTTCTTGAAGAGTCGGGCTGATCTCGCGCAATATTATGACCAAGGCGTTCTTGCGGATTTGACTCCGTATCTGGATCAATTTCCTGAATTGCAGAAACGTTTTAACAACGACTCCTGGGAGGCGATGTCCTATCAAGGAAAAACTATTGGAGTTCCAGGTTATGATAATGTAAACGGTATCAGTCGAAGCTTCTTCATCCGTAACGATTGGTTGAAAAAGCTGAATATGGAAGTGCCAACGACACCTGACGAGCTGTTTGAAGTGATGAAAGCCTTTACAGAGAAAGACCCGGACGGTAATGGCAAAAACGATACGTACGGATTCATTGGCGGTATGAATAAAGAAGGTAATCTACAAACCTACGGTTTCGATAGCTTAATGTGGATGTTTGGCGTCAATCCTCCCTCGGCCATAGAAGTGAAAGATAATGAACCAGTATTCCTATTTATCGATCCCAAAATGAAAGAGGCGCTCGCTTACATTAATAAAATGATGACAGCCAATGTGGTAGACCCAGACTGGGTGACGATGAATTCGCCCGATTTGCTGGACCAAAAGTTATTTAAGGGTAAAGTTGGCTTCATGATAAGAGATGCCCGCAGGCTGGAACCGGATTATCAGCAGAAAATGAAAGAAATCAGCGGAGAGGTGCCGGAATGGATCGTTATTCCTCCAATGATAGGTCCTTACGGTGATCAAATTGTAGAGAGAAAATCGTTCCAAGGCAATTCATGGGCCATATCCAAGAAAGCGGATAAGGACAAAATCATTCGGATCTTGTCTATGCTGAATTATCTCTTTACGGACAAAGAAGCATATCCGAATTTTGCATACGGAATTAAAGGGATTCATTGGGATCTGGTGGACGGCAAGGTCAAAAATAAAACCTCTGAATTATCGAAGGAAATGAAAGAAAAATACCTATGGGTCGATCATTATAGAATGCCGCGTCGTGGTGATGATGCTGAGTATTTCAGCTTCCAGAATCCTAAGACAGCAGAAGCTTTTACGAACAACCAGAAATATGTGGGGCCTACTTTGCCTGGAAATTTATTGACTGCAGACCCTAGCGATTCCTTGGCAGCTGACCGCCAGCGTTTCATTAATGAAAGCTTGGTTAAATTTATGACTGGTAAAGACCCTCTTTCCAATTGGGATAATTTCCTCCAAACGTTGGATACCAAGTTTGAAATGCAGAAATATAAGGAAACAGCAATCAAGCAATTTAAAGAAGCAGGCATAATCAAGTAAATTAAACGAAGAGAGTGGCTATTATTAGCCCCTCTCTTTATTGTCATATGCTATTCTTAGTTTAATACAGAATTAAAAGGAAGAGGATCGATGCGAAGAAGAATCAGCTTGCCTTTAAAATTATTTTTTATTGTGTTTGCGTTTGTATTAAGCTGCATAATCTTGATAAGCCAATTGTCTTATCGCTATGTCCAAAAGGAAATAAGAACCAATGACATTTATTACACGAACCAAATACTTGACAAGGTTGATCAGTATTTCACCGTTAATTTTTCCTCCTTCCAGACGATCCTGTTCTCGGTCGAAACATCGGTGAAAGCGAACATTGACAATACGGAAGTGATTAAAAAGCAATTAAGAGAGCTATATGAACTCAACAGTAATTACGTCAGTAATATTTACCTGATCAAAAGCGATTTATCCATTCTAGGTGGAAGTACACCTACCCGAATATTCGATGAGCCTTTAACTGAAAGAGAACCTTTGTTTGATGCGGCTGACAAGAACAGATGGACTACATTTGTCAGTGCTCCTTACAAATCTAAGTATTCCGGCTGGACAGTTACGATGGTTCGATATCTGAACGGCGCTCCGTTTCCTATGGCCATTGCGGTAGATTTGGATCTAAATGCCATTGAAGAAACCTTGTTCAAGATTAATAAAAAAGAACAAATGAATCTAGCTCTGATCACCGCATCGGGTAAAATCATTGCCGGATTTTCGGAAAATAAAGGACCATTAAATATTCAAGATCATACTTTTTCAATCGGGGAAACGTCAGCGGAACAAATTCTTGATACTGCAGAAACAAGCCTTCAACTGCATACCAAGGATGGTCTTCCGGTCTCTCTTCTGAAAAAACCGACGGAGAAATTCAACTGGACTATCATCTCGATCAACGATGAATCACGCTTGAAAGCTGCTTTGTCCAGACTAGAAACCTATTATATCGGGCTTCTAGCCGCAGGTCTTCTCTTAAGTTTGATCATTTCCTTTTTTATTGCCAAATATATAAGGAATCCGCTCTATGCGCTCAAAACAAAAATGAAGCGGGTGGAGCAAGGCGACCTGACAACTACAATGACGATTAACCGAAACGATGAGTTCGGAGATCTCTCCCAAGCCTTCGATCGTATGCTGCAGCAAATTGTGGAACTGATTCGGCGAGCGGAGCTTCATAATGAACTTGAGCGGAAGCTGGAAATCCAAGTACTGCAGTCTCAAATAAACCCTCATTTTCTGTATAACACGCTTGGTTCTATCAGCAATGTTATACGCCTCGGACAAATAGAGAAAGTAGATGTGGTGATCGGGTCTCTCATTTCATTATTGGAATACGGGATAGATGACGCTTCGGAGAAGGTTTCACTACATCAGGAATTGCGAAATGTATCGGACTATATCGAGATCCAGAACATCCGTTATAACAGGAACTTCCAATTGATTGAGAATATCGAAGCAGGATTAATAGATTTTCCGGTTTTTCGAATGCTGCTGCAGCCCCTTGTGGAGAATAGTATCTTCCATGGTTATAACGGAGGGGGGATCGAAGGCCCGATTACGATTCATGCGTACAGGGAGGGCGGCATCGTCATCATAGAAGTAGTTGATCAAGGCGAGGGAATTCCAGCTGATAAAATAAAGCATATTTTAATTTCAGAACCGAGTGATGTGGAAGTAAAAAGGAAAAGAATCGGGTTAAATAATATTCATGGCCGAATAAGACTTCACTACGGAGAACAGTTCGGGCTCCAAATCATAAGCATACCTAAGGAAATAACCCGTGTTCGCGCTTTATTCCCAGCAGGCTTGTTTAAAGGAGATGCATGATGGTGAGAGACTACACCTGCTTCATTGTTGACGATGAAGATCTAATCATTCAAAGATTGGAATTGTTTTTTAACGAGCTCTCCCATAGGGATAGGCGATTTCATTTTGTGGGAAAAGCGAATAATGGGCTGGAGGGGTTAGAGGAGATTGTAAAGCATAAGCCGGATATCGTGATATCTGATATCGTAATGCCCCGAATGGATGGAATTTCCATGATTGAGCAACTAAAGCCGGAGCTTCCCCATACCCAATACATTCTTTTGACCGCCTATTCATCCTTTGAATACGCACAGAGAGCTATTCAAGCCAACGTACTGGAGTACATTGTTAAGGTTCCACTGAGGGAAGCGGATTTAGATCGAGCTCTAGATAAGGCAGCCGGGATTTTAAATGAGGTTAAGAAAAAAGAAGCGGAATTTCAATCGTTAAACGTATCCGTGCTTGAAAACAAATATAGAGTCCACAAGCAATTTTTTAACGAGCTGATCAGAGGCGAAATTCCTTCTCATCGGGCATCGGATTTTGCCAATCGCATGCAGTTCCATTTCTTTCAAGCCAATTATTGCTGCTTCATTGTTGAAATGAATCTGTATGAAAGTTTCCGAAACGAATACTCAGCGGCTGACCAAAACATCTTGAAATATGCGATTACCAATATAATCGAAGAAACTGTGATGAATGGTGGTAGAGGTGTAGCTGCGGATCTATCCGATAATCGTTTTATTGGCTTTCTTTCCTGGGAAAATAATCGCAGTGATATGGAAACGGAATATGCTTGCCAGACATTGGGGGGGCAGATCGTCTCCCATTTGCATCAATATTTGAATCAAGGGGTATCTGTCGCTTTTGGAGGCCCGCACCGAGGCTGGGAATCCATCAAACAAGCGTACACGGAAGCTAAAAATGTGAGTGAGGATTTCTATTATCATACAGAGAAAGTAGTCAAAACACCCGCACATCGGTTTCATTACCGTGATGACAGAAAGGAGGACTTTCAGCAGAAGCTGGCTGATTTTCTTGCATGGGTGCAAAGAAAGGTTTCCAAGGAAGAGCTGGAGAAAGCATTTGCTGATTTGAACCAATATGTTACGGACCATAAAATCCATAAGTCCATCATGGCACCTATGCTTCGAGACTTGTATAGAGACATTACTGTGAAGTTTAAATCGGGGAACAAGTTGACCACGGAAGTAACAGAGTTTCCCATAGAATTTATGGCTTTTCGGGAGCAGCTTACCTATATTAGCGACTTCACATTCGAATATGTACACGCTGGCCAACTTTTACATCGTGCAGAAATCATGAGTGCTATGCGATTTATAGAGAAAAACCTGAAACAGCGTTTAACGTTGGAGGCTATTGCCGAGGAAGTGAATTTAGCTCCATCTTATTTTAGCAGCTTATTCAAAAAAACAATGAACGAAGGCGTTATCAGCTACATCAACCGTAAAAAAATTCAATTAGCTCTCGAGCTGTTAAATGTTCAGGATTATTCTTTATTGGAATTGTGCGAGGAAGTAGGAATTGTGAATGAAGGTTATTTTTGCAAATTATTTAAAGAATATACGGGTGATACTCCTAAGCAATATCGGATAAAAATGACACGGTATGAATCCAAATAAGGTTGCAAAAAAATGTATGAATTTTTCGTGAAATCATGTAAAAAAACGAGGGTCAAAAGGATTACCATGATAGAAGTATCTAATCATGGAGGTTATCAAAATGGAGCTTATTAAAGCAGATGTAACCGTCGTAGGCGGAGGTATTGCTGGGATATGCGCTGCCATTGCTGCCGCACGCCAAGGGCTGCAAGTTTCACTTATTAATGATCGACCGGTTCTTGGGGGAAATGCGAGCAGCGAGGTCAGGGTTCATATCAACGGGTCGGCATATCTCGGAAACAGTCCATCCTATTATGCACGCGAGGGCGGGTTGGTGGAAGAACTCAAGTTGAAGATTTTTCACTATAATCCGTTATACAACAAGAAGCTTATGCTTTCGCTTTCGGATACGGTCTTGTTGGATATGGTCTATGATGAGCCTAACATTTCTCTATTCCTGAATACATGCGTACATGAAACGGGCATGGAGAACGGTAGAATTAAATGGGTGGAGGGCCTTCAATTGGCTTCCGAAAGAAAATTTCGTTTTGAAAGCCGCACCTACATCGATTGCTCCGGAGATGGAGTTGTCGGCTATCAAGCAGGTGCTCTCTTCAGATGGGGGAGAGAAGCGAAGCATGAATACAAGGAAGACTTGGCTCCTGAAGTGGCGGACCATTACACAATGGGAGACACGATCCTTTTTCAAGCCCGTGACGTAGGATATCCCGTTCCGTACAAGAGGCCTGGCTTTGCGTACGATATTACGAAGTTGGCCTTTTTCGATAGTATCAGAAAAGGCTTAAACCATCGGGCTATTCCTAGAAAAATCAACGGGCTTGGCGGATTGTGGTGGCTGGAATACGGCGGACATATGGATATTATCAAGAATAATGAAGACATCGCATTGGAACTGCGGAAATTGGTTTACGGGATTTGGGATTATATCAAAAATAGCGGCGAATTTGATGATGTGGACAATCTCATCTTGGATTATGTATGCCCGATTCCTGGAAAGCGGGAGTCGAGGCGGTTTATAGGGGATCACATGTTGTCTCAGAACGATCTTACAGCAAAGCCGCATTTCGAAGATGCTGTATCCGTCGGAGGATGGTATATGGATTTACATGCTAATAAGGGCATCTACGATGAGGGGCCGGCTACAGCATGGAATTTCGTGCCTGGATTGTACAATATCCCTTTCCGCAGTTTATTTTCACGAAATATTCCTAATCTCATGTTCGCTGGCCGCAATATAAGTGCTACCCATGTGGCTTTCGGATCTACAAGGGTAATGGCAACCTGCGGTTGTATGGGGCAGGCGGTTGGAACGGCTGCTTCGTTATGCTTGAAATATGAGATAGACCCCGCGGCGATAGTCGAAGCTCATATGGGGGAGCTGCAGGCGCTGCTGCTTCGAGACGGGCAAACGATTGTAGGGCTTCAAGAGGAATTGGATCCTTACTTCGCTGATGGATTATCTATTCGTGCCTCGTCTCAGCGCAGCTATGACAATCTTCATCCAACCGAAGAGATTTCCTTGGAGAAAGGGTTATGTTTGGTCTTGCCGATTCAGACATCCGTTGCTGAAAGCGTAAGGATCAAAATTAAAAATATGTCTGAGCATTCGGAAACTCTGCAGGTGAAGCTGTTTGGCGGGGAACGGAAGGAAAACTACATTCCCGCCAGTGAGTTGAAAGACTACCGCTTGGTTATTGCAGCCGGTCATGACGACTGGATTACGCTGGACTTGGGCTGCAAGAAGCCGGCTGATGACAAAATCTACATCGTATTGGAAGGTGCGGCGAGCCTTGCCGTATACGGCAATGAAGAGAAAATGACAGGAGCGGTCAGCTTCCATTATAGGCCGGAAGTGCCGTCCAGGCTGAAGAAATTCAATAAGAGCATTTGCTTCAAGGATCTGTTGCCACCCCAGAATATGTATAGTCCTGAGAATATCGTCAACGGCTACTCCAGACCCTATGGCCTGCCGAACGGCTGGATTTCCGAACGTACGGAAGGACAGGAATGGTTGGAATTCTTTTTTGCAAGCCCCAAAAATCTGGATGAAATCCATCTTGTTTTCAATTCGCAGCTGGATTTGGAGCATTTCGACCATCCGATCGAGCTCCTTACCCAAGATTATGACATGACCCTGACCTTAGAAGACGGAACCGAAAGGGAAATTAAAATCCGTGGGAATTATCTCACATTGAATAAACATAAGGTGGATGCGAAAGGTGTAACCCAAATTCGATTTGATTTCTGTGCGACTTACGGTTCGCCTTATTTTGAAGTGTTTGCTGTAAAATTGTTTGCTCCTAAAAACGAACAGTGAGGTAAGGTGAAGTCGCGATGAAGGAATTATTCGCTCGAAGAGGGCTCCCTAATGTAATTCAGAAGTTGGAAAATGGGGAAACGGTGACAATCGTCTATTTTGGCGGTAGTAATACCCGTTCTGAAGGATACAGGGTCATGACGGCAGAATGGCTTCGTGAGCAATATCCCAAGGCGGAAATCCGCTCTGTGAACGCAGGCATTGATGGGACAGGATCGGACCTGGGCTGCGCCCGCTTGGAGATGGATGTGCTGCGTCATCAGCCTGATCTAGTGTTTGTTGAATTTGTTGGTAACGATGGCGGAGTTCCCGAATCCAAGGCGCGGATCGAAGGAATTGTCCGTCAGATCCGCAAGCGGAGCCGGTTTACAGATATCCTGTTCGTTTATACGCTGAAGGAGCGGGATGTGGCCCTATTTCAGTCTGGGGAATACCAGAAAGGGGCTCTTATGCAGGAGGAAGTGGCCGATTATTACGGTATTCCTTCGATTCATCTGGGCGTAGCGGTCAGTCATTTGGTATCTGAGGGAAAGCTCATTTTCACCTCAAAGGCAGACCAGTCTAATCCCGGAGCCGTTATTTTTACGCATGATTCGATCCATCCGACAATTCCCGAAGGACACCAGATTTACACGGATACGATCACCCGGTCATTTGAGCAAATTAGTGAACTCCGAGATCACCTAGGAAGGTTGGAACATCACTTGCCTCAAAACCCGTTGGTCCCGGCCAATCCTTGGGAGTACGCCGCTATGCTGCCTCTGGATGACATTTCCATTTTTTCGGAAGGATGGTCTTACAGAACCCCCGATGATTTAGCTTTGGTCCGCGAGTACAATTGGTTGTTCCCCGGCCTATGGCGAGCGGTCGATCCGGAGGAGGCTATCACGGTGCAGTTCGAAGGCACTCACATCGGTCTGTTCGATATCGGGGGGCCTGATTCCGGCAGATTGAAGGTGACGGTAGATGGCGGGGAACCTTTCCTTGTCGATCGATTCACACCATACAACGATCATAATCGGAATCAGTATGTTTTCTTGCCGGAGCTCCCGAATGGGAAACATACGGTTCGCTTCGAAGTGGATACCGAGAAGACAGACAAAACGGCAGTGTTTGAGGCATGCGGCAATGAACGAAGTATGGAGCATGTTCGGCAGCATCCGGATTGGTACGATCAAACGGTGATCCAGCTTGGGAAGTTGTTGTTGGTGCAGCCGCCATTATAGTAGATAAAATCGACTTTGTTTCCATTGTAAGACCTACATCGTATCTGACTGCAGTTAAGCAGTCTAATACGATGTAGGTTTCTTTTTTAAAAATATAAGAATTTATAAGATTGTTAGCTTATAAAGGGCTTATATTTCACCGTCAAAGCTACTTCAGCGTCTAAAGGACGCTAAAGGCGTTTTTGCTTGATATAAGACTTTATATGTTTCACGCGATAAAGTATTCTTCTATTTCTACGAGAAACGGATACCCTCCTCTTGCAGAGGATGGCGAAGCCGTTTCTTCTTGCTTAAAATCTTATAAGAAATTCTTGAAATTAAAGAAATTTCAGGGTTATGTGACATGCTATGATAAAAAAGACAGAGGGGGAATTAGCCAGAAGGATAAGGCTAATTGCTTCTTTGCGATCATTCAAACAAAGGAGGGCATTAATATTTTGAAAGCGTTATCAATATAAAGGGAGGCTGTGAGTTGTATGATAAAAAGGAAGCTGTTTTTCTTAATCGTTTTCATCATGACGATGATAGTTCCTTTAAGCCTATTCGGAATAAGGACCGCTAATGCGGAGACCTTACCGTATAAGACGATTATCATCGATGACGGGAGCATCACGATCAATGATGTTGTGACACCTGATGCGGGTAACGAGAACAATGGATATTCGGCTCCGAATTGGACTACAAGTACAGGGGTGAAGGGGTATGATAATTCCAGTTCCAAATATACAAGTACAGCAGGCAGAACGATATCATGGAATCCACGACTGGAAGCGGGAACGGCGAGAATATCGTTATACAAGCTTAACTGGGAGGATAAGGCAGATAGCAATGTAAAAATTGAAATCGTTCACAATGGAACGACGGATGTTCTCTTTATGGATTTGAGACCTTCATTTGGCGCTCCTGCGGGATGGGTTGATTTGGGAGAGTACTATTTTTCTGGGATTGGTGAAGAATTCGTTAAATTGACTCGGTCTACCAGCAGCACCAGTACGATAATTACGCGTGCTGATGCGGTCAAGTTCGAAGGGAATATTCAGCAGAAAGAGCCGCATAAGACGATCATCATTGATGATGGAAGCATCACGATTGACAGTATAGTCACCGCTGATGCGAATAACGCGAATAACGGGTACTCCGCTCCTTATTGGACCACAAGTGCGGGAGTGAAGGGATACAATAATTCCAGTTCCAAATATACGGATGCTGTGGGAAGAAGCATCACATGGAATCCGCGATTGGAAGCAGGGACGGCGAGAATATCGTTCTACAAGCTTGATTGGGCGGATAAAGCAGATAGTAATGTAAAGATTGAGATTGTTCATAACGGGATTACTGATGTCATGTTTATGGATCTGAGGCCCTCGTCGGGCCCATCTGTCGGATGGGTTGATTTGGGTGAGTATTATTTCAGTGGTGCTGATTCCGAATTTGTCAGGTTGACTCGAACGCAACCTACGACGGGCACCATCATTACTCGGGCCGATGCGGTCAAGTTCGAAGGAAATATCCGGCAGCAAGCTCCACCGTTGCCCCCGCTGCGCAGCCGCATATTGGCGAATCTCAGTTACACGGAAAAAGGCAGTATCGAAAACGCAAACTATAAGGCGACCTTCTATGAAGCAGCATGGGATGGAGGCAAATCCATTGTTCGTGATATGTTCTACAAGAACACGGACACGGGGCACTGGATGCCAATAAATAATGTAGCGGAAAGACTTGAGGAACAATGGGTTTTATTGGAAGGGGATGCGGGGAGTCGAACCAATTACTACGATACGATGAACAAACGCTGGATTACATTTGACGGGATCAATTTTCCCGACAGCCACACGGCGGTATTAACCGATTCTACGCATGGAAGCGATTACGATTTTCAAGTGAACTGGTCCATGTCAGGAGACAAACCAGATGTTTCATTCGCCTTTACACCTCGCCGGGATGGCAATTATGTGATTGGCTATCAGTCTTTCACAACAGAGCTAATCTCTGGCGTCAATGAAGTTTTAAATGGTTTCAGGTCGCATGCAAAAATGGTAGGTACAGTGGAATCAACAAGCTTGAGAGAGCTGACCGCTCCGATGAGTCTGGTTGAGAAGAAAGACGGCGCGGGGAACGTTTTGTCGTATGGCGTATTTGTACCGTCGGAAGAGCTTCCGGTTGAATTTGAACCGACGGGAGGCCTTACGAAACAACGGCTTGGGATGAGTCTTGTCAACAACGAAGGCAGCGTGCAGCCGATCCTTTATGCTCCTCAGCTGGGGACTTATTCGCAAATGACCGCGGAAACCACGTATCAGTTTCATATGGGGCTAATCGCTCAAAGCAACAGTCTGTATGAGGCCTACGAGGATATTCTCCGCAATGAATACGGTTATTCGGCATACCGGGAAAATGTTGCCGATCAGTCGCTTACTGACGCGATGTTCAATATGATCGATCTGCTCAAGATAGAGCCGCAGGGGGACGACTCTGTTCATTATGTCCCGTCACCTAGCGGGTGGTGGAGCCGTGCCAAGGGCTTTATAGATATCGAGAACGAGGATAGCGTTCGAACAACATCGAATGCAGTTCTTCTGGGGGCTTACTATTTGACCGGGGATGACCAGCTTTACGATACGAGAGCGCTGCCGTCCATCCAGTATGGTGTATCGCGAAATGGTATCGGTTGGTCGCCGACACAGAAGAAAGTATACGGCGTGCCTTCGTTATGGAAAATGGCAACCCTGCCGTTCGATGTTTCAAGCGTATCCGCTGTCAATCAAATGATGGGTACTTCAGCAGGAATTGGGACGCTGGCGCAGGAAGAGTACCTTGTGCGTGATCCTGACCAGAAAGACCGGGGGCCTGTCATTCAGCCCCTTATGATGTATCGTATGACGGGGGATGCGCAGTATTTAGATGCTGCCAAGGCTGCAGCCGACAGCTACATCATTCAACATATCGATACTCCTGAATCCGTGAATGTGAGTAAAAATGAGTTTGTTTATTATTATAGCAAGCTGTGGATGGAGATCTTGGAGCTTTACGAGGAAACGAAGGATCCCAAATACTTGAATGCCGCGTACAAAGAAGCCAAACAGTACGCCACCATGTTCGTTGCTCGTCCAGTTGCTGAAGGCACCGTTACGATTCCGCAGCCGGAGACGTATAATTACGCGGAGTCGTTCCATTGGCCGGAAAGCGGTAAATACGAATATCCTAGGAGCAAGCTCCCAGAAGATGCAGCCGGGGGCGTACAAGCGGACAGTTGGCTTGTTTCACCGAGCGGATTGACGTTTGAGGCGGGAAGTACAACCGGCTATTATCGGATGAATGCGCAGGAGGCTCCTTTCATGCTGAGATTGTCACTCTATACAGGTGATAAACTGCTGCAGGATATCGCTCATAATGCGGTCATCGGACGATATTCCAGCTATCCAGGTTATTACTATAAGGGCTTCGCCGTTAGTCAACTTGAACCGGATTTTCCTCTGGAAGGCCCAAGCGGGGCTACATCTATCTATTATCACCATATGCCAGCGCAACTCGGGCAAACGATGGATTATCTGATCAGCGAACAATCGTTGAAATCGAATGGGAGTATTACATTTCCTTCCGTATTTGAAACAAATTTTTTATGGTTCAAATATCACCTCTATGGGAATAAACCAGGTCATTTTTATGGCAATTCCGACGTTTGGCTCTGGATGCCCAAGGGGATTATCCAGACCAACCATCCTCAATTGAACTGGATAACGGGTGAGAGCGGGAATAAATTCTACATCGGGTTAAGCAACGAATCGTCATCTGAAGTTCAGACTCCGATCGAATTGAATGCGCAAATCATTGGGTTCAACCCGGCACAAGATTATACCGTAACCATCATCCGCGACAATGGCACACCAGAGCAAGCGGTTATGAGTGGCGGAATCATTCATGCCACGGTTTCAAGCAAGGGAATAACCGCTATCATTGTAGAAGGACTCAACATTGATGTGCCGCTGCACCAGGTCAGAACTGCTGATACATCGGATGCAAGTTATTTCTTCGATATCCACAGTCCAATAGATGCGGTTAAAGGCATGCTAATCGTCAAGCCCGACGAAACGGTTTATGATGCTTATGTGCAGGCAAAAACGATGAAACCAGCGACAATCCATTATTCCTTGGATGGCGGGGCTACGTATATGACCATTCCAGATACGATATATCCGATGGAATGGTCGATACGGGTAAACGATTTATCCCAAACCTTCACTTATTATGTGGAATCAGACGGGAAACAGACTCGCAAGCGGACACTCTATCTGCCTGATCAGGTAACGGTAATTCCAGTTCAACCGGATTGGCAGGATGGTTCATCTATCATTGTGGATAATACGGAGGCGGAGACAGACGGCGTTTGGATACGGGATACAACGGCTAACGACTATTACTATGATAACTATGTGTATGCCAAATCGACTGCCGGCACAGCGACAAGCAGAATTCTATGGCGGCCTGAGCTGCCGGAAAGTGTGACTTACAGTGTGTATTACAAGCTTCCGCAAATAACTGCTACTAGTGAAAATTGGGCAACGAATGCCTCTTTTACCGTTTATTATAGCGGGGGCTCCGAAACGGTTACCGTTGATGAGACAACGGCCAATGGGACTTGGGTGCACCTGGGAGCTTATCCTTTTGCAGCAGGCGATAGTGGGTACGTGGAATTAACCAATAAGGCCAATAAGTCACGAGTAGTTGCGGATGCGATGATGTGGGTGGACCCGAACAAGATGCCGCAATTGGAGTCTGTGGTGATCCTGTCGGATCGGGACGAACTGCAGATGACTCAAACCGCACAACTGAACGTAACCGGCTATTTGGATAACGGTCTGATTGGTGATCTGACACAGGCAAATGTGCAGTATTTCGTTGATCGAACCGATCTGGCTGAAGTGGACAGTAGCGGTTTGTTGACCCTTCTAAGTCTCGATGGGGAAACGGATCACATTGAGGTATGGGCCACTGTAACGATTGACGGAGTGACCTTAACAACACCGCCTTTGACAATAACGATCAGAGACCTAACGGTTATTGTCGACAGCACGAATACGACTGGGTTATACACGACAGAAGGATCTTGGAGCCAAAGCAATTTAGCCGGATACAAAATTGGTGTTAAGTCCCGTTACTCTACAGTTCAAGGATCGTCGGCGACATGGAAGGCTCAGTTTCCAGAGGGGAAATATACGGTCTCCATCTACAAGCTCGTCCATACGACGGCAAACGATAATTATGTCAAAGTGGAAGTGAAGCATCAGTCGGTTACCGAAGTCACGTATATCGACGCGACAGTCGGCTCGTCGGGTTGGGTTAATCTTGGAACGTTCGACTTTACAGGAGACGGCAGTGAATATGTTCGTTTAACAAGGGTTACTCAGACAACGGTAGATCCTCCAACCCTTCCTGCCGATATGATCTATACGAGGGCTGATGCAGTCAAGTTCGAACGGCATTCCGTTAGTCCGCCGCTGCTTGCAAATGGGGTGCCAGGTAAACCGATACTATCGAATAATAGCGGTGTTGCGACAGGCTTACATGATGGCAATTATGAGGTTACGATGAATATGTGGTGGGGAAACAATGGCTCACTGTATAAGTTGTATGAGAATGGCCAATTGATTCAAACGAAGTCACTGGCCGATGCATCGCCAGCAGCCCAGACTTCCATTATTCCTATTCAAGGTAAGCCAAATGGAACTTATGTGTATACATGTGAGTTATCGAATTGGTATGGAACGACTTCATGTGATCCACACACCGTCACCGTGGCTGAGGCGAATCCCGGCAAACCTGTGTTGTCCAGTGACAACTGGGATCAAGATGGGAACTATAACATTACTGCTAATATGTGGTGGGGCACGAACGCAGCACAGTATCGATTATATGAAAATGGCGAACTTATTGAAACGCAATCTTTATCCTCACACACACCAAATGCCCAATCGGCAATTACACAAATTTCGGGAAAAGCTCCTGGCATTTATCAATATCGCGGCGAGTTTATGAATGGAAGTGGAGCAACGGTAAGTGATGTTATACAAATTATTGTAAAATAATCCTAAGAGCTGAGTGGATGAGAACGATCCATTCGGCTCTTTTATAATAAGCCTAGTTATGGTTGTTTCCGATACACAACGTACATTCGTATTTACCCTAGCTACTGACCTCTTGTTCCGAAAATGTTCTTGATGACCTCCTAGTTTTCTCCATGCTCCAATACCTCGCTCGCATTCTTATTTAACGGCGTCAGCGAAAGCAGCTGAAATAGTATTTGCTTTTTAGCTCAGATATGTGAGTATATAGGGGAAACGAATACATCGTAAAGCTTAAGAAAGTGCTATTTTTATGCGAAACATGTTATAATAAACCCATGCGTTTAGGACTTATAGATTAACTCGAAAGCAGGTTATGCCGCATGAAACAACGAGAAACTTTGAAAAAGCCTGATTGGCTTCGAATAAAACTAGCGACTGACGGTAATTTTGCTGAAATTAAAAATATGATGCGTTCCAAAACGCTGCACACCGTTTGTGAGGAAGCACGTTGTCCAAATATCTATGAATGCTGGGCGAATCGCACAGCTACATTTATGATTTTGGGCGATATTTGCACGCGCGCTTGCCGTTTCTGTGCGGTTAAGACAGGCTTGCCGACTGAGCTCGATTTGGACGAACCAGAACGGGTTGCAGAAGCAGCGGAGCAGATGGGCTTGCAGCATTGTGTTATCACTTCTGTTGCGCGCGACGACCTTAAAGATGGAGGAGCATCCATATTTGCTGCTAGCGTACATGCGATCCGCAAACGGATGCCGTTTTGTCGTGTCGAAGTGCTTATTCCCGATTTTCTTGGAAACGCGGAAGCACTGCAAATTGTGATGGATGCTAATCCTGATATTTTGAATCATAACGTCGAGACGGTGGAGAGACTTTCCGACCGTGTTCGCGCACGTGCGAAGTATAGCCGTACGATGGAGCTGCTTAGACGTGCTAAAGAGATGAAACCGAACATTCCAACCAAATCGAGCATTATGCTGGGCGTAGGAGAAGAATGGGATGAAATTTTGCAAACAATGGATGATCTTCGCGCTCAGGATGTGAATATTTTGACGCTCGGTCAATATTTGCAGCCTTCGCCAACTCATTTGCCGATTGTTCGTTATGTACATCCGGATGAATTTGCAAAACTGAAAGAAGAAGGACTGAAACGCGGTTTCAGCCATGTGGAATCCGCACCATTAGTTCGCAGTTCTTATCATGCGCATGAGCAAACGAATTCAGCACACGCGGCAATTGCTGCAGATGGTGTTGAAGAAGTAGATGAGCAGCAGGTTTCAGTTTCATCCGGCGCTTGCTCAAGCAGCATGTAATCGACGCTTAGATGAGGTGGGGTAGATGGGTTTGATTCATATCGGAGGCAAATCATACGAAATTTTGCTTGAGAACAGAAATGGCTGGAATCCAGAAGCTTTTCGTGATCGTTATAGCGAGGTGCTGGAGCGTTACGATTATATAATTGGAGACTGGGGATACAGTCAGTTACGTTTGAAGGGCTTCTTTCGTGACAATCATCAAAAGGCTACGAAAGAGAGCAGCTTTTCCGGCATGTCAGATTACATTAATGAATATTGTAATTTCGGCTGCGCGTACTTTATTTTAGAGAAAACGGTAAGCACGCAGAGAGAACCTGAGGATTATGATTTCGATGCGGAGGATCAGAAGCCGAGAATTGAGGCGGCAGATCTTCGAGCGGCGGTAGACGCGGCTTTTTCTGACCTGTCGGACTTTGCGGATGTAATGGAAGATGAAGCTTCAAATCATTCAGAGGCGACCTTGTTGCCTCCTCAAGAACGACAAAGCCGAGGATCTCGCAGCGGCGGTGAACGCAATCAAAGCGGTGGCGGACGACGAGAGTATCAACCGCGTAAGGGCCATCGAGGAAATGATCACAAGGGCAAAAAACCAATTCGGCTTGCTGCCAATGAAGCGGTTGCTGCTTCCTCTGAATCCAATCAATCCAAAAAAGACACCGGACGCTCCTAATTGGAGCCCTCCGGTGTCTTTTTTTCTAATTAATGAACGTCGTAGCCGAGGAATGCTTCGCGTACCCGATTCCAGAACGGAAATGGTCGATAACGGGCAAAGCTGACCTTTCGGCTGGATACATTGCAACGTATTGAACGGATATCGCTGCGCATAATGCTTACATGATCTATGGTGAGCTGCAGCTTCTGCTGCTTTTTCGAGATGATATCGCAATGATGATGCTGCGGAAGCAGTACCGACGAGCCAAGCGTTCGATACACGCGATTATTTATTGAAGCGATCTCCGCAATTTGCAATGATTCGATAGACGGATGCACGATTGCGCCGCCAAGACTTTTATTATAGGCTGTGCTCCCCGAAGGGGTAGAAATGACAATTCCGTCTCCGCGGAACATTTCGAACATTTCGTCATTAATGTTAATTTGCGCGACGAGCGTACCGTCCACACCTTTTAATGTAAATTCATTCAAAGAGAGGTGATGGCCGCTTTCTGTAGGCGTCACAAGCTCTATTTCTGCTAGAGGGTATCGGACGATTTTCGGTGTTTCTTCTGCCATAAACCGTACTAGCTCTTCTAACTCATCTGCTTTCCAATCCGCATAGAAGCCTAGATGTCCTGTGTGAATTCCGACAAAAGCGACATCCGTTATTTGATCGACATAGGTATGAAATGCTTTCAGCAGCGTGCCGTCCCCTCCAATGGAAATGACGATTTCAGGTGCTACGTCGTTTCGTTTGAAGCCGCGCTCTGCAGCTAGCTTATGGAATTGTGCCGCCAATGATTGGGATAACGAATCGCCTCGGTCGATAACTGCATATTTCAAGGTGAATCTCCTTCCAATCTCCGTAGTACTTAAGATGATAAAGGATATTGGCTACAAATTCAATGAGTCGCCGAGTAAGTTATTGTACAAGTATAGAATTGATATAGAATTGACGAGAAAAAACACTTTTTCTAATGGCCTTTATTTATGGACCAAGCCATCCCCATAGAATGTACACAAGTGCCATTGAAATAAAACCATGCAGCAACCTGGCCAAGAATAGAGGATAATAACGCATATTGGTTTTACTAATCAGACTGGCGATTTGAGCGTGTACAGATAATCCACCCCATGACAGCACCCAAGCTGCAATAGCGGTTTGATGGAGCAGTCCTGTACCAGCAGTACCTGCCGCCCGAGCGCCCAGTGTCACCTCGAATAAACCAAATACACCAGCATCCGCGAGCGGCTTAGGTAGTCCAATTAATCCAAACAGATAACGAAGTGCTTCGGCAAGCGCTTCTACGACACCTGCGTGAGTCAGCATTTCCATTATGACAGAGAAGAAGACGACGAGCCCGCCAACAACTATCATTAAACGGAGTGCAGATTCAATGGAGTCCTGGAGTAGCCTGCCAAAACCTCTGCCATCGAGAAGTCGCGCATCATGCATAGCTTTAAAAGCGGAAGCGATACGTGAAGCTCTACGTTTCCTTATTACTGGAGAATTACTTGCTTTACGAGCCGTTGATGTCGTATCACTAGATGTTGGAGCATGGCGATCGTGATAACGCATCAGCAGACCAATGATTAATCCGCCCCCATAATGCGCCGCCGCAAGGATGGGAGCAAGCGCGACATTTTGGAAAAATCCGACTGAAACGGCTCCGATTAAGAAAATGGGATCGGAGGTCGTCGTAAAAGCGACTAACCGTTCACCCTCAACTCGATTGATCAAACGCTGTTCCCAAAGCTTTGCTGTCAGTCTTGCACCAACGGGATAGCCCGAAATATAGCCCATTGTAACTACGAAGCCTCCGATGCCGGGCAGTCGAAATAGCGGTCTCATCAACGGGTCCAGCAGCTTGCCGAAGAAATGAACGATACCGAAGCCAAGTAGTAGTTCAGAAATTACAAAAAAAGGGAACAGAGCGGGAAACAGAACCTGCCACCATATCGAAAGACCGCGCAGCGACGAGTGCAGCGTTTCGGTCGGATAGACAGTCATTAACAGTACAATGAGCGAAGCGGCAAATGCGGTAATGGATAAAGGATGGACGAGCGCGCGCAGCAGGATGACAGCCCCCTTACGTTTTTCATACTAAAATAACTAGATCATGCAGCATTTGTACAGCCCCTCCTACACATATATGTTTGAAAGGGGACATCCATCACTTGACCCAAGTGAAATATTAACAATCCCAAAAAGAAAACGCTTGCAAAAAAGATGGATTCCTATATTTTTTATGGTACAATGGAATTACCTTTGATACGTTTGGAGTGATAAGAATGAGTATAATGGCTGGTATTCTAGTCTGCGCTTTTGTCTATGTCATCCGAGAGTCCCTTTCAGCACCAGGTGAAGAGGACTATGAAGTTTAATTATTTTATCTACTTGCCCTAGCCCGCGTATAATGACGCGGGCTCTTTCGTGTCTCTATCAAAAATTGTTGTGATATAATACTAATTACCTACATAATGGAGATGAAAATGACGATGAATAATAATATAAGCCTATATGAAGCAATTGGTGGTTCCGAGGCGTTAAGACTAGTTGTTGAGTCTTTTTACCCAAAAGTACAAGCTCATCCATTAATTGGTCCGCTTTTTCCCGAGAATATTGATCCAGTTATTGAGAAGCAATATTTATTTCTGACACAGTTTTTTGGGGGACCGCAGTTGTACTCTGATCAGTATGGTCATCCGATGATGCGTGGAAGGCATTTGCCCTTTACCATTACACCTGAGCGTGCGGAAGCGTGGCTAGACTGTATGCGTAGAGCTTTGCAAGAAGTCGGAATAGAAGAAGAACTACAATCGATTGTCATTAACAGATTATCCGGACCTGCCTACCACTTTGTAAACACATCAGAAGAGGAGACGTGATAGCTATCGAACCACTGTATCAATCGAAAATGATATGTATTTGCTGCGAAAATACGTTTATGACCTCTAGAGTACGGCCAAGCTTCAAAAGACCGATATCAATGGATTCTGACTTTTGTGGTTATTATAAAGCGGATGTAAATCCGGATTTTTACGTCGTTCGTGTATGTCCGAATTGCGGATTTGCAACGACTGAAAATGGATTGGATCGTCTAAATGATCAGCAAAAAAAACAATATAATCAGAAAATAGGAATACACTGGCAGGTGCAGGATTTTGGCGGTGAACGTACTGCGAAGCGAGCGATGACTTGCTACAAGCTAGCGCTGTTAAGCGCTCAAGCGGTTGGGGAGAAGGATCGTGTCATTGCGGGTTTATTACACCATATAGCATGGCTGCACCGATACGATATGAATCAGAACGAGGAAAAACGGTTTCTGAGCTTTGCGCTTCAAGCGTATATTCATGTATATGAGGCGGAGGGCGCAGACTTAAACAATGCGAAGCTTATGTATATGATTGGCGAGCTCAATCACCGAATAGGAGAACCGAACGAGGCTGTCAGATGGTTCTCGCGTGTCGTCAATGACAAGAAAATCGTCGATGCAGCAATGATTCGGGCAAGTAGGGAGCAATGGAAGCTCATTCGTGAGGAAATGGAAGCCAGACCCAATAAAATGTCCGGCGACACATCTGAAGCAACTGGAGCAATATTATCTACTGGTTAACGACTGCGTTTACGAAGAGTGCGGTCCATGAGCAAATAGTCATGATCAATATCAATAATTGAAACGCTGCTGTGACAGCAAGGAAATACAAGCAGTCTCTTCTTGCCATCTTTAATATTCTGGAATTCTGCCGGGTGCAACGGAAGCAGTATATTTTCCTCATCGCAATAAGGACAGCTTGTTACATAAACATCGCCCATAATAATGTCATACGGCCATGTTCGCTCAAACGGAATCATCATTTTTCTTCACTCTCTGAAGCTGGTTGAGTATCGTTCTTAGCCAGCTCCGCAAGCTTCTGCAGTAGTATGTGGCGCGGCATATGCATTAAATGCTCGATCGGGACGCCAAGCTGCTTGGAAAGCTTAACAGCTGTATCAGCCGAGATTTGCAATGGTTTAGACATGGTGTAATTCCTCCATTCTGGATATAATTAAGTTATACACCGCCGAGAAGGTTTGCGCAAATAAAAACGCGGCCGCTTCTTGGCTTTTTTTTATTTTGGAGAGAGAGGAAGATATGGAGATGAATAAAGAATACCCGCAAAGCTGGGATTTAGACGTGTTTTATGCAGGAGGTTCGAACTCGCCAGCTTTCTTGCAAGAACTTAAAGGAATGGAGCAAGATATTGCTCGGTTGGACGATCTGCTCGCTGTAGGCGCTGATGGAAACGCGGCAAACATAGAGGTAATGACAGAAATCATGCAGTCTGTCTTACTAAGACTTCGCCAATCGGAATCTTTCGTATCCTGTTTATTAGCTCAAAATATGAAAGATTCAGCGGCAAGCTCGTTAAATGATCGGGTTAAAACATTAACGGCAAGGCTTCTAGGGGTGCTGACTCGCTACGATAATTTATTGCGCGGTTTTGAAGAGAGTGAATGGCAGAACTTGCTCACGAATGAGAAGCTAGCTGAAGTGGCATACAACCTACAGGAACGCCGTGAGCTGGCAAAACATAAAATGGCTCCAGAGCTGGAGGCGCTTGCCGGTGATCTGGCTGTAGACGGCTATCACGGCTGGGGAGATTATTATAATGTCATCGTATCAAGAGCAAAATTTATAGATGTGGGTCCAGATGGAGAGAAGCGTGCCTTGTCGGCTGGTCAAATGGATAATCGCTTATCTGATGCTGACCGTACTATTCGCGAGGCGGCATTCAAGGAGTGGGAGAGAGAGTGGTCTGAACAGGCCGACTTATGCGCTGAAGTATTAAATCGTATATCTGGTTTTCGTTTAAAGCTATATGAGAAGCGAGGCTGGAAATCCGTACTTCAAGATCCACTTCAAATGAATCGAATGAGTGACGCAACGCTGCAGGCGATGTGGGCGGCTATTATGGAGGGTAAGCAGGAGCTGGTACGCTATTTGGAACGGAAAGCAAAACTGCTTGGAGTCGATAAGTTAGATTGGCATGACGTTGAAGCGCCGATCGGCACTGCATCGAGAACGGTCCCGTATGCAGAAGCTGCAGACTTTATAGTAGAGCAGTTCCGAAAATTTAGTCCTGAGCTGGCTAATTTTTCGGAAATAGCATTCCGTGACGGCTGGATAGAAGCGGAAGACCGCGCAGGCAAGCGTCCAGGCGGTTTCTGCACTGCATTTCCAAAGACAGGTCAAACACGCATCTTTATGACCTATTCAGGAACAGCCTCTAACATCTCTACGCTTGCGCATGAGCTAGGACATGCATACCATCAGCATGTTATGAACGATTTGCCTGCACTATCGCAGGAATACGCAATGAATGTGGCAGAGACTGCTTCAACTTTCGCAGAGTTGATTGTATCTGATTCCGCAATGAAAGCTGCTGCGGAACCAGATGAGAAGCTGGCATTGCTGGAAGATAAAATTCAACGTTCCGTTGCTTTTTTCATGAATATTCATGCGCGTTTTCTATTCGAGACCAGATTCTACGAGCTTCGGAGCAAAGGTCTAGTATCCGTAGAGGAGCTTAACACGCTGATGGAAGCGGCTCAGCGAGAAGCCTTTTGTGATACGTTGGGTGAAGTGCATCCACACTTCTGGGCTTCTAAGCTGCATTTCTACTTAACGGATGTTCCTTTTTATAATTTCCCGTATACATTCGGTTATTTGTTCAGCGCGGGTATTTATGCGAGAGCACTTAATGAGGGCTCAGCGTTTGCGGATCGTTACGTTGGTTTGCTTCGTGATACAGGACGAATGACGGTTGAGCAGCTAGCTCAGAAGCATCTTGATGTGAAGCTTGAAGAAATAGATTTTTGGCGGGAAGCGGTTGCTCTGACATCGGCGGATGTTGCTTTATTTTTGGAAATGACAAAGGATAAGTGAGAGGTTAAGTAAGAACAGGTGCATTTTGCACCTGTTTTTTTGTATTTTTAGTATGAAGAAGTAATATTTCGGGGTACATTAAGATATTCAGATAATCAAAATACTGTGTGATTAATAAGTTTTATTATTATTTATTGTACGTTATATATTAATGTGATATTCTATTTAGCATATAAGAGTGTTATATGGCATTAATTTGAGTCATATAAGAATTGGAGGGGACTAAGATTCAACTATCTTCGCGGCAATTGGAGCTTCTTGAGCTCGTGAAGAAGCATTCGCCGGTAACTGGTGAACAATTGGCAGAATACCTTGGTGTAAGCAGGCCGACATTGCGTTCGGATCTATCGCTTCTCGTTATGTTAGGGCTGCTGGATGCGAAGCCGAAAGTCGGTTATTTTCTTGGCAACAATTATCGATCGAACAGTGAGCCGCTGCAGCGCTTTAATAGCATGAAGGTAAGAGAGGTGCAGGGGGTTCCTGTTAATGTTCCAGATACATTATCTGTACATGATGCGGTTATTACGTTGTTTACCGAAAATGCGGATACACTTCTAATCATTAATGACCAGAAGCGATTTGCAGGAATTGTGACGCCTAAGGATTTGCTAAAAATTACGTTGGGCAACGCTGGTGCAGCAGCCATTCCCGTCAGTATGGTGATGACCCGTTATCCTAATATCGTGACGTTAATGCCCGATGATTCAGTGATGGAAGCGATTCGCAAAATGTCGCTACATCAAGTTGATTGCCTGCCGGTAATTGTGCCTCGCGAGGAGCAGGGTCTGGATGATCCGGAAGTGACTGGATGGGTATCAAAGTCGAACATTATACGTCTGATGGCAGACATAACGACCGTTGGGGAATTGGAGGAGCCAGATTTATGAAAGAGCAAATTATTTACGTGTGCTCCGACGCTATCGGCGAAACAGCGGAAGCGGTGGCCAAGGCAACCTTGCGGCAGTTTTCATCGGAACGCGCGAAAGTTAAACGATACGGGCATTTGAAATCTGAGGATGAGATTGTTCGTATTGTTGCTGAAGCGGCTGCCAGCGGGGGATTTATAAGCTATACGCTGGTACAGCCGGAGCTGCGGGAATTAATGAAACAAGAAGCTTTGAAGGCAGGCATTCGCGCGGTAGATGTGATGGGCCCTATGATGCAAGCCTATGTTGACACCTTTGGCAGCTTTCCTAAGCGTGAGCCCGGACTGCTTCACTCCATCGACGACGAGTATCATCGTCGAATGGAAGCGATTGAATTTGCGGTGAAATACGATGATGGCAAGGATGCTAGGGGGCTTGTGCAGGCACAGGTTATTCTTATTGGGGTATCGCGAACCTCCAAAACACCGCTTAGTATATTTTTGTCACATAAAGGGATTAAGACGGCGAATTTGCCTCTGATGCCAGAGGTTAATCCGCCTGTGGAGTTGAAGTCAGCGCCTGGGCGTCTTATTGTCGGGCTTACAATGCAGGTGGATCATTTACTTGGAATTCGAACGGAACGATTAAAGACATTAGGACTTCCTTCGTCTGCGCATTATGCTTCTTCCATACGTATTCAAGAGGAGCTTGACTACGCTACAGCTGTCATGAAGTCACTTGATTGTCCAATTATTGATGTAACGAATAGAGCGATTGAAGAAACTGCAGGCATTATTACTGAATGGCTAACGAAATAAATGCTATACCAATTAATGGAGGGATCTTAATGGATAAAACGTTTGTAATGGTGAAACCTGATGGAGTAGCACGTGGTTTGGTAGGCCAAATAGTAACAAGGTTCGAAGATAAAGGCTTCAAGCTTTTAAAGGCTAGTTTAATCCAGCTTAGCAGAGAACATGCAGAACATCATTATGAGCATCTCCGTGAGAAAGCATTTTTTGGTGAGTTGGTCGATTTTATCGTATCTGGACCTGTATTTGCAATGGTATGGGAGGGTAAAGACGCCGTTATAAATGCAAGAGCACTTATTGGCGCAACTAATCCCTCAGAAGCATCGCCTGGAACGATTCGCGGTGATTATGCTATCGACGTAGCTAGCAATATCGTGCATGGCTCAGATTCGGATGAAAGCGCAGAACGGGAAATCAATCTATTTTTTCATTAGAAAAAGGAGATGATCAGATATGAAATTTTTCTTGGATACAGCTAACGTAGAGGAAATTAGACGTATTGCCAAGCTTGGACTCGTTGATGGTGTAACTACTAATCCTTCGCTTATCGCGAAGGAAGGACGGGATTTTAAACAAGTTATTCAAGAGATTTGCAGTATCGTATCTGGTCCTGTCAGCGCAGAAGTGATTAGCACGAAAGCAGAAGATATGTTGCAAGAAGCGTTTGAAATGGCGGAATGGGGCTCGAATGTGGTCATTAAGCTGCCCATGACGGAGGATGGACTGTACGCTGCGCACGCACTTGCGGAGAAGGGCATTCAAACCAATGTGACGCTTGTTTTCTCGGCGGCACAAGGACTAATGGCAGCTAAAGCGGGAGCAACCTTCATCAGTCCGTTCGTTGGCAGGCTGGATGATATCGGTGTTGAAGGGATGACACTTGTTCGTGATTTGAATACGATCATCCGAAATTATGGTTTTTCAACCGAAATTATAGTTGCAAGCATACGCCATATCGGTCATGTCGAGCAGGCTGCGATTGCTGGTGCTCATATTGCAACGATTCCTGGTTCACTATTGCCATCTCTCTGGAAGCATCCGCTCACTGATATTGGCATCGAGAAGTTTTTGAGTGACTGGGACAAGAAAAAGTAATTCCTTGGTTGACGAGATAGAAGACGATATGGTAAATTTTATACAAAGCTAAATATCGAACACGGAAGCACCGTATAGGGCTGCAGTTATCTGCGCCTATTACGGTGCTTTTTTGTGTTTTAACAATCGAAGGGAGGCCGTCTGGGGTTGAAGAGATATAAGCTTGCGGTTGCAGTGAAGGAACCAGAATATTTGAAACGATTAGCGGATTATGTTCGTGATGGACCGTTCGAAGGACAATGGCAGGTAGTAGCATTCACGCATGCGGAAGCCATCAAGCAATATTTGAAGCAAGGCTACAAGTTTGATTTATTGGCAGCACAACCGGAGCTATTGGATGAATTGAAAGATGATCAGAAGACTGTGATACCCCATATTCCAGTTGTACCATTGGTTATGAAGCTTAATGAATATGAGAAGGAGTTGCAGGTGCTTCAATTTCAAGCACTGCCGTCTCTGCTTCAACGATTATCTCAGATCCGGGCAAGCTTTGAAATTGTTCAAGCACATTCAACGGCTAGGGATGAAGGAACATCAAGCCCAATGGTTATTACTGTTCATTCCGCCGCTGGCGGTGTCGGGAAAACGGCTTTGGCGCTGCATCTTGTACAGGCTGCCAGCTCACATTCGTACAAAACCTTTTATTTGAATTTAGAGCTGTGGAATACAACCGACAATTGGCTAGGAGATAGCTATACGGACTATGCGGACGATACGTCACCAAGCGAAGGATTTTCGGAGCTGCTGTATGGGGTGAAATCGCAATCTAAGCAAATGTTTAGCTGGCTTACACAGCATCGCAAGCGTCATCCCTTGCTGAACGGGGATTACTTAGCACCCTTCACAAATATGGAGGATCGGATGGCATTAACCCCAGAAGATGCAACTAGCATTTTAGATGTTATCGTTAAAAGCAGGCAGTATGATCTCATAGTGATTGATTTAGATAATGGTCTCAGTGATCTTCATCAAGCAATGATTGAGCAAGCGGATCAGGTTCTATGGGTTATGGATGATAGCTTGTCTGCATTAAATAAACAAAAGCTGGCGCTTAAATATGGTGAACAGAGGTGGGGAGAGAAATTTACTTGTTTAACACATAAATTCGAGTTCATAAGAAATAGAGCTTCTCAGTCTGATCATTCGAAAGAGATAGAGGTGAGTGACCGATTGAAACACGCTTGTATTGCGCTGCCTGATGTGCCTGAATGGCGTATATCAAGCGGGGCGACTCTGCTGTCATCGCCTTTGTTTCGGGCTTCGGTGGAGAGGCTGTTTAAATACCTGACAAGGGAAGGAGGGGACGTCATTGCTGACAGATAATACCGTACTCGATTTGCGTAATAAGGTCCGTTCAAAAATAGACTTCAGCGGTGCGTTATCTGACGACAGTCTTACACGTATTGTGGAAGAAATTGTGTTTGAATGGTGTGAACGAAATCCGCTGACGGCCACTGAGAAGGTGAGTCTTGTGCGCAGACTGTTCCACTCCTTTAGAGGTCTGGATATTTTGCAGCCGCTAATGGAAGATGCATCAGTGAGTGAAATTATGATCAACCACCATGCTGAAATTTTTGTTGAACGCAGGGGACGGATGACGCAGCTGCCGGTTGCTTTTGAAAGTAGGGAACGGCTGGAGGATCTCATTCAGACTGTTGTTGCTAGCGTAAATCGCGTCGTTAATGAATCTTCACCTATTGTTGATGCGAGGTTGAAGGATGGCTCTCGCGTGCATGTAGTGCTGCCTCCTGTCGCGTTAAAGGGACCTTGCATGACCATTCGAAAGTTTCCTGAACAGCCCCTTACAATGAAGCAGCTCGTAGCGCTTGGCTCATTATCGATTGAAGCTGCACAATTTCTTGAAGAAATGATAAGCGCTCAATATAACATTTTCATAAGCGGAGGCACTGGAACGGGGAAAACAACCTTTCTCAACGCATTATCGCAATTCATTCCGAATGATGAACGAATCGTTACTATTGAGGATTCAGCTGAGCTGCAAATTCGGACCATGCCAAACCTTGTTTCCCTCGAGACACGTAATTCGAATACGGAGGGTAAAGGGGAAATAACGATTCGTGATTTAATCCGAGCATCTCTGCGCATGCGTCCAAATCGAATTATCGTTGGTGAGGTGCGAGGCGGTGAAGCTTTGGATATGCTGCAAGCATTAAATTCAGGACACTCTGGGAGCATGTCCACTGGCCATAGTAATGGAGCAAGGGATATGATTGCCCGTCTTGAGACAATGGTACTCAGCGCGGCGGATTTGCCTGTTACGGTCATTCGTCAACAAATTGCCTCCGCTATTGATATTATCATCCATTTATCTCGATTTCGGGATAGTACGCGCAAGGTGACCGAAATTTATGAAGTGATAGGTGTAGAAGCGGGTGAAGTATTGCTTAATCCATTATTTCTGTTTCAGGAGGAGGGGGAAGCAGAGGGGCGAGTGATCGGAGCGCTTAAGCGGACGGACAATAGTCTCATTCGAACAGAAAAGCTGATCATGGCGGGAATAGCGAGCAGGGGAGGCCTGGTGAGTTGAGCGGCTTAAACGAATGGAGTATTCAAAAGGGGCTGACTTGGTGCGGCTGGGAAAGCGGGTCGGCAGCAGCCAAACGTCGAAGAGGCAGTTCATTAACGGATTATAGTAAATATCAGTTAAGTCGTCGACAGTTTTTGGTTACTGCGGTTGTTGCTGCATGCGTCATTTTCGCAGGAGTTTACTTGTTCTATCATTCGGTTCTTGTATCTTCTGTCGGAGCAGCAGCAGGTATGTTAGCCCCCCGCTTTAGGCAGAGAAAGATGCTGCTTCGTCGCAAGGACAGGCTAAAGCTGCAATTTAAAGAAGCGCTATTTTCTTTAACCTCATCTTTAGCTGCAGGACGCTCTATTGAAAATGCATTTCTTTCTACACTTGATGATTTGAAGCTGCTATACCCTGACTCACGAACTGAAATTCTGCTGGAATTTCAAGTTATCAGCTTCCGATTGGACAATGCTGAGCCGCTTGAGCAAGCATTGCGAGGATTTGCTGATCGTGCCCAGATTGACGAAATAACGCAATTCGTAGATGCCTTGACAGCGTGCAAGCGCTCAGGAGGAGATTTGCTGGAGGTAATGAAGCGCACCTCGACCATTATTGGCGAGAAGCTAGAAATTGAGCAGGAGATTTCGGTAATGATCGCACAAAAAAAGTTTGAGGCGCGAATTATGATGGCAGTTCCTTTTGTATTTTTAGCTTTTTTGGGCTTTGCCGCTCCCGATTATATGGCTCCCTTGTATGGAGGAATGGGCTATATTCTACTAACGGCAGCGCTTGCTCTTTTACTCCTATGTTTCTGGGTAATGAACAGAATCATGAGCATTCGGATGTAGAAGGAGGATGGACGGATGTCCGCAGCAGTTGTAACGCTGCTTACTGCCATATGGTTGTACTTAATCGGAGCAAGAGTAATAAAGCTCGTTTGGAAGCAAGCGTTCCAACTCGCGGGCAAGCTTAAAGCGCCTGCACCTGTGCTGCCTCTAAGACAGCTTATTATGAATGACCCATTTGCTCGTATCTTAGAACGGCTACGATTGTTCGACGCTCTCCAGCTCCAGCTTGGCAGCTTTCATATGAAGCTCATTATTTTGAACGGAAACGATTGGACAATTGAGCGAACAAAATTAGAGATAGCGGCCTCCATAGGAAATGGTTATGCGGCGCTAACAGGCTGTGCGTGGCTCAGCTTACTGGCCAATGAACCGTTGCTGCTTATGATGGGACTCGTATTTGGCGTCGTACTATCTATTCGTCAAGTAATAGAGGCAAGACGAAGGGTGGAGCAGCGCAAGCAGCAAATGATTACAGAGCTGCCGGATATGCTAAGCAAGCTGATGCTGTTAGTTGGCGCAGGTGAAACGGTAAACCATGCTTTGGCACGCTGCTTGGAAAGGAAAGAAACGGATGCACATCCATTATACAAGGAGTGGAATGATACGGTTTCGTCGATACACAATGGACAATCGTTCAATAATGCTATAGAACGCTTTAACCGACGGTGCGCTGTACAGGAGGTTTCTATTTTCACGACGGTGCTGCTTCTCAATTACCGCCGCGGTGGCGAGCATTTCGTTCTCGCACTAAGGGAGCTATCGTATACGTTATGGGAGAAAAGGAAGGCGATAGCTAGAGCGCGCGGGGAGGAGGCTTCATCTAAACTGGTTTTTCCGCTCGTAGGTATTTTACTCGTATTAATGATTCTAGTAGCTGCACCTGCAGTATTGCTGATGTCTTAATCCAAATAGGAAAGGAAGATGGATCCATGAGAAAGCTAGGTCAAGCTATTCGGTCACTTTGGAAAGAGGAAGACGGTCTTGGGACGCTTGAAATAATATTAATTATTGCAGTTGTTATTATTATTGCGCTTCTGTTTAAAGATTGGGTTATTGCGCTTATTGAACGGTTAATGGGTAAAGCTGACGACGAAGCGGATAAAATATTTAGTTAGTCATAGGATGGGATAGGTGGTGAAGACGGTGAGACTAGAGCGGAAAACTGGATTGCTTCAAGGTTTGAAGAAAGAGCAAGGCAGCTTCACGCTAGAATCAACGATGGTGTTCCCGATACTGCTCTCGCTAATCCTCCTCTTTATTATGTTTGGCATGTATATGTATCAGAAGGTTGTTCTATATTATGCCGCCTCTTCTACGGCCGAACGCGCAGCCTTTGGATGGGATAATAGCTTTCGTGATTCTAGAAGCGGAATGCTCTCTGAGCCGAAGTATGACAGCCTATATTGGAGATTGAGTGAGGATGAAATGCTCACCGGCCTATTTGGGATAGGAGGGGAAGAAGCTGATGCAGTAGTCGATCTTCCTTTGGATAAATCGGTTGGAGAGAGCAGTAAATCTGATTTATCCCATCGAAAAATGGAGCAGTCCGTTAATTGGTTTGGGCAAGCTGGACTTGCCTACGAGGGGGAAATCAGCTATTCGCATGCTCTGTTGAAACGAAAAGTGGAAGTGAAGCTGAAGCAGCCCCTATCCCTGTCACTTTTGGAAGAGAATTGGCTAAAACAAGTGCCGAAGACGGTAACTGCTGCTTCAATAGTTGATCCCGTAGAATTTATTCGTAGTGTGGATCTAGTCAGATATTTTTCAAAGAAGCTTAAGAGCAATGGGAGTGAAGGAAATTACTCGAAGACACATGCTGGCAAGGTGTTGTCACCCTATAAAGATGCTAAGTCGTCTCTAACGCAATGAATGCTTCAATATCGAATATCGGAGGGAGGGCAAGGAGACGTGATCGCGAGAAAAGACCATCATGCAGATCGAAAGTCGATACTAATAAGGCTCCTATTACGAGACGATGGTGCGGTCACTGTTTTTGCAGTAATCGTACTATCATCGCTCTTGCTCTTTTTCTCGTTGTTAATTGATTATGCGCGAATTGCTGCACTCCATAAGATAACAGAGGATTCCGTTCGATCAGGCGTTCGTTCGGTGCTATCAGCATATGATTCGATGCTATATGAGAAATATGGGTTATTCGGACGCGGGGGGACGGAGGGTCAAACGATTTTTAATGAGGCTGTTGCAAGCAATGCGGGAGGGACAATGATTGAATCGAATAAAAGTGTCAAGCTTGCCCGCCCTAAGCTGGAGTCTGCAACACTGAATACTGCGGCGGTTCTTGGCAATCATGACATCTTTACGAGGCAAGTGTTGGAAGAAATGAAATATAAGGCGCCAGTTGATTTTACGCTGGAGCTGGCTGCTAGATTTGCTCCGATGGCGGGAGCAATGAAAGAGGCTTCAGTGACGATGGACTTGCTCGAGAGCTTGCGCAAGCTGTATGAGCAGCGTGAAGCGCATCTAGCTCAGGCACTCCAACTGCAGCAGCAGGCTGCGGATGCGGTAAGTGAAAGTGGTATTAATGCGAGGATTCCGATGCAAGCCGCACTTGGTTCAGGGGGCAGCACTGAAATAAGCATAGCTAATGAATATGATAGGTATGCTTCGCAAGTTGTGTATGACCTGTCGATTAAAAGTGATGAATTACCGAAATATACGAATGAAATAGCAGCGTATGAGGATAAAGCAAGATCGGGAACGTCCCAGCTTCTTCAGCAGAGTGCAGAGATGCTGAAGCGACATATTAAGCTGCAAGGAGATGCTTTGTTGGAGTTAGAAGCGGCAAAGGCTCTGAATGGCGAAATGCAGCTGCTTGTTCAGAAAGCCAATCAAGCATCAGTTGATTCGAGTTACGATACGGTTTCGAAGAGCGAAATACCTGGGACTGAATTGGATGAAATGCCTTCAAGCACAGAGTCGGATATTGAGCAGATCAAACAATCTGCAAATGAGCTATTGTTAACGGAAAGCTGGTTCAGTACATACAGAATGGAGATTGAAGCTCAAGGAGCAGCCAGCTTATCACTAAATAGGGAAATTGAGAGTTTCCAATCCATTGTATTAGCCTCATTGTCGAGGCCGATCGTGAATACATCAGCTGATGCATTAATAAAAGGCGTCAATAGTATGCGAGTTGCTTATGGACTCTACGAGGAGCGTTATATTCGACCAGCCGCTGTTCTTGAAGAACGGAAGAAAACGCTGCATGACAGTGACGTGAAGAAGCAGCTTAAGCAGCAGGAGGCGCAAGCAGGTTTTCTCTGGAAGCAGGCGCGCGGCATGCTTAATAGAATGACAAATGTAAAACAAACCGATGAACAAGAGAAGCTCTTTGATCAGGTGAAGTCGCGTTATAACAACAATCTTCTATTCAATCAACAATCTGATGCTGCTGTGGAGATTATTCAGCAAGAACAACCAAATGATGCGTATGGAGCTGCAGAGCATTCAACCGCTCTTATGGGTAACATGTTTACCGGATTGGCAGACATGCTAGAGCGAACGAGAAGTACTCTTTATTTCGGAGAGTATATTATGCATCGGTATACATCATTTCCTCCGCAAAAGCTGCGTTCCTTGCTGGAGACTGGAGACACTAAAGAATTTTCGGATGCTATTTCCTTCCATAATCAAGAAGCTGAGTATGTTATTTATGGTTTTCACAATTCAGTAGCAAATCTAGCGGCTGCGTATGGTGAGCTTTTTGCAGCTCGATTAGCTATTCGCACGATGGAAGGACTTGTAGAGAGCAGAGCGTTAGGTCATCCGTTGCTAATACTGTCAGCTGCTCTTATTTACGGATTAGGAAAAACGATGGAAGATATGATTGCTTTTACAGAGCGAGGCTCTGCACCGTTATCCAAATATGTGAAGGTCGAACTATCCTATATCGATTATTTACGAATATTTCAATTCATGCATGGAGCTAATGAAGCCTCAAGGCTGGCTCGAATGATTGCTGTTATTGAGCAAAATAGCGGGATCGTGTTATCAGAAGTACCAAGCGCGGTGACTAGTGAGGCTCGTTTCTCAATGGAGCTTTGGTTTATTCCTGGTTTAATGCGAACACTAGGACACTTTGGACTTTTGCAAGGAAAGGTTGTCGGCAACCGTTATGAGACAACGCAAACGATTGGCTGGTCGTACTAAGAGCGGCAGACAAAAAAACGAACAGGGCTCGATTGTAGTAGAAGCTGCATTAGTTATGCCTCTAATAATAATTGTACTACTGGTGTTTGTTGTGCTCATCCGCTTATGTGCGGTACAGATGGCACTTCATTCAGCTGCAGAACAGGCTGTAAGGCAAATGGCAACACATATTCACCCCGTTCATTTGGCCTGGCAGCAAGCTGCTGCCAGCAATCCATTACCTACAGATCCACTACCTACAGATTCACTACCTAATGGTACAGACCAGCAGCCGACAAAAAGTCCTCTATCTTCATGGAGTGAGGTAGCAGCGCAAGCTGCGGACTGGCTGCCTGATCCGACTGGAACGCTCATAGCATCCGCACTGCGCGGTGACTTTCGTCCGTTGGAGAACATGGCTGCAACTGAAATAGGACGAGCTGTAGTCGAGCCGTTGATAAGAGAGTTTGCTGATGAAGCGATCATAGATCCTGCTCGGGTAAAACTGCAGCTGTTAACATTACCGGATTTGCAGAAGAAAGAGCAGCCCTATTTGGCGATAGCGGTTGAATATGAGTTTCCGCTTAAGCTTCCCTTTTATGGCAAGCCAATCGTGTTAAAGGAACAAGCAGCAGAAAGGGTCTGGATTAGTGATGCCGCCCCTGCAAGGTACGGTTCTGACAGCGGTACGGAGGAAGCTGTTCCGCTGCAAATTATAGCAATCGAGCCTTCACCGATTCGGCCCGGAAGGAAAGCGACTGTTATCGTGAAAACAGCGCCAGGAGCTGTTGTTTCTATGGAGGTGGTATACAAAAGCGGCTCTAGTAAAGCGAAGCATTTGGGAGAAGCAACAGCGGATACTGACGGCTTCGTGCAATGGACATGGCATGTTTCTGGAAATACAACGCCTGGCATATGGCAGTTGACGGCTTCCGCAGTCGGAGATGTGGAAAATTCGGTTTCGAAGCATTTTGTTGTAGAGAAGAAGAACGATATGAACGAATAACGATAATGAGAAACAGCTTATGAGGAAGGAGTGTGCTATGGACATCGTTCAAATAGCAGCAATTGCACTATTGATAATTGTTGCATTTTATACAGATATCAGATCGCAAATCATACCTAATCGTTTAACACTCAGCTTTTTTATCGGGGCATTGATATACCAGTTAGCTGCAAATGGACTCTCTGGACTAATTGCGGCGGGAGCGGGTGCTGCGGCTGGTTTTGCGCCGCTGCTGATGCTTTATTTTGCTAAAGGAATTGGAGCTGGCGATGTAAAGCTATTTGGGGCGATTGGTGCCTGGGTAGGTGTATGGACGGTGCTTCAGTTGCTGCTTTATTCGATTCTGTATGCAGGTCTGATAGGACTGTTTCTAGTTATCGTTCACAGCTCCTTGCGAAAGAAGGTTGCAGTGGGGTTTATTGCAATTATTATTCCTGCAACTGGCTGGAAAGTGAAGCAATGGCTGCAATGGGCTGAATCCGGCAAAAAGTTCCCTTTTATGCTAGCGGTTCTACCCGCGGCTATAACCGTTTGGTACTTGATAATTTAACGTACTTTACAATGGAAGAGTTGATAATAATACAAAACTATCAAATTGATTTTATTATGAATCGCGGACATGAAATGACGATTGATCGGGTGGCGGGCATCTATCGCAACGATTTGGATGAAATAGAGCTGAACATGCTGCAAACTCAGCGAATTCCCTATTTGCTGCCCGTAGATTGGCTCGAGTTAAACGGCAGGATAACCTTTCGATACTCTCTAACCGGCGTTAGAATGCTTGTTCACCGTTTACAACAGCAGCCTCTGACGATGGAAGAATATTATGCACTACTGTTAGGGGTTATAGATGCTTTAAATGAATGTCAAAACTATATGCTTAGGCCGGAAGGCTGCCTGCTAAGTGATCAGTTTATATTTGTTGGAGAACAGATTCATGATATCAGGCTCGTTTATGTTCCAATGAAAGATCATGATACTGTGCAGACGATGGGAACTGGAGATTTAATGTCGCTGATTGTGCGATCGACTTCCTATGTACATCAAATTAATGGAGAAGGTTTAAAGCGTGTACTACAACATCTTAATGGGAATAAGTGGCCATTAGCGGAGCTGCGTGAAACGCTGCTGGATCTTATTAGCGGAAGCGGGCCGATGGCAGCAGCTTCCCAAGAACCGCAAATTCAGATGGAAGTCCGACCGGAGACAAAACATCAGCGACTGCGTCCTCCACAGCAAGATTTGCAATCGAATCAGCAAATACTCCAACAAGCACATCAGCAACCGAATCCACAAGCACGCCATCAAGCACATCAGCAACCGCAGTTACTTTCGCCAAAGCTTGAGCAGCAAAACCATTCTATCGCAATGGAGGAAGAGTTCGTGGACATTCCTTATGCGGAAGAGCAAGAACAGGATGTCCATACTGGTAAGAGAAAATGGATAGCATCTGCTGGGTTAATAGTAGCGATTGCTTGTAATTGGAGATTTATTTATGCAGAGGCGCTAACTCGCCAAAGCTTGTTTATTAGTTTAGGTGTGACGCTGCTGCTTCTTGCAGGTTTTTTGTTTATTTCGAGAAAAACCGCGTTATCTTCAGAGAAAACGCAATTTGAAATGGAGCCAATCGTACCGGATTCGTTGCCATTTCGTAAGCTAGAGTATTGGCGTGAGACAAATAATAGAAATGAGCCTTCTCCGGCAAAAATGTCATCGATATCGTTGGAATTGGAAGAGCCAGAAATGGATAATCGTTTATTTGTGCCAGCCGAGAAAAAAGTGATTCCTCCTGTTGAAGCAACAGTACTGCTTGCTCCTCAGCAATCACAAGAAAAAGGAAGGCAGTCTTCAATCTGGTTAAAGCGAAGCTGGGAAGGGCAAGAAACGAAGATTGAGTTAAATGCTGCAAGCTTCAAAATTGGACGAGCAGGTGAGCAGGTGAGCTATGCAGACAGCGCCAGTGGCGTGTCGCGCACTCATCTGGAAATTGAGTTTATTAACGGTGAGCATAAAGCGAAGGATTTTGGTTCTAGGAATGGCAGCCTGCTAAATGGCCAAGCGATGATTCCGTACAAGGCATATACGCTAGCGATAGGTGATATTATTCATTTAGCGGGCATGAAGGGGCCATCCTATGAGCTACAGTCAATGTAGCTTAAGCTTTACGGCCGACTAATTGCT
This sequence comes from Paenibacillus sp. J31R122, assembly GCF_056269185.1. NCBI lineage: Bacteria > Bacillati > Bacillota > Bacilli > Caryophanales > Paenibacillaceae > Paenibacillus > Paenibacillus sp. J31R122. The sequence goes on from NZ_JBWDNM010000017.1 coordinate 114,054, forward strand.
GCATCGCGCTGTCAACAGTCGGATACTGAAATAGAAAGCCGTAATCGAGTGCTTTTTGAGGCAGTGCTCGTTGTCCATCAAGCAATAAAGTAGACATTTCACCGAATAATGTTCGCATAAGGAAAGTGGGAACGGGAAACCAGTGTGGCCTTCCCATCGCTTTGCCAAGTGCGCGACCAAAAGCGTCGTTCGTCACCGGATCAGGCGCAGAAGCATTGACGGGACCGTTAATCTGTTTATTGTCGAGACAGAACAGGATGAGTGCTACCATATCTTTAAGGTGAATCCAAGACAGCCACTGCTTTCCGCTGCCGATTTTGCCGCCGCCAAACAAGCGATAAGGCATAGCCATTAGAGGAAACGCACCATCCTTTTCATTCAATACCACACCTACGCGGAGCTTAATGAGTCGTTCAACAGGTATAACATCAGCTGCAAGCTCCCATTTTTGAACGACCTCCGACAAAAAGTCTGTAACTGCTGTTGGACTTGTCTCATCGAATATTTTATCATCAGACATTCCATATGCGGAAATTCCTGAAGCGTTAATAACGAGTGGAGGTTTTTCAATTAATGCGGAAAGAAGAGCAGTTATGCGGGCTGCTGCCGTGATTCTAGAATGTATGATCCGCTGCTTTGCTGCTGGGGTCCACCGCTGATTAATCGATTCGCCAGTTAAATTAATTATGGCATCCATTCCCTCAAGTAAAGCCGGAGCTGCGTCCAGCTCACTCCATGTTATTTGATGGAGCCCTCCGGAAAGTTGATTTTTAGCATTCTTCCTTGAAATAATCCAAACCTCATCATTTCTCTGCAGCAAAGCTTTAGTCAGCGCACTTCCTATAAACCCCGTTCCACCTGCAATCGCAACCCGCATTCTGCTTTCGCTCCTTCAAGCTAAAGGTTATTTGCTTTGTTCAATTTTTTTAAGCCAATTTTGCTTTACACCGCTGCCCTTTTCAATCTCTTTCTCCGTATACTCAAATGTAACCTTTGAATCGGACGGCAATTCATTCACGACAGCTAAGAGCTCTTCCGATACTTGAAAGGGCATTGCGCCGTCTTTCGTTTCTATTTCAATAGAGTGTGAGTCGCTTAATCCGACGAAAGTACCCTCGCCACTTTTGACGGGAGCTGTTGGATCGGGCTCGGATACTCCTGGCTCGGATGCTCCTGAATTGTTTGTATCCGTATTATTATTTTCACTATCCGTGTTACCGGATGCCGGCACGTCAGGCTCAATAACTCCGCTTTGATCAGGTAAATTATCTACAGTCGGGCTCTCTGTTATTGCAGGCTGCTGCTCATTACCATTTTTATTCGTGTTGGAGTCGCTGCAGGCTGATGCCGCGAGCATGACAGCTAGAAGAACTGCTCCTGCTGTAACCGCCTTTTTGTTTCTTCTGTGCTTCAATTTGTTCATCATTAGTACCGCCTCCTGCTTAATATAACGAAATCTAATTACGAAGGGTTACATTTTTTTACCCAAAGCTGCTGAAAATGAATCAAAGCCGCGCTCGGCGGCTTTGGTTGTCATTAATTTGTCATTATAAAAAAAGGTTAATATGAAAATATAAGAAAGTATAAGTTTCACCTTATACTCGGCTTATATTTCACCGCGAAACGGGCTTACGCCGCAAGGGACGGCGAAGGCCGCTTACGCTTGCACGTTTACGCTTACTTATTAAGTAAATGCTTATAAGGAGCGTAGTCAATTCCTCTTCGATCAAGGAAGGTGACTAAACTACGGTAATCCCGTTTTGGGGTTGCTCGTATGTAACCTTCGATGCAATGCTCACGCGTTACTATAGATGCGCCGTGTTCAATCGCCACTTGTCCAATTCTGGCGGCGATGGAATGTTTAGCTATATCGCGAAATGCAGCTGGCACTGGAGAAACAAGCTCATCCAGCAGCTGTTTGGAATCGTCGTTCCACATGCTCCGGCTTCGCTCTACCCAGTAATTTTGCCAATCGAGCTTGGATTTGCCATCCCGCATTGGAAGCACCTTGAGAAATTTTCGGAACATAAAAAAACCGCCGATCGACATTGCGACAACCATGACGATAGCCCAAAAAATAATAAAATACATAAACCAATCAGGCGTAGCTTTCATAAGTATCTTTCACCTCAATAATGAATTATACCGTATTCCTAGATTTATTTCGACTTACCTTGTAAAATAAGGTTTGATAACCGAAAGGGGCGTTAATTCATGTTAAAAATAGGTTCCCATGTATCGTTTTCGGACAAGGGGCTGCTTACTGCGGCTCAAGAAGCAATATCTTATGGTTCAGGCACATTTATGATCTATACCGGAGCACCACAAAACACAAGACGAAAACCGGTAGATGCGTTATATATTGAAGAGGGAAAAGCGCTGATGGAGCAAGCGGGCATCGGAGAAATTGTTGTGCATGCGCCATATATTGTGAATCTTGGCTCTTACAAGGAAGATACGTTCCAGCTTGCTGTATCTTTTCTGCAAGAGGAAATTCGTCGTACAGATTATATTGGCGTTCGTAATATTGTCCTGCATCCTGGTGCTTATACAGATAAAGATGCAGAATTTGGGATTTCACGCATCGCTGAAGGCTTAAATGAAGTGCTTGCAGGCACAAAGGAGACCAATGTCAACATTGCGCTAGAGACGATGGCGGGCAAAGGAACAGAAATCGGACGCAGCTTTGAGGAGCTTGCAGCTATTATTGACAAGGTTCAGGACAATAATCGACTTACTGTTTGTATGGATACGTGTCATATGCATGATGCGGGATATGATTTGCTTTATGATTTGGATGGAGTTCTGGAGCAGTTCGATCGTATAGTCGGTCTCGACCGCGTAGCTGTTGTGCACGTTAATGATAGTAAAAACCCGCGTGGAGCAGGGAAGGACAGACATGCGCCGATCGGTGCTGGCTGGCTGGGGCATGAGGGAATACGGTCAATAGTACATCATGATGGACTTAAGGGACGCCCATTCATTTTGGAAACACCATGGATCGGCAAGGCGGATAAAACAGAGCGTCCAATGTATGAGGCGGAAATTGCATTGCTCCGCGGAGACGCACGTACACGCCTAGGCGAAACATACTTTGAGGATGTAGAGCGACTTCATCATTTTTTTGGCAAACAAGAAATTGATCCACAACAATTTGTGCTTTCGACCTGGGATTTACTCAAAAACGATGCTAAAGCCAAGAAGGCCGACCCTCGCGAACCGATGGAACGTTTGTACGATCTCATTATCGAACAAGGCGCGTTGTCTGAGGCGCTGACTGAGGAGCAGGTCAATCAACGGCTTATTGCTTGGTTTGCAGGCAAGCAGCTGTTGTCAACCGTTTAATTAGAAAGTCATTAAAGGAAGGAAGTTTGAAGTACATGTCATCCGAAACTAATCTGTCTCAAAATAAAAAGGCTGAGAACGTGAATGTCGGCCGTGCTCGCATGCTTATATCTTGTCCCGATCGGCCAGGCATAGTAGCGGCTGTATCCCATTTTTTGTATGAACACGGCGCTAATATCGTTCAGTCAGATCAATATACAATGGATCCTGAAGGCGGTATGTTTTTCATACGCTTTGAATTTGATTTAAACGATATGGATAAGGAGCTTCCAGTGCTGATGGAGGATTTCGCGAGAGTAGCTGACCGTTTCGATATGAAATGGCATACGTTCCGCGCAAGCCGCAAGAAGCGTTTGGCGGTATTTGTATCCAAGGAGGATCATTGCCTGCTTGAGCTGTTGTGGCAGTGGAAGGCTGGAGATTTGGATGCGGATATCTCGATGGTTATTAGCAATCATCCTGACATGCGCGAGCTCGTAGAATCGTTTGGTATTCCTTATCATCATATTCCGGTTACAGCAAGTACGAAGGGAGAAGCTGAACTTAAACAGCTGGAGGCTGTCGCGGATAAAGCGGATATTATTGTTCTTGCACGCTACATGCAAATCATCTCACCTAAATTCATCGAGCAATTTCCAAATCGTATTATAAATATTCATCATTCGTTCCTTCCTGCATTTGTCGGCGGAAAGCCGTATGCGCAAGCTTATACTCGCGGTGTGAAAATTATTGGAGCAACGGCGCATTATGTAACCGAGGAGCTTGACGGAGGGCCGATTATTGAGCAGGATGTGCAGCGGGTTAGCCATCGCGACAATGTCGATGATTTGAAGCGTATCGGTCGTACCATAGAGCGCGTCGTGCTTGCGCGAGCTGTGAAGTGGCATATTGAGGACCGTGTAATTGTGCATCAGAATAAGACTGTAGTATTCAATTGATCGTATTTTTATACAATTATTCTATTATTAGGTTGGAAAACCCGTAATCGGAATGATACAATATTCAAAGTTATTACGTACTGTTATGACGTCAAACCGTTATTGACAAACCATATAACGTGACAAATTAGATTAGATAATAGGAGGAAATTGAAATGACTGTTACACAAAAAACAATTGATCAGCTTTCAATTGATACGATTCGTACGCTTGCGATCGATTCTATCGAGAAAGCAAAATCAGGTCACCCAGGTATGCCAATGGGTGCTGCTCCTATGGGCTATCAATTATTTGCAAAAAATATGAAGCATAACCCGGCTAATCCTACGTGGATTAACCGCGACCGTTTTGTACTATCTGCTGGACACGGCTCTATGCTGCTATATAGCTTGCTTCACTTATCTGGATACGGTTTGCCGCTTGAAGAACTGAAAAGCTTCCGTCAGTGGGGATCGCTAACACCAGGACATCCTGAGTTTGGTCACACTGCTGGTGTTGATGCAACAACGGGTCCTTTGGGACAAGGTGTTGCCATGGCAGTTGGTATGGCTATCGCTGAAGCGCAGCTTGCCGCTACTTATAATAAAGAAGGTCACGACCTTATTAATCACTTCACATACTCCATCTGCGGAGATGGTGATTTAATGGAAGGAATCTCTCACGAGGCTGCTTCCTTTGCTGGTCACTTAAAACTAGGCAAATTGGTAGTACTTTATGATTCAAACGATATCTCGCTTGATGGAGCTTTAGATCTTTCCTACTCCGAGAGCGTTCAAAAACGTTTTGAAGGCTATGGCTGGCAGGTGCTTCGCGTTGAGGATGGTAACGACCTGGATGCACTCGCGAAAGCAGTTGCTGATGCGCAAGCGGATCTTTCCAAACCGACTTTGATTGAAGTGAAGACAGTTATCGGCTATGGCAGCCCTAACAAAGGCGGTAAAGGCGGACATGCAGGTCCTCATGGATCACCTCTTGGCGCTGAAGAAACTAAATTGACTAAGCAAGCATATGGTTGGTCCGAGGATCATGAGTTCTACGTGCCTGAAGAAGTTACCGCGCATTTCGCAGAAATTAAGAAGAATGGCGAGAAAGCAAATGCTGCTTGGGACGCTGCGTTTGCAGCTTATAAATCAGCTTACCCTGAGCTTGCGGCTCAATTCGAGCTTGCGATCTCTGGCGCATTGCCTGAGGGCTGGGATGCGGATCTTCCTGTCTACACGACAGAAGACAAGGCTGTATCTACTCGTGTAGCTTCCGGTAACGCACTTAATGGATTAGCGAAAAACGTGCCAACGATTTTCGGCGGATCCGCTGACTTGGAAAGCTCGACAATGACGCATCTGAAAGATTTGGCGCAATTCAAACCGGGCAGCTATGAAGGTCGTAACCTTTACTATGGCGTTCGTGAATTCGGTATGGCTGCCGCAATGAACGGTATTGCTTTGCACACCGGCCTGAAAGTGTTCGGCGGAACATTTTTCGTGTTCACTGATTACCTTCGTCCAGCAGTTCGTCTTGCTGCATTGATGAAGCTTCCGGTTGTATATGTACTAACTCATGACAGTATCGCGGTTGGCGAAGATGGTCCTACCCATGAGCCTATCGAGCAGCTCGCTTCGATCCGCATCATTCCAGATTTGACCGTTATTCGTCCTGCTGATGCGAATGAGACTTCGGCAGCTTGGTCTTATGCAGTGGAAAATCAAGGAAACCCAGTAGCGCTTGTATTGACTCGTCAAAATCTACCGATTCTTGAAGGTACAGTAGACGATGTTCATGCTAATGTACGTCGCGGAGCATACGTTGTATCCGACGCAGCTAATGGCAAGCCGCAAGCACAAATTCTTGCGACTGGTTCTGAAGTGCAGCTTGCAGTAGCAGCACAGAAGGCTTTGGCTGAAGAAGGCATTCAAGTTCGTGTTGTCAGCATGCCGAGCTGGGATTTGTTCGAGAAGCAATCGAAGGAATACAAAAATTCCGTCATTCTTCCTGAAGTTAAAGCTCGTCTGGCTATTGAAATGGCTCATCCATTTGGCTGGGAGCGTTATACGGGAGATCAAGGCGACATTCTTGCCATCGATCGTTTCGGAGCATCAGCACCTGGAGATCGCGTTATCAAAGAGTACGGCTTTACGGTTGAGAACGTTGTTAGCAAAGTAAAAGCATTGCTGTAAGCGTAAAAGGATGTCACTTCCTTGGGGGAAAGCGTTCGTTTCGCAGAAATATATAAGCCTAATTAAAGTGTAAACTTATAAATTGTTATATATCAAAAAGGGCATTTGCCTTTGAGCATTCGAAAATAAAGGGGATAAAAGCAGCCATGTCTCAATTCGAAAATGTAACAATCGTCAAAAAAGCTAACGTATACTTCGATGGAAAAGTAACAAGCCGCGCAGTTTTGTTCGCGGACGGCACGAAAAAAACACTCGGCATCATGCTTCCGGGTGACTATGAGTTTGGTACGGATTGCGTTGAAATTATGGAGATTCTTGCCGGCGATTTGAAAGTGCTGCTCCCTGGTGAAACCGAGTGGCTGCATATTCAAGGCGAAGCGGAATTCACAGTTCCCGCCAACACGAAGTTTAAGCTTCAAGTTGCTGAAGTAACAGACTACTGCTGCTCCTATATTTACGAGTAGGTTTGAAAGCAATCAAGAGAATTAACTCTCAGTGAAAGAAGGCTGCATCGCTATGGCGCTGCGGCCTTCTTTTTGTCATTTGACGAATGTAGTTGGTGTTTATCCAAGTGCAACGAAACTCACTTCGGGAGAAAATTCGGTTTTTCGTGACAAACATCGGTGAAACCGAATTGTTTTGAGCGTTTGAATCGGATAGAGTTAATAATAAAGAATGATCAATTCGCAAAACTTAAAAGCACCAACTTACGAAGCGAGTTTTGCTTCGCAAAACTTTAAGGAGGAAATATCAATGAAAGAAAGAAACTATACGCCGTTAATCGGGCTTTTGTCGGTAGTGCTGGTTGGGGTAATTGCAGCGCTGTTCTTTCTACCGGCTTATGAGGGAGAGGTTCATTTTGATGTTACTATATTGCCGCTTCTGAATGCGATTTTCAACTGCTTTACCTTTATAACACTGCTCGTCGCTTTATTTGCAATTCTGAAAAAGAACGTTCGCATGCACCGTGCTTTTATCGGCGCAGCATTTACCTCGACCACACTATTCCTTATTTCCTATGTGACTTATCATTACTTAACGGAGTCCACGAAATACGGCGGCGAAGGCGCGCTGCGTTCAATCTACTTCTTCGTGCTTATCTCGCATATTCTGCTTGCTATCGTCATCGTGCCGCTTGCGTTAATATCGGTGGTGAGAGGCTTGCAAATGCAGGTGGAGAAACATCGTAAAATCGCTCGTTGGACGATGCCGATTTGGCTATATGTCAGCTTCACCGGTGTTGTCGTTTACTTAATGATATCGCCATACTATTGAATTCAAAAAAGAGGGGTTGGCATACGTCCTAGACGTTTGACAACCCCTCTTTGCATAAGCCTTTATCCTTTAATACCACTTTGTCCATTAAGCTTGCGACCGATCCATTGCTCATAAGCTTGTCCTACGCTGCACATGTCGAGCGCGCCAAGTCCCATGGAATCACCCATTTGGAATAGGCTCTTAGAAGCTTCCAACAGCGGTGTAGGGACGTTTAAGCTGTCAGACAGCACGGATGATAGGCGCAGGTCCTTAAGCATCAGCTCGAGCGAGAACTGTACGTCAAAGTTACTCTCGAGCAGCTTAGCTCCTTTCAGCTCGGCCGCTTTACTTGCCGCACCACCAGACTGAACGAGCTCGATGAACTTGCTGCCGTCAATGCCTCCGCTTGCCGCAATGGCCATGCCTTCCGCAAGCGCTACAACGTTGATGCCGACGATCGTGTTATGAGCGAGCTTAGCGATTGAACCGCTGCCGTTAGCTCCCATCGGGATTACTTTTCGTCCCATAGCAAGCAAAACATCTTCTACGCTGCTCAGTGTCTCGGTAGGCCCGCCTACCATAAACACTAATGTACCGCCCTCAGCGGCAGGCTTACTGCCAGTTACAGGCGCATCGAGAAATGACGCTCCTATATTTTCTGCCTCGGCGGCAAGCTCCTTGGCTAATGCTGGTGAAATTGTGCTGCTGTCTATAAGTGTGATACCGCTTCGGGCACCGGCAAAAATGCCGGTGTCACCCCAATATACATCACGAATAGCTGCATCATTGCTAATCATTGTTATGACAATATCAGATGCATTGGCAATAGCTGAAGGCGAGTCAAGCTCAGTTGCACCAAGAGCGAGCAACTCCCCCGCTTTGCCAGGTGTACGATTATATACGACGATCTCATATCCTTTGCGCAATAAGTTTGCCGCCATGCCAATACCCATTACACCTAACCCTACAAATCCAACTTTTTTCATGATTCGTTCCTCCACTCCATTAGTCTTTTTGTTTAATTATACATACTCTTCATCAATATTTCATTGTTTGTTGCTTGTTTTTATAAGTTAAATCCGATATTGTAGATGCTAAGTTAAAAAGCTTTTATAGATGTACGAAAATCTTGAGGAGGTCTTTTTCTTTATGAGTAAAACAGTTAAGTTCGACTATAGCAAGGCACTATCATTCGTTGGAAAGCATGAAATTGAATATTTTGCGGAGCCGATTCGTCTCGCGCATGAACAACTACATAACGGAACTGGGACTGGCTCGGACTACCTAGGGTGGATTGACCTTCCTACAAACTACGATAAAGAAGAGTTTGCCCGCATTAAGAAAGCCGCGGACAAAATTAAATCGGATTCCGAGGTGCTGATCGTTATCGGTATCGGCGGCTCCTACCTTGGCGCGCGCGCGGCGATTGAGATGCTGTCGCACTCATTCTACAATATTTTACCGAAAGAGCAGCGTAAAACACCACAAGTACTATTTGCGGGCAACAATATCAGCTCCACTTACGTTACTCACTTATTGCAATTAATTGAAGGCCGTGACTGGTCAATCAATATTATTTCAAAATCAGGAACTACAACTGAGCCTGCTGTTGCATTCCGCGTATTCCGCGCCGCGCTTGAGAAGCAATACGGCAAAGAAGAAGCTCGCAAACGTATCTACGCAACAACGGACAGCGAGAAGGGCGCTTTGAAGAAGCTTTCTACTGAAGAAGGCTACGAATCGTTCATTATTCCTGATGATGTAGGCGGACGTTACTCCGTACTGACTGCGGTAGGCTTGCTGCCAATCGCTGCTGCGGGAATCGACATTGATTCCATGATGCAAGGGGCGGCTGACGCTTCCAAGGAATACAGCAACCCTAACGTCGCGGAAAACGAAGCGTACCAATACGCAGCTGCGCGCAACGCTCTTTACCGTAAAGGCAAAGCGACGGAAATTCTCGTAAACTATGAGCCATCGCTTCATTTCGTATCCGAATGGTGGAAGCAGCTTTTCGGCGAAAGCGAAGGCAAGGATTACAAAGGCATCTTCCCGGCGGCTGTTGATTTCTCGACAGATTTGCACTCGATGGGCCAATTTATTCAAGAGGGCAACCGCAATATTTTTGAAACGGTCATTCAAGTTAATGAAGTGGCAGAGCATATCACAATTGAGCATGACGCCGACGACCTTGATGGACTGAACTTCCTTTCAGGCAAAACGATGGACTTCGTGAATAAGAAAGCATTCGAAGGAACGCTACTTGCGCACACAGACGGTCAAGTACCGAATCTAATCGTTAACATCGCGGATATGACGCCGTATACCTTTGGTTACCTTGTGTATTTCTTCGAGAAAGCATGCGGAATCAGCGGATACTTGCTTGGCGTTAACCCATTCGACCAACCGGGCGTTGAAGCGTACAAGAAGAATATGTTCGCATTGCTTGGAAAGCCGGGCTTCGAGAAAGAAAAGGCCGAGCTGGAAGCAAGGCTGTAATAAACCGGTGCGACCGGTAACGGGAGTCACGGCCTATGCTGGATAAATATTCAACAGTCAGACGGCAGAATCATTCGGAGATCGTCATTAAGAAGTCTCGATTTATTGGCTATGCAAAGCCTGTAGAGACGGAGGAAGAAGCAATTGCTTTCATTAATGAGATCAAGCTTCTGCATCGACAGGCAACACATAATTGCTCGGCCTATCTTGTCGGCGAGCGGGATCAGTTCCAGAAGGCCTCTGACGATGGAGAGCCTAGCGGTACGGCGGGCAAGCCGATTCTCGAGGTCATTAAGCATAAGGGGCTGAAAAATGTCGCTGTCGTCGTAACGCGGTATTTTGGCGGGATTATGTTAGGTGCTGGGGGTCTAGTCCGCGCTTATACGGACGGAGCTGTAGCAGGCATAGAGGCTGCGGAAGAGATCGTTAATGTACTGCATCGCGAAGTGTTCGTGGATGTCGATTATACGTGGTATGGCAAGCTGGAAAACGAGCTTCATGGCAGGGGAACGCGGGTTGGCGGGACGGAGTTTACCGATCGCGTCATCGTTCGTTGCTTGCCGGAAGCGCGTGACGCAGAGAATTTCATTGAATGGATGACCGATCTGTCACAAGGTCAGGCTATCATATCTGAAGGTGAAAGTCTCTACTATATTGAAGGTGAATAATAAGAAAGAGGAGCGAGGCATGAACTGTAACCCGAAAGATAGACACTTTAGAAAAAGTGCCCATCTTTCGGGTTTTTGTGTTTTAATAAAAAATACTACAATGAATGAGGTAAACCTACACCATGTCCAAA
>NZ_JBWDNM010000047.1:0-1321 GCF_056269185.1 Paenibacillus sp. J31R122
AAGGCTGGGCTGTGATGGGGAGCGAAAATTATAGTAGCGAAGGTCATGTACTCCGGCTGTCAAGAAAAGCCTCTAGCCAGGTGAAGGTGCCCGTACCGCAAACCGACACAGGTAGGCGAGCAGAGCATGCTAAGGCGCGCGGAAGAACTCTCGTTAAGGAACTCGGCAAAATGACCCCGTAACTTCGGGAGAAGGGGTGCCCCGGTAGTGTGAATAGCACGAGGGGGCCGCAGTGAAAAGGCCCAAGCGACTGTTTAGCAAAAACACAGGTCTGTGCGAAGCCGTAAGGCGAAGTATACGGGCTGACGCCTGCCCGGTGCTGGAAGGTTAAGGGGAGCGGTTAGGGGTAACCCGAAGCTGTGAACCGAAGCCCCAGTAAACGGCGGCCGTAACTATAACGGTCCTAAGGTAGCGAAATTCCTTGTCAGGTAAATTCTGACCCGCACGAATGGCGTAACGACTTGGGCGCTGTCTCAACGAGAGATCCGGTGAAATTTTAATACCTGTGAAGATGCAGGTTACCCGCGACAAGACGGAAAGACCCCATGGAGCTTTACTGTAACTTGATATTGAACTTTGGTACGATCTGTACAGGATAGGTGGGAGCCGTTGAAGCATGAGCGCCAGCTTGTGTGGAGGCAACGTTGGGATACCACCCTGATCGTATCGGAGTTCTAACCTGGAACCATGAAACTGGTTCGGGGACCGTGTCAGGTGGACAGTTTGACTGGGGCGGTCGCCTCCTAAAATGTAACGGAGGCGCCCAAAGGTTCCCTCAGAATGGTTGGAAATCATTCGAAGAGTGCAAAGGCATAAGGGAGCTTGACTGCGAGACCTACAAGTCGAGCAGGGACGAAAGTCGGGCTTAGTGATCCGGTGGTACCGAATGGAAGGGCCATCGCTCAACGGATAAAAGCTACCCTGGGGATAACAGGCTTATCTCCCCCAAGAGTCCACATCGACGGGGAGGTTTGGCACCTCGATGTCGGCTCATCGCATCCTGGGGCTGAAGTAGGTCCCAAGGGTTGGGCTGTTCGCCCATTAAAGCGGTACGCGAGCTGGGTTCAGAACGTCGTGAGACAGTTCGGTCCCTATCTGTCGCGGGCGCAGGAAATTTGAGAGGAGCTGTCCTTAGTACGAGAGGACCGGGATGGACGTACCGCTGGTGTACCAGTTGTTCCGCCAGGAGCACCGCTGGGTAGCCAAGTACGGACGGGATAAGCGCTGAAAGCATCTAAGCGTGAAGCCCCCCTCAAGATGAGATTTCCCAGTATGTAAGACCCCTTGAAGACGACGAGGTTGATAGGTTCGGGGTGGAAGC
>NZ_JBWDNM010000046.1:0-1406 GCF_056269185.1 Paenibacillus sp. J31R122
TGAACTGTAACCCGAAAGATAGACACTTTAGAAAAAGTGCCCATCTTTCGGGTTTTTGTGTTTTAATAAAAAATACTACAATGAATGAGGTAAACCTACACCATGTCCAAACGACTATTTACAACAGCACAGATTAAACTACTTGAGTCTAACCCTAATATTGAGAACGTATCAGAAAGAGCAATATCATATAAATCTGAGTTTAAATTACATGCCGTACAAGCTTACAAGAGCGGTAGAACACCCATGCAGATCTTCGTTGAAGCTGGTTTTGAAGTTGCTGTTATCGGTGCCAAAAACCCATATAAATGTTTAGAACGCTGGAAAAAATCTTACCGGTCTTTCGGGGAGGAGGGATTACTAATGAACCGCAGAGGCAAAGCGAGTACAGGCAGACCCGCATCTAAGGAGCTCAGCACAGAGGAGAAACTTAAGCGTGCGGAGGCTAAGATTAAGCTGCTTGAAGTGGAGAATGAATTCTTAAAAAAGCTAGAGGCTCTAGAGAGGCAGGTGAAACGCGAACGCTAACACCCTCAGAAACCTTCGAGCTTATCGAAGCTACAATCCGTAAATACAAGATGAAAGGCTTAACGACCTATTTATGTACCATTGCGAGGGTAAGCCGAAGTGGTTATTATCGTTGGGTTAAAGCAGAGCCCAGCAGGCAAGAGCGTGAATATGAGGATGAAAACGACTGCGGTCTCATTAGGATGCACTTTAACGCTCTTAACGGCAAGGCGGGTGCCCTAACCATTAAGATGCATCTAGAGCGCAATGACGATGCCATTATGAATCATAAGAAGATTCGCAGAATCATGCATAAATACAACATGGTTGCGAAAGTACGTCAAGCCAATCCTTACCGAAAGATGGCTAAAGCTACACAGGAACATAAAACGTGTTCGAACTTATTAGAGCGTAAATTCGATCAAAAAGAGCCAGGTAAAGTATTGTTAACTGATATAACGTATATGAGGTATGGAAAGGGCCAATGGGCTTACCTATCCTGTATAAAAGATGGAGCAACGAAGCAGATACCCGCACATGTTCTATCTACATCCTTAGAACTCAGTATTGCAGTGAAAACGTTAGAGGAGCTCTTAAGGAACATGGACAACAACGTTCATCCAGATGCTATCCTTCATTCGGATCAAGGTATGCACTATACACATCCTGTATTTCAACATAAAGTGAAGCAAGCAGGTTTTAAACAATCCATGTCCCGCAAGGGTAACTGCTGGGACAACGCACCTATGGAATCCTTTTTCGGTCATATGAAGGATGAGCTAGAATATGAAGATTGCCAGACGATAGAAGAGCTGCGTGAAAGAGTTAACGAATACATCTTAATGTACAACACAACTCGATACCAGTGGGGATTAAAAAAGATGACTCCTGATGAATAC
>NZ_JBWDNM010000045.1:0-1465 GCF_056269185.1 Paenibacillus sp. J31R122
GCCCTTCGGGGAAAGTTGAGACAGGTGGTGCATGGTTGTCGTCAGCTCGTGTCGTGAGATGTTGGGTTAAGTCCCGCAACGAGCGCAACCCTTGATCTTAGTTGCCAGCACATTATGGTGGGCACTCTAGGATGACTGCCGGTGACAAACCGGAGGAAGGTGGGGATGACGTCAAATCATCATGCCCCTTATGACCTGGGCTACACACGTACTACAATGGCCGATACAACGGGAAGCGAAACCGCGAGGTGGAGCCAATCCTATCAAAGTCGGTCTCAGTTCGGATTGCAGGCTGCAACTCGCCTGCATGAAGTCGGAATTGCTAGTAATCGCGGATCAGCATGCCGCGGTGAATACGTTCCCGGGTCTTGTACACACCGCCCGTCACACCACGAGAGTTTACAACACCCGAAGCCGGTGGGGTAACCCGCAAGGGAGCTAGCCGTCGAAGGTGGGGTAGATGATTGGGGTGAAGTCGTAACAAGGTAGCCGTATCGGAAGGTGCGGCTGGATCACCTCCTTTCTAAGGAAATACCCGAACCCGATGAGGTTCGGATAAACATGGCAGTTTATCGCATACTCGTTGTCAGTTTTGAAAGATTAATCGTCTTTCAACGGAAGTCCAAGAGATTAACTCAAGGGCCTTTAGCTCAGCTGGTTAGAGCGCACCCCTGATAAGGGTGAGGTCGGTGGTTCGAGTCCACTAAGGCCCACCATTATCGACTCTGAGAAGTCGGTACCCATTTATGGGGCCATAGCTCAGCTGGGAGAGCGCCTGCCTTGCAAGCAGGAGGTCAGCGGTTCGATCCCGCTTGGCTCCACCAAAGTAAATTTGTACCTTGAAAACTGGATAACGAAAGAAGAATTGCTGAAATATCCTTTAGCTGGGATTAGTTTTTAACAGTGAAGGTTGTTTCGAGATTGCGCAAGCAAGCCGAATCAATCGGAACTTAGGTTAAGCTAGTAAGAGCGCACGGAGGATGCCTAGGCACTAGGAGCCGAAGAAGGACGTGGCGAACAACGATACCGCCCCGGGGAGCCGTAAGCAGGCATTGATCCGAGGATTTCCGAATGGGGAAACCCAGCTGTCGTAATGGACAGTTACTTTCAACTGAATACATAGGTTGAAAAGAGGCATACCAGGGGAACTGAAACATCTAAGTACCCTGAGGAAGAGAAAACAAAAGTGATTCCGTCAGTAGCGGCGAGCGAACGCGGATTAGCCCAAACCAAGGAGCTTGCTCCTTGGGGTTGTAGGACGTCTCACATGGAGTTACAAAGGTGTTTGGTAGGCGAAGAGGTCTGGAAAGGCCCGCCAGAGCAGGTAAAAGCCCTGTAACCGAAAGCAAACACCCTCCGAGACGGATCCTGAGTACGGCGGGACACGAGAAACCCCGTCGGAATCCGGCAGGACCATCTGCCAAGGCTAAATACTCCCTAGTGACCGATAGTGAAGCAGTACCGT
>NZ_JBWDNM010000032.1:0-15599 GCF_056269185.1 Paenibacillus sp. J31R122
AAAAGAATAAAAAGAAAGGCGATATTCCGTTCCAATGTGAACGAAATATCGCCTTTTTGATTTAAAACAAATCTTTAACAAATTAAAAACGTAAGTTTTTCAGTGGCCTCGTATTCCCCTACATCATGATCGCATTTTCTCTGGTTATGTTAGTACTGCTTTTTCTGGGGCTTCGAAAGAAAATTACCAATGATACGGTTGAACCTATAAAAGGATTAAAAAATTATTCAGAAGCGATTCTGAAAGGAGATTATCAGCAAGTCGCTGAGTATGGCAGGATGGATGAAATAGGCGAGGTTTATGCGATGTTTGATCAAATGAGAATGGAGATTATGGATCTAAGTCTACGAAGAGATGAACATGAAAAATCGCAAAAAGAGCTCATTACAAATATCTCCCATGATATCAAAACACCGCTAACGATAATTACTGCTTATATGGACGCCATTCGTGATGGTCTTTGTTCTGATATGGACTCTGTTAAGGAATATGTGGAGGTCATGAAGACTAATACGGACAAAATGACAAGGTTAGTTGAAGATCTATTACTGCATGCTTTAAAAGAGCTAGGACAGATCTCAGTCAATCTGACAGAGCAGTATAGCAGAAGCATTTTTCTATCGATTATAAAGCCAATTGCTCATCATGTTCGTACAACAGGCATTACATTCATAGAACCGCAGCACATTCCAAATGTGCTTATTCATGTGGATTCCAATCGCTTGGAGCAGGTTGTATCTAATCTGATCTCAAATGCGTTAAAGCATACGGTTGCCGGGGATTCGATCAGTATGAGCATTGAGTTGGAGCGTAGAGATTTGAAAGTAACCCTATTAGATAACGGGGCAGGCATACTTCCACAGGATATGCCATTTATATTTGAGCGTTATTTCAAAGGGCAGACGAACCAGAGCTCAGAGAGCCCTAACCATAAGGGTACTGGACTCGGACTGTCTATTTGTAAATATATAATTGAAGCTCATAATGGATCGATTTCATTCAAAAGCATAAAAGGTGAGGGAACTGTTTTTTATTTTACCATTCCTCTAGGTTAGGTAAATGCTGTAATACTTTATTAATAGTTTGATAAGCGTCTGAAAAGGATAGCCCTTTACAATGAGTATATAACAAGAATTAAGGGGGCTTTACTCATGTCGAAGAAAGCAATAATAAAGGCGACAAATCTTTGCAAAACCTATTCAACGGGCAGCGAACAATATCATGCCATCCGAAACGTAGACTTAGAAATATTTGAAGGTGACTTTACGGTTATTATGGGAAATTCAGGATCAGGCAAATCGACGCTTCTCTACCTTCTAAGCGGACTTGATTCTGTAACGACTGGCGAGGTGTCCTTCCAGGAGCAACGGATAGATGGATACAAAGAAAAACAATTGGCTGATTTTAGAGCAAAGAAGATCGGTTATATTTATCAAAGCATTAATCTTGTGCCAGATCTAACTCTATTAGAGAACATTGCTTTGCCAGGGTATGTTGGGGGTTATCCGAAAAAAGAAGTGAAGAGCAAAGCTATTTCTCTTATGAAGAAGATGGAGATTGATGCGCAACATAATCGCCTGCCCTCACAAACCTCGGGTGGACAGCAGCAGCGTGCAGCTATCGCGAGAGCGTTAATCAACTCACCTGATGTAATATTTGCGGATGAACCGACAGGGAGCTTGAATTTTGATCAGGGTGTTGCGGTCTTGGATATTTTAACGAAGATGAATCGTCAAGGACAGTCCGTTGTGATGGTCACTCATGATATTAAAGCGGCTTGTAGGGCAGACCGTCTTATTTTTATAAAGGATGGGAAAATAGGCGGAGTGCTGGAGTTCGAGAAATTCAATTACGAGGATCCCCATGAGAGAGAAAATATTATCTTCTCTTATGTTACGGGAAAGGAGTGATCCCTATGTACGCTGTGTGGACGCTCTGTTTATCGAATCTTAGAAGAAAGAAAGTTCAAAACAGCTTAATGGCTATACTTATTTTAATATCAACCTTGCTGATTGTAACAGCAGTTGCTGTTATTTCAAATACGAAGAATGTATTTATGGATATGCATGATGAGATGCAAGGTGCTCATCAAATGCTGGAGCTAGGCGGTGAAATCCACGATCCGTTTCTGTTAAACAAGTGGTGGAAACAACAAGAAGGTGTCACTGCATCCGAACTCATCCCATTTAGAGACTTATCAGGAGCCATCCATAAAGGTAAAGAAATACCGAATTTAGGTTTATATATGATGAATACGCCTGGGCTGCCTGCTAAAGTAGATAAGCCGATCTTTGCACAGGGGGAAGCGAGCTTGCTTCCGGAACCCGGTTTCATATGGATACCCACCTCCATGGCAAAAACCTATGGAATTGCTATCGGGGATCATGTTGGATTTAAGACGGGAATCAATGATTTTGAGTTGAAGGTATCAGGCATTGTAGTTGATATTCCTTATGGTGGGCCATTCACAATATCTGCTCGTGTTTGGATGAATGGTCAAGATTATGAGAAGCAGCTAGGTTCCATGCAAGGAAAAGAAAAGTATATGATGGGCCTGCGTTTTGATGATTATAGCAAGGAAAGCGGTTATTGGAATCGTTTTGAGGAGTATTTTGGTGTTCCTTTTATGGAAGCTAAAACCGATTTTGAATCCATTTCCTCCTTTTATCTCCTTCTTAATATGATCATTGGGTTCGTGATGAGTTTTCTTGGTGTCGTAATGATGTTTATTGCGGTATTTACGATTGGATTTACTATCTCAGATGCTATTTTGTCCAATTATAAAACGATCGGTGTTATAAAATCTTTAGGCTTGTCTTCACGGCAAACAATAGGTACCTATGTTATTCAATATGGGATTCTTGCTGTTATAGGTATTATCCCGGGATTGATTGGCAGCAGCTTCGTATCACGAATTATTATAGAAAGCTCGCTTTCTTTTTTGAAAACGGGAGATTCAATGCTTCCGATACGAGAGAGCAACATGGGCATTATTATCGGCGCGTCGTTATTTATAATCATTCTGTTATGTGTATGGTTCTATGCGAATAAAACCAAATCGATACAGCCGGTGCAAGCCATCAGATATGGAATGTCTGAAGCGGATAATAGTAAACTGACCAGAAGATTAGGCAAAACTGGCACTAATAGAATGGGATTTCAGCGTTTCCCCGTCATACTGGTAATTGGACTAAGAGCTATTTTGAAAAGTATAAAGGGTTCTTCTCTCATGCTAATGCTAGCAGTCGTAACGTCAGCTGTACTTGTTATAGGGTTTGTCCTAATAAATAGTATTCTTTCGATTAATCAAAATTCACAGTTGTGGGGATATGATGACTCCAATATTGCAGTCAATATTTTTAATAAGTCCGCACTTTCTCGTGCTGATTTTGAGAAGGATGTATTATCCGATCCAAGAGTGAAAAATATTGGATATGCTGGATATGCAAACAGCGTATTTCCTTCTGTAAAGACAGCAGATTCTAAAAAAGAAAATTCAGAGGCTCTAAGTATTCAGATGACTGTCATTGATGGAAAATATACGGATCTTGGTTTCACTACAGCAAGAGGACGTGATCCTCAGAATAAAAATGAGATATCTCTGGGCGTTAACGTAGCAAAGTATTTAAATAAGGAAATAGGCGATGTAGTCGAGGTTTATATTCAAGGTAAGAAGCATAATCTGACCATCTCCGGCATTTATCAATCCATATCCAATCTGTCCTACAATGCAAGAATTACGGCAGATGTGGTCAAGATAGAAAATAGTGTATATGATGATGTGACGAACATATTTATCAACCTAAATGACAGCTCTTTATCAGATGAGTATATCAAGGAGCTGAATATCAAATATAAGGAATCAATTAAGGCTGTAACGCAGCAAACGCTAATCGATTCTGTTTTTAAAGATGTTGTTGCTATTTTAATGTGGCCAATGCTTATAATGGGACTTTTATTCTTGTTCGTTACATTCATTATTATATACAGCACTTGTCGGATTAATATTAAAAAAGAGAGTAAAACCTACGGGATTTATAAGTCAATTGGGATGACCTCTTTTAAAATTAGACTATCCGTTACGGTTGGGATAGCTGCTCTTTCTGCAATAGGTGCTTTTATAGGTGTTTTTGTTGGGGTATATGTATTGCCTGCTATTTTGAAAGGCCTAATAGCTGATTATGGCATTATTAAAATGCCTTTAGCCTTGAATTGGGGTGGTATTACAGCGATTGCATTTATAAGTGTGATATCAGCTTGCTTTGGTTCTTGGATATCATCGCGGGTTATAGAACGAACATCTCCTAGAATTCTAGTTGTCGAGTAATGTATGAACCATATGTGATATAATGAATATATAGTTACGAACTAATTTAAAGCCTAGAGAAGCAAATGGAGGAGTAGAAATGGAGCTTATCAATGAAGTGAAGGTACAGCAGCTGATTGATCGATTAAAGGATCAAGAGCTATATATTCATCTTGAAATGACAACGGGAGCTTACGCCGCTCATTTCGATAGCTCAAAGCATCCAGCAGCTAACTTCATTAGCAATGCAAAGATTCGATACTCCCATGGATTGCTTGCCGGCAGTGCGCCTTATTATCGCATTGGACTGAAAATGATAAAGGGTTGGGTATATACAGAAGGGCTTACACATTGGGAAGAGAGCGAGTCGGAGAGGCTTATTTTAGCGGGGCATGATAGTAAAGGCAAGCTCGTCGTAGCCTTGCAATTAAGCAGGGAGCCCTTCTAATGAGAGAGGAGATGAGGGAAGCTATGAAACAAAATATTTTAGTTATACTGCCGCACCCGGATGATGAAGCTTTCGGTATAGCAGGGTCCTTGGCAAAGTATATTAAGGATGGTGCTCATGTAACCTATGCTTGCTTGACGCTCGGGGAAATGGGTAGAAACATGGGAATTCCGCCGTTTGCCAATCGAGTTACACTTTCGGCTATAAGGAAGCTTGAGCTCGAGGAGTCCTGTCGGGCTATTGGCATTCAGGATTTAAGGATGCTAGGGTTTCATGATAAAATGATCGAATTTGAGCCCCACGAAAAGCTGGATGAACAAATAGATGCGCTCATTAAAGAGCTGGCTCCATCGCTTGTCATTACCTTTTATCCGGGATACAGCGTTCACCCAGATCATGATGCATGCGGGGCGGCAGTCGTTCGCACCATTGGCAGATTGCCTAGCAACCAGAGGCCGGTTGTCCACTGTGTCGCCTTTTCCAAAAATCATGAACAAGCGATTGGCAAGTCTGATGTCAAAAATGATGTTAAGCCATTTTTGGACAAAAAAATGGCTTCTATACAAGCTCATCGTTCCCAATTCCAAGCGGCTGAGCTGCTCGGCGATAAAACGCTGGAGGATAGAGAAATTCAAGAGCGCTTCGGAACGGAACGTTTCTGGACGTATGTTTTTTAAGAAGAGCGAGCTCTAGATTTAAAGGTTAAATAACAAAAGAAGTGGCTGCCGATAAATACTCGACAGCCACTTTTTTATGACAATTCGTATATTAGGCCTGTTGTGATATCGATAAACCAAGACCTTCGGCAACACGTTGTCCGTACTCAGGATCAGCTTTGTAGAAATGTCCGATTTGACGAAGCTTAATATCGTCCCGATCAACGGGCTTCATAGCGCCGACAATCGTATCGACAAGACGTGTGCGTTCTTCTTCACTAAGCAGGCGATACAGATCACCAGCTTGTGTATAATGGTCATTGCTGTCGTAGCCAACACTATCTGCCGAGCCAGTTACCTCGAATGGAACAGGCTTATGTTCAGCTGATTCAGTTGGTCCGCCGTAGCTGTTAGGCTCGTAGTAGATGGAAGCCCCGCCATTACCGTCTGAACGCATTTGTCCATCACGCTGATTATTTTTCACCTCAGCAGTTGGGCGATTAATCGGCAGTGAATTATGATTGGCGCCAACACGGTAGCGATGAGCGTCTGCGTAAGCGAACAAACGGCCCTGCAGCATTTTATCCGGAGAAGCTTCTATACCAGGAACAAATGAACCAGGTGAGAATGTGGCTTGCTCAACCTCGGCAAAATAATTTTCGGGGTTGCGATCCAGCACCATACGGCCTACTTCAATTAATGGATAGTCCTTCTGCGACCATACCTTCGTTACATCAAATGGATCGAAGCGATAGGTATTCGCATCCTCGATCGGCATAATTTGAACGTAAAGTTTCCAGGCTGGGAAGTTGCCACTTTCAATGGCATGGAAGAGATCCTCTGTATGGTAATCCGGATTATCCCCAGCGATTTGAGCTGCCACGGCTGGATCGAGGTTTTTCACGCCTTGCTCTGTCTTGAAATGGTATTTCACCCATACCGCTTGGCCTTCAGCATTAACCCATTTGAACGTATGGCTGCCGAATCCATGCATATGTCTTAGAGTTGCAGGGATTCCGCGGTCAGACATTAGAATCGTTACTTGATGGAGGGACTCAGGAGACAATGACCAGAAATCCCAAACTGCATTTGGGTTTTTCAAATGCGTTTGCGGATGACGTTTTTGTGTATGAATAAAGTCCGGGAATTTGATTGCGTCACGAATAAAGAATACAGGTGTATTATTGCCGACCAAGTCGTAGTTTCCTTCTTCGGTATAGAACTTTGTTGCGAAGCCGCGAGGGTCACGAACCGTATCGGCCGAGCCTAGCTCGCCAGCAACTGTTGAGAAACGGACGAACATAGGCGTACGCTTGCCCACCTCTGATAGAAAGCTTGCTTTCGTATAAGATGTTACATCATGAGTGACTTGAAAGTAACCATGTGCTCCGGCACCCTTCGCATGAACAACACGCTCTGGTACACGTTCTCTGTTAAAATGCGCTAGTTTTTCCAGCAGATGTACATCTTGAATTAATGTAGGGCCACGCGAGCCCGCTGTCATCGAGTTCTGGTTGTCTCCAACTGGAGCGCCCCAACTGGTTGTTAGGTTGTTCTTCTCTGTACTCATAATAGATCACCTCATTTGATAATTTTTGAATAATCTTCAACTATCATTTTAAAGTGTCAAACAATTAAAATCAATATCTTTTTAGAATAATTACAATTAACGACAGGATATGAGGAAAAAATTAATATCCGTAACGTCCGAGCGCCTTAGTTGCGGATTCCAGCATACGCCGCTGCATCTGATCATTGTCGGCAATTTGAACTCGTTTGCCGAGGAAGCGGGTCTTGGAAAGGACATACTCGGTTTCATTGTTTGCAAAGATAAGTCGTATTGTATATTCGTTCGTGTCTGCTAGATAACATACCTCCTTCTCGAAACAAGAGAATGCATACAAAATACGAGACAGTTCTTGATTATATTCTTTAACAACTCGAATATTCACACTGGCCTTTCGTTTTTCCAAGAGGGCAGCAGCTCTAGCCAGCATTTGCTCATAAGCTTCTGTAGTGCATGGCTGCTCTTGCACCTCTATAAGCTTTTGCAGCTTCGTACTCATCATCATTCGACTTGATGGCCGGTACCAAAGCAGGTACCATTCTCTCTTCACCATCGAATATTCCAGCTTATATGGCAAGCCTTGCTGCTCGGTATAGGCTCTGCCGTCTTTCGTTTCATAGCTTAATTGAACCAGTTTTTTGTCCATAATAGCTTGTCTTAAGGGTTTAATGAAGGGATGGTAGACATGGGTTTCTTTGCTGGACGCCTTTTGCATCAAATGCTCGTTTATTGCAAGGGTCTCGTCCTTTTCTAAAATGTGACGAAGCTTGTTACGTGTCTCATCCGAGAATGCTTCTATGGCAGCAGGATGTTGAAGCATCGTCTTCAGCCAGCTTCGCCCACCTGCAGTAATCATGAA
The DNA here is from genome assembly GCF_056269185.1 of Paenibacillus sp. J31R122. Lineage (NCBI taxonomy): Bacteria > Bacillati > Bacillota > Bacilli > Caryophanales > Paenibacillaceae > Paenibacillus > Paenibacillus sp. J31R122. Next base: position 7,837 of record NZ_JBWDNM010000032.1, read on the forward strand.
CGTGCCCGAATCCTCTAAACGCGATAGAATCTGATAGTTAAATATTTTTTCAAATGGATTCATAGTACGCTTTGATCTCCTTCCACTCGGCAATCATTTCATTCCGCAGTTGAACCGGTTCGAGCACCTCACAGCTTGAGCCAAAGCTTCGAATCCATGGCTTGATTTCAATCGTTCCATTAACGGCAATCTCATAGATAAAAGATTGTTCATCCTCTTCAATAATTTCACCCCATTGCCCCTGCAGTTGTACACGCTCCTTCACGAAGTTTGCAATGCTATGTCCAGGATGGAAGAAACGTACGCGAACCGTAATCTTTCTCCCCGTATCAATTAGCCAGCTGTACTTAAGGAGGTCCTCAAGCTCAGCTCTTTTCTCATCAAACAGCTCGGCCGGTGCAGCTTCTTCTTCAATAATTTGGGTCAGTCCCTCCAAACGGTATTTCTTAATGCCATGACGCATATGATGACCTAGCAAATACCATCTGCCGTATTGATGATCGTAGACAACCTTGAGCGGGAGTACCTGTTCCTGCTTACCCTCGGTATCGCGTTCGAACAGAGGATTTGTATTTTTGGAAGCATAGCTAGTTTCCTTCTTCGGTGAGAAATACAGGAAGCTTATTACACGCTGCTGGTGAATAGCGCCTAACAGCATGAAGAGATGCGCTTCATCCAATATGCGAGAGTAGAAGTGATATTTATATAGAAAAGGCTCTATTTTATCGTGATGAGCAATTTGATTTCGAATATTATGCTTTTTTAAGCTGTCACGAAGCAAATATCCCTGTACCGAAGGAACCTGCGTATTAGCCATAATGTCGATAAAATCGTATAAGCTCAGCAGCTCATCCTGCGATAACTCGGTCACAAGGCCATTGGCCATGCGATAGCGGAAGGGACGCGCCCCGGATTCTTTTCTAATAACGCCAACCTGCTCCAAATATTTCAGATCTGTTCGAATTGTCTTCTCGTCTGGAAGCGGGAAAACGGTAGACGAGCTATTGCAGCAAACATCTAACAGCTCCATCGCTGTTAGTGATTGCTTGTGAAGGGCAGAGAGAAGCAATGATATTCGCTGGCTCTCCGATTCCTTAACCGACTTGGCATGAAATAGAAAGAGCAGCATGGGGTCGGTAGAATCGAGATAGCTGTACCGAATGGTCTCGGCGAAATCTCTTCCTTGCTCCTCCGGCATTTGCTGGTATACGGAATTAACGATCGCTTTTAACCGTTTGATCGTTTTATCTAGTGTATGTATGGAGATGCCTAATCTGTCTGCAAATTGCTGGCGATTATAAGCACCGCTCGTTAAGACAAGCATACGTAAAAATTGAATTTCTTTATCAAAGCTTTCTTTGGCCATACTGTTCCCCCCATTCTGGAGCCATTCCTTATATACATTGTAGCAGGTGAGGGATTTGAACAAAAAGGATAATTTTCCTCCTGTCGTAATACTTGCACCATGTTCGAGAACCTATAAATAAGCGATGATAGTACCTGTAAGACGGCAACAAGCATTGCTGGAAAGAGCAAGAAGGAAGTATAGGGGGAAGCACAATGGAAATGCAATATAAACGACATGGCAATAATCATCATGAAATGATGCTTGAGCATGGAAGTCTTCATTTGTTCGCAAATGAGGAAGTCTTCCAGTCGTTCGAACCAAAAGTATATGAAATGGCGAATAATAACCTTCAAATTCCAAGGAATCAATATATGAGCTACACACCTGATGCACATATCGGGGTCGGAACCTGTATCGGCACAACAGCAGTATGGAATATGAAGGACGGCTGCGTATCTCCATCTATCGTAGGTTCGGATATAGGCTGCGGTATGCGTGTCCATACAACGTCGCTGCATAAGCGGGATATTCAATACAAAGCGGTTCGCAGAGCTTTGATTGCAGCTATCGAGAGATATGTACCAACTAATGAACGCACAAATACGAACTACAGTGATATCGATGTGATGAGCGTTGTTCAGCACGGCTTGAACGGGTTGCCGGCGAAGTATATTCCTAATCAGCAATGGGTGACTCATGTAGAGCAATCTAACTTTGCTTACGATCACAAGTATTTGAATGATCTGCCTCCGAAAATCCGTAAGTATGCTCATGGACAACTAGGCTCGCTTGGGAGCGGCAACCACTTTATTGAAATTCAATACTTAGAGATCAATAAGGAATACGAGGAGTTGGCGGAAAAATGGGGGTTGTTCGATGGGCAAGTGGTCGTCATGATCCATTCTGGTTCTCGGGCTTGGGGCGGCATGGTTGGCCGAGAGCACAATAAAGTGATTAAGGAGGCGATGAATCAGTGGGGTGTGAGCAATCCTGATCCTAGTCTAATTTACGCTCCGATCGCTAGTCACGAAGGGCAAACCTACTTGAATCTTATGTATTCAGCGCTTAACTTTGCGGTCAGCAACAGACATATGATTGCTTTCGGTGTGAGAGAAGCCTTTCAGGAGGTATTCGGAGCGGGTATGGAAATGCCTGTCTTGTACGACCTGATGCATAACTACGCGCTCAAGGAATTTCATCGCAATCAACCGATGCTTGTACATCGCAAAGGTGCGACTCGGGCTCTGCCGCCCAAACACTTCTTAAATACACCTGTATATAAGGAGACGGGGCATCCCGCATTAATACCAGGTTCAATGGGAACCTCCTCGTACATTATGGTAGGGAAGGATGAAGGCTTAAAAAACTTTTATTCCATCTGTCATGGCGCCGGCCGGGCAAGATCCCGCAGGGCGACGAAGGAGCTTGTTACAGTCGATCAGTTCGAGCAATCGATGAAGGTCGGCACAGAGGATGAAATACTCGTTAATCACCGTTCCTTGCAAACAATCCTTGATGAATGCCCACAAGCTTATAAGGATGTCGATCAGATTATTGACAGCATCGTTGGCGCATCTTTAGCGGCTGTAGTGGCCAAATGCAAGCCGATGGCCGCAATTAAAGGGCTTTAAGTTATTACAATTTTGCTATTAAAGATAACTTCAATAATAGATGGGTTTATGGATGAATGGCATACCTTGGCTGGGATTTCCTATAATCCCGCAGTGCTTGCGCATACTATGTGCTTGTATTCTGTATGACCATATCAATATGAATCCTCCAATAATGGGTTCGATTCCCGACTCGTCACTATAAGTGATGAGACAACTGGTAGTTTATGATTTTCTAGAGCAGATCAAAATGAAATGGTTAAGGCCTTTCTTAGGAATTCTCGGACCACGTCTGCACCTAGGTGTGGTCGCTGCAGCCAAGTCTATGCAATCGGTGGATACCGATAAGAAATATTTTGCGGTTATCGGCGGTGCAGAATATTAAGCGCTGCGAATGGAAATTACGTTCGTGATCGTTTATTGACTGCTAAGCCGAGATGCAAATACATCTCTTTTCTTAAGCCTGATTCCGACTCCGGTGCTGGAGAATTCCTAATGTAAGGACACAAAAACCGCAAAGAGGTGTATGAATGATGTTTAAAAAAATTATTGTAAAAAACGATGAGCGCGGGCTTTTATTTAAAAAAGGAAGCTACGTCAAGCATCTTCAACCTGGTACATATCGCTATTCTACCTTTTCGGATCATACGGTTCTTTTGCAAAATGTAATAAGTCGTTTTCTCGTTCCGAACAAGCAGCTAAACCTGTTTCTGCAGGATGCAGCACTATTGGAGGAGCTCACTGTAGCAGATGTGCAAGACTATGAGTACGTGCTGCATTTTGAGGATGGAAAATTTGCTTCACTGCTCACAGCAGGGCTTTATGCATTCTGGAATGTGATGAAAAAGCATACGTTTATCCGTGTTGATATAAGGAATCCAGAAATCACAACTAATGTGGACCGCGCTATCTTGCCGAAGCTGCAAGGATATATCCAAACGGTGGAGGTTGCCAGCCACGAGTCAGCTGTTTTATTCTACAACAATATCATGCAGGGCGAGTTGAAGCCTGGGAAGTATTTTTACTGGAAAGGTCCTACGACGGTGCAGGTGAAAACGATTGATTTGCGTCAGCAGCAGCTCGATATGACCGGACAAGAAATTATGACGGAGGACAAGGTAACGCTGCGGCTTAACTTTGTTTGCCAATATAAAGTAGTAAGTCCGCTCAAAGCGTTTCAGATCAAGTCGTTTGAGGATCAGGTTTATATTTTGCTCCAGCTCATCTTGCGTGAATATGTCGGCACGCTGAAGCTGGATGATCTGCTGCGGATGAAGCAGGAAATTGCTACTTTTGTGCTCTCGCGCTTGAATGAGCAGAGTGAGCACTATGGCGTACAATTTGTAGCAGCAGGATTGAAGGATATTATTTTACCGGGAGAAATTAAAGAAATATTAAACACGGTCCTATTCGCTGAGAAGAAGGCCCAGGCCAACATCATCACTCGTCGTGAGGAGACCGCATCAACACGCAGCCTGCTCAATACGGCTAAACTAATGGACGAGAACGTGACGCTTTACCGCCTTAAGGAGCTCGAGTTTTTGGAGAAAATTTGCGAGAAAATTGGTACGATCTCACTTACAGGCGGCGGCAATTTACTGGAGCAGTTAAACTCTCTATTGAGCGTAAAGAACGCATGAAAAAAGTAACTCAAATAGTAGCCTCGTAGGTCTTTAAAGGACCTCGGGGCTATTTTTATTTCGAGTAGTTGGATGTATTTTAATAGGCTTATTGAGACAAGCTGTAAACGAATTGGAATATTTTGATTCGATAAAAAATCACTTTTTTTGATAGTTTGAAGTTGCAACATCGTTGAAATGCTATAATATAGATTAACTTAGCATAAGTGAAATTTAAAAATTAGGAGATTACTATGACTACCAAGCAAAAAAATGTAATGGACAAGCTATGGCCAACGCAGTCTTATCCGCTATCTTATGAGGATGCACTTGGCGCATTAACGAAGCAAGAACTAACAAATATACGGGTCAATTTAAAAATAAGCAATATGAGCAGTCTTAATAAACAAGGTCTTGTTGATAAGCTGCAGCACCTAATCCCAGAGCACGTTGAGCAAACCTTCCAATTGTGGGATCGTGACAGGCTGAAGGTCATTCAGAAGGTGTTGCAAGGCGAAGGTCGATTAACTAATCCAATGATGGAGATCCAGCAATATGATTATTTTAGGGATCGCGGCTTATTGTTCCCTGCTACGATAGATGGTCAAAGAATGTTAATCATGCCCCTTGAGCTAGTAGAATGGTTCAAGTCATCGAATATGCTGCCACAACAGGACGTTATTTATCGGAATACAGATTGGATTCAGCTCTCTAAAGGGCTAGTCTTTTATTTTGGGACATTGACGAGTGTCAAGCTGCAGGAGCTTGCGCTTTCCTATTGCGATAAAAATCAAAGTGATGATGGTTTTCTGGAAGTATTAATTGATGCTGCGTCCTATTACGATGAAATTAGATTGGAATCAGGTGAAGTGACCAACTTTACGTATTTATTTGTAGATAATTCGGATTGGGTGCGTAAAGAGCAAGCGATTAGGCCAACTTTAGATTTCTATCCGTTCACGAAACAACAATTATTGAAAGCGGCAGCCCCGGAATTCATCGATCGGAATAAGCACTATTTAGAGCTTGTTCGTTATATTCTTACTCAGTACGAGGCGGATCGTGAAGAAGTTGAGTTTTTGATAGACGAATGTGTGGATGTTGTGAGAAACGGTGGCAGTTTAGTTGAGACTGTGCAGCTTGTTCAAGAATCGTTCGAAGAGCCCGACTTGGATATGATGTCAGCCATCGCCGACCTGCTTGTGCCTCTCATAAATGCTACGAAGCAATGGGCGCTTAAGGGATATTCATCCGAAGAGCTTTCAACTATCAGAAGGAATTCTACTGCAAATGTAATGGCTGCTGCGGCAGAGCCAGTAAAGCAAGCTGATGTAATCTCTATTACTACGAAGCAGAAAGTTGGCAGGAACGATCCTTGTCCTTGCGGAAGCGGGTCAAAGTTTAAGAAATGCTGCGGGCAGCAATAGGGTTGGGATGAGATAGGTGCAGGTGCCGAATAGTGAAGTCGATTCGGGTGTTATCAGCGAACCGGAAGATAATAGGAAGGCAGGAGTGAAGCGGTATGACAAAAAGCGAATGGGGTTTGTACTTAAGAAGTGCCAGTCTGCTTCGGGATACCGTACCAACCTTTGACCAATATCCTTTTAATCTGAACGCTATTCGGGACCTGGACCAGCTTGATTTCCATCCTAAGGTAACCTATATCGTTGGAGAGAATGGGATGGGGAAGTCTACCCTTATGGAAGCCATAGCGGTAGGATTAGGTTTTAACGCCGAGGGAGGCACCATAAATTTCAATTTTTCTACGGAATCAACGCATTCGGACCTGTATCAGTATTTAAGGCTGGCACGGGGAGCTAGGAAACCTAGGGATGGATTCTTTTTTAGAGCGGAGAGCTATTATAATTTAGCGACTAATATCGATGAGATGGATCGTGCGGGCGGAATAGGTCCTCCTATTATTGATTCATATGGCGGCAAGTCATTGCATCAGCAATCGCATGGCGAATCGTTTTTTGCGGCTTTTCTCCATCGTTTTAGCGGAAATGGATTATATATTATGGATGAGCCGGAGGCGGCTCTTTCTCCTTTTCGGCAAATGGCCATGCTTTCGCGAATTAATCAGCTGGTAGGGGATCATTCACAGTTTATCATTGCAACGCATTCACCGATTTTGATGGCGTATCCGGATGCGATCATTTATAATTTGACCTCAGATGGGATAGAGAGAACGACACTGGAAGAAACGGATCATTTTATGGTGATGAAGCAGTTTATTAATAATAGAGAAAAAATGCTTCACGAGCTATTTTTAGAGGATGAATAAAGAAGACGAAAAGGAGAGGTTTGAAAATGGCATTGGAGATTGAACGTAAGTTTCTACTACCTGGAATTCCAGTTGAGCTAATAGAAGAAGGAACGGTACAGGTGCGGTCGGAGCAGAGAATAGAACAGACTTATTTGGCTATAGATGAGAATCAAGAAATTCGTGTTCGGAGAATCGTTGATCTAGCTACAGACAAGGTGGAGTACACACACACATTCAAGCTTGGAAATGGACTTTCTCGTGAAGAAATCGAATATTCGATCTCGGAAGGCATCTATGAACAGATCGTACAAGCGTTTCGCTTGGTTCCATTAACCAAAAACCGGATTACGGCTGAATGGGATGGAAGAGTAGTTGAAATTGATATCTATGATCAGATTAAGCTTACTGTACTAGAGGTAGAATTTGATTCGGAAGAAGCTGCAAATGCCTTTGCTGCACCGGAGTGGTTTGGGAGAGATATTAGCTCAGAAAGGCAATATAGCAATAAGAAAGTATGGCGTGAGCTGCAGGGTAAATAAGCTATTTTTTAAAAAAATAAAAAGAAATTGAAAAAACACTTGCATTAGTAGGCGGATACATGGTATATTCTTATTCCGGCCAAGAAACACACCGGAACAAACGAGAAACACGAAAGACAAGATTGCTCTTTGAAAACTGAACAACGAGTATTAAACTGCCCTAACGATCCTAACGGATCATTAGAAAAAGCGATAAAAAAGTAATGAGCAAGTCAAACACCTGAAGCTTTTCTCATCGACATCGCGTCGGTGCGAAAACTTCTATTATGGAGAGTTTGATCCTGGCTCAGGACGAACGCTGGCGGCGTGCCTAATACATGCAAGTCGAGCGGAGTTGATGAGATGCTTGCATCTCTGATACTTAGCGGCGGACGGGTG
>NZ_JBWDNM010000016.1:0-169435 GCF_056269185.1 Paenibacillus sp. J31R122
TGCAAGCATCTCATCAACTCCGCTCGACTTGCATGTATTAGGCACGCCGCCAGCGTTCGTCCTGAGCCAGGATCAAACTCTCCAAATTGGTGTTTGACTTGCTCATTACTTAACTAGCTATTTTAAAACATTATCAGATCGACGTGATCCATTTGTTCAGTTTTCAAAGAACTTGTTTGTCACAATTTGTCGTGACAAGAAAATATATTACCATCTTTCCTCAACCGTGTCAACAGCTTGTTTCACATTTGTTTACGTATCAAAATGTGTCTCGTTTTGTTGATGCGTTGTGTCTCAGAAGCGACAAGAAATAATATATCATCTGTGAAATAAGAATGCAAGTTGTAAAATATGACAAATTACTCGGTTCAAGCTTTTTAAACTAGGATGAATCTTCTAGTAAGATTTCGGCTTATGATAAAAGCGTTCTGCTTTAATGAAAAGTGCCCGTGCTAAACCAGCACGAGCACTCCTAATCACTATTGAAGCATTATCCTGAAACTTCACCCAAGAGACGTAATAACTCCAATTCATCCTCAATAACAGTTATGCCTAGTTCACGCGCTTTCGTCAGCTTACTTCCAGCGCTGTCCCCAGCAATAACAAAATCCGTTTTCTTAGATACACTTCCTGATATTTTGGCACCACATGCTTCAAGCTTTTTCGCAGCCTCATCTCGCGACATGGTTGGCAGCGTTCCAGTTAGAACGACTGTTTTGCCGCTAAATACACTATCCTGTCTTGCCTCCGGCTGCTTTTCAGCTTCTGCCTTTACTCCCAGCTCGAGCATACGCGTGATGCTAGTCTGTATAATCGGATCATTGAAAAAACCAACTATACTGTCCGCGACAATGCCTCCGATATCAGGTAGAGTGATTAACTCCTCCGCTTGAGCTTGCATTATGGCATGAAGGTCGCCGTAATGATCAGCAAGCATTTTCGTAGTAGCCTTACCTGTATTCGGAATACCTAAAGCAAACAAAAATGCTGCCAAATCCCGATCCTTAGACTTCTCAAAAGCATCAAGCAGCTTGCGCGCCTTCTTCTCGCCGAATCGATCTAGCTTTATTAGATCCTCATACGTCAAAGCGTAAAGATCAGCAGGATCACGCACCCCGCTATCTGTATACAGCTGTTCTGCCGTCATGACGCTGAACGTATCAATATCCATCGCATCACGAGAGGCAAAATGAGAAATGCGCCCTATGATTTGCGGCTGGCAGCCGAGTTTATTGTTGCAAAACAAATGTGCTCCGCGTTGTTCAAGCTCTGTGCCGCATGAAGGACATTCGGTTGGGAATACAATTTCATTGCCCGGCTCGTCATCCGCTTTACCCAATATCTCTGGAATGACATCGTTTGACCTTCGAATGATAACGAGAGCTCCTAGTGCATTTTTCAAGTTTTTACGTTCGATATCCCCGATATTGTTGAGTGTACAGTTCTGTACCGTAACACCAGCAAGCTCCACCGCCTCTACACGAGCGACTGGCGTTATTTTACCTGTGCGACCAACCTCCCACGATACCGATTCCAGCACCGTCGTCGTTTCTTCCGCCTCAAATTTAAACGCCACTGCCCATCGCGGAAACTTATCCGTATAACCCAGAGCCTCACGCGTCCTCATATCAACAACCTTCACAACAGCTCCATCGATCAAAAAATCTAACGTTTCGCGCCGCTCGGTGATCTTAGATAGCTCGGCCTGCACTTCTTCAAGGGTATCGAAATAAGACACATAAGGATTAACCTTAAACTGATTATCCCGTAAAAACTGCTGCATCTCTCGATGATCTTCAAACGAAACCCCGTCAGCAAAACCGATATTATAGAAAAAAGCATTCAGCTTGCGTTCAGCTGTCACCTTAGGATTTAAGTTGCGCAGAGCGCCAGCTGCGGCATTACGCGCGTTCTTTAGCGGCTCCGCGGCGGTTTCGTTGTATTTTGCAAGAACAGATAGCTGCATGATACCTTCACCCTGCACTTCGATAATACCTTCTGTAAAAGGTATCGTAAGCGGTACAGAACGAATCGTTCGCACCTGCTGCAAAATCCCTTCACCGATCGCACCGTTGCCTCGGGTTGCCGCCTGAACTAATTGCCCATCATCGTAGGTCAGATTTAATGTTAATCCATCAAATTTCAGTTCTACAACATAAGTAGGCTGCGGCAATGGTTCCTCATCCGGATGCTTTGTGTTGTAATCGGCAATCGCTCTCAGCATCCGCGTGTTCCATGCGAGCAAATCCTCGTCGTTTTGCGCTTTATCGAGACTCCACAAACGCGCGCGATGTCGATGCGGCTCAAAGCCCTTCAACAGCTCTCCGCCTACCCGACTGGTAGGCGATTCTGGTAAAACCGTGCCAGTAGATGCTTCCAGAGCGATCAATTCATCGTAGAGCTTGTCATAATCAACATCGTTCATTTTAGGATCATCAAGCGTGTAATAGTAATAGTTATGCTCTTTAATGAGCGTTACAAGCTGTTGCATCCGTTCCAACTGAACATTCACGGGAGGCTCCTCCTTCTAATCTTCCAAAATAGCATATCCGTATTACAGCTTCGTAATCGGCGCAAAGGCCGCGAGTAACGGCTTAATACCAACCGGGGCCGGAAAAGCGATGTTTACCTGCATGTCTTTACCCGTCCCTTTAACGGATACAACGACACCAATGCCCCACTTGCCGTGCGAGACTCTGTCCCCGGCAGCAAAGCTTCCCGGCGCGGTATCGCCCGCCGCGCCTGCTCCTTGAGCCGCCCGAGCGGCGTCCTGCATAGGCGTGCTCACCCGCACGCCCCCTCTGCCGCCCATTGCGGCTGAAGTCGTTCCCCCCATGCCTGGGGAACGACCTGCTGCACCGCGCGCGCCAGCTGGCGCGCGCCCCGCAATACCGCGGCCCGCAGCGCTCTGTGCAGCGGCACCACCGCTAGGGCCAGTTCCGCTCCGTCCGATTGCACGGGAATAACCCCCGCCTCCGGACGAGACGCCTTCCCTCACTGCTTCTGGTATTTCCTGCAGAAAGCGTGAAGGCATGTTACTATTTGTGCGACCGAATAACGTCCGCATCCGAGCACAGGTCAAGTACAAACGCTTCTCCGCTCGTGTAATACCGACATAAGCTAGGCGCCTTTCTTCCTCAAGCTCATCGTTATCAGCAAGTGCGCGGCTATGAGGGAATACACTTTCCTCCATTCCGATGATGAACACGACAGGGAACTCCAGCCCCTTTGCGCTATGCATCGTCATCAGTGTAACGGCATCCTTATTCTTTTCCGCCTCTTCTTCATCCTTGTTTAAAGAATCAATATCAGCGATTAACGCCAAATCAGTCAAAAAAGCAACCAGCGTACGATCTTCATTACGCTTCTCAAAATCCATCGTCACCGACAAAAACTCATCAATATTTTCAAGACGAGCTTTCGATTCGAGAGTATTTTCCTGTTGAAGCTCCATACGATACTGTGACAGCTCCAACACCTTCTCAGTTAACTCCGTAACGGAAAGATACTCAACCATACGTGTTAGACTGTCGATAATGTCATAAAACTCACGCAGCAGCGTTCGTGTACGACCGTTTACTTCGACCTCTCCAAGATCATTCAGCACTCTATAAATCGATGTCCCTCGTCTGCCCGCTTCATCCGCCAGCTTTCCGACAGTCGTATCACCAATGCCCCGCTTCGGCACATTAATAATACGCACTAAACTAATATCATCATCCGGGTTCGAAATCAACTTTAAATAGCCAAGCAAGTCCTTGATCTCTTTACGATCATAGAACTTAACCCCTCCTACAATTTGATAAGGGATGTCTGATTTAATTAGTATTTCCTCTATTACCCGCGATTGCGCGTTCGTCCGATACAAAATAGCATGATTAGTAAACTTGCGGCCTTGGTTTACACTTTTGCGAATTTCGCCTGTAACAAAATAGCCCTCATCATGCTCAGTATCGGCTTGATACAATGAAATAAGATCACCAGGGCCTTGATCAGTCCACAGCTTCTTCGGTTTCCTGCCTGTGTTTAGCTTAATAACCGCATTCGCCGCATCAAGAATATTAGCCGTCGAACGATAATTTTGCTCCAACATTATTGTCCGCGCCTCAGGATAATCCCCTTCAAAATTCAAAATGTTCGTAATATCAGCCCCGCGCCAACGATAAATCGACTGGTCGCTGTCTCCTACCACACATATATTATGATGCCTATCCGCCAGCATGCGAGTTAGCATGTATTGCGCTCTATTCGTATCCTGATACTCATCCACGTGAATGTAACGGAACTTGTTCTGATAAAACTCAAGCACCTCTGGCATTTCCTTGAACAATTGAATAGTTATCATAATCAAGTCGTCAAAATCAAGCGAGTTGTTGCTTCTAAGCTTCTTCTGGTACTTCGTAAAAACCTGAGCAACAATGCCCTGAAAATAATCCCCAGCCTTCTGCTCATATTGTTCATGAGAGATTAATTCATTTTTTGCTCCACTAATTGCAGCTTGTACAGCCTTTGGCTCGACTTTTTTGGTATCAACATTCAAATCCTTCATGCAGTTACGAATAACTGACAGTTGGTCCGATGAATCCAATATAGAAAAACTTGATGTAAAACCGATTCGGTCAATATCTCTGCGCAAAATACGTACACACATTGAGTGGAAGGTTGATACCCAAATATCCCGTCCTGACGGTCCAACCAGTGCCCCTACCCGATCCTGCATTTCACGAGACGCCTTATTTGTAAACGTAATGGCCAAAATGCTCCATGGAGCCACTCGCTTCTTTTCTATGAGGTAAGCAATTCGATGCGTCAGTACGCGCGTCTTCCCACTGCCTGCACCTGCCATTATAAGCAATGGGCCATCCGTTGCTTGAACGGCATCCCGCTGCGGCGGATTCAGCTTTTGCACCGCTTGATCGATGCTAATATGATTTAACATGCTCCGACTCCTTTGTTCCCATTTGTTCGCCTATCCTCAGTGTAGACAACGACCTACCCATGTGTCAATTTGCCCCTCAAAAAAAATACTTCCAAGTTCTCATTCTCCATCACAATACTACAAGCTAACACCACATCGCCCGCTCTTTTCTTCACTATCCCCTTAGCTCAGGAATCCAACATGTCTCTCTACAATTTGCATGGCCTTCTAACCACCCCGTTCTTTCACGTTCTTACCCGTCCGTACCCGTTCACTCACTTACTTACTCACTAACTCACTAACTCATTCGTCCCAATCTCTTCAATCCATCATTCACTGGCACTTCCACTTTCTTCACCTTTGCTCCACTATCCCCTTTGCTCAGGAATCCAACCTGACCTCTATCATTTGCATGACCTTCTAACGACCCCGTTCGTACCCGTTCACTCACTCACTCACTCACTCACTCGCACCAATCTCTTCAATCCATCCTTCACTGCCACTTCCACTTTGTTCACCTTTGCTTCACTCTCCCCTTTGCTCAGGAATCCAACCTGACCTCTATCATTTGCATGACCTTCTAACGACCCCGTTCGTACCCGTTCTCTCACTCACTCATTCACTCACTCGCACCAATCTCTTCAATCCATCCTTCACTGCCACTTCCACTTTTTTCACCTTTGCTTCACTATCCCCTTTACTCAGGTATCCAACATGTCTCTCTACAATTTGCATGACCTTCTAACCACCCCATTCTTACCCGTTCACTCACTCATTCGCCCCAATCTCTTCAATCTCTTCAATTCATCCTTCACTGACATTTCCACTTTTTTCACCTTTGCTTCACTATCCCCTTTGCTCAGGAGTTCGACATGTCTCTCTACAATTTGCATGGCTTATCAACCGCAACAATTCAATCCTACAACCCTATTCCCTTGCGCATTCAATTAAGTCTTCTTATTCTGTTACCTAGCTGAACTATTATTTTACTTTTTGAAAGATGTTGATCGATATGGAAATATACAATTGTTATCTAATCAATCATCATCTATTTACGAGGTTTGGCTTTCCCAGCTAATTGAAAAATCATGCGTGTCACTCTTGAGCTAAGGGAATAATGGAGCAATTACACTCAAACCGCCTTTAACTCATACAAAATGAAACCGCTCCTGAGCCGAGAGGATAGAGGAGCATAGACAACTAAACTTACTTTAGCTTATTTAAATCGCAATTGTCCCTGAGCTAAGGGGATAGTGGAGCAAAGACAACTAAACCTACTTTAGCTTTTTTAAATCGCATCTGTCCTGAGCCAAGGGGATAGCGGAGCAAAGACGACTAAACCTACTTTAGCTTTTTTTAAATCGCATCTGTCCTGAACTGAGGGGATGGTGGAGCAAAGACGGCTTAACCTACTTTAGCTTTTTTAAATCGCAACTGTCCCTGAGCTAAGGGGATAGTGGAGCAAAGACGGCTTAACCTACTTTAGCTTTTTTAAATCGCATCTGTCCTGAACTGTGGGGATAGTGGAGCAAAGACAACTAAACCTACTTTAGCTTTTTTAAATCGCAATTGTCCCTGATCTAAGGGGATAGTGAAGCAAAGACGGCCAAACCTACTTTAGCTTATTTAAATCGCATCTTTCATGAGCTAAGAGGTTAGTTGAGCAAGCTGCGCTATTGTGTAGGTGGAGTTGGGACACATATAATACAACCCCTTAATGGAAGACGCTTTTTATTGCTGGTAATTCATTGCGTGTAAGGTAATGAGCACTAATTGAGTTAACCTGAGTTTGAGTAGGGTATGGGTATGGGTATGGGTATGGGTATGGGTATGGGTATGGGTATGGGTATGGGTATGGGTATGGGTATGGGTATGGGTATGGGTATGGGTATGGGTATGGGTATGGGTACACAGTGTTATTTTGGAGATAAGGAGAAATTAAAGAAAACGTGGCATATCGGCGGGGGGTTAGGATCAGTCGACCACCCTCTCGATGTGCCACGTGAGTCACGTCTCTTTTGAGAAGTTATTTTGATGTTGATGTTATTTTGTAGGCAAACTCAAACTGCTGCTTTGCGTCACTTCTCTTACTGCAGGCACGGTAGATAGCGCAGCTGCTAAATCGCTATATATGACGTTCCCAACAACGACGGTGTGTGCGGCTTCTGCTGCTTGACGAGCTTTGTCAGCACTGTCGATACCGCCGCCGTAGAAGAGTTGGGCTTGAACAATGGCTGTTCTAGCCCGCTTCACAAGCTGCATATCACCGAATGTCCCGCTATACTCTAAATATATTACTGGAAGCCTCATTAGACGATCAGCCATTCGCACATGCGCGATTAGATCTGCTTCACTTAGCTCCGTTTGCGCCTCAGTCAATTTTGCGGCTGTTGCGTCTTTGTTTAATATAATATAGCCTTGAGCCGCCGTTTCGTCCCATGGAACGAAAGAACCGTATTCCTTCAAGCCTTCAGTTTGCCGACCTGTGATCCACTCTGCCTTGCTCGTATTCAGAACAAGCGGAACAAAATATCCGTCAAAACCAGGTACTGCACCTTCCATCGAAGAAACCTCGAGTGCGCATTCGACGGAATATCTGCGTATTCTTGCCATTAGATCCACTGTATTTTCAAAAGTAACTCCGCTGGAGCCCCCGACGATAACTGCATCAGTACCAGAGGTACAGATAGCATCAAGCATCTCATCAGACAATTCACGATCAGGATCGAGTTTAAACACATGCTTCCAGCCGGAAAACCAAGTATCATTCATGTTTGACCACGCCTCGCTTTTTCACAAAAATCGTTAATCGCATATTTCAACCATCCTTCTATGCTATGTCAGCGTGAATAGCGTGTCAAACGATTAGTCTTTAGTTATTTCCGATTAAGCTTTTTCATTTACTTCCAAAAATACCGCCCTCCCTATCGCAGAGAAGACGGTATCAGAGCTGTTATTTATTTATATCAGTCGTATATTATTACTTAACCAGTTGCCCACGCGTTACGCCAAGCTGGTTAATGGCTTTCAAGCTGCGCCATACCTGCGTACCCGTAATCCGACCATCCAGAGCATCACGGTAGAGTGATAGTACCTCCAAAACCTTCTCCGGCGTTTCTTCCAAAAACTCAACACGGAAGTTAGATACACCGAGCCCAACAAAATTCCGAATATACTCCGCACCTGATTGCTCAACTGCATTGTATACCGTATTTCGACAGCCTTCATCAACACGAACAGGATGCGCCATGCCAATTCGATCCTGAAGTGAAGCCCGTTTCTCTTCACACGGCCGTCCGCAATTCGTAAAGTCTGTTCCTTCACTCATAAACGTACAGTATACGCAGTGCTCTGTGTGGAACATCGGCAAATGCTGATGGATAACCATTTCGAGCATCGATGTATCCGAGTTTTCGAGCAAATCGACCATTTGTTGTATATTCAAGTCATAAGACGGCGTAATCAGATCAAGTCCTACCTCTGTAAAGAGATTTACCGCTTTATGGTTCGCTACATTAAGAGAGAAGTCTCCAATTAGCTTAGGAAACGGCTTATCGGGATTGGCAGCTTTTGCGCGCAAGTAGTAATAAAGCGCACCTGTGTTACGGACCAGCACCGCATCAGGCTGCAGCTTCAAAATATTTGCATGGTAGCCATTCTCGTTCGGCATATGAATCCGCGGTGTAGCAAGTGCAATTGGCTTGCCGGCAGCGCGAGCAGCGGCAACTGCTGCTGGAAACTGCTTTATAAATTCAAAATCTGCATATACATATGCAATATCTGTTTTCACAGCTGCTTCGACCTGCTCCAAGCTGCGGCATAGCGCTACCAGATTCGCATCTTTACCGCTGCGTGGTGTCAAAATATCTTTAGGAGCAAC
Source organism: Paenibacillus sp. J31R122 (assembly GCF_056269185.1). Lineage (NCBI taxonomy): Bacteria > Bacillati > Bacillota > Bacilli > Caryophanales > Paenibacillaceae > Paenibacillus > Paenibacillus sp. J31R122. Next base: position 8,799 of record NZ_JBWDNM010000016.1, read on the forward strand.
TCCGTTCTCAAACACACCAGAGCGAGTTTTCACCTCGTGCTTCACATAAACAGGCGGCTTTGGCCGTTCACCCGCCAGCTGTTCTACGGCTACACGGCGTAAACGGTTCAGTTCACGAATCGGAACGATCAAATCGCCTTGAAGCTCCACTTCAAGCTTCTCCAGCTGATAGACTGTACCGCCAAGCCGGCCAAGCTGATCCTCCAATAAAGCGGCATCCATCGGTCGCTTTTGCGCTTGCTCTAAGTCTAACTCGGATGTGACCTCAACGGTCGTCCCCTTCTGAACATCCGTCCACCATGTACGCATCGGTTGTCCTAAGGCACCGGTCACACGAACGTGAAGAGGAAATACACGGTATGGCTTTTCTGTTTCGAATGTAGCTCTTAGACGTTTATCCAAAGCGGGATCGCTTGTCTTCCATACACGGTCCCCAACATGCACCTTGCGCAAATCAACATCGTTGCGGCCCGCTACAAGCTCGATATACGTGCCTTCCTGAGCTTCGCCTTCGATCTTAACGCCCTGGCGGCGTATATCATAGACGCGGCCTCCCTCTTCCTTCTTCGTCGGGTCGCCTGCGTCAAACACAATGCCATCGCCGCGTTTAAGCGGCGCGTCGATGCGCAATGTAACAGCATCGCGCATGATGCGCTCCACTCGGCCGAGGAAGACCCCTCGGCTTTTCGGGAACGTTCCCTCAACAAGCATCTTGTTGTTCGTTCCCGACAGAAAACCATGCGTGAAGCCGCGCGAAAAGCTCTGCTGCAGCTCACGCACTTCTTCCACCGACGGCTTCGATAAGTCGCCGTCGAAATATTTATCGATCGCTCGTCTATACTTGCTCACGACATTCGCGACATACTCCGGACTTTTGAGACGTCCTTCGATTTTGAAAGACGTTACTCCCGCGTCGATTAGCTCGGGAATAATATCGATTGCCGCCAAATCCTTCGGCGACAGCAAATAAGCGATGTCTCCCATCGGCTGAACCTCGCCATCGACCATAAGATCGTACGGCAGCCGGCAAGCTTGCGCGCATTCGCCTCGATTGGCAGAGCGGCCGCCCCACATTTCAGATGTGAGGCATTGACCAGAATACGACACGCATAGCGCGCCGTGCACGAATACCTCCATCGGCAGCTTAGCTTGATCGCCGATCGTACGAATTTGCTTTAGGTTATTTTCCCGACCTAGCACAACTCGCTCCAAACCAAACGGTTTAGTGAATTCAACCGCTTCTGGTGATGTTATCGTCATTTGTGTCGATCCGTGAATCGGGAAATCCGGCGACAGCTCACGAATCAGCTTCACCAAGCCTAGATCCTGTACAATTACAGCATCTACACCTGCATCAATACACATCTCAATTAGCTTTTGCGCATCTCTAAGCTCGTCTTCAAATACGAGAATATTAAACGTCAGAAAACCTTTTACGCCGTACGTGTGAAGAAATGCCATAATCTCAGGCAGTTCTTCGCTGCGAAAGTTATTCGCGCGAGCTCTGGCATTAAACTTCTCCACACCAAAAAATATCGCATCCGCGCCATTCGCTACTGCAGCTCGCATACAATCCCAATCGCCTGCAGGTGCCAGTAGTTCTATATCAGATCTGATTAATGTCTTTGTCATATCAAAATCTCAATCCCTCTCATTTTGAAACCTACTTTTATTAGTGTAACAAACCCCCGTCTTCTATTCCACCACACATTACTGCCAACAAGGCTGCTTTCGCAAAAAAAGTACTATCCACGCTAGTTTTGCTATTTTATTATGTGATTTTGCCAAATCTGAATTGACCTTATATGTAGCAACAGGAGAAGTGCTATAATAGAAAAGACTTAGAAATCAATCCAATCAGATGAATTCGGGAGGTATTTAATTAAATGAAATTAGGAGTATTTAGCGTACTATTTACACAAAAACCATTCGAGGAAGCGCTTGATTACATCGCTTCCAAAGGGCTTGACGCCATTGAAATCGGAACAGGCGGATACCCAGGCAACGCGCACTGCGATCTTGATGGACTGCTTGCTGACGCAGGAAAGCTCAAAGCGTATAAGCAAGCTATAGAATCACGCGGTCTGATGATCAGCGCACTTAGCTGCCACGCCAATCCGCTTCACCCGCAAAAAGCTATTTCATCAGAGCATGACGAAATCATCCGTAAAACGATTGAATTAGCTAATCGTCTCGAGGTTTCCGTTGTAAATACATTCTCCGGCTGCCCTGGCGATCACGAGGATGCAAAATATCCGAACTGGCCGGTTGCTCCATGGCCGAATGATTTCCAAGATATTTTGAAATGGCAATGGGAAGCAAAGGTTATCCCTTATTGGTCCGAAATCGGAGCATTGGCTTCTGCTAGCGGTGTGAAAATGGGTCTTGAGCTTCACGGTGGCTTCTCGGTACATAGCCCTGCAACTCTTCTTCGTCTTCGTGAAGCAGCAGGAAATGCAATTGGCGCTAACCTTGATCCAAGCCATATGTGGTGGCAAGGAATTGATCCTGTACAAGCGGTACAAATTCTTGGACGTGCTGGAGCGATTCATCACTTCCACGCAAAAGACACTACGATTGATCCAATTAACGTTAACCATCATGGTGTTACGGACATGCAATCATACTCCCTTATGCTTGACCGCGCATGGCAGTTCCGTACCGTTGGCTATGGACATGATCTGAAGGTTTGGGCTGACATTCTAAGTGCATTGCGTTTGGTTGGTTACGATTATGTCGTGAGCATCGAACATGAGGATGGGTTGATGTCTGTAGATGAAGGCTTCACCAAAGCTGTGCAAAATCTTCAGCAAATCCTTATTCGTGAGCCGCTTGGCGAGATGTGGTGGGTTTAATATTTTATAAAAAAAGGTCTGTCGGATATATCCGACAGACCTTTTTTTATAATTATGCCATCCAAATTTTGAAAATCATAATGTAGTCGATCAACAAGAACAATCCGAGCGATACAGCAGTAAAACCGATTGCGAACAAATTTTTCTTCGGGCGCTGAGACAATAGTCGAACGAACCCTATTGCAATCAATACCGTAAAAGCAAGCATAAACCAATCGAAAGTACCAATTTTGCTAGCCTCTTTTGCTGCTTCTTCTGCCAAAAACATGAAGGGACCTCCTCTTTTTCGCACGTAGCCTAATAATACTATATGTTAGCTTTAAGTTGCCACAGGCGCAAGTACGAAACTCGTTTCGTAACAACTTTGTCACGATTTACAATAAATCTTCATATTTAGTAGATTCAGATAGGATCAGACTACCCCGTAAATATAAAATGTCCATCTCTGGCATTTTATATAACCATATCGTTTCCTACTCGTCCCCCCGGCAGTTTTTTTGCATATTTACAACCTAAATCATTCTGCTCCTGTCACAGCAACAGCTACATTCTCAAATGTGTTTATTTGTGCAATTGTCCGTTTGAGGTCACGTTCTATTATTGGCTTCAGATACTTACCTGTATAGGAGCCTTCCACCTTCATAACCTGCTCTGGAGTGCCGGTTGCTACAATCATACCGCCCCCACTACCGCCTTCGGGGCCCAAGTCAATTAAATAATCGGCCGTTTTGATAACGTCCAAATTATGCTCAATTACGAGGACAGATTCTCCTGAATCAACTAGACGATGCAATACTTTAAGCAATCTGTCGATATCATCCGCATGCAGTCCTGTTGTCGGCTCATCCAAAATATACAGCGTCTTGCCGGTAGAACGACGATACAGCTCTGCTGCCAGCTTCACCCGCTGCGCTTCTCCTCCAGACAAAGTCGTTGCCGATTGTCCAAGCTTCATGTAGCCAAGACCCACATCAAGAAGCGTCTGCACTTTACGGTGAATACGAGGGATATTCTCAAAAAATAAACATCCGTCTTCAATCGTCATATCCAAAATCTCAGCAATGTTTTTGCCTTTATACTTCACTTCAAGCGTTTCACGATTATAACGCTTGCCTTTGCAAATTTCACACGGTACGTAAACGTCCGGCAGGAAATGCATTTCGATTTTGATAATACCGTCTCCACGACAAGCTTCACAGCGTCCACCCTTGACATTAAAGCTGAATCTGCCCTTCTTATAACCGCGCACCTTGGATTCATTAGTGTTCGAATACAAATCGCGAATATCATCAAACATACCCGTATAGGTGGCTGGATTTGAACGCGGTGTACGTCCGATTGGCGATTGATCGATATCAATCACTTTCTCCAAATGCTCGATACCGCGCATTTCTTTGTATTGACCGGGACGCGTCTTCGCTTTGTTCAGATCACGGGCAAGTGTCTTATATAAGATCTCATTCACAAAAGTCGATTTACCTGAACCCGAAACTCCTGTAACCGCTGAAAACACGCCTAACGGAATTTTTACGTTTACGTTTCTAAGATTGTTTTCCTTCGCTCCGCGAACCTCGAGCCATTTCTCAGTAGTCGGACGGCGTTCAAGCGGAACGGCTATAAACTTACGACCACTCAAATATTGACCGGTAAGCGAGTGCTCGTTCGCCATCACTTCCTCCGGCGTTCCTTCAGCGATAACAATACCGCCATGGATACCGGCTCCCGGTCCAATATCAATAATATAATCAGCTGCAAGCATCGTATCCTCATCATGCTCAACAACAATTAATGTGTTGCCGAGATCACGCATATGCGCAAGCGTCTCAATGAGTCGATCATTATCACGCTGATGAAGCCCTATACTCGGCTCGTCCAATATATAGAGAACGCCCATTAAACTAGAGCCGATTTGTGTAGCAAGCCGAATACGCTGCGCTTCACCGCCAGATAAGGTGCCGGCTGCGCGGCTTAATGACAAATATTCAAGACCGACATTAACAAGAAATCCGAGGCGACTGTTAATTTCTTTTAAAATAAGATTAGCAATCGTACGTTCCTTCTCCGTAAGTGTTAACGATTCAAAGTACCGCTTAGCTTCACCAATTGATAAAGAGGTTACATGAGCAATATTTTGTGAGCCAATCGTAACCGCGAGACTTTCCTTGCGTAGACGCTGCCCTTTGCAGCCACCGCATGGCTTAGCACTCATATAATTCTCAATATGCTCACGCATCATATCAGATGCTGTGTCTCTGTAGCGGCGTTCTAAATTATGAACGATACCTTCGAAAGGTACATAAGCTTCCTTGCGATGGCCGAAATCATTTTCATAGAGGAAACGCACACGTTCGCCGCCCGTTCCGAGCAGCAGCTTCTTCATTTGCTCAGCGGTTAACTCCGATACCGGAACATTTTCTTTAATGCCGTAATGCGTACAAACTGCACTAAGAAACTGAGGATAATAGTTGGAAGTACTTCCTGCCCAAGCAAGAAATGCTCCTTCCTCGATAGACTTGCTCATGTCCGGCACAAGCAGGTCGGGGTCTACAATCATCTTCGCGCCTAGACCGTCACATTCCGGACAAGCTCCGTAAGGACTGTTAAAGGAGAACATACGCGGTGCAAGCTCTTCAATACTGAACCCGCATTCAGGACAAGCTAGATTAGAGCTAAAGAGCAGCTCTTCTCGATCTATAATATCAACAAGGACGCGACCTTCAGACAGCTTGAGCGCTGTTTCAAGTGAATCAGCGAGTCTGGCGTGAACATCCTCCTTCACCACGATGCGGTCAATGACCACTTCAATACTATGCTTCTTGTTTTTCTCCAGCTCAATCTTTTCACTTAATTCGCGCAGCTCGCCATTTACGCGCACACGAACGAAGCCCTGCTTTTGGATATCCGCTAGCAGCTTGGCATGCTCGCCCTTGCGTCCAGAAATGAGTGGCGCTAATATTTGCAGCTTCGTCTTCTCGGGATACTCCATAATGCGGTCAACCATTTGCTCTACGGTCTGCGAAGTAATTTCAATGCCATGCTCTGGGCAATGCGGTCTGCCTACACGTGCAAACATCAACCGCAAATAATCATAAATTTCAGTAACCGTACCTACAGTCGAACGCGGGTTGCGACTTGTTGTTTTCTGATCTATCGAAATAGCTGGAGACAGCCCTTCAATAGAATCAACGTCCGGTTTTTCCATTTGACCAAGAAACTGACGAGCATATGCGGAAAGGGACTCGACATAACGGCGCTGCCCCTCAGCGTATATCGTATCGAATGCGAGAGACGATTTACCGGAACCGCTTAGCCCTGTTAGCACAACAAATTTGTCGCGCGGAATTGTAACGTCAATATTTTTGAGATTATGGGCACGAGCGCCCTTTACTATAATTTTATCGATAGCCAATCCGTTCTCCTCCTACTTATCCCATCTCTGCGCGTAATTCCAGTAAGGCGTCGCGAAGCTCCGCGGCACGTTCGAATTGCAAGCTTTTCGCTGCTTCCTTCATTTCCACTTCCAGCTTCTGAACTAGCGCCACACGATCCTTCTTCGACATCTTATCAACCCCAACGCCTGTTAAGTAGTCTGCCTTCTGCTCGGCTACCTTTGTCGCTTCGATGACCTCGTGTACCTTTTTACGAATCGTTTGCGGCGTTACACCATGCTGCTCATTATAGGCGAGCTGAATCGTACGCCGTCTTTCGGTTTCTTTTATAGCTCGATCCATGGAATCAGTTATTTTATCGCCATACATGATTACACGGCCTTCACTATTACGCGCGGCACGTCCAATCGTTTGGATAAGAGCTCGGTCTGAACGTAGGAAGCCTTCCTTATCAGCATCAAGAATAGATACCAATGATACTTCCGGCAAATCGAGCCCTTCCCGAAGCAAGTTAATTCCAATCAACACATGAAATACACCTAATCTCAGATCTCGCAAAATAGCTATCCGTTCCAGTGTCTTAATATCAGAATGCAGGTATCTTACCTTAATCCCGATCTCTTTCATATAGTCGGTTAAATCCTCTGCCATCTTCTTCGTTAAAGTTGTTACGAGTACACGCTCATCCTTTGTGATGCGATCGCGAATCTCTCCAAGCAAATCATCAATTTGCCCTTTGGAAGGACGAACATCGATAATCGGATCGATGAGGAACGTAGGACGAATGATTTGCTCGATCATTATATCTGTATGTTCAATTTCATAAGGACCTGGCGTAGCAGATACATAAACCAACTGATTTGCCTTCTCCTCGAATTCTTCAAAGCGAAGCGGACGGTTATCCATCGCGGAAGGAAGACGAAAGCCATGGTTCACCAGCATTTCCTTACGCGCACGGTCACCATTGTACATCGCTCGAATTTGTGGCAACGAAACATGGGACTCATCGATCACGATCAGCATATCATCCGGAAAATAATCAAGCAGCGTATAAGGAGTCGCTCCCCGTTCTCTGAAAGTAAGCGGTCCGGAGTAGTTCTCTATGCCTGAGCAAAAGCCCATCTCAGCCATCATTTCCAAATCGTATCGCGTCCGCTGCTCTAAACGCTGCGCCTCCAAAAGCTTACCCGCTTCGCGAAGCTCGAGCAGCCGTTCTTCCAGCTCTCGTTCAATATTAACTAAAGCAATCTTCATTGTGTCTTCATGAGTTACGAAGTGAGACGCAGGGAAGATGGCGATATGATCTCGCTCACCCATAATTTCACCCGTCAGCACATCAATTTCAGAGATCCGCTCAATCTCGTCTCCAAAAAGCTCGACACGCAACGCGCGTTCATTATTTGCTACTGGGAAAATTTCCACAATATCGCCGCGCACACGAAACGTCCCACGTGTAAAGCTAATATCATTCCGTTGGTATTGAATGTCCACAAGCTTATGAAGAATCGCATCCCGCGACTTCTCCATACCTACTCGCAGCGAAAGTACGAGACTTCCGTATTCCATCGGCGAACCGAGACCATAAATACAAGAAACGCTTGCGACGATAATAACATCGCGCCGCTCGAATAACGCACTTGTAGCCGAATGTCGCAGCTTATCGATCTCATCGTTTATACTGGAATCCTTCTCGATAAAAGTATCTGATGAAGGGATGTATGCTTCCGGCTGATAGTAATCATAATAGCTCACGAAATATTCCACCGCATTATCGGGGAAAAACTGTTTGAACTCGCTGCAAAGCTGTGCCGCTAACGTCTTATTATGCGCAATAACGAGCGTAGGGCGATTCAGCTTTTCAATCATATTAGCAATGGTATAGGTCTTACCCGTTCCTGTAGCACCAAGCAGCGTCTGATGCCGCTTGCCGGCACTAATTCCCTCTATAAGCTGCTCAATCGCTTTAGGCTGATCCCCTTGCGGCATATAGTCCGATTTTATCTCGAACAGCTTTGCCTTTTGTGTCAATTCACTCATGCCTATTATCCACCCCCATCATTCCGAATGCTGTTATTAGTATTGTCAATTATATGTGATTCAAGCGTATTGTTGTATAATAAGAATATGTGTTCCCGTTTATTATACCGTTTTATTACAGCTGTTGCAATGATTCGCCCTACAAAATAGAACAGCCGTTCTAACTCCAATCACTTCACCAGGATCGTAAACAAAAAAGCTATGCCAATGATCAGATACCATTCGGCATAGCTTTTTTCTAGATTGTTCAAATATGTTATCTGCCTTCAGCACTTAACCTTCCATTTGATCCGCCTGAGCTGGTGCTTTGCCGCGTCGATTGGACGTACGAGCGGTGCGCAGCAGCTCAAGTAAAGACGCTGGGCCTGCTGCCGCATAAAAGTTGGCCTGCTCATCCGGTGCTAGTATAACGCCCAGCTGATGATGCTCGCCCGCGTAGCGTGCGCGCTGTGCAAACTTCAACTCGCCTTCTCTATTTAACACTTCGAGCTTGCAGAAGGCTGAGTTTTGAACCAGCGCCTCATACAGCTCATCCTTTGTTTTGATGCGTACACCATTCACTTTAGACAGGATTTCACCTGTCTGAAGTCCCATCGCGTCCGCTGGCGTTCCTGGAACGATGCCTAATATGCGTAGTCCGCGCGCGTCATGTACATACAAAGGCGGGCGGACTGCTTCCATCGCGCGGCTGCGCCATATGATCGCCTCATGCAGCAGCAACGACGCTAACGCCGCAACTGGAAGCAATACCGGTTGCCACCATGCGGCAAGCGCAAAAGCAGCAAGACAAATACTATAGAGCAGCAGCCCCTTAGCTGCATGCCTCGCTTTCTCCTGAGGAAGCAAGGAACGAGTCATTTCCGTAAAGCCGATAATCATCGGCAATGCGACGAATGACCAGCCCTGCGACCAATCCGCGCCGAACAGCGGGGTCCACGGTAAGGACATCGTTGACGCCCCTGTTCCGCCAACAGGTACAAGCATAAGCAGCGGTACTGGCCAGAAGCCTTGCAGCATATAGCCGCCTACGAGCTTGCCGCGCTTCCCTTCCAGAAATAACGGAGTCGCCAGTCGTTCCCCTTGCCAGCGTACTAGCACGGCTTCCGCCAGATGCATTAAAGCAACTAGTACTAGCAGCCCCGCTGTATCAATTCCTGCAAGTGATGATGCAAATGACCCTAGCCAATCCGTACGGTCTGACAAGGTTGTAAAACCTATTACCCACTGCAGCAATGTTATTATTCCCGCGCTATATGCGAAGCATAGATACCGAATACGCACAAGCATAAGGATTGCAGCCGTCACCCAAAGCCAAATGACTGACTCGCCCGTTAAGGTTACTCCGATAAATGCCCCTGCTACCGATAATACAACTCCAACCAACAATCCTGCTAATAATGCTTTTAGAACCAGGCCCGGCCAATTGTGCAGCTTAACTGCAAACAATTGCCGCTCCATCCTGATTTGTCTTGTATATTGTAAAATGATAAACAACACTGCAATATAATAAAATGGCTGCACAGCCAACTGAACAGCAGCTTGTCCGAGCATTTCCAGCAAACCTAGCGCCGTATCCAAAGCCCACACTCCTTCGCTCGTTCCATTTAACAAACAAAAAATAAAAGGCCGACTCCGAAACTCAGAGTCAACCTTTTATTAATTCGACAGAAGCAGTCTATTTCCTGCTGACAGCCTTAATCGCTTCATGCAGCTGCGTATCGTTTTTCTCGTCCTGTATCCATTTGATGACCGCTTTCTCAAGTGATTCTGCCGTCTTGTCATTTATTTGACCCGTTGCTTCTAATCCTTGCTCCGTTTGGAATTTCTTAACCGCTTCTGCGGTATCCTCACTGAAATAGCCATCCTCGCGCTTCGGCTCATATCCAAGTCCGCGCAGCATTACCTGCGAGCTTCGAACCTGCTCACTTATCATATCCGCCTTTAAAGTCTCTGTTAAAGACAGCCTAGCTGCCTTATACAAATCCGGAGGTTTAACAGCGAGATCAGGCTTAATGCCCTTTTCATGAATCCAATTGCCATTTGGCGTCAACCATTTTGCAATCGTCATCTTCACAAGACTACCGTCTCCAAGCACTTTATTGTAGCTGACTTGAACGGTTCCCTTGCCGAAGGTTGTCTCACCAACAAGCTTCGCACCAGCGCCCTCCTGCAAAGCGCCCGCCAATATTTCTGATGCGCTTGCGCTGCCGTTGTTCATAAGAACAGCAATAGGATACGATTTGCTTTGCCCCTTAGACAGTGTCTTCTTACGTTTTCCATCACGATCTTCTACTTGAACGACTGTAGTATCTTTCTTCATAAAGGTTTGCGCGATATCAACAACGACCGGAAGTATGCCTCCCGGGTTATTTCGCACATCAATTACAAGTCCCTTCATCCCTTGCTCCTCAAGCCGCGCAAGCTCTTCCCCAAAACGTTCAGCTGTGTGCAGCGAGAATTGTCGAATCTCAATAACGCCTACATCATCAGAACGCATGCTTGCATATACCGTCTCTACGTCAATATCAGCACGAATGAGAACGAGCTGGATCGGCTCAGAAAATCCAGCACGCTGCACCTGAATTTTTGCCTTAGTCCCTTTCGGTCCTCTAATTTTCGCCACAGCATCCTGCAAATTGAGGCCATCAAGCTTCTCGCCATTAATCGAGAGCAGCACATCCTTCGCCAGCAAGCCCGACCGCTCGGCTGGAGAGCCCTTAATAGGAGAAACGACGATAATACGACCATTCTCGACCGTCACTTCCGCGCCGATGCCAGTAAAGGAGCCTTCTACCGATTCTGAAAAATGCTGCGCGACGTCCTTCTCCATATATACGGAGTATGGATCCTCTAAGGCAGACATCATCCCGCTTACCGCTCCATCAACGAGCTCATGGCGATCTACCTTTTGATAATATTTGGTTTCAATTAATTCTAACACCGCATTAAGCTTTGTCAGTTCATTCGTTCTGAGGCTAAATCCCTCTCCCTGAGTAGCAACTGCAGCTGTAAGCGTAGGCTTCGACGGCTCGTCCGGCTTAATGAGTTGATCCGCTACCGTTAGAGTAACAAGCACGGATGCAATCATAGTCAGCATAACGAACGCGAACACTGTTCGACCTTTGAAATGCACCTGTCTACACCACCTTCTTGTATATAAGACCACACTAGTATATGACAAGCGGTTTGCAATTATTTGTCTAATACGCAGAAAAAAGTTGTTGTTCACTTTGCAATTGTAAAAACAAGGGCAGCCACATGGGCTGCCTCCGAGTTGAATGACTATGAATATATGTATTGCTATTATTTATTTCAAATATCCGCCTGGGTTAACTGCAGTTTCGTTTTTGCGAACCTCGAAATGCAAATGAGGCCCTGTTGAATTGCCTGTGCTGCCTACTTCGGCAATCTTCTGTCCTTTTTTAACTGTTTCGCCCTCTTTGACCAATAAACCGCCATTGCGAATATGTCCATATAACGTCCATAAGCCATTACCATGGTCAATGATTATACAGTTCCCATAGCCGCTCGTTCTATTTGACGTAATAACGACACCTGATTCAGCCGCATAAATGTCTGTCCCTTGCGGTGATGCAAAATCGATGCCAGTATGCGTATGTCTTTTTCCTGTAATCGGGTGTACCCGGGTACCAAAGTTCGAACTGATGCGGTAACTGCCTTGAATCGGCATGCCAAGCCTGCCGCCTTTGTACGGATTTTTAATTCTATTTTTCGCTTTATTCAGCTTGGCAACCTCTGCGGCTAGAGCCATTAAGATTTTCTCCTGCTCCTCGCTAATATCCTCTAGCTGCTCCAGCTCGCTGTCAAGCTGCTTCATTTCATTGTTATAGCTAGCAATCATAACTTCTTTCTCTTTTTCCTTCTGTACAAGATGCGTTTCGTACTCAGCAAGCTTCTCATACATCTTCTTAACATCCGCGAGCGATTTCTCGACTTCGGCTTTCTTAATAACTACGAGCTCCTTGTCTTTCTTAAGCTCCTCCAACATATCGCGATCTTGATTCAAAATGGATTGCAACGCATCAAAACGATCGATGAAATCGGTGAAGCTTGACGCGCTAAGCAGTACATCCATGTAAGAAACGAAGCCATTCGTATACATCAGACGCATACGAGATTGAAGAAGCTCGTCACGTGTCGCGACCCGTTCCTCCGTTTGCACTAACTCTTCCGCTGTCTGACGCAGCTCGTCTTCCTTCGTATTAACCTCTGCTTGCTTCTTTTCTTTGTTAATGACGACATTATCTAGCTCTTCCATAATCGATTTAATCGAATTTTGCACATCCATCTTCTTGACCGCGATGTCGCCCTTCTTGTGCTCCGCATTAGCGGCCTGCCTCTGCAAATTAGCCGCTTTTCTCTCCGCGGCCTTCGCTTCTTCCTGAGCAGCCTTTATTTGCTTATCAATCTGGCTAAGCGTTGCAGCATCTCCACCTGTTGGCTGAAGAACAAATACAGCAAGTATTGCAATTACAAGTAAACCAATCCATCTTCTCATCTACATGTTCACCTACACTTTCAAATACTTATGTATCGAAATGACGCTGCCCCATATACCTATCAAAGTACCTAAACCAATTAGCAGCGCGGCAGTTAGCAAACCAGAATCCTGAACAGATACAAGCTTAATCATCATTAAAGATAGATCCAGCTCCGAAAATTGTACGAGCTCCGAGTAACCGTACAATACGGCAAGCGTTGTAATAACCGAGCTAATAATTCCGATCAACGCACCCTCGATGAAAAACGGCCATCTAATAAAAGCGTTTGTAGCGCCTACCAGCTTCATAATGCCGATCTCGCGGCGCCTTGCTATAATGGTCATTTTGATCGTGTTCGAAATCAGGAACATCGCCGTAACCGTCAAACCAATTACAATTACGATCCCGATAATGCGAAGAGCATTCGTAATCTTAAAAAGGTTCTCAACTGTGCCTTGTCCATATTTAATCTTAGCTATTGGCAAGCTGTCATCTGCTTTATTAATCGCTTCAATCTGCTTTGCCGCCTGTTCGATTGAACGAGGATTGTACACCTCAACCGTAAAGGAATCGGGCAGCGGGTTTTTTTCTTTCTCGTAGCCATCGAGCAAATCCTTGTTTTCCTCACCCAAATTTTTGCGAAGCGTCTCGAGGCCCTCTGCTTTGGAAACAAATGTAACCTTGCTTACTTCGGTAATGTTTCCTATCTTATTTTGCAGGTCAGTCATCTTCGCTTTGTCTACATTAAGCTGTAGAAAAACACGGATCTGCACCTGACTTTCTATCTGATCAGACATGCTGTTCACATTCAATGCCAGTAATAAAAAGAATCCTAAAATAAAAAGTGAGATGAAGATCGAACTCATCGAAGCGAAAGACATCCAGCCATTACGAATTATGTTTTTGCCACCTTCTCGCAGGTGACGGAGTACCGTTCTAAGCTTCATAACCGTACTCCCCTCTTGCCTCGTCGCGAACGATATTTCCGTCCTCGATAGCAATGACGCGCTTGCGCATGGAGTTAACGATTTCTTTGTTATGTGTTGCCATTATAATCGTCGATCCGCGAAAGTTGATTTCCTCAAGCAGATTCATAATACCCTGCGAGGTTTCGGGATCCAGATTTCCGGTAGGCTCATCCGCTACAATTACGGAAGGATTGTTTACAATTGCTCGCGCGATAGAGACCCTCTGCTGCTCTCCGCCTGACAATTGCGAGGGTAAGCTTGCATGCTTGTGCTTCAATCCGACAAGCTCAAGCACTTCCATTGTCCGCTTTTTAATGATGCGTTTTGGCGCTTCAATGACTTCCATGGCAAATGCCACATTTTCAAATACAGTTAATTTCGGGAGTAGTCTAAAATCTTGGAAAATAACGCCGATGTTGCGTCTTACAAATGGTATTTTACGAGGCTTCAACTTTCCAATATTAAATCCATTGACTGAAATTTGCCCTTTAGTCGGTACTTCTTCTCTGTAAATCAGCTTCATAAAGGTTGATTTGCCTGCTCCTGACGGTCCTACCAGGTATACGAATTCATTACGCTCTATTAGAACAGAGACGCCTTTCAATGCATGCGTTCCGTCGGTGTACGTTTTCCATATGTCTTGCATCTCGATCACATTATCACATCCTGTTAATAGTCAGCTTTACTATTTCGACATCTTATACTGAATTCCTTCATATCCAGATTACATTCCTCATTTTTCACAAATCTCATAAACCGATAGTTTGTCGAAAAATTATGATCCGCCTCAGACAAAATTCCAAAACAACTCGCATATACATGTAGGACTGTCTCATTTATTTCAAGGGGAAAAGGGTGATTTATCATTTTAAGACGCATGCATGTAGGCATTATTGTCATCACTTCGTTGCTGCTCATTGGGGCAGTCGGCTGGGGATTTATTTATAATTATGCCGTTCAAGAAAAGGTTCCTGAGGATGTATTTGTAGAAGGAATTCCGATAGGCGGGATGAAAATTGAGGACGCATTGGAGCAAATGGAGCAAATAAATGAATCACTTCAAAAACGTACAATTACTTTGCAAGCTAATACAGCTGCTGAGGACAGCAAACAGTGGACCGTTTCTGAGCTTGGCTACAAATCGGAGTTTGTCGGGCTACGCCCAGCGTTATTGAAGCTGCGGGAGGGCGGGATTTGGGATCGCGCCGTTTACAGGTACAATTTTGAGAAAACCTATAGGTTAACGCAAAGCTGGAATGGCGATGTGCTTGATGCCGCTGTCCGCAAGCAGTGGAGCTGGATCGAAAAAAATCAACCAGTCGATGCTTCTAGAACCATTACCGATAATGATGAAGTCATATACAAGCCGCATAGTGACGCATATCGATTAAATTTAACAAGTCTGGTCAAGCAGGCAAATGACTGGGTTGTACTGGAGAAGGAGCAGCTTGGGTCCCCTATTGAGCAAGCCTTTAAAGCGGAGCTGCCTGTAGAAGTTATCCACCCGAAGCTGACGCTGGAGAGTCTAAAGGCTGAAGGCATTGCGCGTAAAATTATGTCTTTCTCTACTGATTTTCAAACGAGCGCTGAGGGTAGGGCTTATAATGTGACGGTTACAGCGGAAGCGCTAAACGACTGGCATCTCGCACCAGGTGAAGTGTTTGACTACGGCAAGCTAATTGCTAGAGCCGAAGAGCTATATGAGTATCGTGAAGCTCCCGTTATTTTGAACGGCGCCTTGGTTCCTGGTATCGGAGGCGGAATCTGTCAGGTCTCAAGTACACTTTATAACGCAGTATTGCTTGCCGGACTAGAGATCGAGGAGCGCCGCAACCATTCGATTCCAGTCGCCTATTTGCCGCTTGGCCAAGACGCGACTTTTGCCGGCGGCTCCATTAACTTCAAATTTAAGAACACGACTGGAAAACATATGATAATCCGCACCGAGGTAAAGGATCGCAAATTAACCATCAAGCTGTTCGGCACAATGGACGCTAAAGACAGCTATGCTATTGAATCGGTTACTGTCAAAACAATTGAACCAACCAAACAAGAGAAGGTAAACACTCATTTATCCGCCGGTCAAACACGAACCATCCAACAAGGTAAACAAGGCTACGTCGTTGAGACCTACCGTACACATTTTACAGACGGCGAGGTCGTCTCACGGAAGAAGATTTCGAGGGATACTTATAAGTCGCAGCCTACTATCATTGAAAGGGGACCTATGAAGGGCGACCTTGGCGGCAATGCTTCACCGACTCCTAATCCAACTCCGACAAAGCCTTTGCTGGAGGATGGGCTTTAAGAGAAGCTTTTAATTTTTTATCCACAGAATTACTCACATTTTACCCACATGACTTGGGGGTAAGTACGCTCCTATGTACCGATAAAAAGCGCAGCCAAAGTAGCTGCGCTTTTTGTCTTCCATTTGACACAATTTCTAGTAGTGGTTACTTTTCTAACAAACGTAACATATTCATTAATAGTTCAACCGTTTCCGCTCTTGTGAGGGTGTCGTATGGAGCAATTAGATTATTTTTATCCGCTTTGATTAATCCCGCATCCAATGCGGCTGCAAGATCAGCATAAGCCCATTTTGGAATAATATTCCGATCTGCGAACGGGAGCATTGCATTTGGGTCAGTCTTAAGCTTTAATCCTCGAACAATCATTGAGATCATTTCCACACGAGTCACCAGCTTCGTCGTCCGGAAGGTATTGTCCGCATACCCGTTAACTAATCCATGTTGGGCTAACCAAGCTACATGCGGCTTCGCCCATTTGGGAATTTCTTTATCATCGTCAAACACTTTATCGCTGATCGTTTGGCCGCCAACAGCTTCTTGCTGTAAAATACGGCTTAACATCACGGCAAATTCAGCACGTTTTACTTTACTATCTGGGCGGAAAGAACCGTCTGCATATCCGTTAATAAAACCTAGATTCACGGCTTGAACAATGAGCGGCTCTGCCCAGTGCTTGGCGATATCAGTCAAAATTACTTTTGGAGCTTCGGGCTCAGCAGGCTGCTCCGGCTCATCTGGTATATCTGGCTGACTTGGTACTCCTGGCCCTTCAGGATTTACTCCGTCTTTCCGAGATACCTTCAGGGTGATAGGCTCGGATTTTACCGTAACATTATCCAGTGTTACCTCTACCGCTATCTGTGTTATGCCAACGCCCTTAGCCGTGACTATCCCATTCTGGTCAACATCAGCTATTGAAGGATTGCTGCTTGTATACACTTTAACCGCCCCAGACAGTTCCTGTGTAATACGGCCTTTCTCCAACATTCCTAACAGTTTAACTTGAGTCTGTTCTCCGGCCTTAATCTCTGCTGCTCGGGCTGATAATTCAGCACCTGTCAGCTTCAGCTTAAGATCAGGGATTGAATATTTATACAAATTTGGACTCTCTGGATCGGTGAACATATAAAAGCTTCCAAAGTCATCCTGCGCCAGCTTACGAACCCCAGAAGCTAACACATTAATTTTTTTTGTTACCGCATCGACCCTGAAGAAGAAACCTCCTACGGTTGCATAGACATTGCCATCGGTTCCGGTCTCCATCGAACCGTCAATCCATCTACCCGCGGCACTCGGGAATGCATTGTCACTGTGGGTGACGGAGCGTGTTGCCGTATCGAAAATGAACAATGCGCCATTAGCGAGGCCCCAGATATTACCGTCTGGACCAATGTGCAGCGCTGTAATTGCCTGCTTGCCAGCGACCGGGACAACCTCGAACACCTTTTCTTTTTTCGCTACATCCCAAACGAATAGAATGGCTTCACTCGCTGTTGGAGTGCCGCCTTGTCCTCCGTGAATGGACGTTCCCCCATATAAAAGACCGTCTTTATAAGCAAACGAAAGGATACTTTGATTGGGAACAACATTCATATACACTTCAGGCTCTCCGCCGGTTTTAATGTCGTATACAGCTAATGCGCCGCCCAGCATTGAATTCTTCGGAACTGTGCCGACGAACAACTTATTCAAATCCTCCGCACCGCCCATACCGAATGGACGATCCTGATTTTGTGCATTTAAGGTGAATAAACGATTTGGATTCAGCTCATTCGCATTCGTCCGATTCCAAGGCCGTGCCAAATCGTATTCATAAATACTGGCATTCGGATAAATTCCGAAATACATTTTGTTATGAATGGATGTAATGCCCTCACCTTGACCAATTCCATCGAAATACATACTTGACCCTGTCGTAGGAGTATATACGCCTAGGTTCCCTTGCAAATAGCCGGCTGTATATATTTTTCCATCGGGACCTTTTGCAATCTCATGAATATTGACAGGCTCAGCAGGTACCAGCACATCCTTTAGCTTTACTTTTCCCGTTTCCAAATTGTATTTGAACATCTTCCCAGAGTTGCCGGACAAACCGACAAGGCTGTATCCAGGAAAGCCTGCTTCATTCAGCTGCACAAAGCCGTAGCCGATCGCAGCGCCTTCAATGGAGACACCCAGTGCATGATAACTGTTCGTGTCCAGATCGTATTCGAACAAAGCTCCGCCAGTTCCCGCGAAATAAACTTTATTCGCAATTGGTGATTTTGGAGATACACCGCGTGAGAAATTGATGAACGTTGTCCCTTTCTCTCCCGTATCTGCATTCGTGACTTCGATCAAATCCCCGCTTTCCACATCAATAACGAATGTTTCATTCGCGTTATTCGCTTCCTTGCGTGCAAATAATTTACCATCAACCAGGTTCAAATCGTACACGGCTGTAATATTTTCAAAGCCTTCCGGAAGCAGGTCCCGCTTTGCACCTGTCGTTAGGTCATATTCAAGCAATCGAGGCACGTTGCCGACACCGGCATATACTTTATGCGATTGCTCATCATATACGACTACCCGAGTCCATCGCTCGCCGCTCGTTTTCGTCGACATGGTTCCGTAATTTTTGAATAGATTTGTCGCCGGGTTATATTCGTACAGATCTGCTGTCGGATAAGTACTTCCATACATGATGCCATCTTTGCCCGCAGCCATAGGATAGAGTACCGAATCCTTCGTAGGAAGCGGATGACCTAGATTAATTAGCTCATCAGTAGACGGGAGATAGCGATACAGCAAACCTAAATTATATGCTCCCATATAAACCGAGCCGTCACTCGACACCGTAACGGACCACGCGCCAGATGTACCGGGCATCGGAATGCTCTTCACTACCTCCTCCGTAGCAATGTCAATGATCGTAAAAATGGACGGCGCCCCTGCAACAACCGAATAGATCACATTACGCCCTTCCCCATCTTGCCCAATGGCCCCCCGCATTAAAGTCGCTTTACGAATTTGAGGCCCCATATTTTCACCGACAACCTTAATCGAATTTTCAGGAATTGGAGTTTCGGGAACCCCATGCTCTCCGCGAAGCAGCTTCACATCGTCCACATAATACGAGTAGGTTTTGCTCGGGCTGCCCGCGAACATTATTGCAGCAAATTGCGCTCCATCAGGTACAACCTTCGTCACATATTGATCGAACCAAACATCCGTTGGTCCCGGCGTAATATTCCATGCTTGCTGGTTGATATATTTGCCTTTAGCGTCGAAGAAACGAACATACATATCCGCCGAGCCGCTCTCTATCCACGTTCGAGCAGCAGCGGTGTATGTCGCGCCTGCCTCGACAGGAATCAGCTCACTAATTACATTCAAGAACAGTCCTGGTGTGTTTTGAAAGTGAAGACTGTTTTCACCGCTATTAGCACGTGCGTTTGTCACATTAAAGGACGGAGCATCTGATTCCTTCACCTTGCTCCACCCAGAAATGACACCTTCAACTAAAGGCTGCTCCAAGCCTCCATTAGGCATATGCTTCGTTACACTTATCTCGTCAACATAAAATTCCAATGTCTTTTTGGCGCCAGTAATGAGCGATACTTTCATCTTAACGCCACCCGGCTGTACGGTAAAAGTTCTTTCATGATACTTCCACTTCTCATGATCAGTCGTTGCATTTAAATAAGCGTGAAAATTACCGCCCGTTTCACTCTTAACTAGAGCGCCATCCTTGTCATAAACATAGACGTACAGACCTTCCATCGTACCTGTCTGCAAAAATACTTCCGCAGAGAGTGTGTAAGTTGTTTTCTCTTCTACATCAATCAAATCCGACTCTACGATAACCGCGTTATCACCTGCTGTTGGATTCACACTTGATTTTAAGCTATAATCACCCATCCGTTTATGGCTTGTACTTACTGAAGATACTCCCGATATAACCTTCCAATTCGGAATGGGCTGATCCACTGTTCCTGGCTGCTCAAATCCTGCATTAGCAATTGTTAGAACAGGTGGATTCAGGTTAGGAAACGTAAGATGTACGTCATCCCAATAGCTGACCCCTTTACCGCTTTTCCCCGATGTCATTACAACGGATACGGAGACAGCTGTTTCTGGAGCGACCGCAATCAGCGATATCGTCTGCCATTCATTTTTCGGCGCTGATTGAAAGTCCGGATTATGAACAGGTACTGGCTGTATTAGAACGTTATCAGCGTTATAGAAACGCAGCTGCATCTGAACGGAACCACTTGCAATATATACCGCAGAGGTAACTGTGTATTCAACGCCAGCCTCTGCGACCACCTTCGTACTCTCTGCTGCGAAGTTAACTGTGTCTTGATCATCCAGCTTCAAGCTGCTGCTATCCTTATACTTCTGCATGGAGTCTATTGTCACTGAGCCATTCTTGCCCTGTCCCAATAATTGAGTCCAACCCGGAATTACTCCGTCAACAGCAGCCTCTTCGAATCCAGCATTAGCTAGAGCCCGCTCAGAGACCGATACACCCTTTGCTTGAACCGCTCCCTGTGTAACACCACCGAAAGAAAGCGTTGCCAAAATAAAACATAATAATAAAAGCACTGCCTTGCGTCTCCATCTTACATTCATTAATCATCACCCCTTCCATAAATCATGTATATAACTTTTTGTTGTATACATGTATATTACATGTATACACTTTGGATTGTCTCTAGTCAAGAATAATTTACCACCTTGCTGAAAAACGAAAAAAGCCGCAAGCACTTTCGTGCTTGCAGCTTCTTTATACGACTAGTTTTGCTCTGTTAAGCGTCTTTCCCGTACTTACAGCGCATTTTTAGCTCACTTATTTACATGGTTTACTATTTACTACGTTCACTATATTCCGTCACCCAAGCTGCGGTAGCATCCAGCACGGCATCAGCACGGCCAATCGCGGCCTGTACCTGTACCTTTGCTGTACCGCCATAAACGTTGCGTGCATCGACAACCTGCTCTGGCTGAAGCACTGCGTAGATACGATCATCGAACAGCTCTGAGAACTGTTTGAACTCTTCTAAAGTAAGGTCAAGCAAGTACTTGTTCTGCTCGATGCAGTAGAGTACAGTCTTGCCAATTACTTCATGCGCTTGACGGAACGGTAATCCTTTGCCAACGAGGAAGTCGGCGATGTCTGTTGCGTTCGAGAAGTCTTGGTTAACTGCTTGACGCATCCGATCCTTGTTCACCTTCATCGTAGCGATCATTGGCGTGAACAGCTGAAGCGCTCCTTGCATCGTGCGTACCGTATCAAACATGCCTTCCTTGTCTTCCTGCATGTCCTTGTTGTAAGCAAGCGGCAATGATTTCAGTACAGTAAGCAAGCCGACTAGATTGCCATAGACACGACCGGTTTTGCCGCGCACAAGCTCAGGCACGTCCGGATTTTTCTTTTGCGGCATAATGCTGCTTCCTGTACAGAACGCATCATCCAGCTCGACAAAACGGAATTCCGTGCTTGACCACAAAATGAGTTCTTCACTTAGACGTGACAAATGCATCATAATGATCGATGCATCCGCTAGAAACTCAAGAATGAAATCACGATCGCTGACAGCATCCAGGCTGTTCTCATACACGCGATCAAAGTTTAGCTGGCTTGCTACGAAGTGGCGATCAATCGGGAATGTCGTTCCCGCCAAAGCGCCCGCTCCGAGCGGAAGCACATTGATACGCTTGTAGCTGTCCTGTAGACGCTCGATATCGCGTCCGAACATAGACACGTAAGCCATCAAATGATGAGCAAACAGAATCGGCTGAGCACGCTGCAAATGCGTGTAGCCAGGTACGATCGTATCGATATTCGCTTTCGCTTGTTCGATAAGCGACGATTGAAGCTTGCTCAGCATGTCAACAAATTCAACAACACGCTTGCGAAGCCATAGATGCATATCTGTCGCGACCTGGTCGTTACGACTGCGTCCAGTATGCAGCTTACCGCCAACTGATCCAACATCGTCAATCAATGTTTTCTCAATGTTCATATGAATATCTTCGTCACCGATTGTGAATTCGATATCATCACGTTTAATGCGCTGCAAAACGCGGTGCAAGCCATCCTTGATTTTCTCCACGTCGTCGAGAGGCAAGATACCTTGCTTGCCGAGCATGGTTACATGCGCTAAGCTGCCTTGGATATCCTCTTCCGCCAATTCCTTATCAAACATAATGGATGCTGTGTATTCTTCCACCAATTGGTCTGTTTTTTTCGTAAAACGACCGCCCCATAATTTACTCACTGGTTTGTAACACTCCCATCCATTTTTATTTATTTGTAACAGCTGACGATACTTTCAAACGCAAAGCGTTCAAACGGATAAAGCCTGTTGCATCGCCTTGATCGTATGCTTTAGAAGGATCAGCTTCCATTGTAGCGATATCTGGATTATACAAGCTTACAGGACTCTGTACGCCAGCTCCGATGACATTACCTTTATATAGCTTCAGGCGAACAACGCCAGTTACATTCTTTTGAGATTCCAATACAAGCGCTTGAAGTGCTAGACGCTCAGGCGCGAACCAGAAGCCGTTATAGACAAGCTGGCTATATTTAGCGATTAATGAATCACGAAGGTGCATAACCTCGCGGTCCATTGTTAAAGATTCCATTTTGCGATGAGCGGTAAATAGGATTGTACCACCTGGAGTTTCGTACACGCCACGGCTCTTCATACCAACGAAACGGTTTTCCACCATATCAACGCGACCGATGCCGTGCTTGCCGCCAAGCTCGTTGAGTGTATCCATTACTTCTAGCGGGCTAAGCTCCTTGCCGTTAATTGCTGTACAATTGCCTTCTGCAAAAGTAAGCTCCACATATTCTGCTTTGTCCGGCGCGTTCTCAGGAGAAACGCTCAGAACGTACATGCTTTCATTTTCCTCAGAGCTAGGATCGAACCAAGGATCCTCCAGCATGCCGCTCTCAAAGCTTATATGCAGCAGGTTACGATCTGTTGAGTATGGCTTAGCAGCAGATGCCGTAACCGGAATGTTATGCTTCTCCGCATAAGCGATCATCTCAGCGCGTCCAGGGAACTCCTCACGGAACGCTTCCAAACGCCAAGGTGCGATAACGCCAATTTCAGGCGCTAGTGCAGCAGCTGTTAATTCAAAACGCACTTGGTCATTACCTTTGCCTGTTGCGCCGTGAGCAATATAAGCTGCGCCTTCAGCGCGAGCGATATCAACCATACGCTTTGCAATAAGCGGACGCGCAATTGATGTACCGAGCAAATATTGACCTTCGTACAAAGTGCCCGCTTGGAACATCGGGTAAATAAAATCGCTTGCGAACTCTTCGCGGAGATCATCGATGTAAACTTTCGACGCACCTGTTGCAAGTGCTTTTTCCTCCAGACCATCAAGCTCGTCCTTTTGTCCAATATCAGCTGTGAAAGCGATAATTTCTGCATCATATGTTTCTTTCAACCATTTTAAAATAACCGATGTATCCAAGCCGCCTGAGTAGGCTAGCACGATTTTTTCTTTAGCCATATTAATCAATTGCTCCTCTTTAAATGATTTTATTAGATTTATATGTTGGATTAGGACATGATTGCTGCCATAATCGCTTTTTGCGCGTGAAGACGATTTTCCGCTTGATCAAAAATAATCGAACACTCGCCGTCGATAACCCCTTCACTTACCTCTTCGCCGCGATGCGCTGGCAAGCAGTGCATGAACAAGAAATCCTTCTTGGCGTACTTGGTCAACTCTTCATTCACTTGATAAGCGGCAAAAGCAACCTCGCGTTCCTTCTGCTCCGCTTCTTGGCCCATGCTCGCCCATACGTCCGTGTATACGATATCCGCGTCCGCGATTGCTTCCTTCGGATCGTGGCACACATGAATTTTGGAGCCCGTTTCAGCTGCATGATCTTTCGTTTGTCTAACAATGTCAGCGTCCGGCTCATAGCCTTCCGGCGTTGCTACTGACATATGGAGCCCAAGTTTCGCCGCGCCCATCAACAGGGAATGCGTCATGTTATTACCATCGCCAATATAGGCGATCTTCAGACCTTCTAGACGGCCCTTTTGCTCAAGGATGGTTTGATAATCAGCAAGCGCCTGACAAGGATGCGATAGATCAGTTAAACCGTTGATAACAGGAATTGTAGCTCCACGAGCCAGCTCAACCACTTTACGATGCGCGAACGTACGAATCATAATGCCGTCCAAATAACGAGATAACGTCTGGGCTGTATCCCAGATCGTCTCTCCGCGGCCGATCTGCAGGTCGTTTCCACTTAAGAACAGTCCTTGACCGCCCAGCTGATACATCCCTACTTCGAATGAGACACGTGTGCGCGTTGATGATTTTTCGAAAATCATGCCAAGCGTCTTGCCCTTCAAAATATGATGAGTTTCGCCAGCCTTTTGCTTCTGTTTCAAGTCAATCGCTAGGTCGATCAAGTAACGAATTTCTTCCGGCTTGAAATCAACCAGCATAAGAAAATCGCGACCTTTCAAGCTTAACGCAATTTCCTCGTTTATTGTTCCTTGCATGTGATAGCCCTCCTTCAATTTGAAGCTCTATTTATAGCTTTTGCCCTTCGATCGGGCAATCCACTCATTTACGCTTGGACAGGCCGTTTTGCTTCGATCAGCTCTGCTAAAATCGTAACAGCTATATCGATCTCTTCCTTAGTGACAAGCAGGTTAGGAAGCAGCCTAATTACGTTAGGTCCGGCAGAAATCGCAATAAGTCCACGTTGTTGTGCCTCAATCAAAATATCACCAATCGGCTCCGAGCATGCAATACCAACCAGCAGACCCAGTCCGCGAACCTCATTCACAAAAGCATTCCCTTGCAGCTTCTCACGAAGCTCCGTCATCAAATATTCGCCCATTTGTGCAGCACGAGCAGATAGCTCTTCCCCGACAATCGTCTCCAACGTAGCTTTCACTACAGCAGTTGCAATCGGTGTTCCACCAAATGTGGAGCCGTGGCTGCCTGCACTAAAGCTTTCACGCAGCTTTTCCTTAGCCGCCATCGCGCCAACCGGAAACCCGCTTCCAAGTCCTTTTGCCATTGTGAAAATGTCTGGCTCAATGCCGTAATGCTCATAAGCGAACAATTTCCCTGTTCTGCCCATGCCCGTCTGAATCTCATCTACAATCAGCAAGATGCCTTGCTTCTCGCACAATGCGACAAGCTCCTTCATATAAGCAGCATCAACCGGATAAATTCCGCCTTCCGCTTGGATCATTTCCAGCATGATCGCCGCTGTTTGATCGGAAACCGCCGCTTTCAACGCTTCTATATCATTTAACGGAATTGTCTTAAAGCCCTCTGGAAGTGGTCCGAAGCCTTCTTTTACCTTTGCTTGACCTGTTGCTGTCAATGTGGCTAATGTCCGTCCGTGAAAAGATTGCTCGAAAGTAATAATTTCAAAGCGACCATTATTCAGCACCTTCTGATTGTACCGACGCGCAAGCTTAATTGCCGCTTCGTTCGCTTCAGCTCCCGAATTACAGAAGAATACCGCATCGCCGCAGCTATTGTCGGTAATCAGCTTTGCTGCATCCTCTTGATTTGGAATGTGGAATAGGTTAGAAACATGCCACAGTTCATCAAGCTGCTTAATGAGCGCCGCTTTAATTTGCTTCGGTGCATGCCCTAGGTTCGTAACCGCGATTCCACTCATAAAATCAAGATACTTGTTTCCTTTATCATCCCAAAGCCAGCTGCCCTCACCCTTAACTAGAGCCATTGGATATCTCGCATAGGTAGGAAACAAATCTTGTCCCTGAACCTCTGCTATTTTAGTGTCGCTCATCGCTATTACACCCGCCCTTCATTCGTCTGAACAATACGCGTACCAACGCCGCCCTCACGGACAGCCTTCGATAACACGCCCGGCTCCTCGCCGCTTACAATGATAACCTCGCGTACTTGGCCTTGAATGCATTGAATAGCTGCACGTACTTTTGGTATCATACCGCCATAAATCTCGCCGCTTGCAATCATACTTTCTATTTCTTCAACCGTAACTACCGGCAATACTTGCTTCACGCCATCAACTGTCTTCAAAATACCAGGAACGTCTGTCACCACGATCATCTGCTCAACACCCAAATGAGAGGCAACTGCTCCTGCAGCTGTATCTGCATTGATGTTGTAGCGCTGACCCTGTTCATCGATTCCGATTGGTGCAATAACAGGAATATAGCCCATTGTCATAATGCCCTCAATCAGCTCTGCATTTACATCCGTCACATCGCCCACGAATCCAATCTCTGCTGCATTCGCGACAGGCTGTGCTTGGATTAACATGCCGTCCACACCCGAAAGTCCTAATGCTTTCGCGCCGTTTATTTGGATTTTGCGAACGATTTCCTTGTTAATTCGTCCTGCAAGCACCATCTCAACAACATCGAGCACCTCGTCATTGGTCTTCCTTAAACCATTTACGAAACCAGTCTCGATCCCTAGCTTAGATAACGTCTCAGAAATTGCAGGGCCTCCGCCATGAACAATAACCGGACGCACACCATACTGCTGCAGCTCACGCAGCTCTTCAAAAAAACGAATCGGAAGCGCCGCTAGTGTGCTGCCTCCGCATTTCATTACAAATCTTTGCTCTATCACAGTTCCATAACCTCCAGCATCACTTCGCTTATGTACGATACGCCGCATTAATTCGGACATAATCATACGTCAAATCGCAGCCCCAAGCCGTTGCCGTTCCTTCGCCGTTATAGAGGTCAACGCGAATTACAACGGTGTCGCCCTTTAAATATTCCAAAGCAGCCTCTTCATCAAATACAACCGGACGAGACTTCTCTAGCGTCAAAATATCCCCCAAACGTATATCGACCGTTTCCGGATTAACCGGCTGGCCTGCCCGCCCAACTGCCGCGATAATTCGGCCCCAGTTCGCATCCGCACCAAAAACAGCGGACTTGACTAATGACGACCCAACAACCGTCTTCGCAATTGCTTGTGCAGACTCATCACTTACAGCTCCGCTTACTTGTACTTCAACAAGCTTCGTAGCGCCTTCTCCATCGCGCGCAATAGCTTTCGCCAGCACTTCACATACATAACGCAGCGCAGCCGCAAACGCTGCCCAACCTTCGTGATTCGACGTCAGCTCGCGATTTCCAGCAAGTCCGCTCGCCATTGCAACGAGCATGTCATTTGTACTTGTATCTCCATCAACAGTTATCATATTAAAAGTATAGTCCGTTGCCTGACGAAGCAGCTGATGCAGCGCTTCACTGCCTATAGCAGCATCTGTCGTAACGAAGCCAAGCATAGTAGCCATATTCGGATGAATCATCCCCGAGCCTTTGGCAGCACCCGCTACATGGACAATCTGACCGTCAAGCTCAAGCTCTACACATACCATTTTTTGAACAAGATCCGTTGTCAGTATCGCTTGGCAGAAGCCGTCTGCACCTTGGCGATTATCTTCCAGCTTCACAGGCAGACCATCAATGCCACTGCGCACTTTATCCATCTTGAGCGGCTCGCCGATAACACCTGTCGAAGCAACTGCTACATGATCCGCCGATACGCCAATCGACTCAGCAAATCGAGACCGCATTTCATAAGCATCCGCATCTCCCTGCTTACCTGTACACGCATTCGCGTTACCGCTGTTAACAAGCACAGCACGCAATATGCCGCCTGATCCAATACTCTCGCGAGTAACCTGAATCGGTGCTGCTTGGAATGCGTTAGTCGTATATACTCCAGCTGCAGTTGCCGGCACCTCGCATACAATTGCCCCTAGATCATGTCGCGTCGATTTTTTGAGGCCGCAATAAAGTCCGCCTGCTTTGAATCCTTTAGGTGTAGTTATCGAGCCGTCCGCGACGACCGAGAACAATGATTCCTTATTCTCCTGTCCCATAGTAAATGCGTATCCCCTTCACGTGTATAAAATAGATTTATAATATCGGTTTATCATTAACGTTATATTTATGGATACACTGGAACAAACTGCAGACCTAGCGTTTCATCCCAACCCATCATTAAATTCAAGTTTTGAATCGCTTGACCTGCTGCGCCTTTGACCAAATTGTCAATAACAGAAACAATCGTTACACGGCCGGTACGCTTATCAACCGCAAAGCCGATGTCACAGTAGTTCGAGCCCCATACTTCCTTCGTCGAAGGCCATTGTCCTTCAGGACGAATACGCACAAAACTGCGTCCTTTATAGTAGGAGCGGTAAAGCTCTATAAAATCATTAACGTCGCGCTCACCTTGCACTGTCGCATACATCGTAGACATAATTCCTCTTGTCATTGGAACAAGATGCGTCGTAAATGTAGTGACTACTGGCTTAGCAGCAACGTCTGATAAAACCATTTCAATTTCCGGAACATGCTGATGCTGATTCAGTTTATACGCTTTGAGATTTTCATTCAGCTCCGAATAATGAGTTCCGAGTGATGCACCGCGACCAGCACCGGATACACCTGACTTCGCATCAATAATAATAGTAGAAGGATCAATCCAGCCCTCTTTCACAGCCGGAATAAGTCCGAGAAGTGTTGCTGTTGGATAGCAGCCTGGGTTTGAGATAAAATTAGCATCTACGACTTGATCACCGTAAATCTCAGCGAGCCCGAATACAGCTTGCTGGAGGTACTTCTCCTCGGCTGCCGGCTTCTTGTACCACTGTTCATACAATGCTTGTGATTTCAAGCGGAAATCACCTGATAAATCAATAACCTTCAAGCCTACTTCAAGAAGCTGTGGTACAAGCTTAGCCGCCACGCCTGCTGGAGTTGCTAGAAAAACAACATCAGCCTTCGCTTTGATAGCTTGTGGCTCAACATCATCTAGCAGTTCCTCGCGAATACCAGTCAAATGCGGGTAACCTTCCGAAATCGGTGTTCCTGCGCTCGATGACGAGATGACCGAAGTCACTTCTGCCAACGGATGAGAAGCAAGCAATCTCATCAATTCTACTCCACCATATCCAGTTGAACCCACAATCGCAATTTTCACCTTTGTGCTCATGTTTATCTCTCCCCGTAACTGGACGAAGCTTGCCAGCCCCTCCCAAAATGGCCCAGCATGCAACAGTTCCATCTATTGCTCTTTCCGCTAACGGAAAGGTTGTCTTCTTCCTCAATTTATAATTGTACATCATTCGGCAGTTGATGGAAATATCAGTTGTGTTTCGTATTATTATACATACTGATTTATAATAATACAATGCAAAAATACCTCCATCATTTGAACAATTTTATACATTTTTAAGTTCAAAGCTGGAATCGGCAGAGCTTATGAAGGAAGAGAAACGCTCCGTTCGTTTAGTCTATTTGAAAATGATATTAAGACTTCAAAAGCAACTTGATCAAGCTCTCCTCGCATTAATTATGTCTATAGCCGACTTATATTTTGTACCTGATAAAGAACAGGATGTTTCCCTGATACGAGAATTGATTGAACAATACCCTGAGGATGAGGTGACTATTATGGAGCTAATGCCCGCGTGGAAGCGTTGGGGGGGAGGGGGGTACAAAGAAGGTCTAGAAGAAGGTCGAGAGAAAGGCAAAGAAGAGGGTAAAGAAGAAGAACGCCAACTTATTATTCGTAAGCTATTGAATAAGGGCCATAAACCCGAAGAGATAGCGGACACCCTTGACCTTCCCTTTCTGTTATTCAAAAGCAATCCAAAGCTTAATTTCATCAAAGGATACAAGCCATATTCGAAGCAGTCATAATTGCCACCTTGTATCCTTCTTGTACTTATATAGTTGCTCCCCACTAGCATACTACTTGGGAAACAATAGAAATTCTGCTAAATCGCTGAACCCAATCATTTTTGTGGACTTGCACTTGTCCCCCCACACGCACTTACCCTTACTCACATCAGTTCTCGAGCTTAAACCCCTGCCCCAGCACCTCTGCTGTATTACTAATAATAACGAAAGCACCTGAATCAATCGCCCTAACAAGCTGTTTCAGCTTTGGCACTTCATTCTGCCCTACAACAACCATAAGCACCGTTTTCCCCGCTCCCGTATAGCCGCCGTGCCCATCGAGCCGAGTAAGACCACGATCCAGATCGTTCAAAATAGACTCCGCCAGCGCTTCGGCTTGATCACTTATTATAAAAGCGACCTTCGATAGCTGCAGACCGCTCTGTACAAAATCTATCGTCTTGCTTGTCACAAATAATCCAATAAGCGCGTAGAGCGCAACCTCCGGTGAAATGATCAAGCCAGCAGCCACAATAACGGCCCCATCAAAACAAACAACTGCCAAGCTGAGCGGCAACCCCGTATAGCGATGTAGTATTTGCGCAGCCAAATCTAATCCTCCGGTGGAAGCTCCGCCACGAAATACAAGACCAAGCCCCAAGCCAACCCCAATACCGCCGTAAATGGCAGCCAGCAACAGATTATCCGTTGGTGAAGGCCAGCTATCTGTAAGCAATACAAACAATGGCAGCACGACCGAGCCTAGCGCTGTTTTCGCACCAAATCTTTTGCCGAGCAGCAGGAAGCCTACAATAAATAGCGGAATATTGATCGCCCATTGTGTCAATGCCGGCGCAATTCCCAAAGTCCGCTGTACCAGAATCGAAATACCAGAAACTCCGCCTGACGCAATTCCGTTCGGAACCATAAACATATTGAAGCTGACCGCTACGATAAACGCCCCTATAACAAGCCAAAAAACACTCGCCATTCTCTGTGATCGCGGACTTAAGCTGCGACTGCCTTTTCTTCGTTTTACAGGAGTACCTGCCATTCCCTCAATCTCCTTATCTCTACACTAGCTCACTTCTCACAAAAAGAAGAGCCCAACACGTATCAGTGTTGAAACTCTTCCCCTTTTCCCTATACTATGTTTGTTACAGATACTACGCGTTAGTGCTAGTCATGACGAATCTGATGACGTAAGTATCCATCAATAAACTGATCGATATCGCCGTCCATAACCGCTCCAACATTACCAGTCTCCACAGACGTACGATGATCCTTCACCATGCTGTAGGGATGAAAAACATACGATCTGATTTGACTGCCCCAAGCAATTTCAGATTGGTCGCCGCGAATTTCTGCCAGATGCTTCTGTTGCTCTTCGATCTTCCGCTCGTAAAGCTTGGAGCGAAGCATCTTCATTGCGATCTCACGGTTCTTAATTTGTGATCTTTCCTGCTGGGATGCACACACAATGCCAGTTGGGATATGGGTAATCCGAATCGCTGACTCCGTCTTGTTAACGTGCTGACCGCCCGCTCCGCTTGCCCTGTACGTATCCACTTTCAAATCCTCCGTACGAACCTCAATCTCGATATCATCGTTGATTTCAGGGATAACGTCCAAAGATGCAAATGATGTATGGCGGCGACCCGCCGAATCAAAAGGCGAGATGCGAACAAGTCGATGCACGCCTTTCTCTGCTTTCAAGTACCCATAGGCATTATAGCCTTTTACCAAAATAGTAACGCTCTTAATGCCGGCCTCGTCACCAGGCAAATAATCGAGCAAATCGACCTTGAAGCCTCGTTTCTCCGCCCAACGCGTATACATCCGGTATAACATCAGTCCCCAGTCCTGAGACTCCGTCCCACCCGCGCCAGGATGAAGCTCGACGATCGCGTTCAGCTTGTCGTAAGGCTGGTTTAGCAGCAGCTGAAGCTCGAATTCATTTACCTTACGCAGCAGCTCCTGCACGCCGCTTACTACATCCGCAGCAAGAGATTCATCGCCTTCCTCTTCAACCAGCTCAAGCATCATCTGCAAGTCATCCTGCTCCGAATTAAGTCCGTTATATTGATCGACGACTGACTTAACAGCATTCAGTTCAGAAATAACACTTTGCGCACGCTCATTGTCATCCCAGAAATCAGGATAAGTCATTTTTTCTTCGAAATTGGCAATGATCTCCAGCTTAAGATCTAAGTCAAAGAGACCCCCTGAGCTCTTGGAGCCGCTTGGCCATTTCACGCAGGTCTTGTTTAACCGTTATGTCTATCATAGCCTTAGCTTCACCTCAAAATAGTCATTCATTTATTTACAATATGCTGAATCGTGCAATGCCGTTCTTTATTTACCGTGGCATTGCTTATACTTCTTACCGCTACCGCACGGACAAGAATCATTGCGGCCAACACGCTCTTCACGCTTAGCTGGACGTTTTTCTTGCGCCTCTCCGCCGCCGCTAGTTGTCGTTGTTTGGCCTTTAGCCACCTCTTGACGCTCTAGGTTGCTTTCAACACGAGCCTTCATAATATATTTTGCAACTTCCTCTTGAATACTCTCAATCATTTCCTTAAACATCTCGAAGCCTTCGAATTGATATTCGCGAAGCGGATCCGTTCCGCCGTATGCGCGTAAATGGATACCTTGACGCAGCTGATCCATCGCATCGATGTGATCCATCCACTTGCTGTCTACTGCGCGGAGCACAACGACCTTCTCGAACTCGCGCATCGTTTCTTCTCCGAGCTCTTGTTCACGTTCATCGTAGTATTCATCGACTTTCGCTTGGATGAACTGTGTAATTTCTTCCTTCTCTTTACCCCAAAGCATATCTTTGGTCAGCGTGCCTTCTTGCAGGAAGGTTGCATGCGCATATTCAACAATCGCCTGCAAATCCCACTCCTCTGGAATATCCTCCGAGCAATGCGCTTCTACGATACGATCGATAACCGGCGTAAGCATATCCATTACTTCCTTGCGGATATTATCCGAGCCAAGAATATCACGGCGCTGCTTGTAAATAATTTCACGCTGCTGGTTCATTACATCATCATATTGCAAGACAACCTTCCGAATATCAAAGTTGTTGCCCTCTACACGTTTTTGCGCGGACTCGATCGCTTTCGAAATCATTCGACTTTCAATCGGTTGATCCTCATCCAGTCCAAGCTTATCCATCATGCCCATAATGTTCTCCGAGCCGAAACGACGCATCAGCTCATCCTCCAAAGATAAGTAGAACTGTGATGAACCTGGGTCACCTTGACGTCCAGCACGACCACGCAGCTGGTTGTCGATCCGACGGCTCTCATGACGTTCTGTACCGATAATGTGCAAGCCGCCTGCTTCCGCAACCGATTCGCCCAGCAAAATATCCGTACCACGTCCAGCCATATTCGTTGCTATAGTTACAGAGCTCGCTTGCCCTGCACGTGAAATGATTTCCGCTTCTTCAGCATGGAACTTAGCGTTTAGTACTTTATGGGTAACTCCCTTACGTTTAAGCATGTCAGAAAGCTTCTCTGAGTTCTCGATGGAAATCGTACCTACTAGCACCGGTTGTTTTTTACTGTGGCGCTCTACGATTTCATCAACAACTGCATTGAATTTACCCTTTTCGGTTTTATATACAACGTCAGCAATATCTTTACGAATCATCGAGCGATTAGTTGGCACTTGAATAACTTCAAGACCGTAAATGCGCTTGAATTCTTCTTCCTCCGTCTTCGCCGTACCTGTCATGCCTGCTAGCTTGCGGTACATACGGAAATAGTTTTGGAATGTGATAGTTGCCAGGGTCATGCTCTCGTTCTGGACCTTGAGACCTTCCTTCGCTTCAATAGCTTGATGCAAGCCATCACTATAACGACGTCCCGACATCAAACGTCCAGTGAATTCATCAACAATGACGACTTCGTCCTCTTCCACGACGTAATCGACATCACGCTTCATAATAAAGTTTGCTTTCAGGCCCTGCTGTATGTGGTGATTAATAGTTACGTTGTCATGGTCAAACAAATTCTCAATTTGAAAAGCACGTTCAGCCTTCTCAACGCCTGCCTCAGTCAGCATAACGCTGCGTACCTTTATATCAATCAAATAATCCTCTTCAGCCTTCAAACGGCTCACAAAGCGATCTGCGGCAAAATAAAGCTCCGTTGACTTAGCTGCTTGTCCAGAAATAATAAGTGGAGTCCGCGCCTCATCGACTAGAATGGAATCCACTTCATCGATAATAGCGTAATAAAGAGGACGCTGAACCATTTGTTCACTGTAAAGCACCATATTGTCCCGCAAATAATCGAAGCCAAATTCATTGTTTGTACCATACGTAATATCGCATGCGTAAGCCTCTTGCTTCTCATCATGTGACAAACCGTGCAGGTTACAACCAACAGACATACCAAGGAAGTTGTAAAGCTGAGCCATCATCTCGCTATCGCGTTGTGCCAAGTAGTTATTGACCGTCACGACATGAACGCCCTTACCTAGTAAAGCATTCAAATACACTGGGAGCGTCCCAACAAGCGTTTTACCTTCACCCGTTTTCATCTCCGCAATCGTACCTTCATGCAGTACCATACCGCCCATTAGCTGTACATCAAAATGACGCATGCCAAGGGTCCGCTTTGACGCTTCTCTTACCGTTGCAAAAGCTTCAGGAAGAATTTTTTCCAGCGTCTCGCCTTTTTCAATTCTTGCTTTAAATTCATCTGTCTTCGCACGAAGTGCTTCATCAGATAGTGCTGTCATTTTTGATTCTATGGCATTAATCTCGTCTACCGTACGCTGGAGTCGTTTAACCTCGCGCTCGTTTTGATCACCGAATATTTTTTTCACTAGTCCGAGCATAGTGTTCCCCTTTCGTTATTACGCCTCTTTGCCTTAAATTGTAACAGTTTGTAGACATCGCCGCAACGAGTGCTCTAGGAAAAGAAAAAGCCCCTCTCCAAATTGGAGAAAAGGGCCACTGGTTTATGAATGAATGCTGCTAATCTTGTTCGATTAAACCATACTTTCCATCGCTGCGTTTGTATACGACGTTAACCTCTTTATTGTCTACATTCGCGAATACGAAAAAGTTATGTCCTACCATATTCATTTGTAAAATCGCTTCTTCCACGTCCATAGGCTTCAGGGCAAAACGCTTCGTACGTACGAGTTCCAGTTCATCTTCCTCTTCTAGAACACCTACTGCAGAGCCTTCTTCCCTAAACAAGGCGCGTACACCGCTTCCTTGACGGAATTTGCGATTAACTTTTGTTTTATGTTTACGTATTTGTCGTTCGAGTTTGTCCGCTACCAGATCAATGGAAGCGTACATATCCTCGCCTTTCTCCTCGGCTCTTAGCATGACGCCGGTGAGCGGTATAGTTACCTCAACTGTGTGTTTCCCTTTAGTGACAGATAGTGTCACGTTAATATCGGAGGTGATCGGTGCTTCAAAGTACTTATCCAATCGGCTGAGTTTCTTTTCGACGTAGTCTCTCAATGCGTCTGTGACTTGAAAGTGTTGACCTCGAATGTTGTATTTCATGGGGAACTCCTCCTTTACATGCCCTTATTATATCATATGTAACGACCTAAATCAAAATTTTTTTAGTTTATTTAGAATATTCAGATAATTATGAAATAGTACTACTATTTAAAGGTGCGAAAAGATCGGCTTCCTTACTTAAGGTCAAAAAAAGCTCCGGTTTCCCGGAGCTTTGTCGTTATTACTTGTCAATTGTGATCCCTATAAAGTGGCTAGATTAGCCTGATGATTACAGTTTGACTACGTTAGCAGCCTGTGGTCCGCGAGCGCCTTCGACGATATCGAATTCAACGGATTGGCCTTCTTCAAGAGTCTTGAAACCTTCAGTTTGGATAGCGGAGAAATGAACAAATACGTCGCCGCCTTGCTCAGTCTCGATAAATCCATAACCCTTTTCCGCGTTAAACCATTTAACTTTACCTTGCATGTGCAAACATTCCCTTCATCTTCAAATGCTGTGAGACATCTCAATGTATAACCCACAATTTGACTATAGCACCCACATAACGGAATTGTCAAACAATTTATTGTAAGCGAATTCATTTAGATGGAGTAAGGGATTGGGAGTAGCGGATTGTGTCGAAAATACAGTGAAACAGGGGAAAAAACTACTAATAACATTGGACATGTGTTCAGTCCTACTTGAAAGGAGTACATCTCTATAATTTATACTCCAATGTCGAAAACGAATGGCTAGACTTCAAGAAGATGAAGATATGACCTTGCAGGATGGAGATTGCATTAACCTGGATGACACCCATATTGCACATCCGTGTGCGAAGAAATTGCCATTCTTATGTTGGTTATTTGACTCTACATCCAAAACGTACAGCTGGTGTATGAATCTGATTGTGATTCAAGCTATCCTTCAAAATGGCTTGGATTACCCGCTATCCTATCGATTTTGGACAAAAACAAAAGATCATTCTGAATTAACCAATATGATTTAGCCAAGCAACTATTGCATCAACTACGCGAATCGGTGTCCTGTCGACTTTGGGTTGCGATGGACCGATGGTACTGTAAAAGAGAGTTTATGGTGTTCTTACAGGACAATGGTTTCGACTGGGTAACCAAGGCGAAACGCAATACTGCACTCTACCGAAAGGTAACTGTGGTAGGTCATAAAGCTAGCTATATTCCGGTTTCGGGTCGCCAATTAATAAAAGAGAACTTTCATTTACTGGTTGCGCTAAAAGTACTACTGGTCTAACCGCAATTCCATTCCCAGATATCTATATGAAGCTTCCTTTCAAGCCACTGGAAGAAAAGGACAGCCGGTAAACAAGAATCAATTTGTACCGATCACTGCTGTCGTGGCTGCGCGATTAAAAGAGGATGTAGAAATCGCTGCTTCTCCTGATGAAACAGAAGAAAGCCCAGCTACTTAACAAAGGGACTTATTTGATTATTAGTAATCGCCATGATGTGCCTGAGAAAGCGCTAGAAGTTTACGGCAAGCGCTGGCGTATTGAGGTTTTCTTTCGTATGGCAAAGCAAGATCTCTCTTTTGACAATTGTCATTCCACTACCGAAGAGCACCACCATGCTCATAATGAATTATTGTTTACTGCAGAATCTTTGCAAGCCTTTGCTTTATGGCAAGTAAACAAAGAAAAAATGAGTGATGAGAGATGCACCCACGGCGAAGTGGTTCGTGAACACTCCAAAACTCGTTACCAGGTTCGGACAAGAAACCACAAGGGCATTGAACGAATCTCTATTGAGTCTGACATAGACGTACGCGGGTTTTCAAGTATAATTTCAGCTTATTGGTCGAAAAAATTATTCATGACCTTATGGCCGTTTATTCAAGCATAGATTCTCAGAATTCCCAAACTAATTCAGCGAATTGCATAAGTCGTGTATAACTTTTTGTTTCTGTAAAAATAAACCAAATACTAGAGGTAATATTCAACGTTAGTTAAACCGATATATTTAAGGTACAGTTTACACCGACATTACTAAGATAATCGTCAACAAATCAATAAACAAGCTATATTGGGAGGCTTTAAAGAATCTGACCGAGAAGGATAACGCCGACTACTCTGATATTGTCACTAGAGAAATTAATTCCGTTGTATACATTGATGACATGGCGGAAAAAGAGTTTGGAATTAATAAAATACTTTCAATTTAGCTGAATACACTAAAAACATATTAGGCGGTATCGATCCGCTTGATATTGAAAATAAAAGTAAAACGATTGGATTCACAAGCTGCGAGGTTTCTTACCAGTGGTTCATGGGACAAGGGCCTGTTATGCATAATCAATCCTTCGAGACTGCTCATACAGTTGAAAATTATTTGAATACTATTGCTCCATTAGCCAATCACCTCTTCAAATATTGGATGTACTATTTTACGAGCATAATCCTTCTATGCTCATCAAAAGGATTAAGAAAGGAGGGATTTATTATTCACAAAACTATTGCTGTGCTGCAGTCCAACTACATCCCTTGGAAGGGCTATTTCGATTTGATCAGTAGGGTAGACGAGTTCATTCTGTATGACGAGGTTCAGTATACTAAGAATGATTGGAGAAACCGGAACAAGATAAAGACATCACAAGGCCTGCAATGGCTCACTATTCCTGTCACTCATACTGAACTTCAACAAAAAATCATTGAAACGAAGGTTGCCAGCAACCGATGGAGCATTAAGCATTGGAAAACAATTGAGGCCTCCTATTCCAAAGCGCATCACTTTAATGATTTCAAATCGGAATTGCAGCAGTTGTATGATTATTCAAGCAATCTCGAGCGAATTAGTGAAATTAATATGCTCTTCATTCAATGGGTTTGCAACGTGCTCGATATCCATACTAAGATCTCTTATTCATCATACTATCCGCCTTCAACGAACGGCAAAAATGAACGGCTCATTGATTTATGCAAAGCAACTGGCGCGACCAGATATATCTCTGGTCCTGCGGCAAAATCCTACTTAGATGAAGGACAATTTCAAAACTCCGGCATTTCCGTATCCTACATCGATTACTCGGGATACTTGCCCTATGAACAGCTTAATGGACCTTTTGAGCATGGAGTTTCAATACTAGATCTAATACTAAACGAAGGTAAAAACGCGGTTAATTATTTTAAAAAAGAGAGAGGCCTTTCTATTGAAAACACAGCTAGATAATTTCTCAGGTGCATATAACAACGATTTTCCATACGCATTAGATAATGAACTAATTTTAAACTGGTATCCTAAACGGATTCTTCATTACGCTCAGGGGGAGTCTTTGTTAGAGCTGGGATTGGGGCATGGCTATACTTCAAAAATTTTCTCAGAACATTATGCCCGGCATTTAGTTATTGAAGGCTCCAAGGAGATTATTAAAGACTTTAATGAGAAATTCAAAGGATTCGATCCAGTAAATATCACTCACGCCTTTTTTGAGGATTTTGACACTGATGAGAAATTCGACATTATTGTAATGGGTTTCATTCTCGAACATGTCGATGATCCTGAATTGATCATTCACAAGTATAAGCAAATGCTTAAGCCTAATGGGAAAATTTATGCAGCTGTACCTAATAGTACGACGTTAAATAAACGTATTGCATTCGAAGCTGGAATGATTGACGATATGTCCGCTTTAAGCGAGGCCGACTTGCAATTAGGACACCAACGACTATACAACGTTGAAAGCTTTACCCAGCTTTTCACGGATAATCATTTAAAAGTTAACAAACTTGAAGGAATTTTTCTTAAACCGATTACAACGAGACAAATTAAAGATCTGCAGTTAAGCAACGAACTCCTTACCGGAATGCTGCGAGTTGGCGTGGACTATCCTGAGCTTTGTGCAGCCATATTAGTAGAAGCGGAACCGCTATCTCTTTGAAACAGGTGATACTAGATGAGAGTTCTCGTAGTCGGCAGTAATTCTATGATAGGGAGTCAACTCATTTCTAAATTGCGATCAAGCAATAACATTGTTTTTACCGCTGGACGAGCTGCTAACGATGATATCGCATTAGATCTTGAGCAATTCGATACGAATACATCACTCGAACCATCGTTTGAAGTGGATGTTATCATACATTGTGCGGCAAGCTTTGCGTCTGATGATCTAGCGGGATGCTTGTTAAATGAAAGAATCAACTCATTAGGGAGCATTTTCGCAAGTCATCTCGCAATAAAACTTAAATGCCGTCATATAATCTATCTTTCTTCAATATCTGCCTACCGCCATATAGATAATGAGTACTACGGGTCCTATGGAATTTCTAAGCAGCACGGTCAAGATTATATGGAGTTCAGATGCGGCCAAGCCGGAATATCGTTCACTTCCCTGCTCATTAGCCAAGTCTATGATGCAATAGGCAAGGCTAAGAAACACCAGCCCTTCCTCTATTATGTGATTGATAAGGCTCATAGGGGTGATAGTATTACCTTCTTTGGAAATGCAGATGTAACGAGAAACTTTCTATATATTGATGATTTGATCGAGATGATCGCTCGCGTCATCGATAATAAAGTAACTGGAGTCTATTCATGCATTTCTCCGCAAAATTATAAAATCAGTGAGATGGCCACAACAGCCTACCAGGTTTTCGAACAAGTCGGAGAGGTCCGCTTTGATATAGAGAAAGATAACATCAAGAAAGTATATATTCCTTCAGACGCTCAACTGCTTTACAACAAAATAGATTATCGTCCTAAGACTGATTTGTATCAGGGCATTCAGCTGATTAGAAAGGCTCTATATTAAGGATTGAAAGAGGTATCCAAGTGTACAACATATTAGTTACTGGTGTAGGGGCGGTAATAGGCTATGGGATTATTCAATCTTTACTCGACTCCAAACACAAGGTAAATATCATTGGAACTGATATTTACGATGATGCCGTCGGAAAAAACTGGTGCAACACTTTTATTCCCGGCGTGCTTGCTAGTAATGAGAACTACCCCTACTTTTTAACTAAAATCATTTTAGATAATCAGATTGACCTAGTCATTCCCGGGATCGAGCAGGATATCAATCGAATGATTGCCGAGTGGGACAGACTGCATAAGCTTAATACCAAGTTCGCTATCAACAACTTCGACTTAATCAAGCTAGCCGATGATAAATGGCATACTCACGAAAAACTGATCGACAATAATATGCCTAGCATCCCCTCCTATATTGGCGATGATTATTCTGAAGTTGAGCAAGCATTTGGCATTCCTTACTTGCTTAAACCAAGACGCTCCTATGCATCCAAAGGGATACACACTTTATACAATAAAGAAGATTTTACATACTGGAAAACAAAGCTTCATGATAATTTTATGGTCCAGCAAATCGTTGGCTCTACCGAATCCGAGTATACCGTTGGTGTATTCGGTCTTGGCGATGGAAGCAGTACTCAGAAGATAGCCTTACACCGAAAGCTGGGGCCCGATGGAGCAACGGCCAAAGCAAAAATTGTCGATAATGCAAGCTTGAATGAAATGGTAGATCGCTTGGTTCAGATATTCAAGCCAAGCGGCCCTACTAACTTCCAATTTCGACGTCATGGGGATCAATATTTATTATTAGAAATTAATCCGAGAATCTCATCTTCTACTTCGATTAGAACTGCATTTGGATATAACGAAGCCGAAATGTGTATCGATTATTACTTAAACAACCAAGCACCAAGCTATCGAACGCTCAAAAAAGGAACTGCAGTTCGATACATAAAGGATGTGATCACCTATGATAGCGATAATCTCTGATATTCATGGCAATTATCCAGCCCTCAAGGCCGTATTGCGAAGTATTGACGAAATGGGATGTTCACAAATTATTAGCCTGGGCGATGTCGCTGGCTATTATTGCATGATTAATGAGTGCATAGATGAACTGAAAACGAGAGATGTTATCCATCTGCTTGGGAACCATGATCAATATCTGCTATCAAACTCAGGGTGCCCACGATCGAACTCTGCTAATCGATGCTTGGAACACCAATCTAAAATAATTACGGATGAGAACAGACTATGGCTTGAGCAAGCGTGCCTTTCTCTAATGACACAAAATATGAACTGCGTACATGGCGGCTGGAACGATCCGGTAGATGAGTATTTATACACAATAACTGAAGGCTATTTCACTCACCTTTCGGGCGACTTCTTCTTCTCAGGGCATACACATGTTCAAGCTCTAGCTCAGTTCCCTAATAAAACTTACTGTAATCCAGGCGCTGTGGGACAGCCTAGAGATGGCGATCCTAGAGCTTCCTTTGCCGTTTTCAATCATAATCAAGTCGTTTTGCACAAGGTAGACTATGATATTGATGAAATTGCGAAAGAAATGGAACTATGCGGCTTCGAGCCCTATTTCTACGAGAATCTATATGCTGGTACAAGAATTGGCGGCAAACAATCCTACATACATATTGAAAAACAACTAAGAGAGGGTCAAACCTATGAGAACAATTCCGTTCAATAAACCCTTTATTGCAAACAATACAATGAATTATTTCAGTAATGTGCTAAATGGAATAAGCACTGCTGGCGACGGTTATTATACGAAAAGGGTCAGCGAATTTATTAACTCAACTTTCCAATCTGAGAAAAGCTTATTAACGACTTCTTGCTCTTCAGCGCTGGACATGTCGGCCATTTTACTAAATCTGAAAGAAAATGACGAGGTTATACTCCCCTCGTTCACTTTCGTCTCAACTGCAAATGCGATCATGCTGCGAGGAGCAAAACCCGTATTCGCCGATATAGATGAATTAACGTTGAATATCGATCCTGGCGAAATTATGAACAGAATAACGAGCCGCACAAGAGCTATTTTCCCCGTTCACTATGCCGGTGTCTCTTGTGATATGGATTCCATTATGTCTATTGCGAGAGACTATAAGCTAACTGTTGTTGAAGATGCTGCTCAAGGCGTCAACGCCAAATATAAGGGAAAGTACTTGGGATCTATAGGTGATATGGGCTGCTATAGCTTCCACGATACGAAAAACTATTCTTGCGGCGAAGGCGGTGCTCTGTTATTTAATCATGATGGAGCTCTTGCAGAACGGGCCGAAATTATACGAGAAAAGGGAACAAACCGAAGCCAGTTTTTCAGAGGACAAGTGGATAAGTATACTTGGGTAGATATAGGTTCTAGTTATTTGCCTACGGACATCGTTGCTGCTATGTTAAGCGCTCAGTTTGAGCATTTGGATGAGATTCAGCACTTACGTAAGCAAGCCTATTATCGTTATTACGAGGGTCTTAAAGAACTGGCAAGCAAAGAGATTATTCAGCTTCCGTTCATTCCCTCTGACTGCGAATCTAACTATCATTTATTCCATGTTATATTTCCAAGCGAGAACCTGCGAGATTACGCACTCGCAGAACTGCGTAAACTAGGCATTATGGCTAGCTTTCACTATGTTCCCCTTCATTTATCTCCGATGGGTCAGAAGCTGGGATATATGCCTGGAGATCTGCCAATAACGGAACGCCTAAGCAGCAGACTGCTTCGGATTCCCTTGTATCCATTACTTACCGAGTTAGATCAGGAGTATGTTATTGAAAGTATGTTTAAAGTTTTGAGCTGATCATCAGGTGTATCACTTGGCTCCACGCAAGAAAGGGGATATGAGCATGAACAACATATTAATTGCTGTTCTAACAAATGTTAGGGATGAAGCGAGACTAAATTGGATTTATGATAAGTTTGAAAGTGAAAATTTTCATATTGAGATATTCGACGATAAGGATAACGGCTTTCAACTCACACATTTGCTCGATATTGTAACTTACCTCAAAGAACAAAATCGGTATAAAGAAGGAATTGACAGAATTACGGTGCTGTCGAATAATAGATTTCTATTATTCTCTTGGTACAGATGCTATAATTCACTTGCTCATGACTTTGTTTATTTTGATGATATCGGCGGCTCTCCTGCTCCGCCAAATTGGGAGCATTATGCCTTTATCGAGCAGCTGTCCCAATTTAATAACATTAAGCACCAGAATCTTCGTGATAAAATCTATCTATCTACATGCGAAGATGGCTTAACGAAATGGACTCCTTTCTTAATGCAGAACAATATCTTTGTCCACTTTGACGAGCTCGAATATTTCGACTATGACTTGGCTCCAATCAAGTCGAATATGTCTTGGACATTTAACTACAATGATACAGATTACGAGTTCGCATATAATGCAGATAGCGAGTCTCAAGTCATAAATCTACCATTTACTCAAAACTTCGATGTAACTATTGATACGAAATGGATGGAACTATTACAAAGCCATCCCTACTTTACATTCTATGGCGTTCAATTTGTTTTCCAAGCGGATCTGCCCCAACAGCAGAAAGACAGTGCAATCTATACCTTATTTAAAAATATAAGCACCTGGGACGATGCTGTACAACAAAAAATTTATAAACAGTTTCTGCTTCACATTAAAAATAGCTCTATCGGTTTCATTGAAAAAATGTACTTCTTCTCATATTTAGCCATGTTAAATGCGGATAATGATTCATTGGAAGAGATCCTTCACGTTTTATTAATGGATAATGAGCACTTAGAATATCACTATCCCATGCTAATTAATTCCCTTGTTTACTTGAACAGGAACAAGGTTAAGGGTTACCCTGAACTGTTCGCTCATCGTGAAACCATATTCTCGCGGATCGTTAATTATTATAAGCCTCACGTTCAAGTTGATTTCAAGAAACGAAATCCGAAGCGTATAGCTATCGTAGCAGGCCAATTGCTTCTTCCGAATCATGCGCCGACCATGCTTACCTTAAACTACTTAATGGGCTTCCAAACATACTTGCCCGACTATGAATTTAAAATTTTTACAGAAGACTTTTTGCACTTTAGTCCTAATGAGGTTTGTTTCCCTAATTACTTCCGTTCAGCCATATCAAGTACATTCAGCAGCAATCACGAAGCGTATTTAAAAACGACTTCGAATATTTATTAC
Source organism: Paenibacillus sp. J31R122 (assembly GCF_056269185.1). Lineage (NCBI taxonomy): Bacteria > Bacillati > Bacillota > Bacilli > Caryophanales > Paenibacillaceae > Paenibacillus > Paenibacillus sp. J31R122. The sequence continues at coordinate 53,026 of NZ_JBWDNM010000016.1, forward strand.
TCTGATGTTTCAAAAATGCGTATCAATAGAATTCAAAATGATCTGAATCAGATTGTTGATTTTGAACCCCATGTTGTCATCGCTATCGGGATCAATTACAGCTTCATGGCAGCCTATTTAGGTGACTTGGTTCCTGTCATTAACTTTACAATGGGTGGAGCGGTAAACCCTTGCGGAGCTGACCTCTACATTGGCGGTTATAGTAATGAAGATATCATGAAGGAGTACAACCGCTATCAGATTAAAGATATTAATTACCACAAGCATATAGTCGGTTTATCCTTCCCCGAGCCCACTCAAGCGATAGCTAGGTCTGCCTATCCTATAAAGTCGGAAGACTATGTTATGGTTACGGTAGGCAATCGGCTGGATGCGGAAATGAATGAAGTATTTATCGATCTAGTATGTAGCTTTATTCAACAAAGGACTGATGTGAAGTGGCTTATTGTAGGCAGAGCCTCGTTCAACTATTTACATGTAGCTTACGCTCATTTAATTAACGCCAATCAAATCATTTTCATTGAATATATGGCTGATCTACCCGCTTTATATGAAATTTGTGACGCTTTCGTCAATCCGTTTAGACAAGGCGGCGGGTTCAGCGGTTATATCGCTATGAATCAGTCCCTACCAATTCTGACCTTAAACGAATCCAGTGATATCGGAGCTGTTGTCGGCTCTGTCGATGCTTCAGGAAGCATTCAGGAGTATGAAGCTGAGCTCTATAGGCTTTATGAAGACGTGGAATATCGCAAGGAAAAGGGCATGAGAATGAAAAAAATAATTACACAAAATTTCAGCTTTAAAGACTCTATCGAGGATATGCTTCGCTTGATTAAAATAGCGGAAGAGCAATTTACGAAACGATCCGTTTCTTTGAAATGAATACACAAAAAAAGCCCCGCTAGCCGGGGCTTTGTGTTAGGCAGTTGTCAATCGAACCATCTATAAGGTGGCTAATAATAGCCGGATGATTACAGTTTGACTACGTTTGCAGCTTGTGGACCACGAGCGCCTTCTACGATGTCGAATTCGACCGATTGGCCTTCTTCAAGAGTCTTGAAGCCTTCGGATTGGATCGCGGAGAAATGAACAAACACGTCGCCGCCTTGCTCAGTCTCAATGAATCCATAGCCTTTCTCTGCGTTGAACCATTTAACTTTACCTTGCATGTGCAAACATTTCCTTCATCTTCAAATACTGTGAGGCAACTTACGTCTAACCCACAATTTGACTATACCATCGAGCTATTCGAATTGTCAAACAATTCTTTGTAAGCGGATTCATTGAATAATCAATCAACATTTTTCATTCTTATTTATTGTTTATTTGTGATGCTCGGCTTCTATATTTGTATCCGTTTTGCAAGTCTTCCGAATACCCATTATTGTTCACCACGTTAGTAATCGGATAATACTAATTGACCCTTCCCTCATTAGCACTCAAGGATCAATCATAATCGTTACATTCTCACGAACCACTGGGAGTACGTAAGACAGACTGGTTTATATGTCGGTATAATTTTTGTTGGACGATAAGAAATCGAAATACCTTGTTTAGAACTCTGGACTACTTACAACAATAGACTTATAAAACACATAGTCAATAAACCGTTCTTTCTCTACAATCTGACCTCTCTCTAGCATACTTACCATTTCAACACAGGTGGTTTGCTTCCTCCTGCTTCCTCGATGCTATAATCGCTTCGCACACCGTAAAGTCAAAATGGGTATCGATGTCAATTGCTCTATCGGAAGGCATGCTGCAGCCCATTGTTTGGTCGCTTATAAAAGATTTCGATTGCTTCAACCATTCCGTCCTCGCCACATACACCGCGCCAGTTAATCGATATACCGTCGGTAGCCCTTGTCTGTGCAGAGCGCCAATATGCCCCATAAGAGGGCTAAGTTGTTGATTGTCCTCCATATGGAACATCCAATAGGGGCTTTTGTCTTGCTCCGTTACAGACACCACAGCAGGCGCCTCCATACGATCGCACAATGATATGCAGGCATCTATATCTTCTACCACTCTAAAAGGCGACGTCGGCTGCAGCAGTACCACATAATCATATTCCGGCAGCGACTCTAGCGCATGCAGCACAGGTGCTACTCCCGGTGTATCGTCCTGTGCCAAATGAGCCGGTCGAACAAAGGGGGCGTCGCACTGATAGCTCAGTGCAACGCGAATAATTTCATCATCATCCGACGAGACGATGCAACGATCGATGTAGCTGGATTTCCTTGCTTCTTCAATAGTCCATGCAATTAAGGGCTTTCCCCCTAGCGGGTGAATATTTTTGCCTATAACGCCCTTGGAGCCGCCTCTTGCTGGAATAATAGCTAGTACTTTGTGTCCATTGATCATATCTATATAATTCCTTCATTGTATTCAATATTGGCTCGTTCAAAATCATCCATGCGTCCGATATCAATCCAGTATTCTCTAATTGGAAAGGCGGAGGTGGCTGAACCAATTTCTATCAACCGGTCAAACAGACTAGGCATATCGTAGAACTGGTTAGCCGGAATATGGCTCAACACTTCAGGATCGATTACATAGATTCCTCCGCTAATGAAAAAGCGCTGCAACGGCTTCTCTTCAATGCTTTGTAGCCGATGGTTATCGACCTTTACGACACCGTAAGGGACCTGAAACTCATATTCGCGCACACACATAGTCGCTTTTGCATCTGTATCATGGTGGAAATCTAGTAATTGTGAGAAGTTAACTTTCGTCAGCAAATCTCCGTTCATAACGATGATAGGCTTGTCTGGCCTGAACGGAAGTAAGCTGAGCGCACCAGCAGTTCCCAATCTTTGGGTTTCCCTAATATATAAGATTTCAACTCCCCACTTGCTCCCGTCGCCAAAGTAATCCATGATCATTTCCGCTCTATAATTAACCGAAATAAAAAAACGATAAAATCCGTTTGAAATAAAATTTTCCAAAATCACTTCCAAAATCGGCTTAGAACCTACCTTTAACAGCGGCTTTGGACAATCTCTCGTTAATGTCCCAAGTCTTGTTCCGAGTCCTCCTGCCATCAACACAACCCAATTATCGCTTCTATCTCGCTTAACCATTTCTTCTAACAAGTCCAGCCTTACAACCTTGCCAACATTATTAACGATCGGAATGTGCTTCAAGTTGTTATGTTTCATTCTTGCAAAAATTACATCGCGGATGTCCTCTTCTCTACCTACAGTAGGACGAGCATTCATGATCGTCTCTACCTTGTCGTCCAAAGAAGTCCCTCTTAGAATACCTCGTCGTATATCACCATCTGTTACCGTACCTAATAAAAAACGATCTTCATCAACGACTAACGCAATTTGTACAGTTCCTTGATCAATAATACGAAGCGCTTCAAAAATGGATGACTGTGGAGATAGCAGTAATTTATCGATATGTTTCATTTCTCAACCTCCTTAGCAGGTACCCCGTATGCGATGGTATGGTTCGGGATCGATTTACGAACAAGCGCGCATGCTCCTATTAAGCAATGACTGCCTATTGCGATAGTTTGAATAACGGTAGATCCGGCCCCTATATGGGTATGGTCACCAACGTCAACTTGACCGCAGAGTACAGCTCCAGGAGCGATATGAGTATGCATACCGATTACGCAATCATGGTCGATGATAGCTCCCGTATTCACAATAGAGTTAGCCCCTACTTGACTTCCAGCCTGAACAATTGCCCCTGCCATAATTTGTACGCCGCTGTGCAGCATTGAAATGTCAGATACAATGGCTTGGTCATGTATGATCGTTTCAAATTCAAAGCCTAATGATGCGAATCTATCATACAGTTCCGCTCTTAAGTCCGAATTCCCTACCATGCCGACACCGTTTACAAGTGAAACGTCCTCAGGTCGATATGTAAGGATGACTTCATCAGTTCCCAGATACTCGATTCTCTCAAACGAAGATTCCGAGCGTTCTATCGATGTGTAGCCGACAAACGCCCTTTGCTGCCGCAGTAACAAATCAAGACATACCTTCGCATGGCCTCCCCCGCCAAGCAAGATAATAGGTTTCGTGCTCATTGAATCAAGTCGTCTCTATCATATGTACGGGATGCGCGCTGTCCAAGCAACCGCCAGTAAGCGGATGGGGGGAGTCCTGTTCCCGGCCTCTTCAGTGTTAAATTGCTGTATGTAAACAATTCTCCTTCTGCTATAGGCTGCGCTGCTACCAAACTCTTACGGGCGGGCTCCGCATTGCGCAGCTCGGATGGCGCAGGGACTTTTAGTGATATCCCCCTTGCCTGCTCGATATGACGTATTTGCTTAACCAGCTGAGTTAGTTCATGCGGCTCCATCGATGCTTGATGATCAGGTCCTGGCATATTCTTATCAAGCGTGAAATGCTTCTCAATTACTTCAGCCCCCATAGCGACAGCCGCAACAGCTATCTCGGTTCCTAACGTATGGTCGGAATAGCCCGTACTCAGGCCAAATGCATGACGCAAAGTAGTCATTTTATTCAAATGAACATCTTCATAGCGAGTCGGATAATCGGTCGTACAATGAAGCAATGTTACTTTTTCCTTCAAGAAGCTTTGCCCTTCAGAAGAGTAATAAGCGGTCCTAAATGCTTGTAATGAAGGAACTTCATCTGACTTCATATAAGCACACGCTATAGCTCCCAAAGCTTCTTCTATTTCTCCTAGCGAAGAAATGCCGGTGGACACAATAAGACTAGCATTCGACTGAGCAGCGCGATAGAGTAACGGTAAATTCGTGAGGTCGCCAGACGATATCTTTAAATTTGTCAAATGAAACTCATTCGTCAGTAAATCTAGGCTTGGCTGATCAAATGGCGTAGATAGGAACGCAATGCCGCATTGATTGCACTCTTCTATTATGGCCTCGTGGTCTCGTGAGGTTAATTCTAGCCGTCTAATCATTTCGAGCTGCGATTCGGCTGCATCCGTAGTTTGGCGCTGGTACTCAGCTTTCGATGCATGACTGCTTACAAGTTCCTCCGCCCGGAAGGTTTGAAACTTTACCGCATCCGCTCCCGCTTCCGCTGCCGCCCTGACGAGCTGCTTCGCAAGATCGAGAGAGCCATTATGGTTCACTCCTGCTTCGGCTATTATGTAGACACTCTTATTCATGTGAGTTCCTCCTCTGTTACATCGTAGAATGACTTATGAATAATAGTCTGTAAATGGCATTCTTTAAGAACCTGTTTGATCTTCGGAGCCGAATCTCCATTGCCATAGACAGATACAGAATTATTAATATGATCTCGTCTGAATTCATCCGATAATGCTTGATTAATGGCATGTACAATATCCATCTTACGGTCACCGCATTCTATAATTGTGCTTCCCTTTTCTCTGCCCCGCTGCCGCATTCCAATATCTACCGTTGGCTTCTTAAACATGGGCACTTCAATAATGCCGCTCGAGGAATTGCCAATTACGACGTCAACGTACTGAAGCGCACTTAAGTATCTTAATTTGCCTAGAGAGTTATATGCTACGACTCGTCCCTTATGAGCATCCACGTATTCATCTATCATTTTGGATATGATTCTACCATCAGTATCCGCATTGGGCTTGGTGAACACGATGTTCACATCGTTGTACTCGTCGAGCGCTTCCAGCAGCTCTTGTGTTAATTCAGCGGAGCTTCTATGCTTCAATGTGAGTGGATGATAAGTAATTAAAAAGCTTCGACGCCCTAGCTTAAAATTAAGGCTTTCCTCAAGCTGCTCCAACGAGAGAAGCTTAAGTTGATGAATATTGTCGAGCCCGGCGGCTCCGACCTGAAATACTCGATCCGGCTGCTCCCCTAATTGAATGACACGATTTCTATACTTATTCGCAGCAACAAAATGTAGATGGGACATCTTCGTAATCGAATGTCTAATTGCTTCGTCAATAACGCCTTCCGTGCTTTCCCCCCCATGAAGATGGGCAATAGGCAGGTTCGCAGCCATTGCCGCCTGAGCAGCAACCATCATCTCAAAACGATCTCCAAGCACGACGACGATGTCCGGACGCAAACGATCGTAGGCATCCGCAAAACCAATTAGCGCAAGCCCCATTGATTTCGTAATGCCAACTGGAGTATCGCTCGACAGCAGCATCTCGACTCTCTCATCGATATGAAATCCGTCTTCAACAATTTCCTGATAAGTCAGTCCAAATTCAGGAGATAGATGCGTACCGGTCGCAACAATTTGCAGTTCCAGCTCTGTATCATTCGCTATCTCTTTCATTAGGCTATATAACAATCCGTATTCCGCTCTCGATCCGGTAACAACGCAAATTTTCCGCATCTTAATCACCCATTTCCTACTCTGTTATTCAACTAATGCTGCCCCGCTCGGAATATTAATAACGCTCGCTTCTATTCTCTCCGTCACATCAAGCTCCATTCGAGGACAATCGGTGAACATGGGCAGACGATGCATAGGAGTCCAGATCGGTCTAGTCATAAATCCATTACTATTCGTGTAGTCTAGAATACGATTTCTTAAATCCATATTTGGTTCTTCCAGAACAATTGCGTTCAGCCAATAATTGCTGCATGCATTACCCGGCTCTTCAAACCATTCAATTCCTTCTAAATTAGCAAATTGCTCCCGATACCTTCGAGCGAGTTCTCTCTTACGAGCAATAAATCCGGGTAGCTGTTCCAATTGCGCGCAGCCTAATGCGGCATTTAAGTTCGGCAAGCGATAATTATAAGCAACCTGATCATGATTAAAAGCCCATTTATGAGGTTGCTTGGCAGTCGTCGTCATATGCTTAGCTGCTCTAGCTAGCTTCTCATCCGCCGTTAGAATCGCCCCGCCGCCGCCTGTTGTAATGATTTTGTTACCGTTAAAGCTGATCGCTCCTAAGAGGCCGAACGTTCCTGTCTGCTTGCCTTCATAGGTTGAACCGAGTGACTCTGCTGCATCTTCAACAATCGACAAGTTATACTTCTTGCAGACATCGATAAGCTCCCTCATCCTGACTGGATGCCCGAACGTATGCATAGGTACGATTGCTTGAATACGACGATTGGTGAGACGGTTATATAGCAAGCCGTCGGAACGCAACTCTGCCTTTTCTTCCAAATAGCGATCCAGCTTAATTGGATCTACCCCCATCGTTGCTTGTTCCACTTCAACGAAGTGAGGAATTGCACCGCAATAGGACACCGCATTCGCAGTAGCAATGAAGGTTAATGAAGGCATGAGCACTTCATCTCCAGCTTCTACCCCTGCAAGCATAAGTCCAATGTGTAGGGCCGCAGTACCGTTAACGACGGCAATGGCATAGGGTGATCCTGTATATTCGGCTAAGTCTTTCTCAAATTGATCGACGAATTTGCCAACTGAGGATACCCAGCCTGTATCTAGGCATTCTTTGACGTAGTCCCACTCACACCCTTGGAATGTCGGTTCATGAAGTGCGGTAAAATCGCTGGACTTCGGCAAGATTGCCTGCAGTCTATCTACAATTTCGATCGCCAGCCGTTCCTTGCTCATATCCACGCCTCCGCCAGTTATATGTTATATTTGTCCGATTTGTATTGAGCAAGGTTGTCTCTATTCACAAACCAAGCGGCTGTCTCCTCGAGCCCTCTTCGCAGTCCTTGCAACCCGCCGTATTGCGGTTCCCAATCCAGTAATTTTTTTGCTTTGGAGTTGTCAGCCCATAAGCGCTCTACTTCGCTTTTCTCTGGACGTAGACGAGCTTCTTCGCTAATAATTTCGATATCCTCATTCATCACTTCTGCTATAAGCCTTGCCGTATCACCAACTGATATTTCATAATTGCTGCCGATATTGATTTCTTCCCCTATACTCTGCTGCGACTCAAGGATCGAGATAAATCCGTTAACTGTATCTGATACATAATTAAAATCTCTTGTCGGATGTATTGTGCCTAGTTTGATTTGTCTCTGACCTGAAGCAATTTGCGTAATGATTGTCGGTATTACAGCTCTTGCAGACTGCCTTGGCCCGTAGGTATTAAAAGGACGAATAATGCTGACAGGCATTTCGAAGGAACGATAGAAGGATAGCGCCAGTTGATCCGCTCCGATTTTGGTAGCCGAGTAGGGAGATTGGCCCTGCAATGGATGCTCCTCTGTAATAGGAACGAAACGTGCTGTACCATATACTTCGCTTGTTGATGTATGTACAATCTTGGAGACGTTTAATTCTCGTGCAGCTTGCAGAACATTTAACGTCCCTTTTATGTTGGTGTCTACGTAAGTGTCCGGAGAATGATACGAATAGGGTATCGCGATCAATGCCGCAAGGTGAAGTACAGCATCACAGCCCTTTAAAGCTTCCTTTACACCGTATGCATCACGAATATCACCGGAGAAAACCTCGAACTGTCCTCGTACATCTTCCGCGCATTGATCTAACCAACCCCATGTATTAAATGAATTATATAAAGTAAATGCGCGAACATCGTATCCGCGACGCACCAAAGCTTCTGTCAGATGAGAGCCGATGAAACCGTCTGAGCCTGTCACAAGTACCTTGCTTTTCTTGTTCATAATCTTCTCCTATTCCCTTCCTAAGCAATTATTTCACGCTCAATATATTCCGCTAGCTTCTATTCTTCTGTTTGATTCCACGACTATTTCTTTTAATTTAGGTGTTTTCTCGATCATTTTTACGACTAGTGGCCGCATAATCCGTTCTGCCAGCTCCGCTCTTCTTGTCAAATTTATTTCGTTGGCATACTCTGGCAGGTCTCGTTCAAATTCATAAAGCTCATTTCTGCATACCCTCAAATATAGACCTTTGAACGGATTGCTGTTCAAAATCAGCTTCCAATCTGCGTCGATTGCTTTTAACGTTTTCAAGCATTTGTTGGGATTTATACGGCTCAACTCCGCCAGCTTCCCAATGCTCCTGGAGATTAATTTCAACCGTTCCTCATAGTTAATCATTTCATCAGGCAATTGTTGAACCCGGTTTAAAATTTGACTGACTCGATCTTTATCATACTTTTGTAGATTGGTTATCATAAGGTCGAAGAAATTATCTTCTATCCATCGGTCCTTTAAACGTAATACAACATCCTCCATCGGGTGAAAGACGGTATGCCGTATTTTAGCTCCTAATTGAGAGGTGTTAATAAAAGAAACCTCCGAATACTCCGTGAGAAGGTCCTCCATATCAGCCAATGTCAGCTTCATCAGCTCACTCGTCCGATTCGTTGCACCTCGAACATTTTCTACTGTAAGCTCTGCGCTTTCTATCACCGCATTGCATTGTTCTAAAGTCACATGACGTGCTCCAGGCGAATATATCGAATCATTCGGATAGGATAAATCCTGCCCTGTCAAAATGACTTCTCTGCAACCCATATAAATAGCTGCTTGAATGGCTGTACCCGTAACTGATAGATTAGATTGGAAGGCAGGATCGTCGCTTGTTAACTCCATGAAATATCCCAAAGTAAGGTCATTATTGAAATGCATATGAACCAGCTGTTCCTCTTTGCTATCCAGTATACGATATTTGATCATTGGGGCAAATAACAACGGGATCCCCGTTATATCCAACTCCTGAAAAACAGCATAATTGGACTCCGAACCATCCATCGATACAATCAAATGAGGCCTAATATCGTAATACAGCAATGATTGCACGCTTGACCCAGCTGCAATAATGAATGCATGTTTTTTGAGCTTCCTTAGCTGCTCAATATCCACCTCAAGAGAGGGGCCTGCTCCAACAACAACGGCTGTCATTCCTTCGAGCTTATTTTGCAAGCCAATTATTGAAGGAGAGTTGAGAGTATGTACTAAGTTGTACATACTGTTTTCGACCCACTCTTCACCATACCTCTCACTCATAATTATTGAGCTTTTATAGTTTAATATTGCTGTTGTTGCGTCCCTGTCGAATCGCTCTTTGCTTATCTTAGCCAATTTGTCGTAAATCGGTAGTTCGAGCAGCTCAGGATTCCCTTTCATATGCCTCATGAATCGGTAAAGCATATTATCTCTTTGATCTTTATTCAATCCCACAACAAATTCAGCAATGTTTAGACGGTCAAGCAATGCTCTAATATCTATCACTTCCATAGCCGCCATAAATATTTGTTCATCTGGCTCATATATGTACAAAAGATGCTCTGGATATAATTCGGCATAGCGCTCTAGGTGATAGCCAAAAGCAAATCCATACATAAGCACACTTGTATTTACATCTTGCTTAACACCCAATCGTCTTATCCACCGTTCAACCTCATTCGACGGATCAAAACAACTGTATAAGTGAAACATCTCATTTTCATTAACAGAGATGCGTAGGTTTGGAAATCCATTTCTTGTGTAAACGATTTGAGAATTTGTGTGATCCCTTGTCATTGATTCCAATTGCTCGAAAAGCTTTGGATAATTATGTTGAAGATAGGCTAGATTGGCCGCTAAACGCTCCTTGATAACGTCTCGCTCCTCGCCCAACTCAGCAGCTAATTGTCGAAACAATGGGATTAATTCATACTCAAAATGATCACTCGCCCCTAAATAGTTCTCATTGTCCATACACTGATTCATGTTCTGAAACTTTTCGCCTAATTCGGCAATTGCTCGGATAATACTCGGCTGCAAAGCAGAATTGACAGTTGCAGTGCTCATTTCCTCATTAATAGCACATAACATTCTATATAGATCGTCCATACCTCCCACGACAGTAGCAAACTGCTCCCATACCTGATCTGGCATTGGTTCTAAAATTAATTCAGCGATCATTTCACAAGTCTCTATTAATTTCGGCAAATATAATTTAACTTGCTCTATGTTTTCTTCCATGATTAATTGTTGTCGCTCCACACCAAATGCCCCCTGCATCTCCTTTTATCTAACGAATAAACTCAATTGTTGAACTCTCTGAACAGCGTCTATCGTATATTGTTTCAATTCCGGTGTAATCTCCAACATCTCTTTCACCAATTTACCAAGTACTTGTACGAATAGAGTCGCCTTTTTTTGAATATTTTTTTCAGAGGCAAGACCTGGCAAGTCACGGTCGAATTCGCTTATAGCTACTCTAAGCACATATTGATATAGGCTGTTGAACGGTTTACTACTAACGACTGCTCCCCATTGGTCTTCAATTATAGCCATCGTATTGAGACATTTACTAGGATTTGTGCGGCTCCATTCCAGCAATTTACCCATATGCTTATTAATCTGAATAAGTTGATATTCAAGTTCTATTATTTGCCCAGGAAGCGCCAGTAATCGATCCTCGATTGCAGCTCTGCGCTTAACATCGTACAAATCGTATTGACCTCTTAACACTTCTTCAATTAACAAGCTCGATGAATTCGTCGCTGCCAGCCTCTCCAGCGCCTCAGACATAATTTCGTAAGTGGTATGATTAATTTTTGCTCCCTTTTGTGATGTATTAGTAAACCGTATAGCGGCATGCTTTTCTATTTCCTTTTCAATATTGTTTAATGTGAGCCTCATACTAAGATTTGTCTTATTCATTGAACCTTTAACATTCTCGACCCATTGATCGGCTCCTGCAATAACATGGTTATTCTGCTGGTCGCCAACATGCTTTGCGCCCGGTGCATACATGTGATCTGTAGGATAAGATAGGTCCTGTCCTGTAAATATGATTTCACTGCATCCCAGATAAGCCGCAATCTGAACCGCTGTTCCCGTAACGGAATAATTTGTGCGGAAAATAGGATCAGCGACTGTCAGTCCCATTAAATAGATGGATATTTCATCGTTCACAAAAAAGGCGTGCATCGAATTCCTGTATTGAGCATCAACAATTCGATACTCAATTTGAGGAACGTACACGAGCGGAATTTGTGTGCGATCAATATGCTTAAATACATTATAGTTTGCTTCAAGCCCATCCATGGATACAATAAGATGCGGAGTAATACCGAAATGCTGTAACGATTGTATGGATGAGCCTGCAGCGATAATAAGCGCATAATCCTTTATTCGCTTTAGATTTTCAATGTCACATTCCAATGAAGGGCCTGCTCCCACAATCACTGCAGGTATTCCGTTAAACGAATTTTTCAAATGATATATTGAAGGAGTGGATAAATTAGCCGCTACATTGTATAAGATGTTTTTGGCGTGCTGAATTCCCCTGCTGTTCATTGTTTCTTTATTCATCAGATAGTTATACGCTGTCCATTCTATTTTTTTCAACAGTTCTGCTTTCTCTTCCTTATACAAAATGTTATATACTGGTGCATTGCGAGTATAGATGGTCCCCTCGGAATTAAGACATAGCAAAAACAACAATCGTTCTGCTTGGTCCGTGCTATTTCCTACAGCAAATTCCTTAATTTTGGCTTTAGTAAATAACGATTCTAAATCTATCACGTACATCGCGGCAAGTAACACTTGCTCATCAGGCTCAAGTAAATATATACCTACTCCGGGGTATCGATTTACAAACTCTACTAGGTGATAACCCAAACCAATACCGTATATCAGCATTAGGCATGTCCCGTCTACTTTGCCTTCTAAAGATTTTACCCAGCGAGCCGCTTCATATTTAGGACTGTATTGGCTGTACACATAGGATTGCTTACTATTTTCGTCGGCAATAAATAGATTTGCAGACCCGTCCTTTGCCTGTATGAGCTGGTACTTCGATTCATCTCTTTCCAAATATCGAATTTGTTTATATACTTCAGGAAATTTGTTGAGAAGAAAGGTCAAATTGATCTCGAATCGTTGCTCCCTTACATCATTCGATTCTCCAAGCTTTATCGACAGATTCCTAAAAATCGGAATAATTTCATATCTAATTGTATCTCCTGCTTCTATATATTGTTCAGCATCTACATGTTGATTTAACAGCGCAAATTGTTTTGCTATACTGTCAATCGTTTCAAGAATAAAGGGCTGGATTGCATAAATAGATTGCATTGCAGACAAATCCCTATCTATGATTTTCAATGTTTTATATAAATCATCGATCCCTGTTACGGCCTGACCAAAGATCACCCATGCCTCATCATTCATTGTATCGTAAAATAAGTCAGAAACCGATTCACACGCAGCAATAAGCTTCGGTAAAAAAAATATTATCTCCTCGATTACTTCCTTTGAATCTGCCGTTAGCTTTTGCGACATCTTAATTCAACTCCTGATTTGAATGTTATATATTATATCGGACAATAATTCCTATATGATGAGAAAAGCCATCAGGATAATATATCCTGACAGCTCTTTCCTTGTAACTTTTTATTTTTTTTTGTCGATAAAATAGCTTTCCGATATATAGGGTTGCTCATACGTCATTTTTTGCATTTGAGTCTTTTTGATCTGATCGATTTTGCGAGAAGCCTCATCTTTCAGATCAGTCATTCGACTTACGAACAGACCGTCATACTCGCCAATCTCGCTCAGCTTTTCGTTATCCTCTCTAGATAATTCAACTCCAGGAGCCAACTTACGAATGAGGTCCTCCCTAAGCTCTAACAAGGCTAACAATTGTTCCGATTCCACATCATCTATACAATCTGCCAGTCGCTTCGTTGTTTCGTATAATGTCGCCAGGGCAGCAAGCATATTATACGGTACTCGTCTCTGCTGGCATATTTCCTCCGGATCCATTTACGACCTGTTTCCAGGTCTCCAAAAACTCCTGCAGGTACCCTAGTACTTCATCCGCAAGCTTGGCGTCTTTCTTAATGTTGGATTGGATGAGTTGATGGATCATATATTCGTATATACGAACCAATTGATTGGATATTTCATACTCGTAGTCCAAAGACGCGATTAATTCATTGATTATGGCCTGGGCTTTCTTCAGGTTTGTATTCGCTTCTTCAAATTTTCTATTATGAATACCTTCAATTCCTGCCCTCGTAAATCGAATAGCTCCTTCAAATAACATAATCACTAGTTTACCCCCGTTCGCTGTTTGAACGGAAGCTTGTTGGTAGATCTTATACGGAGAATTGAGCAAATTATTTCACTCCTTAATTGCTGCTTGTTAAAGCGGAAGATTGCGAATTAAACCTGTTGATTGCTGTTTCCATTGCCGTAAATTGCTTATAATATTGTTTTTCAAGCTTGCTAAGCCGAGTGAGCATTTGACCCTCTCTGCTCTTCATATCTTTAATTTGCCCTCCTAAGAGGGAGTTTTCCAAGAAGGAGGATTTAACGTCCGTGCTTGTAAGCGATGTACCGGCTTTCTTAGACAACTCACTTAGTGCAGTCAAAGTAGATGCTGTCATCTTTCCAAATACACCTGTACCGCTTTTCGTAAATAGGTCGGAAACACCCTCAGGATTCGACTCTAACGCCTTGCTTAATTGAGCTTCATCAAGTACGAGTTTACCTTTCTCCGTATAACTTCCTGTTGTTATTCCAATGGACATTACTTTTCCATCCGTACCCTTTATGCCGCCGACAAGCGAAGTGACCGTTGACCGCAATTCAGTGACAAGCTTACTTAGCGTGCTATCATTCCGCAGGGCTCCGTTTCTAGCTTTGTCCTCCCACAATTCAACCTCTTTATCCGACATTTCTTTCTTTTCTTCCGCTGTCAGTGGTTTATAGCCCCTAGTTTTTGTCTCAGACAATTCTGAGTTTATGGAGCTAATCAAGTTGTTATATTCCGTAACGAAAGACTTGATGGTGTCAATAACCTTTGACGTATCCTGTACGGTATTTATAGATGTCTGAGAACCTGCAACTGACATCGCTTTGACCGTAAAGTCAACACCGTTAATTGCAAAACGGTTGCTTGATTGGTTATAAGTGATGCCATTAACGACAACTTTGGCATCGCTACCCTCATTACTAGCAATTGCATCTGGATTAATTGCAAAACCTGTTACAGACAACAACTGACTGTTTGCAACTATCGAACCCGTCTTAGTCGCTGCTATCGAAAATTGGCCATTAGCAGAGTCATACAACGCCGTTGCATTAGCTGTACCACTCTTGGCGTTTATCGCATTCGCAAGTGTGCTTAACGTATCCGTTATCTTTGCAGTGATCTCCACATTGTTAATTTTAATAACAACATTACCATCGTTATCCGGGTCAGTAAAACCTAAGTCGCTTAACTTTTTGTCTATTCCACCAACAGTTGTACCGCTAGCAAACTTGTAAACATTGTATGCAGAGGTAGCAACCTCTTCTACTTTTACGTTAAGAGAGCCTGTTGCCGTTGACGCCGTTGAATTAATAGACAGCGCTGCGGTGTCGCCGCTTAGCTCTGATCTTTTGGCACTGATGGCCGTAGACAAACTAAACGATGCAAGTTTATTGTTACGGAAATCGACGATTTTCGTACTCATCGAACGGTAGTCTTCTTGTTGCCATTCAACGCTTGTCCGATTTTTGACCATATTGTCATAAGTGGTTCTCTTAGCTTTCATTAGCTCTTTAACCATACTATCGATATCTAAACCTGATGCAAAGCCTGATAGTCTCATAAGTTATGACTCCCTTCTACACTTTCTCGTCAATCAAGATCCCGTTTACTTCCATAAGTTTCGCAGCCGCATCCAGCAGCTTTTCCTCTGGAATTTCTCGAATAACTTCTCCAGTTTCTTTATCCTTCACTTTGTAAAGAATATGATTTGTTCCTTCATGAAAGGAACGTTCTACAGTCGTATTAGGGCCTTGGACTAACTCTATGAGCCGATCCACCGCTTTCTTAGCCTGTTCCTTCTCATCTATAGAAATGACATGTTCATTAGGTTTAGCGTGATCTATATTCACTTGGCTCTTCTCTTTTTTCTCGATACTCGGTCCGTTGTTATAATTTCTGTCAGTAATATTTCCCGCCGTGGTGTTTATAGATGAAATATTCATCATCTTATCCCCACTCCATTTCAAATTACTATATATTTATTAATATCGGACTACGCCTTACTTTTTGTTAGATAAAATTTAATTGTTCACTTATAAAAGACTATTAATATATTAAAAAAAGGGCCTTAGAAATTCTAAGGCCCCTTCTCTTACAAAACAAATTATTGAAGCAAGGAAAGAACGCCCTGCGGTTGTGAATTTGCTTGAGCAAGCATCGATTGGGATGCTTGAAGAAGAATGTTGTTCTTCGTAAGCTTAACCATTTCGCTTGCCATATCTGTATCACGGATACGGGATTCAGATGCAGTCAAGTTCTCAACTACTGTTCCAAGGTTGTTCGAAGTGTACTCCAAACGGTTTTGTTTAGCACCAAGCGTTGCGCGCTCAGTGGAAACGCGTGTAATAGCTGTTTCGATTGTAGTCAAGTTAGCGGAGAATCCGCCCGTGCTCACTCCAGCGCCTACGCTCGAAAGACCAGTGAAGCCGGATGTGTTAACACCATCAATCGTAATCGTTTGTTTGCTGTCATCAGCTTGGATCATAACATCACTCGTGATGTTAATTCCGTTAAATTTAGTATCGGACATGATTTTATCAATTTGGCCGCCGAGTTCTTTCAACTCCAAGTTGATGTTGCCTTTGTCGCCCGAGGAATATGTGTCATTCGACTTTTGAACGACAAGCTCTTTCATACGAGTAAGCATGGAGCTAACTTCGTTCATAGCGCCCTCAGCGGTTTGAACAAAAGAAATTCCGTCCTGAACGTTCTTTTGAGCTTGCTCAAGACCACGGATTTGACCGCGCATTTTCTCGGAAACTGCAAGACCTGCAGCATCGTCGCCAGCACGGTTAATACGAAGACCGGAAGATAATTTCTCCATCGACTTACCTGCAGCAGCGTTGTTAAGACTCATGTTACGGTGTGTGTTCAAAGCTGTAATGTTGTGATTAATACGCATTGTTATTTCCTCCCTGAAATGGTTAATAGTCCCACATCCATGTGGTAAGCTGAAATCGGTCTCCCTCATTCACCCTATTTATATTATCGGCAGTAATTGACATAAGTTTATAGTCTTTTTTAAATCTTTTTCATAATTTTAAATTGTTTTTTCAACTCGTCTGCCGTTATGAGAGATTTCTCCGCGCTTAAGTTCATATTTTCGACTGAAGTGTATAGCTCTTTACGCAAAATAGCTACTTCGGCGGGTGCCTTAATGCCAATTTTCACGTTATCCCCTGACACTTCCAAAATACTGATCTCAATACCATCGCCAATGAGGACAGTCTCGCCTTTCTTTCTTGTGAGAACAAGCATCTTACTCCCCCTCTGTTAGCGTAACTTCTGTAAACAGCGAATGATTGATGGAATAATTGCTATCCGGCAATATATATTGCATACCAATCCGTTCCGCTGTGTTTATAATAATCGGTGCAGCAAGATTGATTGTAGCCGTATCCAGCTGCCCTTGTACATTAACAATATTCAATACTTGCAGGTCCCCTTCACTTAGAATGTTCATTTCATCTTTGACTTGCTCAGTCAGCTCGAATTCATAGTCCTCAATGAAATCAAAAGGATTTACTATAATAAAGGCTAGTGCTCCCTCTTCAATCGATTGCAAATACTGAAAAGGACTATCTTCTACTGTAACGATTATATAGCTTTGATACTGTTTAAAACCAGGGATACCATGCGTGAATGTAATAATCTCTTCTTGCTTGTAATCAACATTCCCTAATCGGGCCGTATTTAGAACCATGCTGTTCACGCTCCATTGTATGAATAGTTAAAACAAGAAGCTACGTCATCGTTACCGACTCCATAGCTTCTCCATACGTTACTTTTATAATGTTAATGATACAAAAGATTTGACTCTATCTCAAGAAATCAACCAATGACCTACTGATGACTTTCGCGCCGACCGATAAGGATGCTTCATATATCGTTTGAGCGGTTGTCGACTCAATTAATACTTGCTCCAGATCCGCGTCCTCAACCTTCGATTGCATATCGGTTAGATTAAGCTTGGAATCCGCCAATCTAGATTGCATTAACTCTATGCGATTTACTTTTGCGCCAATCTGAGCTCTTGCATTGAGCATACGGTCATATCCTGTTTCTATATTACCAAGCTCAGCTGAGACAGCACTGTAATTAGCAGGCGGTGTTAATGCTGTCGTAATACGATCCAGAACGGAGAACACATTATCGGTCGCCCCTGCGGCATCGCTAGCACCGAATACTTCGTTACCTGTTACACTTATACCGACAGACACATTCGTCCCAAGCGCATATTTCACATTACCAGCATCCGTAGTGATCGATTTCGCGTCAAAAGGGGCAGAGGACGTGTCGTAAGGCATTTGATCAAACATTTCACCATTAAAAATGTATTTACCATTCATTTTGCTATTACCAATATCTACAAGTTGAGACTTCAGTTCATCCAACTCACTCTTAATTGCGTCAAGCGCTTCTTGGGGATTCGTACCGGTAGAAGCATTTGTTGTAAGCTCCTTAATCCGCTGCATAACCTCCCCTGCCTGACCGATAACCGTATCCGAAAAATCGAGCCATGAGAGAGCTTGATCCACATTTTTTTCGTATTGTTCATTCGATGCCAGTTCCGTGCGATAGCGAAGCGAGTAGGTAATTCCTACAGGATCGTCAGAAGCTTTGTTTAGTTTTAAACCTGAGGAAGCTTCCTGCTGAATTTTTGCCATTGTATTTAAATTATTGTTTATATTGCGGGTAAGCTGCGCATGCATCATGCCCTGTGTTATTCTTAGTGCCATATCTACAAACCTCCTATAGACTAGCTGTCTATTTTATTACAGGCCGACTCTGCCTGTACCATTAATAAGTTTATCGAGCATTTCATCAAAGGAAGTCATGAATCGAGCAGCTGATGAGTATGCGTATTGATACTTAATCATGTCCGACATTTCCTCGTCGATCGAAACGCCGCTTACTGACATACGGCTACCATCTACTTGGGCCAACTGCGCTGTAGCGTTTGCGTTCTCACGCTGGGCCGATTGACTTTTCACTCCCAAGGCACCTACAACAGCGCTGTAGAAATCATTAAGCGTCGCACTCTTAACAGTTCCTCCCGAAGCGGTTTCATCAAACGAAAACTCCACATCCGCCAACTGCGACATTAGTAGCGCCATGTCATTATTTCCTTTGACGACCGACGCTCCGCCGGCAGTCATCGTTGTCCGAAGCGATGATGCGATCTTGTTGGAATCGGATGCGATTGCTGCATTTAACTGAATATTCCCAGCCGTAAAGTTAGCTGTACCATCCTTTGTCGTAAATATAGCTTGTCCAGCGGTTGCTGGATCTTCCAAGGTGTATCCCAACTGATGAAGACCATTGATGCCTTTTACCGTCATCTTCTGATCGGCAGCGGTAGGCACTGTCGTCCCAGGAAGAACCGAACCTGCAGGAATAGTCACCTCAAACTCGCCGTTTGCAATCGTATTCGCCATCGTATCCAATTGCTGAACAAATTCAGCTACATCATCCAGCGCTACGAACATCCCATGTACTTCCCCGCCAGCTAGTGTTCCGTTTGAGTAAGCTGTTGCCAACGCATCTGATGTAAGCGGCGATACAGTGCTGCCATTCACTAGACTAGTGCCACCCATCGTAATCGAGTAGCCGTCATTTGTTTCCGTCACATTTACGTTGACTAGCTTCGACAGCTTATCGGTAAGAAGATCGCGCTGGTCACGTAAATCATTCGCATGATCGCCAAGCATTTCAATTTTCTTAATTTGATCATTAAGCGATGCAATCGAATTCAACATCGAGTTTGCTTCTTCAGCAGTCGTTGCAATAGTTGCTGTCAAATCTTTCGATAGATCTGACAGCTGTGTGTTTAAACCGTTGAATGTATCTGCCAAAGCCTGTGTTCGCTCTACCAAAATTTCACGAGCGGTAACATTCTCAGGGTCCTTGCTTAAATCGGACCAAGCACTCCAGAAACCAGATAGAACGGTACGAATACCATTTTCGGATGGCTCATTGACAAAGCCCTCAAGCTTACTTAATGTATCCGTCTGTATATCGGTGCTGCCTGCAATATGTGATTGTGCTCGGTATTGCGCATCCAAGAAGGCATCCCGGATGCGGGTGATCGATGTATACTCAACACCTGTCCCTAACTGCCCCGGAGCTGTAGATTTGAGCATACCGTAAGCCTCTATCGGTCTACTTGCCACCATAGTAACCTTTTGTCTGGTGTAGCCCGGCGTATTCGCATTGGCTATGTTATGGCCAAGCGTGCTTAATGCGACCTGCTGCGTTATTAAGCTCCGCTTGGATGTCTCTAATGAATGGAATGTTGAGGTCATGGACTTGCCTCCTAATTATGCTCTGTTATCAAACATTCTAATGCGTTTGTTGCCCGACATTTGATTCATCGGATGCTGGTAGACAACATCCTCATTGGGATCATCAATCATGAGATCAATCGAAAAGTTTATAAAATCAAGGGATTGCTGGATGAGCTGCTGATTTAGATCATTAGCTTGCTTCAGCTTTCCCAGCAGATTCGTCAGCTTCCCATGAAGCTTCAATAATACTTCTTTCTCTTCCGCATTGCTGACAGCTTTAATTAATTCCGACAAAACTCCACTGCGATAACGGAAGCCTATATCCTTAAAATATCGTGATGTTAAAATACTTCTAGTTAACTCCAGCTTTTCGGCATTAGCGGTTAATAGCTTTTCTTTTTGAGTAAGAACGTTTAACGACATAATGTCATTTTTGATAATAAGCTGCTTCTTACTTAATTCCATCTCTAGAAATTGCTCGTATAGCTCATGCTGCTGTTGAAGCGTATCTACGATTTGAGGTATAGACATGCTGCTTCACCCATCCTTATTCTGCTCTATTGTTTCCGAGATACGGCAGCAGCTTCTCGGCGATCTTACCAGCTTCCACATGATACGTACCAGATGCTACTGACTGTTTAAGCTGTTCAATATGCTTAGTCCGCTCCGCGCTGTTTGTTTGGCTTGATGTCAGCATTTCTTTGGCAGCTGCTGAAATTTGGACTTCGTCCTTCTTACGTGCTTTGTTTACTCCGATTGCATGTGCGTCCTTTTGCTTCTGATACGGATTGATTGCTCCGATTCGATTTGGTTCGTTTATCTTCAATTTATCCACCCCATTATTTGCAATAACTAAAAAAGCCGAATACCTTTACAAGTATTATCGGCTTGAGTCAAGTGAAATTTTATAGAAGGTTAAATATTAGCTTAATATCAATTATTTGTCTTTATACTTATCGAGCCCTCGATAAACGTTATTGTTCGTTGAAGCGAATGTCTCTGCCTTCCTTGCAGCATCCTCGTTCATATGCTGTCTGTCCTTAGATAATCGTTTCCGACAACTATCGCAAATATGGTTCTCACGAATGAGCGTACCGCATGACTCGCATGGATATGACATATTAGGAGCGTTTACCATCGAAATACGGCCTTCGCGAATGAACTTTGTAATTTGTTTGATCGATACGCCTGTTTGATCTGACAGTTCGGTAATAATAGCACCTTTAAACTCACGCAAGTAATTTGCGCAAAGCTCGTACTCTTTATCAAGCTCACGCATACATACCGGACATACATCTCTAAAATTTTTGGCAAAAAGCTTTCCGCAGCGAGGACAATTATCTAGATTCATCGCTCTGAGCCCCCTCATTTTGGTCATAAAACGACTTATTAGGTATATTCTAATCGATAGCGTTAACTTTTTCACTATTAATCTATGTACATTTTACGAGATCAGTAGATTATTTAAGAGCGCGCCCATGTCAAAAGATAAACCTCAATCGGCTTCTCTGCATGTAAGGACAGCGTTTGCGAGCAAGCCTCCGCCGTACTTCCCGTTGTATAAATGTCATCTATAAGCAATATTCTCAGCTTTTTTTGAAGTGAGTTTATTTTGTTCTCATTGCCCAAAGAATTGATTTGCAGCTTTTGCAGTTCAGGATGACTCACTTTAAAAAGATGTTTAGTGTCGCGCATTCTTTCAGATCTTGTTTTAAAACTTTGCTTTTCTGTATGTCGGTCTCGAATGAGCAGATGAAGGATCGGCAATCGGTATCTGCCTGCGATATGCGACGCCAGCTGCTCTGCTTGATTGAAGCCCCTATCCTCCGCACGCTCTGTGCTTATCGGCACATAGGTGATTGCATCCCAGTATTGGGCGTAAAAAAGTTGTTTTTGAGAACGGCGAATTGTAGAAGGACTGTCTTGTCTGCTTAGCTCCATAGTCATTTTCTCAAAAGTCGGCATCAGCATGTTTGCCAGCACAGGCGCGAGATTTTCATTCCCTCTATATTTGTACTGGGCGAGCCACTGTTTCATCGTTTGATTGTAATATACCGCGCTGCGGTTATATTGGAATGATCTGCTTGTTCCGCGAGTACAATCCTCGCAATGTGTTCCTCGGCCGCAGTGGGGACAGATGATGCGGGTAAGCCAGGGTATTGCGGAAAGGCAGACTCCGCATACGTTTTGAAGAAGCTGGGTCGGCAGCTTCGGGTGGTTGATGCTGCTCGCGCTGCGAGCTTGGCTATGCGGTTTGCCGCATACGGAGCAGGCGGCAGAGCTTGGGGCGAGCAGCTCTGCGGAGGCAGTAAACGTGTAACGAAGCCGCTGCAATAGTGTAGATAGCGAGTGACTCATGAAGTCGAGCCTCCTTTCTTTATTTTCGGATGCAAATATCCTTGCTTACGTGCTATACGGTTCATGGCTTGTATGTGACGGACGGCAGCTACCTGTGATCGATTACGTTCTCGACTACAAAAATATACGCTGCCGAATGGATCTTCTGCGGAGCGACCTGCCCTGCCTGCCATCTGAACCAAAGAGGCTTCGTCAAACAAACGTCCATCCGCATCCAAAATATAAACATCGCTTCTAGGGATAGTCACCCCTCGTTCTAATATGGTAGTTGTGACGAGCACTCGAGTTTGACAGCTTCGAAAATGCTGCACCTTCTCCGCTCGGTCCGGATCCTGTGATGATGTTGCCGCAATGGCGGAATGCCTGAGCACTCTACGGAGCAAAGCAGCCATTGGCTCTGTTTGTGCGATTCGCTGTACAAAGACAAACAGCTGTGCATTGCGCACAAGAGATTGCTGCATAGCAGCTATAAGCTGCTTAGGCAGCTTGCTTGTAAGAAGCATTTGCTTTACCGGCGTTGTAGTTACCAGCTTAGGTACTGGTAGCGGATGCCGGTGAAAACGAACTGGCACCCTTGCATGCGGGAGCTTTCCTCGCTTCGCAGCTCTTTGCAAATTACTCGGCGGCGTAGCGGACAATAGTAATCGCGCTGCGCCAGGAACACAGCTCTTATCCGCTGCATACTGCAAAATTTTGTCTCCGTGGAAAGGAAAGGCATCAATTTCATCGACGATTACTAAATCAAAGCCTTCATAGAATCGCAATAATTGATGCGTTGTTGCTAGCGTAATATCCCCACTCTCCCATCGCTGCACACTTCCTCCATACAAGGTGACGACCGTTGCTAGCGGAAAAGCTTTTCGAATACGCGGATCCAGTTCAATTACGACGTCGCGACGTGGCGTCGCAATAAGCGCCTTCCCGCCCCTTAATAGTACCGATTCAACGAGCGGAAAGATCATTTCCGTTTTACCCGCTCCAGTAACTGCCCATAAAAGAAAGTTCCGGATCGGCTTTATATCGTTTACTGACGGCTCCATTCTAGCCGGTAAACTTGAGGAGCCACTCGATGAACCGTTTGCTCGCCCCTCGACGAACTGAAGCGCTTTTGCTGCAGCAGCTGTTTGTGCAGGACTAAGCTGCCAGTGAGCAAGCCTCTGCTCCAAATCTATTAAATCTTGTCCGCTAGCAAGGCTGCTGCTGCCGGCAAGTTCACCTCCTGAGAGTTCTCGCAGCCCTATGACAAGTAGCTCACATTCACGACTTCTTCCCATTGCAATACACGCTGTGCAATAGGCACACTCCCTACCGCACGCTGCACATGCCGTGCGGAGCATCAACGCCTCGCCACTCCCGCAGCGCATACAGCTGCGCTCGCGCCTTCGGCGCCTCATCGCCCCCGGCCGCCCGCCTTCCGCGGCGACCGATCCGCGCAGGCGCGCCCGCCCTAGCAGCGCAGCAAGCTGGAGCACCCCGCTCCAGCTGCCTGCGGCACCGGGCAGGCTAGCGCCCTCAAGCAAGTCGTGCGCTTCGCTTCGCAATAGCGCTCGCCCCTCCAACAACCCCGCGGCATGCTTCGCTGCTGCCGCAAGCCACCCCGCCTCGGCATCGCCAATCGCTCGCCCTGACTCGCTATCAATCCTCACCCCCGCCTGCTCATTTCCACTCCTCACTCTTCCCGCTACTCCATGCTCATTTCCACTCCTCACTCTTCCCGCTACTCCATGCTCGTTTCCACTCCTCGCGCTCCCCGCTCCCCCATGCTCGTTTTCACTCCTTATACTCCCCACTCCCCTAGTCTCGTTTCCGTCCCTCCCTCTCTCTGCTCCTTTGAACCCACATTCATCCCTCACACTCCCTTTTTTCCAGGTCTCGCTTTCTTCCAGCTCGCTCTGCTCTCCCCCATGCTCGTCTCCACTCCTCGTCCTTCTGCCTTTCACATACTCTTCTCCACCCCTCGTCCTTCTGCCTTTCACATACTCTTCTCCACTCCTCATACTCCCCGCTCCAACACGCTCATTTTCACCCCCCTCCCGCTCCCACCTTTCCGCCTTAGCAACTAAATTATTCCCCTCTTGCTCAAAGTAACGCTCATTTTGATTCCTCCACCTACCAATCAACCTCCCCCATAACTGTCCATTCTTATCGGCTACTCCATAGCCCGCCACTCGTGTAGCCTCCTCTACACATTTGTACAACCTATCAAGAGCCTCTATTGGGCTCCACGATATAGCTTTCTTACTAGTTGCTCTCTCACTAATTTTCATCCTACTTTTTACATCACGCTTCTTTAAATGCTCCTCCCAAAGCTCCACTGCCGCATACGCTACACCTAGAGGCAATGCCTCCCGCCACAGCCAACCCGAATTGGCTATTGCCGAATTCAATCTCCCACCCTCACCAAACTCGCCATCCATCCAAAAATGTCGGTCAACTACCGAATAAATAGTTAACCTTGCTAACCAACTTCCATTAACCTCAACAATATACACATGAGCCTTCATACTTGAACCTCCTCTTCTTCCTCACATCCCTGTAACCCCTCGACATTACGAAGCCGCTAGAACGAAGGTTTTCTCATTACTATGGCGAGCGACCCACAGCAACTTTTCCTTCCACCTATTCGAGCCTTATTCGGGCCTTATTCCGGCTCTTATTCCGGCTCTTATTCGGGTCTTATTCGGGTCTTATTCGGGCCTTATTCAGGCCTTATTCCTACTCTTATTCGAGCCACATTTAATCATCAAGCCACTCTCCTGCAGTCCCCCTCATTTAACAAAAATCATCCTCTAGTGAGCTTAACCTCACTAAGTCTGAGGTTAAACTCACTTTAATCCCACTAATCTCAACTCTTCTGTTTCTCCCATTAACTATTAGTGAGGTAAACCTCACTGGCCATGAGGCTCCCTTCACCGGGAATGAGGTTTACCTCACAAAACCACATGTGACGCCCTAATCTGCTGCTATTAGTGAGACTAGCCTCACTATTTAATGAGTTTCCCTCATTTTAGTGAGTTTCCCTCATTACTATGGCGAGCGACCCACAGCAACTTTTCCTTTCAACTATTCGAGCCTTATTCGGGCCTTATTCCAGCTCTTATTCGAGCCACATTTAATCATCAAGCCACTCCCCTGCAGTCACTCTCATTTAACAAAATCGTCCCCTAGTGAGCTTAACCTCACTAATCTAACTCTTCTGTTTCTCCCATTAACTATTAGTGAGGTAAACCTCACTAGCCATGAGGCTCCCCTCACCGGGAATGAGGTTTACCTCACAAATCCACATGTGACGCCCTAATCTGCTGCTATTAGTGAGACTAGCCTCACTATTTAATGAGTTTCCCTCATTTTAGTGAGTTTCCCTCATTACTATCCCTCATTACTATGGCGAGCCACACACAGCAACTTCCCCTTCCACCTATTCGAGCCTTATTCGAGCCTTATTAGAGCCTTATCCGGGCCTTATTCCTGCTCTTATTCGAGCCACATTTGAGCATCAAGCCCACTCCTGCGGTCACCATCATTTAACAAAATCATCCTCTAGTGAGCTTAACCTCATTAAGTCTGAGGTTAAGCTCACTTTAACCCCACTAATCTCAACTCTTCTGTTTCTCCCATTAACTATTAGTGAGGTAAACCTCACTAGCCATGAGGCTCCCCTCACCGGGAATGAGGTTTTCCTCACTAAAACAAATGAAACGCCCTAATCTGCTGCTATTAGTGAGACTAGCCTCACTATTTAATGAGTTTCCCTCATGACTATCCCTCAGTACTATTGTGAGCGACCCACAGCAACTTTCTCACCTATTCGAACCTTATCCGGGCCTTATTCGGGCTCTTATTCGAGCCACATTTAATCATCAAGCCCACCACTGCAGTCATCCTCATTTAACAAAAATCATCCTCTAGTGAGCTTAACCTCACTAAGTCTGAGGTTAAGCTCAGTATAATCCCACTAATCTAACTCTTCTGTTTCTCCCATTAACTATTAGTGAGGTAAACCTCACTAGCCATGAGACTCCCCTCATCGAGAATGAGGTTTACCTCACAAAACCACATGTGACGCCCTAATCTGCTGCTATTAGTGAGATTAGCCTCACTATTTAATGAGTTTCCCTCATTTTAGTGAGTTTCCCTCATTACTATCCCTTATTACTATCCATCATTACTATTGCGAGCGACACACAGCAACTTCTCCTTCCACCTATTCAAGCCGCATTCAAGCCACATTTGAGCATCAAGCCCACTCCAGCAGTCACTCTCATTTAGCAAAAGCCCCCTCCCCACACCCCCTAAACGCAAAAAAACACCCAACAACGCCAAAGGCGTCATTGAGTGTGCTTCACTCCAAATATTTAACTACCGCATAGTATATACTAGAACGGCATTTTCGACAAATCTGCTGGATTATGCAGATCAACAAGCACCGCATGGTCAGCATTAGATACAATTCCTTCTGCCTGCAGCAGCCATAGCAATTGAGTAGCGTCAGTCCGCGTTAAGTGTGAACGCTTACCATCTTCCTTTTTAGCAATAGGATCTACTAATCTTGGGTAAATCCTCACTTTATTGTCCTCTCTAGCCAGTCGTTCAACAATCGCAAGCGTTTCCTCGGATACGCCGCTGTCAACGATCGTCAATTGAACATCTTTCCCCATCCTCTGTGAAAAAGAAGACAACGAGCGCATATACCATTCCATATTCTTTTGCCGACTATCCGCAATCCATACATAGTGCTTAATGGATTCCAGTCGTCCTTGCTGGATTCGATAAACCAGATGCACGGTCAATGCAGCCAACAGATAACATCCGATCACCAAAAGTAGAAGTCCAAACATCGAGGCCACCTCCTCTTTGTGACACTATATGCCACAAGGCGCCCAGTGGTTCCCCTATAAAAGGACAAGATTATAAAATGTGCAATTGCTTATTCCGCTTCAAAAAAAATAACCCAATTTTTTCAGTCAAAAAGCGACAAATAAACCCTCTTGAGCAATTTACAATATATGTTATCATTTTACTACATCTTCGCGCATATGTAATATACGTATGCTAAGGGAGCAGAGAGAGGATGTATTTCGTACATTCTTCATATCTAGGGAAGCGATGATGTATAATCTACATTTGGACACTTGGATTATACGGAGCTAGTAGTGTAACCGGCCCTCTTAGAACTCGAATACCAATCTAAGGGGAGTGTGAATTTGTGAAAAGATTTAAGAAGAGGTTGTCTTTTGGTTTAGCTATTTTACTTATATTATCGATATCACTAAGTTCACTTGTCATGGCAGCAGGTACCGAACCAGCTCCAGACAACGGGCAGAATAATAACAATAATGCCTGCGAAGAGTATTCTACTGACCGTAATGATATCATTATGGAAGGTCAAGGCACCACCCTCCCAAGCGGGCTGCATGACAATGGATTAATCGTTAATAATGACGGAACAGCTACAGCTTATTTCCATACAAAAGCGGATACTTGCGTACAAGTGAGCTTCTCTTCTTACGTATATCCACCAGGCACAACCCCAGACGATTTCGGGCACCCTTTTGAAACGCAGAAGCATTTTACTGGTATAACGGACGTTTACGCACCAGGTAAAAGCTACAAAATTACAATTGGTCTCCCTCAATGTGCCCCCTATCAAATAGATGTTTATAGTGGACCTCAACAACTGACAATAGGTACCGGCGGTCATGCAGGCACATATAAAACAGCGATTGTACACAAAGAAGGCTGCGGAAATATTATAGTCAATAAATACATCAGTAAAGCAGTAGAAGGTTCTCCTCATGAAGGTGTTACTTTTGAGCTGTGGAAAAACGGCACCCTATTTACGACAGGGGTAACCAATGCAAATGGCGTTATAACCTTTGCTAAAGTCCCTGTCGGCACATACGACCTGAAAGAAATTACATTACCAGGCTTTACAACAGACTTACCTGAGGGCACCAAATTGGTAGTCACCAATGATTCATCGGAGATAAAAATCGTCATCAACACCCCAAAGCTCAAGGTGGATAATGCCTGTGTTAATCCAACAGGACAGCGAGAATGGGTTGTAACCAATGAAAGCAATATCGATGTCCCATTCTCGTGGGCGGCTATCGGAACCACTCAATTCGGAAACAGCACCGTTCCGAAAAATTCATCAGTATCCTTTACGACAAATGCCATTGATGGCCCTTTTGATATTAAAGTCTCATGGGAATTCGAAAAGAATATAACTAAAGCAAGCAATAACACACCATGTCCAACAGAGACACCGACTTCAACACCAACACCAACACCAACACCAACGCCGACTTCAACACCAACATCAACACCAACATCAACACCGACTTCAACACCAACATCTACGCCAACATCAACGCCGACTTCAACACCGACTTCAACACCAACATCAACACCAACATCAACGCCGACTTCATCGCCTTCACCAACACCTGTGACATCTACTACACCAACACCGTCACCTGAGACTACACCATCACCAACGCCTGCTCCAACTGCTTCACCTGATCCATCACCTACACCGGAGCCAACAGCCGTCGTAAAGGGTTCAACTGATGAGAATGAACAACCTCCTAGTGATGATCCAATTGTGATTATCGATGATGAGGAGATTCCGCTAAGCACATTGCCAAAAACAGGCGATAGCAATCCTTTCCCTTACTACCTAATTGGTGCCTTTGCAATAAGTACAGGACTTTTAGCCCTTAGAAGA
This sequence comes from Paenibacillus sp. J31R122, assembly GCF_056269185.1. Lineage (NCBI taxonomy): Bacteria > Bacillati > Bacillota > Bacilli > Caryophanales > Paenibacillaceae > Paenibacillus > Paenibacillus sp. J31R122. The sequence continues at coordinate 82,260 of NZ_JBWDNM010000016.1, forward strand.
CAAAGAAACAATAAACAAGGCTAATACAATAACTTGAAATTAAAGCAGTAAAATGACAAACACCCCGCATTATGCCTTTTGGGCAAAATGCGGGGTGTTTGTCATTTAGTGAAAGTTTATAATGTAACCCAACCAAATTTAATGGAATGAATTACTGCTTGTGTACGGTCATCAACTTCCATCTTTTGAAGGATGCTGCTAACGTGGTTTTTGACTGTTTTTTCGCTAATGAATAGAAATTCACCGATAAGCTTATTGCTCTTACCTTCTGCCATAAGTCTGAGAACCTCTGCTTCACGGCGAGTAAGCGGGCTATTGTCGCCAGCAACGAATTTCACGCCTGGCTCTTTAGCTGCTGCCGCACCTGACACGATACCCATCTCATCCAAATAAGTCATACGACGTAATTGATTAATTAGCTTACCCGTCACTTTTGGATGGATGTAGGCATAGCCTTGAACAACGGAACGGATCGCATTAATGAGCGACTCTGCCTCCATGTCTTTCAATAGATAGCCTGTTGCGCCTTTACGAAGCGTTTCGAAAACATAGCTCTCGTCATCATGAATGGATAAAATAATAACCTTTACATCAGGAAACATCCCTTTCAAACGCTCTGTCGTAACGACACCGTTTTCAATTGGCATGTTAATATCCATTAGTACAATTTCAGGAATCGTATGGTTGCAAAATTCCAGCACCTGAATGCCGTCACCGCACTCGCCGATGACTTCCAAATCCTCTTCCATATTTAAAATACGCTTAAGCCCTTCTCTAAACAGCTGGTGATCGTCCGCAAGTAAAATTTTTATTTTATGTCCATTAGTCATTGGTCTCTGTATCATATTATTTTACTCCTTTCTATGTTCAGCAGTAGTTGGTATATCTATTATAATTTTCGTCCCTCTCCCGGGATTTGAGTCTATATCCATCCTCCCCTCTATCAGTTCCACTCGTTCCCTCATCCCTAATAATCCGAAATGGGAGTTGCGACTTGCCTCCAGCTCAGTTAAATCGCTGGCAAAACCAATTCCGTTATCTTGAATAATAATCGAAACTAATCGTGAATGATAGTTTATTTCGAGTGATACATGGGATGCATTGGCATGCTTGAATACATTCGTAAATGCCTCTTGAACCAGCCGATAGATGGCTGCTTCCATAGCAGACGGCATCCGAATCTCTTTCCCAGCTAGCTCGAATACAGTATGTACTTTTGTTTTTTCTTCAAAATCCTGTGTAAACTTACGAAGTGTCGGCACAAGTCCTAAATCATCCAATGCCATCGGACGCAAATTAAATATAATTTTGCGAATTTCCTCCAGCCCTGCACGTACCTGCTCCTTCAAATCTATTAGTTCTTCATGCACCATAACAAATTCCTTCTTAATAAGCATACGTTCGGCAATTTCTGTGCGCAATACGATATTAGCCAGCGATTGAGCAGGCCCATCGTGTATTTCTCTTGAAATCCTTTTACGTTCTTCCTCTTGCGCTAAAATAATCTTCAAGCCAAGCAATTGCCTCGTCTTGGCAGATTCCAAAATGCGGGTGACTTGATTCAAGTCACCCGATAAATATTCAAGCACTACATTTATTTGTGAAGCAATCGTTTCAGCACGCTCGATAGAGTTCTCAACATTACGCATACGCTTCTGCAAATCATCACGTCGCGACTTCAGATAAGATTCCTTCTCACGGTATACCATTAGATCCAGCTGTATTTGTGTCGCCTTCTCATATGCTGACTTAATGTCCACTTCCTTGTAGCGAACAAAGTCACGGCTTACCTCTGTCAATCGAATACGTGCACGCCGGTAGTTCTGTTCCAATTCATCGACCTTTTCAATGGCCTTGAACGTCTCTTGAAGCACAACCTCAAGCTCCTGCTCCAGAGATTCCAGCTCCGTGCGCGCCGATTCACAGATTTCATAGATTTGGTATTTACTGTCCTCCATCACTTCAATGGCATTTTTGATAACACGATTAAGATCGATTGTAAGATGGTCCACGACAGATCGGCAACCTTTCTATTTAAAGGTTTAACTTTTCTATCATACCACAAAATGTCTAAATTGCGTCCCCTGTTAGTAGATGGTAACCTTTTTGGTTTTCACATCATAAGTGACTTTAAATCCTAGTTTTTCAGAAAATAAACGAATCGGAATAAGTGTCCTTCCGTCACGTACAATTGGAGCAACCTCTGCTTGCTGTACCTTGCCGTCCATTACGAATTCCTTTTTGCCTATTGTCATTTCCATCAGCTTATTGCCGCGCAGTACGGTTACTCTTCTCGTTGGATGATCGTATACAAGTTCAGACCCCAGTGCCTCTGACACAAAACGTACAGGTACATAGGTTGTTCCATTTAATAGAATAGGCGCCGTATCTAATTTAATCGCTTTGCCGTTCACTGTTGCTGTTGCCTTGCTTATGGTCATCTCGACTTTCGCCTTCGTATCAACCGTTACAACAGGCGGATACTGAAGCTGTATATTATCCAGTCCGATTGCTCCTGTTGCCGCCCGTTCATCTTGTCCTTCAGCAATCGTCACTACGTATATCCGCTTCAGCTTGACAGGATATTTCATGCCGAGAGCTGATAAATTCATTTTGACTGTCTTCCACCCGCTCCAATCAAGCTGCTTGGCCACATCTACGAGATGTGCTTTGCCATCTGCATCTATAAACTCCGCGCGTACCCAGTTCAAGCTATTATCGCTGTATAGATCGAGCGACATCGAGGTTGGCGAGCCAGTGAGTGTCTGACCTGTTGGACCAAATAGAGCGTAGGATGCTTTTGTGCCTGTTCCCAATGTGAAATCATAATCTAGTTTCAATGCTTTTGGCGATTTCTGACCTGGAAGGTCGGTAACGAGCTTCACCTTTCCTGTAGTTGTAGCAGGCGTTACTTGACTAGTAATGGCATATGCCGATTGCTCGAAGTCTGCAAAGGTTTTTGTCGTTACGCCTTTCGTGAATGGAATCATAGTCGGAAAGCCATCATATCGACCGATCGCATAGCCCGTACCTGTTTTCGTTTCAACCGAATCAACAGTTAGGTTATTGCCTGATTGAGTCGCTGTAAAACCTACATATTCCCATTTTAGTGAGTCACCGCTAAGCTTATAGGTTTTTCCGTTTTTCAGCCTCACCGTTACAGGCACAGCAACTGTTGCCCCTTTCGAGAGCACGCCGGCTGCTGTATCAATTGACATGGATGCGATCTGATCTTGTCCAATAACCTCAACCGCATATTTAGCTGTTGCCGCACCCGATTTCACGGTTACTGTTGTTTTCCCAATCTTGTTAGCCGTAAACACATTTCCTGCAAAGCTGCCAATTCCATCAGAGGCGCTCCACTCCGCAGTGGTATCGTCAAATGTCATCGGGTTATAGTAATTGTCGTATCCCTTCAACGAGAAGGTAGTTGACTGTCCAAGAAACATCACATTGCTTCCCTTAACTTCAATCCCCTTGAGCGTGCCCTGTGGAGCGGTTGTAAAAACGCCGATACCATTGGCTACGCTGCGCTGAGTCGTTCCATATTGTGTCGAGTGAGCAAGCTGTAAGGAAGTGCTGCCAAGCGGACGCTCTATCATGGTCGTCGAACCGCCGCCGTCCAGATTTACCCCTTTGTCTACACCGAGTTGAATCATGATTTGCTGCATTTCCTTCAAGTTCACACCTGTATTGCCGCCATATCTCTCACTTGTTATTAGATAGACTTTGGTGCCGTCCTTGGAATATCCAATCGCTGAACGTGAAACGTAAGACGAGCCGCTTACACCCGTAATATCACGTGAAAAAGCAGATGCCGCACCGCCACTAACCAATAGAGTATGTCCGCCTACCATCATTTCAAAAGAAGCTGGATCGACCTTCGCACCGCTAGTGAGCGAGACCAGTGAATAATCGCTGGTTATGGCCTGTCCTACTTTTAAATGCTCCCTCACATAGGTTGCTGCCTTACCATGCGTACGTAGAATATAACCATCCTCAGGGATTGGGGTTACTATCGCTGTATTGTCTGGAGAGATTTCTTCAATAATGCCGTTTCGAACTAAAACTTCTTTTGGTTTCGTATAAGAATTTTTCGGACGCTCTGCACCGCCCCAAGCACTTGTATATATGTACATCGTATCAACGTGGCTATATGTAGCTCCGGTCGTTTCCGGATTATACGCGGATTGGTTAAATCCCTCAAGAGGGAAAGTTGACCCGTCTTCTGCCGTCACTGTGCCTTCAAACGTATAATTATCAATCATTGGCTTGCGATCCTTCGTCAACGAGAAGGCATACATGCCTTTTAACTTCGATGGACTAGTCAAAAATGAACCGCTTATGACCTGTCCACCAAGCGGTGCACCCTCTGCACCCATAACGAACACATCGGCATTAATAGCTGCTACTGCTCCATTTTCCTTCGTCATATTTAGAATCGTATTTGTTTTACCGGTATTGTTATTTTTACCGCTCATTGTGTTCAACGACACATACGGATTCGTTAAATCAACTTCGATAACATGTACATCAGTCTGTACCTTCGAGCTGCCTCGCGTTGTATTCCATACATAGTCTAAACGTTTAGCACCTGCGGTGACATAGGACTGTTGTTTTAGCTTAAGGACTGGGGCAGTAGTCGTTGCCGCCTCTGCTCCCTCTATGATTGCTGTATGCCAGCTTCCTGGCATTATTGACGCTATTGGCTGCACGAGCAATGTCCCGCCCAACGCTACAATTATGACTCGTTTTCCTAGACCTTCTATCGGCCGTCCAACGATGTTCTTAACCTTACTCATTATATGTACAACTCTCCCATCTCATTATCTATTAAATATAGACTACAACTCTATTATAAAAGTTACGCTCGATAAAAGACTGCTATCACTTTATTCCGAATGAAAGATATCCCCTATCTCTATCAAAAACAGAAAAAGTCCCTATCCACGCATTCCTCACGTAGATAGAGACTTTTCAAAATACTATGGTGTTAGAAACTTCGCCTTTTCCAGCAAACGCATCAGCATGACTGTGCCTTCTGCACGAGTCGCATTCGTCAGCGGACTTAGTGTCTTCGCATTCTTGCCAGTAATAATACCGAGATAAACCGCATGAGCTACATCTGTCTTCGCATAAGAACTGATCTTACCTTTATCGGTAAAATTCTGCAAATAAGACGCCGTTGAATTTGGCGGGCTTACCGTCAACTCAGCTACTTTCGCCGCTCGCATCATCATCGCCGCCATATCCTGGCGCGTAATCGGGTTATTCGGCTTGAAGGTGCCATCTGTATTGCCTTTTACGATACCTGCTTTTACAGCCGCTCCAATATATGCACCCATAGCTGTGTTTGATGTGACATCCTTAAATTTGGCCGCTGCCGCCTTATCGCCCTGAAGTCCAAGACCCTTCGCAATGTACGTGGCGAACTCGCCGCGGGTTATGTTTTTATCCGGCTCAAACTTCGTTGTAGTCCGGCCTTCCACAATGTATTTGCGCGCCATCGTATTAATCGTCGTCGCTGCCCAGTGCTTCGATATGTCTGTGAAGCTTGACGTGTTCCGTACAAGAGCGTAAGCGCTGTTGCCTTTACGCTTGAAGGTTGCGGTCGTCTTGCCGCCCGCTGTAGTTAACACCGTCGGAATATAAGATAACGATCCAGCCTCTGAGTCGTACCATACAACGGATGTTTGGCTCGTATCCACTGGCAAGCTTGTTTTAATTGTTCGGGAGATGTAGCCATTGAAGTCCGTTAGTACCTTCTCTAAGCTTCCGTTAACCAGTGATACTTCGAAATTAACAGGCCCAGCAATTACTTGTGCCTTCGCACTATTTAACATCGTGCTTAAGTTTGCCGCTTTGGTTGATACACCTTGGTCTATCTCAATGAGTAAATGATTTGATATGCTATTGCCATTTAACATGCCTGACAGCTCCGCATAGTTAACCGCCTTAAGTGGAAACTCATAGGTCACATCGCCATGCTCTACAGCAAATATCGTATTCCCGCCCTGCTTATTAGCCATATCCAATGCGATGACGGGTATAGCTACAATGGCAGCTCGTTCATGTGCTGGCACTTTAAATACGACGCGCGGATTCGTCAGTCCTGCAGCCCTTGCCGTCTGATAAGCCACAATAAACTTGTCGTTCATTACCGTATAGCGATTGGCTACATTGCCAGCCGGCGATATATCCGTTGAAATAGTTGATGCAGATGGTTTTAAACCAACACCACCCTCTGCTGCTTCATAATCTCCAGATAAGCTGTCCAGCAGCGTAGTTTGGTTCGCAACATTTTCGTTCGAAATGCTGTTAACTGTCAGCCCGCTAATCGTCTTTAAGCCTGATGCATTGGAGAAATATGAAATAGAAGCTCTATCACCAACAGCTGCTGGAGATGACAATGTCAAAATTGCAGTTGTTCCACTAATATCCACCCTAGAAACCATTCTAGCTAGATCGTTTATACGTACGAAAAATAGACTGGTGTTAGGAATGGAAGCTGGATTAAGTATATCACTGAAAGTAAGTGTCAGCGCGGAGCCTTTCAGAATCGCTCCTACCAAAGCTCCTGGCTGGCCTGTTCCGCCGCCTCCATTTGCCTGTACTGCGTTGAAGGATTGTGCTGCATTCCAAGACAGGTCAAGAAGTGTATTTCCTATTGCTACATAGGATACGATAACTTTTTGCCCTGCTGTTATACTGGTGCTCAAATTCAAAAGAACAGAGTCGCCTGATATAACAACCTGACTAACTGCACGCATCACGTTATCTACCAACACCGTATATTGGGACGTAGACGGTACATATTGTGGATTGAGAACTTTATCATATTTTAGAATTACAGCTGTGCCGCTCGCACTTATATATTGCAGGTTTAATCCTACTGTCGGTATCGGCGGCGTAGTTGAACCCGTTAGATTAAAATTGCTGAATCCCCCCACATTATTACCTACCAAGTCTCGCAATGGGTAGGAGCTTGGGACATAGGTTACCCAAACGTATTGCGAGCTTTGTATCGTACCATTAATGGTAAGTGTGACCGTACTGCCGCTGCTCGAAATCGAAGTTGCGCTATAGTTGACACCTCCGACATTCACAATAAATTGCAAGTAAGCATTGCTGTTGACAGGCATTAGCTCCTTGTTGAACGACAATGTTACTGAGCTGCCATATGCAGAACCGCTAACGATTCTTGGAACTGTAGTATCCTGTCCTGTCCCTACATCCTTTAATGAGAAGCTTGGCGCTTCGTTATCAGATAAATCGCGAATTCTACCGGACGCTTCTTTGGTATAAGAAACCTTCACTAGCTGTCCGTTAATGACTGCGCTCGACAAAGTAAGCAATACTGTATCACCCACTATTTGAGTAGCCGTAACAGGACGAGGCGCACCATTTACTGTTACATAAAAGCTGCCCGATGAAGGCCATATTCCAGCATTAAGCTCCTCATTGTAAATGAGCCTAATTGTTGTTCCCACAGCCTCTGATCTGCTAACAGCTGGTGGAGTCGTATCGGATCCTATTGTTTTGAAGGTCCACTGGTATTCATTTAATATACCGGCAAACGTATTGCCCACCAGATCGGTTACCCCATTATCAGGTATATAAATATAATAAGAGGTATTTCTCAGCAAATTAACTGTAGGTGTAATTAGCAGTTTTTTATTGTCCGTTCCATCTACAGTAACGTTAGCATCAATCGGAGCTGCCGACGTTCCGGCTTGATAGAACTTAATTACTCCCGGACCTTTCTTAATCGCTTCACTGAAATTTGCTACAAATGTGGCATTCTCTCTCACCGCAGTTGTATTGTTGACTGGACTTAATGAGCTTAGAGTAGGCTTCACAGTGTCTTGCGTAATCGTGAATGTCCAGCCTGTATTTGCTGTAATACCTGTGTAAAAATTGCCCGCAGCGTCACGAATTGCTCTATTGCCAATCGTTACGTAATACTTTTTATTATTTACAAACAATTTGGCTGACTCTCCGCTGATCTGTCTATTCGGATCAATTGTTAATTGGTAAGTTCCGCCGCCAGTAACACGCTCCGATGTAATTGGGATGCTTCTAAATAAATTTCCATTTGCTGATTCCCGTATTTCAATATTCCCGACACTTGGAAATACAGGTTCATTAAACGTTAGTTGAAGTAACGTGTTTGTATTACCTGAAACTCCGTACTGGACAGGAGAATAGGTTGTCACATAGGGCGCATCTTTTTCAAAGCCAGGATCCGTGGTGAAATTCCAGATGTTTGCTCCTGATATTCCGTGATACCATTCATTCCCGTTTGGATCTGGCTGAGTGAACGCCCCGGGATCGATTAAAACATAATAAGCTGTATTTGCTTCAAATGGTTTGCTTGGTATTATTTCAACTTGATTACCTGTCACTTTGATTCTTTGAGTGTTTGATGCATCATAACTTTCGAAGGCCGTGTTATTGCTTACTCTACGTATTTCAATAACTTTATTCGGACGTGCTTGAACATTTCTATCGAATGAAATAGTAAGAGTAGAATCCGTTTTAACAGAGGTTGCATTATCTGCAGGCGAAAATGGTGAACCTGCGGCCAAATTAACAGGCGCTGGTCCTGTTTCAATAATCCAAGAAGTACCCAAATAATAATTACCCGCTGCATCCTGGAACGCAGTTCCCGGAATGGTTACAGTATATCTCATATTCGGCTGCAAGGCTGCCGGAGGTTGGATTACAATTTGATTGTTAGCACTACCACTGCCACTAACGGCACTAGAAGTTACCGATATCGTTCTTGTGTCTTCTGTTGAACTAATCAAGATATCCCCGCTTGCGGCGTATACTGGCTCATCAAATGTTAAAATAATCGGTGTACTAACATTTGCTAGTGTTGTCGTTTCTGGACTCTTAGCGGTAAGGGATGGTCTTATAACGTCATTTACAGCATTTGTACGGAAATTCCAATCGCTTGCGCTTTTTATACCTGCAAAGCCTTCACCATTGGAAGCATTAAGAAAAGCACCAGCGTCTACTAGCACATAATAATCTTTATTCAATGCTAAAGCTTTGCTCGCATCCGACTTATCCAAAGCGATTGTAACGATTCGCTGAGTCGAATCAATAGCAACACGATATGAAGCTACGCTAATACTCTCAAGCAATCTGCTAGTTCCATATTCATAAATAGAGACGGATGTAAATTCAGACCCTTTGACTACATTTTCATCAAAAATCATTTTTAAATGAGCAGAAATAGGTACATTAGTGTGATCATCAGCAGGACTGAGGCTTAACGCTACTGGGCCTGACGCGGCTGCTTCAACTTGCTGCGAACCTATAGACCACCCTGACAAGCTTACTTGCAGCATTAGCAGGACGGCGATTAACAATGACAGTTTGCTAGTTCGATTCATTCCATTCACTCCTCAAAAAATACACTCGTACCTTATTTGTCGGTAAGTTGATATGAAATATTTAGGTTAATTGCATATTTAGTATAGAACTTATTAACAAAAAAAAGCTGTCAGTAAAGTAGTTGTGCTACTTTACTAACAGCTTCGTATGCCCAAAAGGGTAATAACAATAGAACTATAACTTAAATGCCAGCTTGTGCTTGAAGCAACTCCGCTTTGTCAACGCGTTCCCATGGAAGGTCGACATCGGTACGGCCAAAATGTCCGTATGCTGCTGTTTGTGCGTAAATCGGACGACGAAGATCAAGCATTTTGATAATGCCTGCAGGACGAAGGTCAAAGTTGTTAGTAATCAACTCAACTAGCTTCTCCTCTTCGATTTTGCCTGTATCGTACGTATCTACACTGATCGAGACCGGTTGCGCTACACCAATCGCATACGCCAATTGGATTTCACATTTTTCAGCAAGACCAGCTGCAACGATATTTTTCGCTACATAACGAGCCGCATAGGCTGCTGAACGGTCAACTTTTGTAGGATCCTTACCAGAAAACGCGCCGCCGCCATGACGAGCATAACCGCCATACGTATCCACGATAATTTTCCGACCTGTTAAGCCTGCATCGCCTTGAGGTCCGCCAATAACAAAACGTCCTGTTGGGTTAATGAAATATTTCGTATTCTCGTCAAGCCATTCCACAGGAACAACTGGTTTAATAACTTGCTCAAGAATATCATATTGAATTTGCTCTAGAGTAATTTCTTCCGCATGTTGAGTAGAAACAACAATCGTATCAACACGTACTGGCTTGCCATCCAAGTATTCGATCGTAACTTGTGTTTTACCATCTGGACGAAGGTATGGAAGTGAATCGTTCTTACGAACCTCAGACAAGCGACGAGCGATACGATGTGACAAGGCGATAGGAAGCGGCATAAGCTCAGGAGTTTCGTTTGTTGCAAAACCAAACATTAGCCCTTGATCTCCAGCTCCAATATCTTCATTCTCCAGCTTCATGTCTTTGCCGTCACGAGTTTCAAGTGCAGCATTAACGCCTTGCGCGATATCTGCAGATTGCTCATTAAGTGAAGTCAATACCGCACATGTACTTGAGTCAAAACCATACTTCGCGCGTGTATAACCAATTTCCTTAATTGTCCGGCGTGCAATGGATGAAATATCTATAAAGTCAGCTTTGCTGCTAATTTCACCAATAACCAGTACTAAACCTGTTGCTACAGAAACCTCACAAGCAACACGAGCATATGGATCTGCTTCTAAGAATGCATCCAAGACAGCATCAGATATTTGATCACAAATTTTATCCGGGTGACCTTCTGTAACTGATTCCGATGTGAACAAGTGGCGTCCTTTAACCGACATCCGTATCAACCTCCTATAACCATATTATGATAAGTTCTTAAGTACTACATTATAGGTCCTTAAGTTCCGCACAAAAAATGAACCTTTTCCGCGGAGGAAAAGGTTGTTTGACAACTCTTCTAAATCAATATGATACCGAAAATGTCGCATCGTGTCAATGGACGCCCTTATCCTGGACAAAATTGGTCAATTTTATTGATAGCTGCCAAGAACTTGCTCAGCTTGAGCAATTAGCCTGCGCGTTATCTCCCCACCCACTGAACCAGCTTGTCGTGTTGATATGGCCGACCATTGTACACTATGAGCGCCGCTGTTACTTGAGGCGGCGCCTAGCTCTCCTGCAAATTCTGTATCAGCACCAGTAGCCGAATAGCCTCCTGACATCAAACCAAATTCTGCAGCAATTTCGTACTTTAATGAGTTAAGAGCAGCTTTACTTCCTGGTACTACAATTTTATTCGAGCGACTCATGTTTGGATACACCTCCGAGTAATGTAAGAATACATCTGTATTGTGTGTCCTACATCGCTTTTTGAAGCGTATAACCTTTTGTCAGCTCGGGTAAAATGTAGAATACCATGGAAGATCCGCCAATCCTATTGCAAGGTATAATTTCCTTTTACCAATACGGTTAGTGCTTTTGTTTCATCAGAAGCACCTTGTATACCGCGACCATCGCGTGGGAACCATATAAGATGGTTAGTCGGTACAAGATAGCCTTTCTTAATATCAGTACCGCCAGTCAAATCAGAGATTCCGTTTGTATCTGAACTGTAGGCAATCGCTTTGCCCACACGCACAACTACTTCAGCGCCAGCTGCAGCCATAAGCGTCTTTCCGACAGGAATTTCAACGACCTCTAGAGCCATGCTCGCGCCTGAGCCATCTGAACCGCCAGGATTACCACCGCCGACAGAACCTGCACCCAGCTTCGCGATTTGTTCGTCAACGTAGCTCTTTGTCACAACAGGGTCCTCTACGGAGCCAGGTGTGAGTGATACACCATCGCCTTTAACAATTGACGGCCATAACGTACCTACCCAGATACCTGCACCTAGAACAGCAACTGCTGTTGCTATCTTTACAGATTTATTCTTCATTCTTGTTCCCCTCTCTGCTAGTTTCCTAGATGTTTACTATTCATAGGATACTTGATTTCGAAGGAGTCTTCTAGCTTTTATTATTATTCTGCATAAAACCAACGTAGTTCTTTTGTTGCCACAAGCATCTTGGCATCTTGAAACACGTCATAAATATTGATTATATATTTATCATAGTTTTGAACCTTACTTTGAACTTCAGCATCATCGAAATCAATCGTTAGGGATTGGCTAGTTCCTTCTTTCAATAATGTGGTATTAGCTTCTCCTGCTTTGAAAGAAAATAGTTTGGAGTACGTTGCTTTCATTGCACTTTGGTCAACAAATTCAACTAACAACTTGTGATCACCAGCAACGAAATCATACTTTGTATCTTTCACTAGATCATATGTTAAATTAAGTCTTATTCCATTAACAGTAAAACCATTGGAGACATTCATGAATGCATTTAAACGATTGAAACCTAGATTATAACCAGCAAAAGATAGTGAAGTCAGATTCTTTTGAACAGCAGATTCATCGGTATTTTTCAATGAATAGGAAACAGGTTTTACAATTACTTTCTGCACCTCTGTTGTTCCGCCTTCAGGAGTATTGCTAGATTGTGTACCTGTTATAGACTGGCCGACAATCAATTCAAAATTTTTCTTATCAAAGTATTTAGTCACCTTGGACCATGCTGTCATGAGTACTTTTCCATTTGGCATGACTTTTTCTTTCATTTCAACAAATTGTAGTGGGGAAACCAATCCCTTTGAATCTTGGATATAACCACCTAAGTTGGCTAGTACCGCAGAACGGAGCTCTTTATTGGTTATTTCAAATTCACTATAAAAATATGTCGTTTTATCATCTTCATAGAAGTTTGTTTTTAAGACAGATACATCCGCCATTCTACCTGCGTTTGTAATTTGGTATGTTTGATTTTTTTGTTTATTTGAAATCTCGCTTATCTTTTGACCTCCAAATTGATAGAGCTTCTTGGCTGCTTCAGTAGCACTCCCAGCAGGTTCAGTTAATACGAAGGAAATAGAGTTTATATTTGTTGAATATGGAACTGGTGCATAAACCACCGTATTATAAGTGCCTTTAGGTGAAATAGTAACAGCAGAATCTAGAGAAACGACCTGATGCTCTGCATCTAGCTTAACACCATTAATAACAAAGTATCCGTTAAGCTTCGGTGCTTTCTTTGAAATGGTACTACTATTGGTAATATTGATATCAGCTGTTATCATATCATTTTCTCCCATAGGAAGACGCTGTATTGAGCTGAGCTTAACGTCATAGCTGCTATTATAGAGATAAGAACCTCCCACAGAACCAGATGTATTTATAAGTTTCATCTGATAAGCTCCTAGAACATAACCTTTTTCCTTATCAGTCACACCAGCTCGAACAAGCAGTTTTGTTGTCTCTGGTTTGATACCGTCCGGTAATACTCCTGTGAGAGTTATCACCTTTTTAATTTTAGGTAACAGTGACGTTCCCAACTGCTCCTTAGTGTAACTTAAAGGATAGGATACACCATTTGCCGTTAATAATGAGAAGCTTAACTCAGGTGCATTAATAGTAGACGCTCCGCTATTCTCGAAGGTAAAATCCAACTCTACGTTTTTGCTATCTTCATTATTACTTGTAGAGGTTAGTCCTATTGTAGTATGAACAGATTCTCCATTTATGTAGATCAATTTCTTCTGTCCATTTGCTGTTGCAACTGCAGGATTAGCTACTGGCATAGCGAAAACGCCTGCTGGTACTTCTGTCTTTGTCGTTTCATTAGTTGAAGCGGCAATCAACGAGAAGGCTTTGCCCGCCATTGACAAAGGCATTATTGTATTTAGAGTAACAATCTGACTTTCATTCGGTTGAATAATTGTATCTGTAAGAGCAGTCGTGCTAACGTTGTAGACCGCAAGAGAATCAGTCTGTGCAAAAAACTTCATGTTAGTCGCTAAATCGACATTTTTATAACCTTTATTTTCAAGCAAAACATTCATCGTTACATACAAGTTACTGTTATCTTTCGTAACTGTATATTGTTTAAGTGATCCACGGAGATTCGTATTGTTGATCAGCATAGTCTTCGCCGCATAAGCCTTCACTTTATCTGTTGAGCCAGCAGGGTAACTAATTGTACCCAATTTCCTCTCATATCCGCTAACATTGAAATCCCATTTAATAATATCGAAGGTAAGGTCAGCAATCTTAGCTGTATTATCAACAACAGCATAATAAGTTATAGTCTGAGTGGTCCGCGGTGAAATTCGACCTTTAGTCTTATCCGCTTCAATTACGGTGGAGCTATATTTCTTCCCAGATTTTGATTTCAATCGTACATAGTAGTCACGCATATTAATATCTGTCGATCCGTTATTCGTTATCGATAGGGTATATGCAAAGACCTTCCCTTGTTCTTGCATCAGAAATTGTCCATCACGGATAGACAAAGTAGCTGAATTGGACAGCTTAACTGTTTGATTAGATATTGATGTTTCTGCATAAGCAATGTCTGCTTTCAAAGGTATAAACTGTACACCACCTTGTGCTAATAGAGCACAAGTCGCAATCGTTGCTACGCTAATCTTAAACCATTGTGGTCTCACATTCATTCCTCCTGTTAATTGTTACTAGTATAGACGCATTCTATCGCCTATTTGTTTCTATATGTAAGGATTAATTATTTTCAATTATAAAGTATGTATGTGAATGGTGTATGAACAAGTAGGAGAACATAAAAAAACAGGCAGGAGATAATCTCCTGCCTGTTTGGCCAATTATTTGACTAAGTCGCTTCTACATACACAACAGCAGTAGCAGTTGTACCGTTAGTAGTCATGTAAGTCAATGTAACAGAACCTAGAATCTTAGCTGTAACAGTATTACCAGTTACAGTAGCTACCTTCGGATCGCTAGATGTAAGCGAACCAGCAACTCCAGTCATAACAACACCATATTGGTCTTTTACAGTAATAGCAACATTTGTACTACCAGTTGCACCAACAATAGTGTACTCGGATTTATCGAAAGATACTGTAGTTGCAACTGGTTTCGCTTTCGAAGCCGTTACTTCTACTTCAGCAAGTTTCGTTGAACCCTTGTAAGCAGTGATTGTTGCTTTACCAGCATCAACGCCTCTAATTGTTTTAGAGTTTACTACGTCAATGATCGAGCCATCTGAAGTAGTTATGAAGTCAAACGCATCTGTTTGAACAATTACTACGTCAGAACCGCCATCTGTTTTACCAATCAAACTTACTTCTTTTTCGTAAGTAGAATCTGTTACAGCAGCTCCAGCGTAGATCGTGCCAACAGATTTAAAGTCATACTTTTTAACATCGCTAGATTTGATAACTTCAATCGTAGTTTTAAGTGGTTTATCAGTTGCATTAAGTGCTAGATCGATTTCAACTTCCACTTTACCAACTTCACTTTCAAGAGCTGTCGCTGTTAAAGTGTTATTAGCTGCGTTAAACACCAATTTCGTATTATTAAGAGTGATGTTTACAGCTGACCAGTTTTCAATCTTTTTAGTACGGTTGTAGCTGTCAAGGTATGTGATGTTTTCAGCTTTAAACTCAGCGGAAGCACCATTTGCAAAGAATTTCGCTACATTTAGACCGTTGATGCTACGAGCTTCAGCATCTTTTTTCACATCAAGTTGCAATGTACCTGCTTGTTGATTATCTGCGTTCAAAACATAAATGTACGCAACTTTATCTGCATTTGCAGAACTAGCAAACTTAACAAGAAGCTCACCTTTTGCATTCATTTTTGGGTAGTTAGGAGCAAAAGCTGCACCCGCTGAAGTAATTGTCAATTGGCTGAAATCAACATCTTTAGGTGCAATTACTGCATCAAAAGTATCAACAGCTGTATATGGAATTACTACTTCTTCGTTAGCAACTACGATAGCACCTGGGTTGCGAAGCGAGAAAGTTTTTACTTTTGCTTTAGATTCAACTTTGAAGCTAATTGATGCAAAAGCTCCAGTCGCTGGGTTAAGAGCTGAAATTACAGCAGTACCGTGTTGTGTACCTGTTTTGAATTTCAGTACGCCATCTTTATCAACTGCCATTGCAGTAATAATAGCTGGGTCATTAATAAGGAATGTGATGCCGTTCAAAGTAACCTTGCGATCAGCAGTGCTCACCGCTTGGTAACCTTGGGAATCATTCAACAAAACTTTTCCGCCGTATTGATCGGTCATTGTATACGGAAGCACGATGTCTGTTTCACTAACAGAAATACGAGTTTTGTCTTTCAATGGCGATGGAGCAGCCAATGTGATTGCAGTAGCAGAGCTTCCCGCAACTACTTTAAAGGATTTAGAAACGTTTAAGCCGCTTCCGTAGTGAGATGCAGTAACAACAACTGTATCGTCTACACGTGTAACAGCGTCGCTGGATAGATCAATTTTGAAATCAGATGTAACATTTACAGACTTACCATAAGTAGCATTGTAAACTGTTACGTTGATTTGAGCATTTTCAACTTTTTTGTTAAATTGGTTAACAAGCTGAACTTTCAGATCTTGGCTATCCGCTTTTTGCAGTGAAGTTGCACCAATTTCCAATTTAGTAGGTACTTCATCAACAACAGTCACTTCAACTGGAGCAAATTTACCTACAGTTACAGTATAAACACCTACTGGAAGATAATTAGATGTAAGAACTACGGATTTGTTATCATCAGCAAACTTAGAAGTTACTGCGTACTTAACTCCACCGTTTTCAACTGTGTAAGTAAGTTCTTTTTGCTCATCAGCAGTAACCGCTTTGTTGAAGTTTACTGTGATTTCGCCTTTGTTTGTTTGTGTTGCAGATACTACTTTCAATTCACCAGCATTAGCTAGAGCAGCTTGAGCAGCATAAGTTACATCAACTAGCAAACCACGAAGCGCGCCAATTGTGTAATCATCTTGCTTAGCGATTAGACCAGCTTTTACTACAGCAGCTACATCAGCAGCAGCCCATTCAGCAACGTCGCCTTCAACAGGGTCACCAGCAGGAAGTACTACGTCAGCTGTTTTAAGAAGTTTTACTGCGATTGTAGCCAGTTGTTGAATTGTTACATCAGCACCTGGGTCGAATTTGTTGTTGCCTTTACCTTCAAGAACGCCAACTTCAGTTGCAAAGTTGATGAATTCTTTAGCCCAGCCGTAGCCAGTAAGATCTTTGTAACCAGCGTCTTTAACTGCAACGCCTTCTTTATAACCAGCAAGTAGTGCAACGATCTTAGCCGCTTGTGCGCGGTTCATTGTTTCGTCAAGATGTGCTTCGCCATCTTCAAATCCAGTGAAAATACCTGCTTTTACAAGTGCTTCATACTTTTCTTCTGTTGTAAGCTCTTTTTCTGCATCAGCTGCGAATGCCATCGATGAGAACATCGAGAACACTAGAGCGATCGCCACGAGCAAAGATAAACTTTTTTTCATAACCTTTTTGTCTCCTCCTCTAAATACCTTCGGTTGTTGCAATTTTTGTGTTGCCTGTGTGAAAAGTGAATTGCTCGTATTCCTCATTGTCGATTCACCCCCTCTCCAGAGTTGAGCATTAAATTAGTATAAATAATGTCTGCTGATCATGTTTAACCCTATGTATGAACATGCCGCAGAAACTTGTAAACGGAAATAGAAAAGATGATAGAGATGCTATACCACTATAACATTATACAATGGGCTATCCGTACCGTAAAGAGAAAGTTGTGAATTCATTCCAATTTGTTTCCAGTTGGATATTTCATCCATGTTTAAACGGCTTATGTAGAACATCATGTATTTAAACGCATGGCAAACAGAAAAGTTGCGCTTCTTTGATAAAAAGTTTTTAATTTTTTTAATTCTATGTACAAAGCTTGTCTACCACCTGAATATTATAGCTTGTTTACATAGATCCGTCGATAATTAAGATTTTCCATGGATAATGTTTCTCTACTATGTAGAAAAGAAAAGACCGACACGACGGCCGGCCTTCCTTTGCCTTATTTACTTGCTATAAATTTTAGGCAGTTTATTCATGTCAGCCATTACTCTTCCCATTATAATTGCGGCATCACTACGCAGAAGCTTAGCTTTCGGCTCAAACACGGATCCTGACTTAGGATTGTTCGCGTCAATGAGTGAACCGGCAATAAAGCCTTTCTTCTGAATGGCAAGTACAGCTGGAATCGAGTAGTAGTCAAAGCTTCCTGAATCTTTAAATGCTTTATCAAGACCCGCTTTCGCCTTCTTAGCGTCCGTCTCCAGCTTTAGATTCAATGCTCTCGCCAGAATGACCGAAGCATCCTGTCTCGATAGCTCAACATCCTCATCGAAGAATCCAGGTCTTGTACCACGCACAAATCCTGCACGAGCAGCCGTTTCAATATATCGATAATCATAAATGGAGTTAGAATTGTTAGCATTAGTAATCGTCTCTGGATAATAAGAGAAATGCAGCTCTCCTCCATAGTTTAACGGTGTATCAAGCGCACGAACGATCATACGAGTGAACTCTCCGCGCGTCACATAGCGATCAGCTCCAAAAATACCGATTGGGTCTATCGCATTCATGATTCCTTTAGAGTAGATAGCCTCCATAGCCTCTCGCGCGTAAGGGTGGTCATTAATGTCGTTGTAGCCGCGAGTCAGCTTGGTCACAACATAATAACCGAATTTAGTGAACGGCACGGTAATGGTATGCTTCTTCTCATCGACTACGCCGCCGATATTGTCCCATGTGCTATTGTAAGGATCAAAACGGAATACGGTAATCGTCGTCCCCGCGCTTTGTGACACATTAGTATCGTAAGAAAGCGTAAGCTTTCCTGGTGCAGTTGGAGTAAGCTCACGTCCAAATTTGTTCCAACGCTTCGCAAAGCTTTCTGTGTTCTTATCGAGTACGTTCGGGAACGGGAACGGATCTTGTCCAGTTTTTATTGGATCGAATTCTGGTGACGTTGCATCCGGGTTGTCCGCTTGTCCGCCATCTATCCAGAAGAGCGGGCTCGCTTTAATAAATTGTCTGGCTTGGTCTTGAAAGCGATAGCCTATATGCAGATTTCCTTCTGCTAAGCTGTTCGCCGAGTAGTTCGGCGGCTGGCTCTCGAACTCGTGTCGATCAATAATTCCATCATTCGGATTTGCAATCGCAAACAGGATGTCATTACCGCTGTATACTTGTCCAGAATAATCGGATGATGCGTTATAGTTCGGACGAATCAGCTTGCTATTTTTAGCAAACGAAAGTACGAGTTTGCCATCGAATACTTTATGAGAGCTTTGCATTGTCTGCAAATATTGCGCTCCTGGTATACTCGCTGGCTGGTACAGCATCTCAAACGAATTTTTAATTTTATCTTTACCGCGTGTAATCGTAAATTCTATTTTACTAGCTTTATTCGCTTTAAGATCCTTCACAGTCACACTAAACGCATCAATGTATTGCGGTGTGCTTTGGCTATAATCAATAAACTTCACTTTCTTGGCAGTTTGTTTCCCTACAACAAGCGATTCCGCGCCAGGCGATGAAATAATTACTTCAACATAGTTCTGATTGGTCGCGCGTTCTTCTGGCAAAGGCGACAATATCGAGTAAGGAATCGATACGGAATCAATCTCCATCCGGTATGTCGCTCTCGGGCCTGCTTCACCGCTGTTAAATACGGTAAACACGTAAACCTGTGAGCTTCCATCCTCTGGCATGATTTGATTAACGATTTTGAAATAGAAATATTGATCATCTACATCATAGAAGAAATCGATCTTTGCATCCGGTGTTGACACATTGGGATTTGCTACGCCGGGTGTACGATAAGGGGTAGTTTCATAGCCCGCAATCGGGACCCCATCTTTAGTAGGTGTAAACTCCTTCGATAAATCCCATTTCACTTCTGATTTCCAGTTTGGAGATGATATCGTGACAATATAATTATTCTTATCTGTAATGTTATTAAGACCGGTAATAAAAGAATGTTCGTCACCTAAATCAACAAAATCAAATGTTCCATACACATTCAATCTAGCTTCCTTAGTTGTAAACACGCTTCCTTGCTTCACAAAATTTGGATCCGTTGCCAGCGGTACTGTTCGATGAGCGCTATAAGGGTATACACCGTCCGTCTTAGGTGCCGGAATGACTGGCAAGTTCATTGGGACAACGCTGAACTTAAACGTATTCTCATAGTTATTTTTAGCTGTGCGGAATACGAATTTGATTGTGTTGTCTCCTGCTTTGTTGATTATGTTATAAATTTCAGCAGTTGTCATTGTTGGCTTGAATTTAGATTTCGTAGTACCTTGTTGCGCTAAAGGAATCTCTACGTTGTTAATATAGAGAAAGACGGATTGTTTCTCTGTTGTGGTATCTTTATATACAATTTCGGATTCAGACGCAAGATTAAACAATTGACCTTGTAAATTACCTAGTTTTTTTAGTAAATCTACATTTGTTTCTCTAACCGTATCAAAATCAATCTTCATACCTTCGACAAGGGTATCGAATTTGACATACGGTCCGTATAACAGTTTTGCTATTATTGTTTTGATCTCGGAGGATCCAGTATTTAATTTAAACGTAATGTTATTTGTACCTGCAGAAGGCAGCTTATTGATTTCAATAAACAACCTTAAAAAAGGAACGGATTGATTGTTAATCGTACGGTATACGATTTCGTGATGTGCGATTTGTTTAAATTCACCAGCGTCTTGGAGCTTATTATTAATCGTCAATAAATCAGTGTACGCGTTCCCTAGACTGCCGTAGTTACCTACAAGTACTTCTACACCCATAGGCATAGAATAAACATTGATGCCATCGCTAGGAATATCTGTCCCTTGCAGCCCTTGAAGACGACCAGGGTTAACTGGCGATGACATTCCAGGGTCGTACCCCGATAAATAGTTGATGTCGTAAATATAAGCTTTTAAACTATCTCTAATAACAAACGCACTCCAGTCACCGTTTTGGAAAGAGGTGCCGTTCGGAGCTATTAATCGAAATTGATTCATTTCATCAAAAGCTAACTGCGGCAAGCTAAATGTGTAAGATACCGTTATAAATTTCGTCGTTGCATCAACAGGGTTAGGTAAATAAGAAATACTACCTGAATCTGCATACGTCGTAGAGGTAACGGTTTGACTCTGCCTTTTCACTTCTATCTTAAGCATTTTCTCTAACGCAGTTTGAATCTGGCTGTCAGGTACCGCTTCAGCCAAGTTACCATCGCCATCAAGATCAGCCAAATCACTTAACGGCAGAGGCAGAATGACTTTTCCGCTAATCTTGTTAGCTCCTGCTGCAACGCTCGTAGTCGAAAAGTTCAAATTAGGTTCAATCGCTACGACTTGTGGTGTCGCTGCTGAATCCTTCATCTTCAAATCGTAGTGAGTAACTTCACCGTTATAAAACGCAATCTCGCGAGTCGTTTCGACGACTTGTCCATTGTTGTGTACCTTCAGGATGACCTTATTCATCCCTTTCTGGATACTAAGCAAGGATGTACTGAATCGACTGTCGGTTGAACTCGTCGATACGTTAAAATCATAGGTTCTGCCATTGATATCGATAGATACCTTCTGTGCGTTCGGTGCTTTACCGGAAATAACGATCTCACCGGTTTTTTGTACGATTGGAGCCGTTGAATACAGCATAGTCGGCATATCTACCGGCACTGCATAATCTTTGTTCTCAAAAGTAACTTTTAGATCATACAGCATAGGGCTGTTTCTGTACTCAATATAAATAGATTCGCTGACTGAAGAAGCTCCTGCAATTCCTTTGAGTGTAATTTTGTTCAAGCCCGGGAAAAGAGTAAGATTGGAAATAACCAAGCTGTTATCGCCTGTAGATGTGGAAATTCCCGTTGTAATTTCTTGCGTTTTAACTCCAAGCTTTTCCTCAATGCCGTCCCAAGTAATTTGTTGCACGTTATAGCTGATTGAATTGCCAACTACTCCGTTAATTGTTCCTTCGAGCTTAACCGATTGACTGGAGACGATACGAGCATTCCCCGGAGCGGACTGCTCGTTAGCAAACAAGAAATAGGAACCTGCAGCTGTTACCGTTTGCGGTGAGCTGAACGGCGGTAACAAAGTAATTAATAGTGCCATTGTAATAATGATAGAAAGTAATCGTTTCAAAACAATGTTCCTCCTTTATGTATATAACGTGCTTGGGTATTAGAATGATGGTTGAATAAACGATTGCGTCAGCTTACTTGCGAATAAGCCTTCCTCCCTTTTCCTCCTTAGTCAACACTTGTCCCTCTACGCAGTAAGAGTCGCTGACCGCAGAAAAGTTCTGTACTGTTGTTATCGGTTCTAAACTGTCAATTTTTTAGTCGATTGTGGAATTTCAGACAAAAAAAAAACTCCGAATCCCTTCCGGGACTCGGAGCTTGCATTATTTCGATCGCGATTCCGCGTCTACCTTAAGACGAAGCCGCATGCGATTCAGGAAGTTGATAAGCGGCCTGCGCGTCTTGTCGACGATGCCAGTGACCTCGGCGCCGATTTGCAAGAAAATCATGAGCAGGCAAATAACAGCAAAGGTTATCCAATTCGCCGCGCTCGATTGAACGACTGCTGATTGAATGATGGCTAGCGCGCCGAACACGGCGCTAACGCCCCAAATAATGAGTACCGTGCGACGGTGGCTAAAGCCGAGGTCGCGCAGTCGGTGATGCAGATGACCTTTATCAGGCGCGAAAATCGGTTTCTTATTCACATAGCGACGAACGATGGCGAAGAACGTGTCTGAGAGCGGAACGCCAATAATAAGAAGCGGCGTTACGAAAGAAACGAGCGTTACTTGCTTGAAGCCAAGCATCGACAGTGTCGCTAGACTAAATCCGAGAAACAACGAGCCTGAGTCACCCATAAATATTTTGGCAGGATGGAAATTGAATACGAGAAACCCGATAATACCGCCGAGCAGCAATGTGCTGAGCAAGATGACCGGCTGGAAGCCCATTAGTGATGCCATTACAACGATTGTTGCGATCGCAATGCCGGATACACCCGCAGCTAGCCCATCAAGGCCGTCTATCAAGTTAATAGCGTTTGTTACACCGACAATCCACAGGATCGTAATTGGAATACTAATCCAAGCGGCAATTGGCTGCATCGATTCTCCAAAAGGAATGTTCAGCAGGTCGATCTTCACGTCAAAGCCGAATACAACGACACATGCAGCGGCAACTTGGCCGAGCAGCTTCACTTTGGCTGATAGCTCGAAACGGTCATCAAACGCACCAAGAATAATAATAATCGTACCGCCAACCAAAAGAGCATAGATCATGTTTAAATCTTTCGGACGAAGCAGACCTTCCGGAATGAACGGCGACATGATAAAAAATGCTCCCACGAACGCAACATAAATAGCTAACCCGCCAAGACGCGGCATAATGCGCGTGTGAACCTTGCGGTGATTCGGTTTATCGATTGCACCTACTTTAAATGCGAATTTCTTCACTAGCGGTGTCATTATGAGTGCTAATATAAGAGCGATAATAAATCCAATTGTATACAGCAAGCCAACAGGCATGTGTTCAACTCTCCTTTTTCTTTCTACCGAAGTGAATTATACTCCGATTGAAAAAGAAACACCACTCCCGTTTTCAACCAATTTTCACGGTTTTGGCCAGATTTTCATGGTGTAGAACGATGTTTTGTTATGTTTTCTTTGTCGCGAAGCACTTTCACGACGAATTTCGGCAAAACAAGCATTCTTTTGTAGCGTTTTGGCTCCTGCAATAAGCGATAGGCCCATTCCAGCTTAAGCTTCTGGAAAATAATTGGAGCACGCTTCAGCTTGCCTGAAATGATATCGAAGCTTCCGCCTACACCCATAATTAGTGGCACTTCGAGCTTCTGCTTAAACTTGACGATCCACGGCTCCTGCGTATCCGCGCCGCGTGCCACGAAGAGCATATCTGGCGCGGCTTGCCTAATCGCTTCCACCACTTCCTCGTCCTGATCTGCTCCGAAAAAACCGTTTCGATAGCCGACAATTCGAATCTGAGGATATTGAAGCTGCAGCTTCTCTGCCGCCGCCTCAATAATTTCTTGAGAAGTGCCTAGCAGGTAGACCTTCCATCTACGCGCTTCACCTTGTTGCATGAGACGGTGCAGAAGATCAAAGCCTGTCACTCTCTCCGTTACCGGGTTTCCAGCATGCTTGGCGGCCCACACGACTCCTGCTCCATCCGGAACGATTAAATCAGCACGATTCATCATCCTGTAATAGTTCGGATCATCAACCGCAGACATAATCATAATCGGATTAGCTGTAATGACATGTGTCAGACTTCTTTCTTCTATAGCGGCAGTTAAATAGCTGACCGTCTCGTCCATGCTCATTTTCGAGAAGGGTATGCCATATATCGGCACGGTTTGTAGTTGTTTCGACATGAGCAAGTCACCTCAATATATGCAAGCGTAAACGGCTGTCGCCGTCCTTACGGCAAAAGCTCGTTTCGCGGAGAATTATAAGCCTAATTTAAATGTGAAACTTATAAAGTCTTATAATTTTAACGCAATAGTTGTACGATATGTTGCGCTGGTTTTTGGGATTGCTGTTTTAACAGGTCAATTGCTTGGCGGTGCTGTGCCTGCCAGCCCGCGCGATCATTCAGCAACGCGCACGCGGCATCAGCAAATGCTTCAGCATGCAGCTCCTCAGTCGTGCCGATAGGCGTTAATCCTAATCGATGCAGGAACTGATCGATTTTGGGGTCATAGGATAAGCCAAGCATAGGCACGCTTTGATTGGCGGCATAGATGAGCGCATGGAGGCGCATGCCGAACAAAGCGTCACACCGGCTGACCTCCAGCAGCATTTGCTGGGGGTCGTCGCCGGGCGCGGCTAGCTCGGCGGTGGAACCGTCGCCGAGCCGGCCGCGCAGCCGTTCCAGCACCAGCTCCGACGATTCTGTGTCGGAGGGGGTGTGGAACGGCAGGAAGCGCAGCCGCACAGGCATGCGCTTCGACAGCGCGACTAGCGCTTCGGCGGCGCGCGCTAGGTCGGCGCCGTCGGCGCGCCAGCGCCGCAGGGAGACGCCGACTAGCGGCGGCTCGTTAGCGCGGAGCGCTTGCTCTTGACCTAGGCTCCTACTCACCTCAGCCGCCTCACTACCCGCTGCCGCGCTTTCCGGCAGCGGAAGCCCCATCACCGGATCGGGTACAACGTCGATCCGATCCTGCGGCACGCCAATCCGCCCAAGCAAAGCGGCGGATTCCGCGTCACGCACGGACACGTACGCGCTCCGCTTCATGACGTGGCGGATCATTGGATCCATCCAGCGGCGGTTAACTGGCCCTATGCCCTGCGAATATGCGAAGGTCGGTTTGCCAAGTAGCTGAGCAAGCTTCATGACTCCCGTGTAATACGGTATCGTCTTCGTCCCTGTGGCATCCTGCAGCAGGCTTCCGCCGCCGCTGATAAGGCCATCACTGCTGCGCAGCGCCCTCAACAAATCAGAAGGATGCATGCGGCGTACCGATTCTACGCCGTACATTTGGCTGGTCCATGCAGGATCAGCCGATAACACAATCGGCTGGATTTTCACGCCATGCGCCTTTCCCTGCTCTTCGAGTGCGAGCAAAATAGAAAGAAGCACAGCCTCATCACCGCTATTACTAAAACCGTAGTATCCGGAAATGACTATCCGACGAATTTGCGTTTGATTGCCGGTGCCCATTTACGTAATGCTCCTTCCATAAGCTGCCACACAATAATTAGAATACACCCGATGATAATACCCGCGCCTAAACCAAGCAATACGCGAATTGTTGAAATATAAAGCGGCGTATGAAGATGTGCGAAAGTGTCTACCATCGATAGTTGTCCAATCGAACCTACAATAACGAGCAGCCATGCCGCACGGTAACGTAGTGATAGGAACAATCCAAGAATGAGCAGCGGATGCGACAGTAAAAATTCCTTGAAGCGCGGTCGTACACCAAAAGTCGATTCCAGCATGTTACGTATGATAAGCTCGATAGAAGTCGCATGTCCAGCATTACCCGTACGAGATAGATAATAAAAACCAACCGCACCAATAACAACGGCGAGTATAACCCACATCAAGGTTATAGGCTGCATTAGCAGCTTACGAATGCTTCCAATAGTCGATTGCCCATTGTAGAAAAATACATAAATAGCTACAAGAGCAATCGGAGCGAGATGCAGCAGGCTAACCCCGCGGAATTGCTCCAATACATAGCTGTACGTAATGTTATTCAATAGACCAAATATGATCGGCACAGCACTGAGTGAGATTAAGGAAGCAACAATAAACCAATTTAACGCTATACCGATACGGCGGCCCACAGAAAGACTTGGGAAAACCCACTTCACTTGGCTGCTGCTATCGGACAAGCTCTCCGCTTGATAAGCAGCTTGTGAAGCTTGGCTGCGACCAACTGACCAATCTTCGCCCCCAACGATACGTCGGTCACCAAGCGTTCGGGAATGAATACGATTCATGACCCAAATGAGACCAAGTGTCGGCGTACTGATTGCCGCGCCAAGCGCAAGCGCCTGTTCCATTGTCGAGCTGTTCAGCACATACAAACCGGCACTGCCGATCACTCCCAAAATAAATACAGGAATGTATACGCCTGGTATAAACGCGCCCACAAGAAGAGTGATAAATGCAATTGCTCCAACTGCCACGACTCCACGAAGAGGCTTCGACCATGCTGGCTGCTCATAATCGTATGGTTGAGGTACACCAGGTTCGAAGCCGGCATCTGCGAGCTTAGCAATAACCCCGTCACTTCCGCCAAATGCATCAGTCAGCTTGTCCAAGGAATTTACGATCATCCCTTTACTCGAATCGCCTTGTACAATCCCGTTAATAAAGAACATACGAATATTACGATCCTTCGACGCTAATAGAAAACGATCCGTAATTCCCTCTGGCGTCATTTTCATGCCATCCTCAGGGGATAAGGAATATAACCGTACTACGTTATAATCTGTATAAAATGCTAATTTATTTATGCCCTGCTGTGGTTTTTTTAAATTTTCAATGGTTGCGATACCCATATCATATTTATTTAACAACTCGGCGAATTGCTGAAGAGTATTATTTTCCGATGTATAGTCAGACGCGCCTTTAACTTTTTCACCATCAAACAATACACGGTTAACACCGTAACCCTTAAGTTCACCAAGCAGTTTATCCGTAGCAACGCTATCAAATGGCAATACACGATCAGAAAAGCGCGGCAATATGTTAAAGCCGGCATCGTGTATAGCCTGCAGCGCCATTGGATCAGGAGCCATCGTCTTAAGAACCGCATCTGAAACAGAAAGCTCTACAATGATCCCGTTGCGTCCGTCAAACGTCCAATCGCTATACTTGGCACCTACACGATCAAAAGTCGAGCGGATGATCGGTCCGATCATCTCTTCCTCTTGCTTGCCTGTAAATAAAATATAAGTAAAGTTCTGACCGATCGGTTCCAATTTATTTTGAAGCAACGCCGCGTCCTTAGAACTGTAATACGTTAATCTGCCTGATTGCTGCAGCTCCTTAAGTGAACTTTCATATACCGCCATCGTAGTAAGGCCGGCTTCCTTCATCTTCACCAATTGCTCCGCAATAAAGGTCTGCGGTCTTGGTTGAAGCTCAGCTACATCCACAATATCCCGGTAATCAAATACATATTCTACTTGCTTCGACGAATCCTCCATCTCCATACGCAAAGCACCAATTGGCAAAGCTGCTACCACGCCGACTAATGCAATGACCCAAAGACAAAGTCTAACTCGTCTATTCCATTTCTGCCATCCTGAAAGCACGGGACTCCTCCGTTCCTTACCTCTTAATTGGTTCTCTATTTGTTACTGTCTACTCTTTCCATAACCGTTGTCTTTAATGATTGCAGCAAGGCGTCTGCCGATTCCTTAGATCCACTCTTAACTGCAAAATAAACCTTGATTTTCGGCTCTGTACCGGATGGTCTCAGACAGAACCACGATCCGTCCTCTAGCATATATTTTAAGACGTTCTCAGGACGCAAGCCTTCAATGCCTTTACTATAATCAAGAACGCTCTCTACCTTAATTCCGTTAACCTCAGTCGGAGGACTTTGGCGCCAGTCATTCATAATCCCCGCAATTTGCTGAACGCCATCCATACCTTTGAGCGTTCTCGATTCAAGGCCTTCCAAATAAAAACCATGCTGTGCGTACAGCTCAAGAAGCACATCATACAACGTTTTTCCTTGACTGCTATAAAACGCGGCCGCTTCGCAAATCAATAAAGAAGCAACTATAGCATCTTTGTCACGCGCGTAAGTGCCTGAAAGATAGCCGTAACTCTCCTCATACCCGAAAAGGAAGGTGCGCTCGCCAGTTTTCTCATATTGCGTCATTTTTTCACCGATATATTTAAAGCCTGTTAATGTGCTTTCAACCGATACACCAAATGAGCGCGCGATTTCAGCTCCAAGCTCGCTCGTTACGATGGTCTTAACAACAACGCCATTGCCCGGAAGCTCGCCCCGCTCTTTCAATTGACTCAGCACGTAGTGTACCATCAACGCCCCAGATTGATTGCCAGAGAGCACCACATACTCGCCGTCGTTATTTTTCACCACAGCACCCATGCGATCAGCGTCAGGATCCGTACCGATGATAATATCGGCATTTACCTTTTGGGCAAGCTGAACAGCAAGCGTAAACGCTTCGCGCTCCTCAGGATTGGGTGATTTTACTGTGCTAAAATATCCGTCCGGCTGTTCTTGCTCAGCTACAATGTGAACGTTTCTAAAGCCTGCCTGCTTCAACACCTCGCGACCCGGCATATTGCCAGAGCCATGCAGCGGTGTAAATACAACACTGAATCGCTCACCAATATCGCCTTTTAGCAGCTCAGCATTTAAGCTTTGCCCTACAACTGTGTCTATATACTGTTGATCCGCATCTTCATCTAACCAGCGTAAAAGCCCTTTGCCCTCTGCTTCTTCACGGCAAATTCTTTTTACCTCATCAAAGCCATTTATGCTTCCAATCGCAGAAATAACTTGTTCCGCTTCCTCAGGGATCAATTGGCAGCCATCAGCTCCATAGGCTTTGTATCCATTATATTCCGGCGGATTATGGCTCGCTGTAATAACGATGCCGCTAGATGCGTTAAGTGCCCTTACAGCATAGGATAACTGCGGAGTCGCCCGAAGTGATCCGAACAAATAAGTCGTAATGCCATTGCCTGCAAGAACGAGAGCAGCATCGAGCGCAAATTCAGGAGAGAAATTGCGAGAATCATGCGCGATAACAACTGACGGACTTCTGCCTTCTTTTGCTGCGCCTGCGAGCAGCCAGTTAGCAAGTCCTTGTGTTGCTTTACCTACCGTATAAGTGTTCAAACGATTAGTTCCCGCACCCATAACGCCGCGTAAGCCGCCCGTTCCAAATTCAAGATCACGGTAAAAACGATCCATTATTTCTTTCTCTTGCCCTTCTATACCGCGAAGCTCCTCTTTAGTAGAAGCATCAATTAGAGGATCATTCAACCAGACATTATATTTATCAATAGCAGTCACATTAGATGGATTCGTCATATTCGATTACCTCTTTCGTTTCTGTAGTTTGTATTAAACCTATTAGGAAGGATCTGACAGGGCGAACATAAGCTCACCTTCGGCAACCACTTGATCACCAACCATAGCAGTCGCTTTTCCTTTGCCGATTGGCCCTTTTAGGCGAGTAATTTGAACCTCAAGAGTTAGTGTATCGCCAGGCTTGACTTGACCGCGAAACCGAAAGCCGTCTATTCCAGCAAAAAAACCAAGCTTTCCTCGATTGGCCTCTACCATGAGCATGGCCACAGAACCGACCTGCGCTAACGCTTCAACTATAAGTACACCAGGCATAACCGGATAGCCAGGAAAATGACCGACAAAGTAAGGCTCATTCATAGTTACGTTTTTGAGGCCAACTGCTTTTACACCTGGCTCTACCTCCAAAATCCGATCTATTAACAGAAACGGAGGGCGGTGCGGAATTATTTCTTGAATTTGATTAATATCTAGCATGGTTATTACCCCTTTCAAAAGTTAGGTTGTATAAAATTTGTTCCAATTGATCAAACTAAACATATCCCTCATGAAACTGCAGTTTATGAAGGTTAAGATAAGGGGCTTGGCTGGTGGACCTGATGTGTCCATCGTCAAGCCTCTTTGTTCTTATTGCACTTTCATATGTAGCAATCTGTCACGAATGTCAGGGAGGCGATCCCTCAGCTTGCTTATTTAGCGCACTAAACATCAAAATATACATAGTTGAAGTAATGAATGAAAATACAATAACTGCCCATAAATAAGTATGCGCATGTGGTGCTTCAAAAAAAATCAACATAATCGCCACGTAAAACAATACTGTAGTCAGCTTGCCCATCCAGTTGGCAGGTACGGTCTTCTTGCCCCGAAAATGATAAAATAACCCTCCAGCTATCATACCCAAATCGCGCAAAAACATCGCCGCTGCAGCCACCCATGATATATGGCCGGATATAAGCAACGATAAAATGACAGTAATAAGCATCAGTTTGTCAGCCAGCGGATCCAGCATTATCCCGATAGCTGTAACTTGACCTCTTTTACGCGCAATGTAACCGTCGAGTACGTCAGTAACACCAGCTGCGACCATAATGAAAAACGCAGGAATCATGTGTCCCTCTACGAATACCCCGATATAAACCGGTATTAAAACAAACCGCAACGAAGTTAACAAATTCGGCAGATTCAAACGGTCACGCTCCTCAGCCTATCGCTGACTGTCCCATCACGTTCCCAACTATTATACAACTACCTCTTAACAAGAGTAAACGGTTCACGTTTTCACAAAAATTAAAATTGTGAAATAATCGCATCGTTATTCATTTCTGATACCTACTAGCCGTTAAATATTAAAGATACTAAAAGTGAAAGGCTGGGATAAAGTGAACGTAAGCTCTAGTTTGAACAAGTCGTTAAAAGCAACTCGAAGGTGGCTGGCAGCCGCGCTAGCCGTTATGCTCGTCTTGACTTCGGTACCAGGAATTGCACGTGCAGCGGAGGATACAGTAACCGGCATTGAATTTACTTACAATGAGTCGGACTATAACAACAACACATCATCTCTCGAAACTTTCGTCCAGGATGACAAAGTGAATCTATCCGTTTTCGCTTCCATATCAGGCTCTTCGTCCAAGAAGGATGTAACAGCGGATGCAACTTGGAATTCATCCAATAATTCCTACGTTAAAGTCGAAAAAGGAATACTTACGGGAGTCGGCAAAGGAACAGCGACGATAAGCGCTACCTATAAAGGCTATACAATCTCGATAAAAGCTTCTTCCGACTATATTTATGATTCCGTAACTTTAATGCAAAACGGATCAAACGCACCAGCCAAAATTGAAGATATCGAACTCGGCAACTCCTTGCAATTCACGTTAATTGGAACAAAATCATCGACAACTACCAACATTACATCAGATGCTGTCTGGACAACATCCAGCTCTGATATCGCCACAGTTGATGAAGGGGCTATTACACTGATTGGCACTGGCACAGTTACGATCACAGCTAAGTACAAGGGCAAATCAGATTCCATCATTATAAACATTTCATCTCCCTACAAATCAATCTCTATTTACTCCGCGAGTGTGAAAGACAATTTGCTTGAGATGGAGGTTGGTGATCTTGACGAGAAACTATTCGCTTCCGTTATCGCAAAAACAGGCGGAACGTTTAATGTAACAGATAAAGCAAAATGGGTTAGTGGAGATGCGAAAGTAGCTACCGTCGATAAAGGCATAGTAACTGTAGTAGGTGCTGGTCAAACAACCATTACGGTATCACACATGGGTGTATCTACTTCCATAAATATTGTCGTAAGAACACCTTATCAATCGATCAAGCTATCACCAGAGAAGGAATATCACCTTCTATTGCAAGACCAGCCTTTACAAATTACGGCGGAAGTGCTCAACAATTCCAACATCAGTGAATTCGTTACTAATGAAGCAGTATGGACATCTTCGAATGTCGTTGCAGCAACTGTATCCGCTGGACTCGTAACACCGAAAGCAGTCGGAACAACTAGAATTACAGCAACGTACAAAGGTGTTAGCCGCAGCATTGACATTACGGTTTACCCAAGTATCAGCAAGCTTAGCGTTGATGTGGAATCTATCGATGCATTTCCTGAGGGTACCGGTCAATTCCCTACTGTTACGGCTACAACCTTCGATGGATCAAAGGTCGATGTATCCAAGCTGGTACGTTGGTCTTCTTCTGACGAGAAGGTCGCCAGCATTAAAGACGAACAATGGACAGCAAATAAAATTGGCGAATCTATTCTGACTGCAAAGATTCAGAATATAGAGGTACAAACGAAGCTGATCGTTCATATTAAGCCTTTGAAACTAATTGCTGAAGTAAAAGATATGAGCATTATTCTTGGAAAAGAAGTTGATTTGCCAGTCGTTAACGTCATCAATGAGGACGGCGAAGAAGAAGATGTTTCAAGCAGAGTTAAATGGAAAGCTTCGTCTGATAACATCGTAATTAAGACGAAGACGATGAAAGGCATAGAGCCATCCAGCTTAACGCTAACGGCTACTTATTTAAATAAAACCGTCTCCGTTAAAATCAAAATTGAAGAAGAAATCGTAAAATTCGAGATCGAGCCCGCTACAATTTCTCTTAACCCGAACAGATCCAAATCAATCAAGGTGACGGGTTACTACAAGAGCGGAGCACAAGTATCCCTAGGCTCTAGAATGAACTGGATCTCTAGTAATACAGCAATTGCGACTGTAAAAAGTTCAACTGTTAAGGCGATCGCAGTCGGTACAACGAAGCTTACCGGCTCCTACCAAGGCAAAACCGTTGAAGTCTTGGTTGTTGTATCACCACAATTGAAGTCACTTGCCTTGTCCAGCAAATCGATGCAGCTAAGTGCTGGCGCGACCTATAATGTGACGTTGCAAGCCAATTACACAACAGGAAGCCCAGTTAACGTAACGGACAGTGCAACCTGGACTACTTCAAGAGCTAATGTAGCAACCGTCAAAGATGGCAAGATTACAGCTGTCAGCAAGGGTATAGCCTCTATTAAAGCAACATTTGGTGGCAAGAGTATTACGATCCGAGTAACTGTTAAGTAATATAATATACTTCAAACGCAACAACAAAAAAGCAGATCAGGATTAAAATCCTGATCTACTTTTTTGAATAGATTTTATGACTCTGCAAAAACGAGGTCGTACATATGCTTCCAAGTTGACCACTTGAATACCTCATCACTCGGCTGTTTTCCGACAACTACATATCCAATATATAATCCAACGATAAGCATAATAATCATTATGAGCGGTACGATGCTTTTGCGTAAAATCCACAGCAGCACCTTAACACCTTTGGGCCGTTGCTTCTTATCCGAAGCTCCGTCAGTCTTCTCGCTTTTGCCGCGATCCCCTCTGCCGGGACTCCCTCCTTCAGCTAGACTCCCGAACCCCTTTGCTTCACGTTCGATTCGTTCATCGGCCATACTCATTCACATCATCCTATCTTTAAGAGCGCAAACTATTAGCCATACCCATCATCGTATCACTTGACGATAACGCTCTGGCTGCCAATTGATAGGCGCGCTGCACTGTAATAAGTTCGGTCATTTCATCCGTTAGGTTAACGTTGGATTGCTCCAAGGCCCCTTGACGCAACGATAAACCGTTCTCCGAGTTCGGCACTATCACTTGTACGACATCACCTTGGTTAATGCCGTCTGCTATAATATACAAATTGTCCGCTACCGCCGTTAAAGCAGCAGGACGTGAAGCTTGCAACAGTTTGATACTACCAAGCTCAATCGTCTGATTGGACGATACGCCAAGCACTGTACCATCAGGATTGACACGAAGGCTGTAGCCTTGAGGCACTACAATGTTGCCCTCCACAATTTGATTAGTCAGCGGGTCTCTAACATTAGCAACAACCGGATAGCCGTCTTCCGTTGCCAAAATCGTATCACCGTTTGCCCCCAACGTCAACTGAAACGCCCCATTGCGCGTATAGGCACGGTTGCCGTCAGCGCCAACTACAACCTCGAACAAAGCATTTCCTTCAATCGCAATGTCTGTATCTTTATCCGTGCCCTGCAGAGGTCCCTGTGTAAGATTAGGCTGAATCATCGTCATTCTAGAGCCCCAGCCCTGATTGAAGTTCATTGGAGATAATCGCCCAGGTTGATTAAATACATCAGGCTGGTTTTTAATATTATTCAGAAGATCCTCGAATGTTGCTTCCTTCTTCTTATAACCAACTGTATTTACATTTGCGATATTATCTGCGAGCAAGTCTAGCTTTTGTTGCAGCCCATTCATGGATACCATTGCATTGATCATCGAGCTGTTCATCCTCGGTGCACCTCCTCTACTTCATCCTGGCAGCGTTATACCCGTCCTACGTCATTAACCGCTTTACTTAAGCTTTGATCATAAAATTGTATGACCTTCTGATTAGCCTCATATGCACGAAGTGCTGACATCAGGTCTACTGCCGCTTGAGCAGCGTCCACGTTCGAACGTTCAATGTATCCTTGTCTCACTTCAATACGTTCGCCTGGATCGATAGCACGAGCTTCTCCGTCTTCTGAGACAAACCGAAAGTTACCATTACCTTCGCGAACGAGTTGATTCGGATTCTCCACCCTGGTAATGAGCAGCTGTGTTCCTACTTCATTTCCTTCTGAATCTAGAAAACGCTGATCATCCGTTAATATCAAACTTTCAAGTCCAACGCCGACCGGCATTTGAACAGGTTGACCGTTAGTGCCTAACACATTAGAACCGTCGCTAGACATGAGAAAGCCTTCCTCTGTCAAAGTAAACGCGCCACCTCTTGTATAGCGAATCTCACCATTTGGATTCTGAACGGTGAAAAAGGCTTGCGGCTGGAATGTAATCTCACCGTCTTGACCTATGCTTTTGCCGGAGGCATCAAATGAAAGACCAGGCACCTCAATATTAGAGACCAGAGCGAAATCCGACGCATTGTTCGTTTGCTGCAAATCACCTTGCAAATGAATAGCTAGGCTCTCCTCTGCAAATACCCCCGTTGTCAGCTTCCCTATTGTCGCTGCTTGCTCGGGTTCAACGCCAGTCAGCGACAATAGCATTTCTGGAAAAGACCTCGTCACCGCATTCGTTTGTTTATAACCTGGCGTATTAATGTTAGATATATTATTCGTTACCGTATCATGTCTGCGCTGCTGAGAAATCAATCCCGACGCCGCGGTGTACAATCCTCTTAACATTGTTGTTTCCTCCTCGGCCGCTACCGTTCTTGCTACCTCTATATATTATCGGTTTTAAGCAAGGCTGCCTGAATAGCTTGTTTCTGCGACCTTCGACTCATTTACACCTCGGCTCGCCCCCCTAAGGCTCCCTACCCGTGCAAACTAACGCTTCTGGCCGCTGCCGTCTTTACTTCTTCCCGAGCTTGTCCAAGTTATCAAGCAAGATGCCTGTGCCTTTTACGACGCAGTGCATTGGATTTTCAGCAATCAAAACCGGTACTTTTAGCTCCTTAGCCAATAGAGCATCAAGTCCGCCTAATAGAGCGCCTCCACCTGTCAAAATAACGCCGCGGTCAATAATGTCCGCGGACAACTCTGGCGGTGTTTGCTCAAGCACATACTTAGCTGCAGCTACGATTGCCATAATCGGATCCCACAACGCTTCACGTATCTCTCCGGAACGCACCGTTATCGTAAGCGGAAGCCCTGATACCATATCGCGACCGCGAATATCCATCTCTTCCTTATTCCCCATATCATACACGGAGCCTATCTTAATTTTAATATCCTCGCTCGTTCTCTCGCCAATCAGAAGCTTGTATTTATTTTTGATGAATTTCATAATGGCATCGTCGAATTTGTCTCCTGCAACCTTAATAGAAGAGGCGGTTACAACGTCGCCCATCGAAAGAACGGCCACATCCGTCGTACCGCCGCCAATATCAACGACCATATTGCCGCTGGGCTGGAAGATATCCATTCCAGCCCCTATAGCGGCAGCTTTCGGCTCATCCTCAAGAAAAACTTCCCTTGCACCACTGCGCTCTGCTGCTTCACGAATAGCCTTTTGCTCAACTGATGTAATGTTTGTTGGAGCACATATCAAAATACGAGGACGGCTAAACCATTTCCGTCCGTCAACGCGATCAATGAATGCCTTAAGCATAATTTCTGTTATATCGAAATCAGCAATAACGCCATCCCGCAGAGGACGAATCGCTATTATGTTGCCAGGCGTACGCCCGACCATCCTATGTGCTTCCTCACCAACGGCCAGCACTCGCTTCGTATCGCTTTCAATAGCTACAACAGAAGGCTCATCGAGAACAACGCCTCTTCCTTTCACGTGAATGGATACATTGGCTGTACCAAGATCTATCCCAATATCCTTGCTTAGCATAAGGCTTAAGTCCCCCAACGAATAATGTTTGCACAACGAACCACTGGTTCCCTTGACATAGAAACCGATACCGTTCATTATTCGCCAAAAAAGACAAAATTCCTCTATAATCCGTGAAAAAACTTCATATTTTCCCAGCAGCCTGTACTTCCCGCTTCTTTGTACTCGTTTTCTTATATTTTATCTTGGTTGCTTCCCCCCCTCTCAAGTGCCGAATCGATTTGTGGTACTCTAGAATGTGCTTAACTTGATCAGCTAGATCGGGATTGATTTCAGGCAGACGCTCGGTTAAGTCCTTATGCACCGTGCTTTTAGAAACACCGAACTCTTTGGCGATCGTTCGCACCGTATGCTTCGTTTCAACGATGCAGCGGCCTATTTTAATGGTTCGCTCTTTGATGTAATCGTGCACGTTCCCGCCTCCCTACTCGAGATAGTTTGGTACATTATATGAGTGGAGTGGGTATATATTCTTTATGGCCAAGCTTGACAGGCCTTATTGTTAATAATTTTTCATAAAAACATAAAACAGGCAGGGGAATGTCCCCTGCCTGAGAGTCTAAAGAACTATTTTTCTCTATGGAAAAGCTGCGTTCGATCTTACTCGGCAATAATTAATGAGCTTGGATTTACCGCTTTGCCGTTTTCACGTGTTTCATAATGAAGGTGGATACCTAGATCACGTTCCAGATCATTTCGACCGGCTTGTGCGATAATGGTACCTTGCAGAACCTCATCACCTTTAGCAACTTTAACATCTGTTACGCTTTGGTACACGGTCACTAGGCCGTCATCATGCGTAATTTCAATTATGTTGCCATTCGTTGCATGTTTCTCTACATGAGTAACAGTTCCCGACAATGCGGCCAACACATCAAATGTCTTACCACTTGGATCAACAAAGTCTAGTCCCATATGAGCAGAGAAAGTATCCCCTACTTGTACCAAGGCCGCTTCGCGATCAGCTTCACTTGATTTTGCATCATAGAATGGTAATTCTACCTTCAGAGCAGTTTCATCAAGTACCGGCCATTTCATAAGCTCTGTTCCTGCTGCAGTTTCCTTGGAGCCGTTATTTTTGCCTGGCGTCTTCCCATTTTCCTTTTGTGAAACTTCAGTTGGATCGGTCTTGGCTGTTGTTGGACTCGATTGATCCGCCCCCTGATAGATCCACATTAAGGTTACAATAATTGCTGCCGCTGCCATGAAGATCGCTGGAGAAACCCATCTCTTTGAAATTAGGCTCTTCCATCCACTGCTAGATTTGGCGGCAGACGTTTCTCCCAGAATATTTTTGGGAGCTTCCTCTGACTTTTGTTTCGGTTTGTTTTGGTTTTGTTCATTCATCTTCTATCACCTCACTAGCCATTGTTACCAGATCTGCTAGGTTTATACGTGAGGTGCATAGTATTTTTTAAGAGTCTTTTCCATCTGGAAGCTTCGAAGCTTGCTCTACCTTTGTTCCGGAATAATAGTAACGTACTATGTCTTCCGCCTTTTTCCCCTCCTGCGCCATTCCGTTCGCGCCCCACTGACTCATACCTACGCCATGTCCGAAGCCATAAGTAGTAATAATGATCTCATTCTTCTTTATTTTCCATGTGAATTGAGAGGATGCGAGGTTAAGTCGTTCGCGCACTTCACGTCCACTAAAGGTTCTCCCGTTAATTTTAACATTCTTTATACGGTTACCCTCTGTTTTATCAACTACTTTAATAGCAGGCTTCGCTGCTGCACGATTTCCTGAAAGGCCCATCTTACGATAAAAATCTTGTTTCGTCAGCTCAACCGTTTCTTTGTATCGAGGTGATATTGTCGCATCCCATGGACTTATCACACTTCGTAAATAAGGTAGCTTGAGCTCCCAGTAATCTTCTGAGTTTTCCGTAAAACCATTGCTCGTAGAGAAAAAAGTAGCTTGTATCGGCTCACCCTCATAAGTAATAATGAGATCCTTTGTTTCTTCTACGGCCCGCTTCAGCTTTGCCAAGTTCACCTTCTTCGCTTCGCCTGACCATTTTCTCTCCAGCTTAACAATGGGTATATATACTTGATGCTCGATTGTATCCTTGACATCTCCTTGCCCTGCGGCAATACCGCTCTCATCCTTCAACGCGATTCTACGAACAATATATGTACGCGCTGCTATAGCTTGAGCCTTTAAAGCTTCAAGCTCAAACTCTATCGGCATTTCACCTGCTAGAACACCTTGCACATAAACCTCAAGAGGAACCGTCTCGATACGCTTTTCCTTCGTCATATAGACGCGAATAAGCTGTTCATCGAGTGCTCGGCTTGCATCTGTAGATCCATTTTTTGTTGATGTCCCCGTCTGTTTATTCGGCTTTTGAGTCTGGGCTGAAGCTCGCTCTCTATCAGTATCTGTACGTTCTAAATTCTTGTCACTCTGCAGAGAAGTGTTGCCTTCTTTTCGGGTGATCACCCCATCTACATCCAGAGTGAAGTCTGCAGCAGCTTGATGCGCTTCATCCTTGTTAGAAGCTATCTCCACCAATGTCAATCTGGTAAAAACAATTGTCGCGCCTAACAATATACCTATGCCGAATAATGACCACCAACGACTTGACCCATGCAAATATTGTC
Source organism: Paenibacillus sp. J31R122 (assembly GCF_056269185.1). NCBI lineage: Bacteria > Bacillati > Bacillota > Bacilli > Caryophanales > Paenibacillaceae > Paenibacillus > Paenibacillus sp. J31R122. Next base: position 121,209 of record NZ_JBWDNM010000016.1, read on the forward strand.
GAAGCCGTCCTTCCAATCTATCTATCCTTAGCCTCATGCTTACCCCTTCCCATCCTGGCCGGACGGCTGTAAGCACCTATCAGAAGAGTCAGTCTCGCCTCTCTCTTAATCCGGCCTTAATGGTTTATTCTATGAAGGATAATAGTAGGCTAGAACTTAGCAGTCTATATCAATATCGTTATTAGTCATGTCGTAGAGCATCTACCGGTTTTAACCTTGCCGCATTATTGGCTGGGAAAATACCAAATACAACACCGACCGAAACCGAAAATACGAATGCAGCCCGCATTTGACCCTACTTTACCGTATCACCAACCTTAAAACCAAGCTTTTCAATTGTGCCGTTCGTGCCCGTACTAACTGTTGATCTAGAATTAGCCATTACGGTTCCCGTACCTGCGTAGCTTTGCTTTCTTGCCATAAGCATCTTACTTGCACAAATTATCGCCTGATACACTGACCTAGTCCTAAATACTTCTAATATAATCACGATGCTCTCATTGCCTATACTATAGCCTTGCCGATCCCTTTTATTTGCCTTTTAATCTGTCCTTGCTAGGTCCCATCAAAGGTTCTATGTGTAGGCTCTATCTGTGGGTTCTATCTGTAAGCTCTATCTGTAAGTTCCATCTGCAGGTTCTTTCTGCAGGTTCTTTCTGTAGGCTCTATCTGTGGGTTCTATCGGGGGGTTCTAATTATAAGTCCCATCTATGATTCTTTCTACTTTGCTCCACTATCCCTTCTACTCAGGTTTAATATATCGAACACGAGAACAATGATTTTCTCCATTAAACAACACTATAAACCAACCTTTACATACTCCCTTCCGAATACAAAGTCATCATTTCCTCAAAAATGTTGTCATTTAAAAAAAGTACAAAATCCTACCAAATAAAGGTTGATTTACGTTCTGTTACTTGTTAAAATATAAATAAGAACACATGTTCTATTTATATTCGTTTAGGGGGATAATGGTATGTTGAGCAGCATTTCACGATTTAACCAGCTTTACTCTAATAACATTGAATGCATCTCGATCATGTACAAACTTAAATGGCCTTCTGGATTCCGCTGTTCAGAGTGCTCTCACACTGTGCCTTATACCATTACCACTCGAAGACTTCCGCTATATGAATGTCGCAATTGCAAGCATCAAACTTCATTAACAGCAGGAACAATTATGCACAAAAGCCGAACTCCCTTGAAAAAGTGGCTCCTCACCCTGTTTATCGTGTCCTCATGCGAGACCAGCATCAATGCTGTTAAATTAGCTGAACTAATCTGTGTTTCTTATAAGACAGCATGGACTATGCTTAACCAAATCCGTCGAGTTATATCTGATAGCGATCGCAGTATTCTTCTGGCCGGAAACGTGGAAGCAAAACTTGAAATATATATGAAACAACCACTGATAACCCATGATCTCCTGTTACGAGAGCGTGCCGTCATTATAGCGCGCACAGTCGAAACGACAGGTCCTTCCTATTTCAAAATAAAGCTCGTTATAAGCGAACAAGAGCCCCGCTTACACCTCTCCAAACCAGCAGAGAGGGAATTTTTAACCTTGCATGTTAACCCTATTAAGCTTACTCATCTAGAAATAAACAGAAGGCATATCAACGCTTATAATAGCGAAGCCTTATTGCCTAAAATCGCAAATGCAGCATTTAAGTGGATGAATAATACATTCCACGGAATTGGGCCTGCATATTCACAATACTATTTGGACGAGTTCTGTTTCCGACTAAATTATCAAAGTGACCGAAATAACAGCTCCTTTGAATATTTGCTTCAGCAAGCACTTCTTACTACAAGATTAAAAGGATCAGCGGACACTCCATCCACATTACCACTAGCGGGATAGTATTCAGTTTCAACAAAAGATAGATTTGTTTACTATCCGCACTTCTTAGAAAAAAACTAGGTCTAAAGATCCGACTGCGCAAATTTTAGTCAATGATTCCATTTAATTAAACCATCTGGTGGTGCAGGTTGGATAAACAGTCAATCGAAGATTGCAGGTTGCATATACTCCAGCGAACATAAGGCCATGATGAATCAAATACTACAGCGAACATAAGGCCATGATGATAGCACGATCAGCGACGGGGGTCATTGTTGCAAGAGTAACAAAAAAACTGAGTAACGCTAACACAACACACTACAATACAATGGCCGCATCATAGATAATCATAGATCATCATAGATCATAATAGATCAACATTGATAAACTTTGATAAACATCGAAAAGCATAGATAAACACAGACAAGCATAGAAAATCATAGAAATGCATTGAAAAGCATTGAAAAACATTGAAAAACATTGAAAAACATTGAAAAGCGTAGAAAAGCGTTGCCACAGATGATCTTAGAATACTTCGGTTAGATGACAATCAAAAAAATTGAGTTCATCCCGTCATTTCCAATTCCTGAGCCGATGGGATAGTGGAGCAAAGACGAGGGAAGCAGTGTGCTAAACATTTTTGAATGACAGTCTTACATATAGGGATAAAGGAGCTAGGCCTCGAGGGTCGCTGTTTAATAGGGGGGGTGAATGAGATTATTTTTGCACAAAAATAGTGAGATCAATCTCATTCCCCGTGAGTCATGCCTCATGGCGAGTGAGATTTTCCTCACTAAATTTAGTTCATAAATTCATACATTGCTCTTGAAACTGAAGCGGCTGTTCGTATCGGTTAAGCCCAGGTGGGCTGAACCTTAAGCACTACTTCTTTTTCACGTTTGTATGATGCTGCTGCAGGAGCTTCCCCATCATTTCCAGCTGATGCAGGAATAGATACCACTACTGCCGATTTACTTGCTGGCGTTGTATAGACAGCAGAAGCTGCTTCTACAGACTCTGTTCCAACACGGTAAATGTTCGCGCCAAGCGTGGCAAGCTTTCCTGTAATATCAATGTATCCACGATCCACGTGATGAAGGCCCGTTAATTCGGTTTCGCCCTCAGCCCGCAGTGCCGCACAAATGAGTGCTGCGCCTGCACGCAGGTCGGTCGCACATACTTTAGCACCTGTTAACGGATATCCACCGCTTACGATTGCTGTACGGCCATCTACTTTAATATGTGCATTCATTTTTTGGAACTCTTCAACATGCATGAATCGATTCTCAAAAACCGTTTCTGTAATGACACTTGTTCCCTCAGACACGAGCAAGAGGGCCATCATTTGTGATTGCATATCTGTTGGGAAGCCCGGATGCGGCAATGTTTTGACATCAACTGATTTCAAAGCACCATTGGAACGAACACGGATACCGTTATCACTCGCCATAATTTCTACGCCCATCTCCTGCAGCTTTGAAATGACTGGTGTCAGGTGATCAGCAATTGCGCCCTCGACGAACACATCTCCGCCTGTAATTGCAGCTGCAATCATGTAGGTGCCCGCTTCGACTCGGTCAGGGATGACATTATGAGCCGCGCCGAACATCCGTTCAACACCTTCAATACGGATCACGCCAGTACCTGCCCCTCGAACCTTACCGCCCATAGCATTGATATAATTAGCCAAATCGACAATTTCCGGTTCTTTGGCTGCATTTTCAATCGTAGTCGTACCATCAGCCAGAGCAGCTGCCATCATAATATTTTCCGTTGCGCCAACACTTGCTACATCGAGGTAAATTTTAGCCCCTTTGAGTCCTTCTTTCGCGCTGGCTTCAATGAACCCTTGACCAAGTGTAATTTCTGCACCCATGGCTTCAAAGCCCTTCAAATGCTGGTCAATCGGACGAGTACCAATAGCACATCCCCCAGGCAAAGAAATTCTAACCTTACCTATGCGTGCCAAAAGCGGTCCCATCACTAGAAAGGATGCTCTCATCTTACGAATTAGCTCATACGGAGCTTCGAATGATGTAATATTTGATGCGGAAATTCGCATCGTCTCATTGTTATAAGTTAATTGTGCGCCTAAAGAGGCTAACACTTTTTGAATCGTCATAACGTCATCGAGGAGGGGTACGTCACAGATGACGCTGTCTCCTTCAGTCGCTAACAATGAGGCCGCTAAAATGGGTAGTACTGCATTTTTCGCTCCGCTAACACGGACCGTCCCCTTCAAACGCTGGCCTCCGCGGACGATAATTTTGGTCATCTTATGGTCCCTCCGCGCACTGCATTTTCTTTTACCTAATCATGAATAAACTGGATTCAGACTATACGCCCAAACTTCATCTTATCATTTATTTACATGAATCGACAAGCGTTAAATTTCATCCTTATCCTGCCATCTTAATATTATTCATTTATTTCCTTTTTTCGTCAATAAATCCCTCTTTGTGAGGTCCGAAGAGCTTTCCCACGACGAATCAATGTCTAGATATATACCTATTCGTATGGAAAGTTCATTTTAGTACCGTCACGTATTACCCATTGTTGACATGTTTCGCTTTTGTTATTCGACAAAGCTTTTTAGCATGACCGTGTATCCCCAATATTCCAGTATGAACTTCGCAATCATATTGCCTAAAATGACCGCAATAACGACCTGAAGCATACGAGCTTTTGGGCTTCGCGGAAAGCGAAAAAAAGTTTCCCATTTCACTTCTTGAAGCAACGTCCAGACTAATATAATGCTAAGTATCACAACTACTATTGAAAACAAACCGGTTACAGCTGTAGTTGTTTGAACATTATTGTACAACTCGTTATCTATGTCCATGAATCCACCTCTATTTTACACGAATAAACGTTATTAACAGCTACATCATTCAAACAAATTATTGAACAAAGACTCTATGCAGCAGTACCGTAAAATCGGCGCGGCTTGCATTCGATTTTGGTTTGTAGCTGTTGTTTTCTACGCCTTTAATTTTTTTGTTTAATTTCAACGCGTAAAGCATTGGTGCGGACCATTCCGTTTTGGATACATCACTAAATGGATCATTCAATGGCATACGAGGCTGCACGCCGTCGGCATAGCCGATAATGACCGCCATTTCTTCACGTGTAATCGATTGATCAGGTTTAAATGTACCATCTGGGAATCCTTTAATCCACCCTTGCTGTGTGGCCTTCATGACCGCATCATATGCCCAATGCTTTACAGGCACATCTTTGAATGGTTTGTTCTGGGATATATTTAGTTGAATCGGCTTATACGCTTTTACAACCATGGCTACCGCTTCTGCTCGAGTTATGGCCCTAGCAGGCTGAAACCGGCCGCCTCCTGTGCCATTTACGATTCCGCGATTGGTTAAGTCAACAATTTCGCTTTCAGCCCAATGATTTTTAATATCTCGAAAACCAGCTACAATCTCCTCTGAGTGTATTTTAAATCGATAATATTGTTTGTCAAAAGGCGCATCTGCTGTCAGCTTAATATAATACAAGCCAGGCTCCAAAAGTTTCTCATTCGTCTGAAGCTTGCCTGTCGTTCCCGAATTAGCTTTCGCGTATAATTGCATTCGTTTATCATACATCTCAAGTTTGAAATTGATGTCTTTGGGCACAGCGCTTACTGACATACTTACGATGCTCGCGTTCGAATTACGATACTGAAACCAATCTATGTCTGAATCGTCCGCTATGACACCCATATATTCAGTACCTGCTGCTGCCATAAACGCCGAGAACGACTTATCGTTCGGCTCGTTCGGATCATCATATTTGGGTGTATACTCCACCTTTAACTTATACGTTCCAATTGCTGGGCTGGCTTCAGACGATATTGAATTGTGAACACGAATATAATATTTACCAGATGTCACAGATATGACTGGCGACTGCTCTGTTTCTCCTTCGCCCTCTTCGTCATAGAGCTGGAGTTGTTGTCCCGCCTTTTGAAAGGCAAGACCCGGATCAATTCTCGCAGTATCTGTGCTTAGCTCTAAATTCAGCTTCCCATTTTGTGTGAATGTCACAGTAAACCAATCGTGATCAGCTGTCTGATGAAAATTTCCAACAATCGTTTGGGTACGCGGCTGCAGCGTAAAAGCTTCGTATGTTTTATCGTTATTTTCGAAATCGTCTTGCTTTATTGTAAATTTTGATGTGAGCTTATAGGGCAAGTTTGCTTCAACACTCTTGTTGATCATATCCAGTTGAATAAGGTGCTGTCCTTTGGTGACATTAAAATCAATGGACCTGCTGCTAAGCTTCGTATCTATTTTACTTATAAGCTTTCCGTTCGTATATTGGGACATCCTCGTTGGAGGTACTGCTTTACCATCTTCCGCTATCCCTTCATAGTTAATCGTGAGTGTACCATCATAAGGTGTATCTATTTTATACCAATCTTGATCGGATGTCCCCTGCAGAACAGCAGATATATGCGTGTTCAGTTGAAACCGTTTGGCTTCGGCGCTTTTATTATTAGGTTCAAATCCATCCGCCATTAATACTGCTCGAACGGCCTGATCGAGCTGTATAACACCGTATCCCGAAGTGCTATCGATGCCGGACGCACCAATATCCTTCGCAGTTTGACGCAAAAGCTCACGGATTTGATTCGGATTCATATTTTTATTGCGAGCCCAGACTAAAGCTGCTGCCGCAGCAACTTGGGGTGCCGCCATAGATGTTCCTTCTTCTTTATGATACGATCCGCCGATAGCCGTTGTGTATACATTCCAAGGCGCGACAAGGTCGAGCTCTGTACCCGGATTGGAACGAGGGTCCACCGTATTATTAGACTTTACCCCGCCAACTGCAAGTACGGTTGGGTATGCGGCTGGATACTTCACTGCTGCTTTCGTCCCTTGCAGCATTCCCTCATTACCCGCTGCTGCAACAAGCAGCACTCCTTTGCTTTCTGCATACTGGACAATATCGAGCATATAGGGGGAGTAGCGATACAAACCGACAGACAGCACAATGATGCTTGCGCCTCCGCGAACCGCATACAAAATCGCTTCGCCAAGTTCCTGCTCTGTCCCGTCTCCTTGACTATCGAGTGCTTTGACTGGCATGATTTTGGCTTTCCAAAGGATGCCGGAGATGCCTATTCCATTATTGCCTGCTGCCGCAATAACGCCCGCAACGCTAGTACCATGGCCATTGTCATCGTCTGGAGGTTCATTCGGATCAACCAAATTCGCACCGGGTACTAGATTGGCTTTGAGATCAGGATGATCAAGATCAATGCCTGTGTCGATGATCGCAATGGTTAAAGCCGTTTGCTCACGGACGGTTTCCCATGCTTTTAGCGCACCGATTTGTTTCAAGTAAGACTGCTTAGACAGATGTGGGTCATTAGCTGTGGACGTCATTGCAAGCTGATCGTGCTGCCCAGACTTTGTAATAGTTGTATCCAGTCCCTCATGGGAAGTACGCTGCGTAAGAGGAGCAGCAGGCTTATTAAGGGGCACATCCGGAGCATCTGGTACGTCGGCTGGCTCCAGAGGAGTTGACTGCTCAATGTCGGCCGAGTCTAACATCGAGGGAGTCTGCGATGCAGTACTGCTCCCTGTGTCACCTCGCTCTACAAGCGTTACACCTTTGGGAGTGGTTGCTGGCTCCGTTGATGACACGGGCGATGACAGGGTCGGTGGCATGGTTGGTGGCATTGGTGACATGGTTGGTGGCATGGTTGGTGGCATGGTTGGTGGCATGGTTGGTGGCATGGTTGGTGGCATATTGGGGTGCATTGCTAATATGTGCACCCCGTAATTCGGGTGCACATATTCAACGCCCGGCAAGCTTCGCAGCCGGTGCAGCCAAGCTTGTACGTCCGCGTCTTCTTCCGCGGGACGCACAAGCTCTACCGCCGCCTCATTCTGGCGGCGGAGCACTACAGTCTCGCGCAGCTCATGCGCATCCGCGGGATCACGCCATTTGAGCAGCCAGCTTTGCGGCTGCTCTTCAGCGGCGCCTAAGGCGCCTGCGGCCGCTTCAGCGGAGGCCGCCAGCGCCACCGGCGCCGCTGTGCGAGCGAGCCCTGCGGGGGCTATGCCCCCGAGGGCGACGCTCGCGATCATTAGCGCCAGCAGCGCGCGACGAAGGAGCTTGCGCGCCGTAGGCGCTGTTACTGGCGCGCTTGTTGGCATAGCCAAGCGCGGTAAGCTTTTGATCCAAGCCGATGTTGCCGGCTTGGGCTTATTTTGCAGCTGCTGCTCAGACATGCAGCAGCGTTCATCCAATGTACGTGATGCAGCACTTTCCTGCTTTCGCCCTAAATTTCTTTCAAAAAGAAATTGCTTTTGGTTTATCATCATATTCTGCCTTTTTTTATCGTATTGGTCATTCAACTAATCCTTTTTATTTTATTCTCTTCTCTTCTCTTCTCTTCTCTTCTCTTCTCTTCTCTTCTCTTCTCTTCTCTTCTCTTCTCTTCTCTTCTCTTCAAAATTATCTTTCCCACTAAATCTATCTCTTCTATCTATGATTACATACCAAAATCTGTGCATGAATAACTAGCTTTTGTAGTTATAAATACATGTATAAATATTAATACAGATACTGGTAGAAACGCTCTTTCATAGTTCTCGGTCTACTTTCTCAATACCCTCTAACTGTTATTACAGTATTCTCTAACAGTACTCTCAAGCTGTCATTACTAGTGTACTTTAACTGATATTACTAGTTCTCTTCGTCTCCCTTCTTTCCCTTGTTAATGATAGACAAAGGTTCGAAAGTCCTACAATATGTCTAGCTTATTTGATTCCTTAAACAAAAAATAGTGAATTGAAACGCAAACGCCATGAACCTTAAAATAATGGCGAATGAGCTTCTATTCACTATTCTCTCACACGTATAAAACATATTTTCACAGAAGTTAATCTATTATCACTCTGCCCCGTTCACGCTAGGTCAACAGCATCAAATCCACTTGGAATGAAATTACAGTGTTGATCCATTGTATTACAGGTTCTGGATATAATCCTAAGGCGATGGTAGCTGCAGCGCAAATCCAAATGACTGCGCCGGTTGGACCAGTAACACGAATATCACCTTCGACGCCGTCGCTCCTCATGAACATTTGGCGTACGATGCCGAAGTAAAAATAATAGGAAATGACACTGCTAAGCACGATGATTGCGACAAGCCAATAAGCCTTCGCGCTGGCTGCGCCGAGCAGGATGAACAGCTTTCCGAAAAATCCGCCCGATACCGGCAAGCCCGCCAACGATAGAATGAAAACGACCATAGCCGCTGCTGTCCAAGGTGCACGGTAATACATACCCGCGAATCCTTTCAACTCATCATGACCCGTAGCTCGGCTAACGACTGTAAGGACGGCAAACGCCCCAATTGTCATAAATAAGTATGCGATCAAATAATAAACGAATTCCGAAAAATTGTTGCTGTGAACAGCCGTAATCGAAATGCCAATCGGCACCAGCAAGTAACCCGCGTTCGCCACACCTGATAAGGCGAGCAGCCGCTTCATATTTTTTTGTACCAATGCAGCTGTTGTACCAACCAGCATCGCGGCGGCTGCCAGCACAAGCAGCATAAAAAACAGATCCTCTGATACAGTTGTATCCTCCATCGAAACGGCACGCAGCACCGTGCTGTACATCAATCTAAATAATACAGCTAGCGCAGCTCCTTTAGAGATAACCGCCAAAAATGCCGATACCGGCGATGGAGCGCCTTGATAAACGTCTGGTGCCCATGCGTGAAATGGCGCTGCTGCGATTTTGATACCGAAGCCCGCCAGCATAAAGAAGAAGCCAACATATACGAGTGCTTTAAAATCTATCAACGCCCCTGGTAAAGCAAGGGCAATTTCGGCAAGATCGACTCCTCCAGTTACACCGTATATATAGGACATTCCGAACAGCACAAGCGCTGATGAGATACCCCCAGTCACCAAATATTTAAATGCAGCCTCCGCTGACTGTGATGACTTGCGCCGCATTCCGACGAGCACATAGCTAGTGATGCTTAGCAGCTCCAGACCGATATACAACGTAATCAAATTACCTGAGGAACACATGATCATCGCGCCAATGACCGCCGGCAGAAGTAGATAGAAATATTCTGCTCGATCCGTGATGGCCTTGTCATCCCTTGCTGAACCTAACCCCATCATTACGACAAGCGCCGTCCCTGTCAAAAATACAATTTTCAGCAAGCTGCCAAAATCATCGATCCGATAACTGTTTCCAAGCAGCTGAATTACTTCAGCCGCCGCGCCCGCTTCATTCATATCCAGCATCCGCCAAATGACCAGCCCCAGCGCGATTATCAGACCCGCTAAAGCTGACCAACCAATAAACATTCTGTTCATTCGATTTGGCAGCAGTAGATCAAGCACGACGAGCAGCAAAAACACTACAGCAAGTGAAAACTCAGGGGCCAGATACAGTATATCTGTCCATGTCATTGGCAAAAATGATACTCCTTCATGCATGGTCTAACCCCCCGCCCTTGTTGCAAGTAATTGATCGAACAGAGCGCCGATACTATGTTGCACCGTATCCGTCAGTATGGATGGATAACAGCCCAGCAGTACGATAAACGCAAGCAGCACAATCATCGGCACCGCTTCAATAAGCCGCGCGTCCTTAAGCGCGGTAAACTTCTCAGGCTGCGGACCAAATGTTATTTTCAGCACACTTCTCAGCACGTAGACCGCCGTCAAAATAACACCAAGAACAGCCAACGCTGTCAGCCATCTCATCGATTCAAAAAGACCGAGCAGTGATAGAAATTCGCCTACAAAGCCTGACAAGCCCGGCAAACCAAGCGAAGCCAAGCCTGCGGTAAGCAAAATCCCGCTCATAAACGGCATGGACCGCGCCAAACCGCCTAACTCAGACAGCTCCGTCGTCCCAGTCCGCTCATATATACTGCTAACCACCAAAAATAACAAAGCAGATATTAGACCATGTGATACCAGCTGGAAAACCGCGCCCTGCAACCCAATCTCATTTAAAGCAGCTAACCCGACCAGCACAATTCCCATATGACTAATGGATGAATAAGCTAGCACAAGCTTGAACTCCTGCTGCCTGAAGGCAAGCAATGCTCCATACAAAATATTAATGACCCCAAGCGTGGCGAGCATAACCGCAAAGTCCTTCGCCTGCTCTGGAAATAACAGCACACCAAACCGCAGCAAGCCGTAAGCGCCCATTTTGAGCAGCACGCCTGAATGAATCATGACAATGGAGGGCGGCGCCTCCGTATGAACCTTGAGCATCCACGTATGGAACGGAAAGATAGGCAGCTTAATGCCAAAGGCAACGAGCAGCATAATGAATAAAACCCACTGCATCGTATCCGTCATATGAAAAGGGTTGATCATGCCAAGCTGCTCTGGAACCAAGTTCACCCAAGCATTCGGATCAAGCATATTCCTCGCAATATCCGTATAGCTGCCGCTATAAATAAACTGCACTTGATCCGAAGCTTGCTCAATACGGAAGCCTGCCGTATTTACAAGCATCACAAAAGCGATGAGCATAATGGCTGATCCGATTCCGTTGTAGATTAAAAACTGATTAGCAGCTCGCTCACGGTCAAAGTAACCCCAAATACCAATTAGGAAATACATCGCAATCAACGTGATTTCGAAGAAAACAAAAAATAAAAACAAGTCACGAGCGAGAAACACGCCAAGCATGCCAATCTCCAGCAATAGAAACCATGTAAAAAAAGATTTCCATCGTTTCTTCACATGTACGGCGGCCAGTGCAGCCATCGCGGTGACCAGCACCGTCAACAGCAACAGTGGAAGCGACAGACCATCTATACCAAGGGAGTATTGCAATGAAAATATAAAGGAAGATACATCATTCATAAAATCTTTGTTCAACGGGATCTGTGCCCAGCTCAACGTCTCATCGTAAACCGATCCATTTTGATGTTTGTCATAGTCTACAAACAGCCATAATGATAAAGCGAGCGGGATAAGTGTTGTTATAATAACCGTTGTTTTCATCCAGTTGCTCCGATGCTTTGGAAGAAGCAGCACAACGATCAGCCCAAGCAATGGCGATAATAAAATAAAAGATAAAATCGGAATGTCACTCAGGATGCTCATGACAAGAACCTCCTCAAGGCAATCGCTAGCACGATAACTACTAAACCAATAACTGCAGCAACACTATACGTTTGAACCTGGCCATTCTGTAGTCGGGCGGTTAGCTTCCCCGCCGAGCTCGCTGCTGTACCGGTAAAACGAACGATACCTCCGATAACATACTCTTCCATTACAAGGAGTACCGACCCAAGAGACTTTAATGGTCTAATGACTACGACAGTGTATATTTCGTCCACGTAATAGCCGCGCTCCAGCAGGCTAACCAGCCAACGCGATCTTCCAGCCTCACTGTTACTAGTAACGATTTCCTTCCCATATACAAGCCAACCAACATATATACCGAGCAACCCGACCGCTATCGAGGCGATAATGACAACTCCGCTGCTATGCGCGGCTTGTTGCTCTCCGGTCAGCCATGATCCGAACCAGCCGTTCCAGGGCGTCTCTATAAATCCGGCAACAGCAGCTAATACCGCAAGCACGATAAGCGGAATAGTCATTACAGCGGAAGACTCCTTCGCCGTTCTCGTTGCGGCCTGAGGCTTGCCCATAAACACAAGAATAAATAGTCGCGACATATACAGCGCCGTACAGAATGCTGCTGCGATCCCAACAACGAACAATAACGGATTCATCTCCAGCGCAGCCGTAAGAATAACATCCTTCGACCAGAAGCCCGAAAACGGAGGAATACCGGATAACGCCAATGCGCCTATAGCAAAGGTCCAGGCGGTTACGCGCATCTTCGAACCTAATCCGCCCATTTCATTGATGTTTTGTGTATGTACCGCATGAATGATGCTGCCTGCGCCTAGAAAGAGCAGCGCTTTAAAAAACGCATGGGTGAACAGGTGAAAAATACCGCCCGTCAACGAACCAAGCCCAAGCGCCATCATCATATAACCTAGCTGGCTGATCGTTGAATACGCCAAAATACGTTTTAAATCATTTTGAGCTAATGCAATAGTGGCTCCAAATATGGCTGTAAACCCGCCCACATATGCGACTGTTTCCATAGCGGCAGCCGAGTCTTGAAAAATATCATACGTCCGAGCAATGAGAAACACTCCTGCCGCTACCATCGTAGCCGCGTGAATAAGCGCACTGATCGGTGTAGGACCCTCCATCGCATCAGGCAGCCAGACATGTAGTGGAAATTGTCCGGACTTGCCGATAGCACCAAGGAAAATAAGCAAGGCGATCAAAGTTGTAATACCGGTCGTGATCGCTCCAGACTGCCCATCAAACACACTTTGAATCGTTGTAAAATCAAGCGCGTGATCGGGCATATACCAGAACAGCAGCATAATACCGATCAATAATCCGGCATCGCCGATTCGCGTAACGATAAACGCTTTTTTGGCGGCAGCTCGTGCCTTCGGCAGCGTATACCAAAACCCGATTAACAGAAACGAGCACACACCGACTAACTCCCAAAAAATATAGAGAGATAATAAATTATCAGAAAGCACGAGTCCCAGCATAGAAAATGTGAATAGAGCCACGTATCCATAGAAGACTGTAATTCGTTCGTCCTTCTTCATGTATCCGGCGGAATAAACATTAACAAGAAAGCTGACACAAGTTACGATCACCAGCATTAGCGATGTAAGCGGAGTAATCTCAAACCCAATACGCAGTGTGTAATCACCTATTTTAATCCAGTCAAAGGCGTAATTATAGTCGACGGAATTAACGCCAAGTCGGTCAATGAATATGAGCAAAGAATACACAAGAGCGGCTAATGAGCCAAGGGAGCCTATTATTACCCCGGCTCTGCGATAGCTGCGACCAAGCGCAAGCAATACGAGGAACGCTGCCAGCGGGAACAGCGGGATAAGCCAAGCCGCTTGAGAGTAAATTTCCATTTGCTGCGTTACCTCCTCATTTCATCAAATTCGTCAACTTTAACCGTTCCGCGCAAACGGAACAGCGCAATCAAAATGGCCACTCCGACTGCCGCCTCAGCTGCTGCAACGGTTATCGTAAACAAGGAAAAAATTTGTCCGGTCAACGAGGAGACAACGCCGTATTTTGAGAAAGCGATCAAATTCAAATTGACCGCGCCCAGCATGAGCTCAATCGACAGCAGGACGATAATCGCGTTGCGCTTTACTAGCGCGCCATAAAGTCCGATACAAAATAAAATTGCAGCCATTGTTAAATAAGATGGAAGCATCTCTTTAATCCGCCTCCTTCTTCGCAAGCACGATCGCACCGATAAAAGCGACCGTCAGCAGTATAGACAGCAGCTCGAACGGAATAACATATTCGGTGTACAGCAGTTCACCGATCGCCATCGTATTATCCTCGCCCGGCTGAAAGGGCAAAGGCTCGGGAAAGCTGGTCGTGCGGATGGCATAAAATAGAACGCCGAACAAACATACCGCACCAACTGCAGCAAGCGTCTCGTGCAGCGGCTTAGCTTTTTCTTGCTCACCCTGCTGGTGCTGTGTCATCATAATACCGAAGATCATTAGAATGGAAACAGCCCCTGCGTAGATTAGCACCTGTACGAAAGCAACGAATTCCGCTTCAAGCAGTATGAACATCCCCGCGAGCCCAAGAAAAACAGCTGCCATCGAAATTACCATGTGGACAACCTTCTCTAGGCTTATCATAAGTACCGCGCCGCCTATTATAATCGCCGAGAATACGAAGAACGCAACTAACTCGCCCGTAAAATCGATATTGAACAATTATTTGGCGCCTCCTTTGCCCGGCGCTCCGATATTGTTATTATCTTCGCGAACGAGCGTGTTGTTGTCTGTCAGCCACTCGGCATCCTTAAACAAATCATCACGGCTGAATGAAGCCAGCTCAAAATGATTGGTCATTACGATCGCTTCCGTTGGACAAACCTCCGTACACAGATCGCATAAAATACATATTTCAAAGTTAATATCGAAGGTATCGATAACCTTTACTTTTTTATCAGGATCCGGATTAGGTTTGCCTGTCAATGTAATGCAATCTGTCGGACAAATACGCGCGCATTGATTGCAAACGATACATAAGTCCGGTATAAAATGTTGAATACCGCGAAAACGATCCGGCATGACGAACGGTACGTCGGGATAGGAGGTCGTCACCTTTGGAGCCGTCATCGATTTGAGCGTAACACCCAGCCCTTGCAGCAATCCTTTCATTTCCTTCTCCCCCTCTATCTTTTGATAAACAGCTCAATATAGCCCGCCGTCAGAAATACGTTAAGCAATGAAAGCGGCAGCAGCACCTTCCAGCCGAGTCCCATCAGTTGGTCAACGCGGATTCGCGGCAATGTAGCCCGAATCCAAAATAAGAAGAACACGATAAACGCGAACTTGAGCAGAAACCAGATGATGCCCGGCACAAAATCAAGAAAAGGCGCCGGCGCGTGCCAGCCGCCCAGGAACAATACGGTTGTCAGCGCAGCAATTGCGTACACGTACACATATTCAGACAGCATGAAAAACGCGAATCGAAAGCCGCTGTATTCCACATGGTATCCCGCCACAAGCTCCGACTCTGCTTCAGGAAGGTCGAATGGCGTCCGGTTGAGCTCCGAGACAGCCGCAATAATAAAGATAATGAAGCCGATAATTTGGGGCAGGAAGTTCCAATCCCAAAACCAACCGCCATCCTGCGCCGCCACAATATCACGCAAATTCAAGCTTCCGCTAAGCAAGATAACGCCTACGACAGATATGACGAGCGGCACTTCATAGCTTATCATCTGCGCGGCTGAACGCATTCCGCCAATTAAAGCATACTTATTGTTAGAAGCCCAGCCGCTTAGTACGATAGCCAGCGTAGAAATTCCGGACAACGCCACATAATAGAGCAAACCGACGTTTAAGTCCGCGAAGTAGAGGTTCTGTGTATATGGCAGCACGGCCAATACAGAAAAAGCCGGAATGTATGCAAGTGCTGGAGCAAGTACGAACAGAAGTCGATCAGCTTTACGAGGTATGGTGTCTTCCTTGATTAATAGTTTAAAAATATCAGCTACCGTCTGCAAAAGACCGAGCGGCCCAACTCGATTAGGTCCGATACGAAGCTGCATCCAACCAATTACTTTTCTCTCAAAATAAATTGCGTAGGTCACGAAGCCAAGCACTATAAACAAAAAAACAACGGCCCACAGAAATAATATGAACGCATTGCCCCATGTAAGCGGCTCATTCAGCCAAGCTCCCATTAGCAATCGACCTCCCCGACAACAATATCGATGCCGCCTAAAATCGTAATGAGATTGGTCATAGATTCACCTACGAGCAGCTTCGGCAATATTTGCAAATTAACGAAGGAGGGCCTGCGAAACTTAAGCCTGTATGGTTCTGCCTTACCTTTGGAAACGATGTGACAGCCGATCTCGCCGCGTGGCGATTCAATACGCACGTATACCTCGCCGGCAGGCGGCCGAATAGCGCGCGGCACCTTGCCCATCGTTTCTCCGCCCTCCGGAAACTGCTGAAGCGCTTGCTTTAAAATACGCAGGCTCTGACGAATCTCCTCCAAACGGATCCGATAGCGATCGTGGCAATCGCCATTTTTCCCTAGTGGAACATCGAACTCAAACTGGCTATATAAGCTGTAAGGCTCCGCTTTGCGCAAATCCCAGTCCACACCCGTACATCTTAGATTAGCTCCGGATAATCCGTAGTTAATTGCGGTTTCCGCATCGTATTGTCCAACGCTTTTAATTCGCGCTAGGAAAATTTCGTTGCCGCTGACTAGCTTATCGTATTCGAGCAGCTTCTTCTCCATATAGGGTATAAAGTCTCGCACTTTATCCATCCAGCCGGGAGGAGCATCCCACTTCACGCCGCCGACACGCATATAATTGTAAGTCAGCCTTGCCCCGCTCAGCTCATTAAACAGATCGATTATTATTTCTCTATCTCGAAAGGCATATAAAAAAGGACTCATCGCTCCGATATCAAGCAGGTAAGTTCCCCACCAAACCAAATGACTCGCGATGCGCTGCAGCTCCATAACGATTAATCGTAAAAACTCCGCGCGTTGCGGCACTTCAAGACCCATCATCGTTTCTACGGCATGAACAAGCACATAATTGTTCGTCATTGCCGATACATAGTCCATCCGATCAGTATAAGGAATAATTTGCGTGAAATTTAAGTTTTCCGCTATTTTCTCGGTTCCCCGATGCAAATAACCCATGACAGGTGTTGCCTCGGTAATGACTTCTCCGTCGAGCTTAACGATAATACGAAATACACCGTGTGTGCTGGGATGCTGAGGACCAACGTTTAACAGTAATTCTTCTGTGCGAATCAAGGGCTGCTCACACCTCCGAGTCTAACGGTTCATAGTCTTTACGTAGCGGATGACCTACCCAGTCGTCCGGCATCATAATTCGGCGCAGGTCAGGATGTCCCGGAAAATCGATACCCAGCAAGTCGTAGATTTCACGCTCATTCCAATTCGCTGTCTCCCAGACCGGAGTCGCGGAATACACCGTCGCGGCATCCCGCTCTGTCTTTATCTTAACGGCGACCTCTCGCTTCGAATCGAGTGCCACCATATGATAGACAACCTCCATATGTGACTCATAATCAATCCCGGAAACATTACGCAAATAAGTGAACCGCAGCTCTTCATGCTCCTTCAACAATGCGGCTGCGCTGCGCCAATGCGCGTTGTTTATGACAAGCATCGGCATATGGCTGTTCAGCTCATTCAAATAAGCGTCCTCAACCGCATTCTCATCGACATGCCTCTTCAACAAAGCAACGATCTCATCCAGCTCCGCTTGCTTCGGAGATGGCGGCTTCGGCTCTTCCTGCACGACTTCAGCTGCTGCTGCGTCCGCCGCCGCTTTCTCCTTCGCTGCCGCACGGGCAGCTCTCGCTTCTGCCGCTGCCTTCAGCTTCGCCTCGCGCTCCGCGTCTACCGGAGGCACGTCGCCCAACTCCGCGGGTTTCACTTCGGCAGACTTCATCTCAGCATTCTCAAAGCCCGTAAGCGCTTTCCCTTGATCCTTATGCTCTTCACTCAACGGCCTGTCACCCGCTTCCCGGTCTTCGCCTCATAACGAATTTTCTCCTGCAGCTTATTAATTCCGTATATAAGCGCGGCGGGATTCGGAGGACAGCCAGGTATGTATACATCTACTGGCACGATTTGATCAACGCCCTTAATAACGGCGTAGGATTTAACATATGGACCGCCTGCCGTCGCGCAGGAGCCCATCGCAATCACCCATTTTGGCTCCGGCATTTGGTCGTACAGACGGCGCAGCAGCGGACCCATTTTCTTAGTCACAGTGCCCGCTACAATCATAACGTCAGATTGCCGCGGCGAAGTTCGAAACATGACGCCAAACCGGTCAAGATCGTAATGCGATGCTCCCGTTCCCATCATCTCAATTGCACAGCAGGCGAGTCCGAAGGTCATCGGCCATAGCGAGTTGCTTCTAGCCCACGCCTTTAATTGCTCCAGAGTACCCATGAATACATTACGTTCCAGCTCTTTACGCTCTTCCAATGAAATCGATTCTAAACTGAATTCCATTTCAGCACCTTCTTCTTCCATGCATATAGAAGTCCAATGAGCAGCATTCCCGCAAAAATAATCATTTCCACTAACACAAAAAGGCCGAGCTTATTATATGCGACGGCCCATGGATATAAGAATACGGTTTCGACATCAAAGATGACAAACATTAGAGCAAACAAGTAATAACGAATATTGAATCGGACCTGTCCTTCACCAATCGGTTCGTTACCGCTTTCATATGTCGTTTGCTTCGACTCACTCGGCTTGTTAGGTCTTAAGAGGCGGCCGACAGTCAATGCAACAACTGGCAGCAGTATACCGAGCATAATAAAAATAGCCACGACGACATAGTTATTGGCGTAGTTTTCCACACAATCGCCTCCGTCAATTCGTTTGGTTCGGATCATTGCCGCTTGGTCATTTTTTCCTCATAATTATAACAAATGCTTCCACACACGTCTATGATGGAGTTAAGGAGGCGACTCTTCCGTTAGGCAAGACGATCAAGCTAATACTAACCTCTCTTTTATCAAATAGATCAAAACATAAAAAAGCACCGTCAAATCCGATTCGGCTTTGACGGTGCTTGCATACTCTATTATTTGTGCCTTACATTCAGACGGTTCATTGCGCGTTGCAGAGCAAGCTCTGCGCGGCGGTAATCAACCTCATCCCGCTTAGCTGCTAGACGCTGGGTAGCGCGCTGTTTAGCGGCTTCCGCACGTTCGATGTTAATGTCAGTTGAAATTTCAGCGCTCTCGGCAAGAATTACAACCTTATCCTTGCGTACTTCGATGAAGCCTCCGTTAACGGCAATAACATCTATTTTACCATCGCGTTTAATCATTACTGGAGCAATACGAAGTGGAGTTACAAACGGAATGTGATTAGGCAATATGCCGAGTTCACCTTCAACACCTGTTACACTAACCATATTCGCAGTTTCAGCGTATACTTTGCGCTCTGGGGTCACTATTTCTACCAAAAAGGTACTCATGTGAATTCCTCCCGCCCTTCGCTACTATTTCAGCGTTTTGGCTTTCTCGACGGCTTCTTCAATCACACCAACGTAACGGAAAGCTTCTTCCGGAAGGTCGTCATGCTTGCCTTCGAGAATTTCTTTGAAGCTGCGAACGGATTCTTTAACAGGAACATATTTACCTTTAGTACCTGTGAACGGTTCAGCAACGTGGAACGGTTGAGATAGGAAGAGTTGAATTCTACGTGCGCGAGACACGGTCAATTTATCTTCTTCGCTAAGCTCATCGATACCAAGAATTGCGATGATATCTTGAAGCTCTTTATATTTTTGAAGAATCTTCTTAACGCCTTGAGCAACATTGTAATGCTCTTCGCCTACAACATCAGGGCTAAGGATACGTGAAGAAGAAGCTAGTGGATCAACGGCTGGGAAAATACCCATCTCGGAAATTTTACGCTCCAAGTTAGTTGTTGCATCCAAGTGGGCAAATGTCGTTGCAGGAGCTGGATCCGTGTAATCATCGGCAGGTACATAGATCGCTTGGATCGATGTAACCGAACCTTTTTTCGTGGATGTGATACGCTCTTGCAATTGACCCATTTCAGTTGCCAGCGTTGGCTGGTAACCTACCGCGGATGGCATACGGCCAAGAAGGGCCGAAACCTCAGAACCTGCTTGTGTGAAGCGGAAGATGTTATCTACGAATAGTAGAACGTCTTTGCCCTCTTCATCACGGAAATATTCAGCCATTGTCAGACCCGTCAAAGCAACACGTTGACGCGCGCCTGGAGGCTCGTTCATTTGTCCGAATACCATCGCAGTTTTGCTAAGTACGCCGGAATCCTTCATCTCGTGATACAAGTCATTACCCTCACGAGTACGCTCGCCTACACCAGCGAAAACGGAAATACCGCCGTGCTCTTGCGCGATGTTGTTGATCAATTCTTGAATCGTTACCGTTTTACCTACACCCGCGCCGCCGAAAAGACCAATTTTACCGCCTTTTGCATATGGTGCGAGTAGATCGATTACTTTGATACCTGTTTCAAGAATTTCGGATTGTGTAGACAATTCGTCAAATGCAGGTGCTTGACGGTGAATCGGAAGGTTAACCTTCGATGTTACATCGCCTGCTTCGTCGATTGGTTGGCCAAGTACGTTAAATACGCGGCCGAGCGTTGGAGCTCCAACCGGAATCGTAATGGCTGCGCCAGTATCAACAGCTTCCATACCGCGTACGAGACCGTCTGTTGTGCTCATAGCTACAGCACGAACTTTATTGTCGCCGAGGTGAACGGCTACTTCAAGCGTTAAGTTAATGTCAACGCCGCCTGCTTCGCCCTTTTGCTCGATTTTGACTGCGTTCAAAATTTCCGGCAGGTTGCCGCTTTCGAACTCTAAGTCAACGACCGGACCCATGACGGATACAACGTGTCCTTTTTTCATGGTTTTCCCTCCTGGTTCCTTCTGGTTACTGCTTGCTGATCAGCTTATTGAAAGCTGAACACAATTGCAGTGTATATAGTAAATTACGATTGTGCGTTTGCTCCTGCAACGATCTCGGAAATTTCCTGTGTAATCGCCGCTTGACGAGCTCGGTTGTAAGTGAGTGTCAGTTGGTTGATTAGCTTCGTCGCATTTTTTGTTGCGCTACCCATAGCAGTCATACGAGCGCCGAACTCACTAGCTTTACCGTCTAGAACTGCGCTGTAAATTAACGTTTCCGCATATTTAGGCAGCAATACCTCTAGAACGCCTTCTGGTGATGGCTCGTATTCATACGACGTAACAGCCGCGTTGCCGCCTACTTCTTCAAGTGGAAGCAAGCGAATCTCTGTCGGAACTTGAGTAATCGCATTTACGAATTCATTGAAGTACAAGTAAAGCTCATCATAAGCGCCTTCAGCGAACATCGTAACCGCGGAATACGCAACCGTCTTAATATCAGCAAATGACGGGTTATCTGGCAAGCCAGTCACTTCTTCGACGATTGGCATGTTACGGCGGCGGAAATAATCCCGGCCCTTCCGTCCGATAACGAATAGCACGTAATCATCGGTTGATTTATGCTTTTCACGAATGGTTTGCGTTACTTTACGAAGAATATTCGCATTATAGCCGCCTGCAAGACCACGATCCGAAGTGATAACGAGATAGCCCGTTTTCTTAATCGGACGCGATTCCAGCATCGGATGCTTCACATCCTTCGTGCCGGCTGCAATGCTTGCTACAACTTCCTTCATCTTCTCAGCGTATGGTCGTGCTGATTGTGCCGCTTCCTGCGCTCTTCTTAAGCGGGAAGCTGCGACCATCTCCATCGCTTTAGTGATCTGCTTCGTATTTTGTTTGCTTTTAATTTCGCGTTTAATATCGCGCATGCCTTTTGCCATTTGGTTTCACCCGCCTTTGTTGCTTTGAAGCGGGTTGCAAGGCTCATGCCCCGAAGGCATTGCCCACAACCGCGCCCAAAGCCTGGTGTTGGTAGGAGTAAGCGGTACACGCCCGATCAGGATGAACGGGCGTAGGACCGTTGTTCAAATCTTATAATTTCAAAGTTTTACCTTAGTATGACACTTCTATATCACGAAACATACGATGCGCCGCCATAAGGCGGCGACAGCAGTTTACGCTTGATTAAGCGGATACGGCAAAGCTTTTCTTGAATTTATTGATAGCTTCAACGAGAGCTTTCTCGTTATCAGCAACAAGATCCTTCGTATCGCGGATCGATTTGCCGATTTCAGGGCTGTTCGAATCCAAGTACGCATGGAACTCTTTCTCGAAGCGAAGAATATCGGATACTGGAATGTCATCCAAGTGTCCTTTAACCGCGGAGTAGATCGAGATTACTTGCTTCTCAACCGGCATCGGCTGGTTAACACCTTGCTTCAAGATTTCCATCGTGCGAGCACCGCGGTTAAGGCGAGCAAGCGTTGATTTATCTAGATCGGAACCGAACTGCGAGAACGCTTGAAGCTCGCGGTAAGCCGCAAGGTCAAGACGGAGCGTACCGGCAACCTTTTTCATTGCTTTGATTTGAGCAGATCCACCAACACGTGATACCGAAATACCAACGTTAACAGCTGGACGTTGACCGGAGTAGAACAAATCAGCCTCAAGGAAGATTTGACCGTCCGTAATCGAAATTACGTTAGTAGGAATGTATGCTGATACGTCAGAAGCTTGAGTCTCAATGAAAGGCAGTGCAGTCATAGAACCGCCGCCTCTTGCATCGCTAAGCTTCGCAGCGCGTTCAAGCAAACGGGAGTGAAGATAGAATACGTCACCTGGATATGCTTCCCGACCCGGTGGACGGCGAAGCAGCAAGGACAATTCACGGTAAGCGGCAGCTTGCTTGGACAAGTCATCATAGATAACAAGTACGTGCTCGCCTTTGTACATGAAGTACTCGCCCATTGTGCAGCCCGCGTAAGGAGCCAAGAATAGCAATGGAGCTGGCTCAGATGCGCCCGCTGTTACGACAATTGTGTATTCAAGAGCGCCGTGGCGACGAAGTGTTTCAACAACGTTCGCAACAGTCGATTGTTTTTGACCTACAGCAACGTAAATACATTTAACGCCGTTGCCTTTTTGGTTGATAATTGTATCGATAGCAATTGCAGTTTTACCTGTCTGACGGTCACCGATAACTAGCTCACGTTGACCGCGGCCAACCGGAACCATTGCATCGATTGCTTTAAGACCTGTTTGCATCGGTTCATGAACCGATTTACGGTCGATAACGCCTGGTGCCGGGGATTCAATCGCACGGAATTGAGTTGTGTTGATTGGTCCTTTTCCGTCAAGCGGTTGACCTAGCGGGTTAACAACGCGTCCTAGAAGCTCTTCGCCTACTGGAACTTCCATGATGCGGCCCGTACGTTTAACTTGATCGCCTTCACGGATGTCAGTGAACGGTCCAAGGATAACGACACCGACGTTGCTTTCTTCAAGGTTCAATGCCATACCGACTACGCCGTTAGAAAATTCCAACAGCTCGCCTTGCATCGCATTTTCCAAGCCGTGAACGCGGGCGATACCGTCACCGACGTTGATTACGGTGCCGACGTCTACGACTTGAATTTCTGATTTATATTGTTCGATCTGTTGTTTAATCAGCGTGCTGATTTCATCAGGTCTGATACTCAATTCGTTCACCCCTATCTACAGTGCTTTAGATTTTAAACGTTTTTTGTAAACGATCCAGCTTGCCTGACAAGCTTCCGTCATATAGACGGTCGCCGATGCGTACTTGTACGCCGCCGAGCAAAGCAGGCTCAACAATTTGTTCAGCCAAAATTTTCTTACCCGTTACCTGTCCGAATTGAGCCGCAACCTGCGCTAGTTCTTCCTCTGAAAGAGACTTAGCGGTGTATACCGTTGCTTGGGCTTGTCCGAGCGCATCGCCCGAAATCTTCGTGTAAGCCGCATATACATCAGCAATTACATCTTGACGTCTACGGGAAATGAGCAGTTCAAGCGTATTAAGCACTAGTGCAGAGATTTGGTCGCCGAAAGCTGCTTTAAGCACGGCGATTTTCTTTTCCGGAGCAATACTTGGCAAGGAAAGAAACTGTTGAATCTCTTGATCCCGATCAAGCGTTTGAACGATCAGCTTAAGCTGGTCCCCTACCGTAGAAACGACCTGCTGCTGTGCAGCAAGCTCGAACAATGCTTTTGCGTAGCGCTTCGCTACGACTGTATCGCGGCTCATTTGCTTCCAACTTCTTTCAGGTATTGATCAACGATCTGCACTTGAGATTTCTCATCAACTTGCTTCTCAATAATTTTCGATGCAATTTTCACAGAAATGCCGCCCACTTCAGTACGTAGAGCTGCAATTGCTTTGTTTTTCTCGCTTTCGATATCTTTGAGAGCATCGTCTTTAAGACGAGTAGCTTCCGATTTCGCAGTTTGTACAATATCGTCCGCTTGCTTCGAGCTTGTCGTTCTTGCTTGCTCAATAATTTCGTATGCTTCTTTGCGCGCTTGTTGAAGCGCTGCTTTCTGCTCTTCCATTTGTTGCTCAGCTACTTTACGACTTGATTCAGCCGTGTTCATCTGTTCAAGGATAAGCTGTCTACGCTTTTCCATAACGCCGAATAACGGACCGAATGCATATTTGCTAAGCAGCCAATACAAGATACCGAACGCAAGCATCGCGTATACTGTCGATTCCCAATTAAAGCTCATAGGTGCAACTCCTTTCTTAACACAATATTATCGTAATCATAACGAAGGCGAAGAGGGCTAGGCCTTCCCCGCCAATAGCTGTTATTAGGCTTGGAAGAAAGCCAAGAAACCGATAACTACGCCGATGATAGGCACAACTTCGACGATACCTACACCGATAAACATTGTTGTTTGAAGCTTACCTTGAAGTTCAGGTTGACGAGCGATACCTTCAACTGTTTTGCTGACGATCATACCGTTACCTACACCTGCGCCTACTGCTCCCAAACCTACTGCCAATGCTGCTGCTAATAATTCCATTTGAAAATCCTCCTCGATAATCTGTTATTTGTTTGTATAGCCAACCTCGGGATCACTATGCAATCCGAGGCATAAAGCGGTATTTAATGTTCTTCTTCGTGAATAGCTGCTTGCGAGATGTATACCATCGTAAGGATGGTAAACAAGAAAGCTTGAATACCGCCAACGAAAAGACTGAATCCCTGCCAAGCGATAAGAAACGGCGTACCAATCCAACCTAACATTAAAATTGTTGCGATAAGAACCTCACCTGCGAAAATATTCGCGAATAACCGAAGTGCAAGTGTTAGCGGTTTCGAGATCGTCTCAATTACGTTAACTGGGAAGAAAATCGGATACGGTTTGAAATAATGCTTCAAGTAATGCTTCGTATTAAGTTTTAGCCCTAGGAAATGGACAATGACGAATACGATAAGCGCGAGCCCGGCAGTAACCGATAGATCTGCAGTTGGAGATTTCCAAAACGCGATCTCGACATGTTCTTTCTCAGCAAACATTGCTTCCGTAATGCCAATGTTTTCGTAAGGATGATGTGCTTCCATCACGATACCAAAAGGCAAGCCGAGCAAGTTGGAGATGAAAATGAACATAATAAGTGTCAACCCAAGAGTCAAGAAAGGTTTCACCCTATTAACCGGCATGGTACTTGAAATAAAGTTGTGAACGAAATCAACGACCCACTCCAAGAAGTTCTGAAGCTTAGACGGGTTGTCCACCGACAGGTTACGGACTGCCAACTTGGCGAGAACAAACGTGATGATGACAGAAACCGTGATAGCGATAAAACTTGAAATGTCGATATCTAGCGGCCCTAGCTGCCATATGGGAAATTCATGCATGTAAAAATTTCACCCCTTTCCGCTAAGATTGTCGTTTGTTGTGAAAATATGCTGCTACCAAAAGAATAAACGGCATGACCATACAGCCAGCTAAAGCAGCCGGCATATTAAGATCCTCCGGAAAACGATAGGCGATCATGGCAACCAGCAACACTGTCGCGATACGGTTTCCAAGACCTAAGCCCCTCTTACGCGGTCCAACTCCTGCTGCCCCTAGGGTGACCATTTCCACTCGACGTCTCAGTAAAAACGCATTCATGGAACTTGCAGCCAGTCCCAAAAGTAAGCCGAGAGACACAGTACGCCAGTCCGGAAGGAGGGCCCATACTATAAGGCATACCGCCATCGCATAAACAAGCGATCGTACTGCTGTCTTCATTATTTTATCCATCGGCTTCCTCCATAACCTTCTTAACAAGCAGAATGGCTGAGAGTAGACCGACAGCCAGACCGACCAGTATGCCACCGATCGTCCATCCCTTGTCGGTGTCTAAGCGGCCATCAAGGAAAGATCCGATCCAATAGCCTAAAAAGATACATACAGCGACTTGTACTCCGAGTGCTCCGACGAGACCGGCGGCGAACAACGGATCATCCCTTCTGCTCTTTTTACTCATAGGTTCATACCCCTGTCAATCCTCATTTATTTTATCGAAGCGGCGCCACTTTTGTCAATTGATATCACTACAAATATTTACTGAACAGATCAACCAAAACCCTTGATGCATAAGGTTTTGTGAACCTCGAAAACCGTACAGTACTACTGTATGCTGTACATTCTCTGTACATCTGATTTAATCAGGCCAATCTATGAACGTTGTGTGAACGAATCCGGTCGGTCGCTCAGTCTGCCAAAATGATGCAAAATTGCGTCCACTATGCGCTCAGACGCCCTTCCATCACCATAAGGGTTTGCAGCTTGACTCATTCGGCCATATAGCTGCGAGTCGTTTAATAACGCGCGCGCTCGACTGTATATTTGCTCCTCATCTGTACCAACGAGCTCCAACGTCCCAGCATCAATTCCTTCAGGACGCTCGGTCGTATCACGCAGTACCAGCGTAGGTACGCCGAAGGATGGCGCCTCCTCTTGCAAGCCGCCAGAATCCGTCATGATCATGTAGGCATGCGGGTAGAAGTTATGAAATTCAAATACATCGAGCGGTTCGATTAAACGAATGCGCGGATGATTTCCAAGAATCTCAGTCGCAGGCTCTCTAACTGCAGGATTCGGGTGTACCGCGTATACTACCACGACATCCTCATGCTCATCTACAATCCGCTTGACTGCTTTGAAAATGTTGCGATGAGGCTCGCCCAGTGACTCGCGACGATGCGCTGTCATCAAAATCATCCGCTTGCCCTTCGCCCAATCAATCTCAGGATGCGAGAACGATTCATCAACCGTGTACTGGAATACGTCCGCAGCCGTATTTCCTGTCACATAGATGGTAGCATCCGACTTATTCTCTTTGCGCAAGTTGTTCGCCGACCAGTCTGTCGGGGCAAAATGCACGTCCGACAGTACGCCGGCAAGCTGCCGATTCATTTCTTCCGGATAGGGAGATAGCTTATTCCATGTACGAAGCCCTGCTTCGACATGACCAACCTTAATTTGCTTTAGAAAGGCCGCGTAGCTGGCAAGAAAGGTCGTCTGAGTATCGCCATGCACAAGAACGATATCGGGCTTTGCTTGCGCCAGTACCGGATCCAATCCTTCTAATACCCGAACCGTCGTCTCTGTTAATGTTTGACGATCCTTCATCACATTCAAATCAAAGTTTGGATGGATTTCAAAAAAATCTAGAACTTGGTCCAGCATTTTCCGGTGCTGCGCTGTCACGCAGACGATTGATTCGATTTCATCCTCGCGCTTCTGCAGTTCCAGCACAAGCGGAGCCATTTTAACCGCTTCAGGACGCGTTCCGAAAATTGTCATTACCTTTAGTTTAGACAAAACATTCCACTCCTATTATCAGATAAACCAAATCAGAATACATATACTCAGCAAGATGCTAATTGGTTCCAAACATACGGTCGCCCGCATCGCCCAATCCAGGTACGATATACCCTCTCTCATCCAAGCGTTCGTCCAATGCCGCGATATAAATATCTACATCCGGGTGCGCTTCCTGTACGGCCTTCACGCCTTCTGGAGCAGCGATAAGACACATGAGTTTAATCTGATCGCAGTTATGTTTTTTGAGCGATGAAATCGCCGCAATAGCCGAGCCTCCCGTTGCCAGCATCGGGTCGATGACAATCAGCAAACGATTGGGAGCATCTGTCGGCAAATTAATATAATATTCGACAGGCTGGAGTGTAACATGGTCGCGAGCAAGCCCGATATGACCTACCTTCGCGGAAGGTATAAGCTTTAATATGCCATCTACCATACCAAGTCCAGCTCGTAAAATCGGAACGAGTCCGAGCATTCTGCCGGAAACAACCTTCGAGTCAGTCTCAGCGACCGGCGTTTGCACTTTAATTGTGTCAAGCGGTATTTCTCTTGTAAGTTCGTAAGACATTAGTGTAGCGACTTCATCAACCAATTCCCGAAAATCTTTGGTATTCGTTTCTTTATTCCGAATATAAGTCAGCTTATGCTGGATTAACGGATGGTCGCAAATGAATAATTTGCTCATGGAGCGGTATTCCTCCCGTGTATAGTTGTATTGGACTTAAACACAATCCCGTATATTATAACATTGTAGCCAACCCTCTGCATCTTGAGTTTTACCTACGCAACAAAATGGCTCGCTCCTCCTCTTAAAGAAGGCGCAAGCCATAATACCCAAAAAATTACAAGAGACATTACTTATAGACATAGTGATGAGACAACAGGCATAGTAACACTCTTAGCTGCTGCAGCCGCCTCCGCCGCATGAGGAACCGCATGATGAGCCTCCGCTATCTCCTCCGCCTGAAGAATCACTGCCTGAATGGCCGTCATCCCCTCCTGAATCATTTCTTCCGTCGCCTATAAAGCCGCTGCATCCATAGGTCGAGCCTCCGCTATCATTCGCTTTGCGCTGCTCCTCTGTTTGCACTTGATCCATTTGCTTCACAAAATCATTTGAATCAGATAGAGAATGATAAATCAGCAAGCCCGACAGCATACCGGTAGCACCGACAGCAGGCTCATAGCCGAAGCTTCGTTTTGTCCGGATATTGCCGCCATATGAAGCCCCGCTCTCCTTAGTAGCAAGCAGCTGTGATTGAGCACGATCAATCAGATAGTCTGCCGTATTGCTTAAGTCTGCATATCGCGCGGTTGTTTTGGCATTAAACCATTGCTCGCGTATTTCAGCCTCGTTCCAATCAGCGAGAGCCGCAAGCCTATGCTGCGGCATCTTAGTCCGATAGAACGCTCCCCATATCCTGCCGCTGGCAGGAGCCTGAGTGAACAACTCTCCGTATGCCCAATCGAACCACGCCCGCTCTCCTTGCTCCGGTTGAACGCCTGGCGCGTGAGGCGCGTGGTGTATCATTTCACCGCAGAAGCTGGAGCAGAACTGCTCATACTCTCTGGTGAACATGAGCATCTCATGCCACACTGCATCCGCTTGAGAACTATACATCGGCACACCGCGTAATATACCACACATCAGAAAATAACGCTTCAGCTCAAACCAAGTCCAATCCCATTCCTTATCGGTGATTCGCGGATACTCCTTCAACACACGATCTTTTACTCGACTCTCAAAGTCTAGCCCAAGCGCGGCTTCCAGCCTCTCAGCCGCTGCGCGAGCGGGATGATCGTAAGGAACACCTAACGCAGCGGGAGGCTCAGCTTTCGGCCACGGAGCGAACGCGCTCGTTTTTCCAATGGAGCTCCTACCACGACTGCCCTTACGGTTAGCGCTTCGGTTAGATTTTCTCGAATTAACAGCAGCAGTTACGACTATGACAACAAAAAAAGCAATCAACAATACCGGTAAATATTGGATCATAAAATCCTCCTTAAAATCACTGTCATAGTCACATATTACCACGATTGCAGAAAGCAATCGTACTAAATATTAACAGTTGCTTAAGAATTCGGCACAAAATGAGAGAATAGGAGAATCACAATAGCTGCTAATTGTAACATCACTCTCTTAACGTTAGCAGCTTAACTTAACATAACTTAACAGGATAACTTAGCAGAATAACTAAACAGAATAACTAAACAGACAAGCTTAACAGACAAGCTTAACAGACAAACTTAACAGACAAACTTAACAGACAAACTTAACAGACTAACGTAACAGCTTAGTAGTATAGAGCACATAAAAAGCTGCTGTTAGTCCCTTTTCAGGGCAAGTTCGCAAAAAAGGTTGTCCCAATAGAAAACACAGCTGTAAGCTCGAGAATCGAGCTTACAGCGCTCAGACTAACTAAAAAAAGAGACTTTAAGCGTCAAAAACATGCTTAAAGTCTCCTTTCCCGTCAAAAACCTAGTGATATTCAAGCTGTAAGCTCGAAAATCAAGCTTACAGCTCTGAAATTAGCAAGAAAAATAGCTGTAAGCACAAAAACGGTGCTTAAGAAGCAAGTACTGAGCAAGTACTGAGCAAGTGCTGAGCAACTGTAACCACAGCATCCAGCAAGTAGGACCATTTTTTCGATAAATGTCCTTTTTCCTAGAACACGGGTTGTACTCAAATAGAACTGTCCAATTAGGGGCATCCCCATTAATTCAATTTAAACTGATGCATAATGACAAGAAGCAAAATGACCCTTCTTCACTTCCAGCAGCTTAGGCTCATCCACCTTGCACTTGTTCGTAGCAATCGGACAGCGAGTGTGAAATTGACAGCCAGAAGGAGGCTTGATTGGGCTCGGCAAATCGCCGGCAAGCACGATACGATCACGCGACTCCTCGATCTCCGGATCAGGAATCGGAATAGCCGACAGCAGTGCTCGCGTATATGGATGAGCAGGATTTGCGTAAAGCTCACTGCTTTCAGCAAGTTCTACGATTTTGCCCAGATACATAACCGCTACACGGTCGCTGATATGCTTAACCATTGATAAATCATGCGCGATGAACAAATAAGTCAAACCCATTTTGCGCTGCAATTCCTGCAGTAAATTAACGACCTGCGCTTGAATAGAAACGTCGAGCGCCGAAATCGGCTCATCCGCAATAATAAATTTCGGATCGACCGCTAGTGCTCTGGCAATCCCGATCCGCTGCCGCTGACCGCCGGAGAACTCATGCGGATAACGAGTAGCATGATCAGGATTAAGACCAACCAGATCAAGCAGATTTTCAACCTTATGCTTACGTTCCTTGCGGCTAGCCGCTAGATTATGAATATCAAGTGCTTCTCCGATGATATCCATTACCGTCATACGCGGGTTAAGTGACGCGTAGGGATCCTGGAATATCATTTGCATATCGCGGCGCAGTGCTTTGAGCTTAGAGCCCTTAAGCTTGTAGATGTCCTGGCCTTCAAAGGAGACTCCTCCGCTAGTCGGCTCATAAAGCCGCATGATTGTGCGGCCGGCAGTAGACTTCCCGCAGCCGGATTCACCAACCACACCAACGGTTTCACCCTTTTGAATGGCAAAGCTTATATCATTAACCGCCTTGAGCGTTTTTCCTCCGCCCAGGTCGAAAAACTTGGTTAGGTTATTCACTTCAATTAGTGATTTACTCACACTGACACCCCCTGTTTTGCATAAGGATGCGCTAACCAGCAAGCAGAAGCATGCGCCTCATTGCCATCCACTGGCAGCAATTCAGGATCATTATCGACACAAACCCGCATCGCTTCATCGCAGCGAGCGCAGAAACTGCAGCCAACTGGAGGTTTAATCAAATCTGGCGGCATACCGTAAATCGGCACAAGCGGCTCGTCCTTCGGTTGGTCTAACCGCGGTACTGAACGCAGTAACCCTCTCGTATATGGATGCTTCGGATTTTTGAATATTTCCCATTTCGTTCCCGTCTCAACAACCTTGCCTGCGTACATTACAATGACGCGGTCACACATATCCGCCACAACGCCTAAGTCATGCGTAATAAGAATGATAGAAGTGCCGAGCTTTTGCTGCAGGTCTTTCATGACTCTCATAATTTGAGCTTGAATCGTAACATCAAGCGCCGTCGTAGGTTCATCTGCTATTAGCAGCGATGGGTTACATGCAAGCGCAATAGCAATCATTGCTCTCTGACGCATTCCGCCTGAGAACTGATGCGGGTATTGATCAAACCGCGACGAAGCGTTCGGGATGCCTACAAGCTCAAGCATTTCAACCGCTCGTTCACGCGCCTTCGCGCCGTTCATCCCTTGATGCTTGATCAAGCCTTCTGTAATTTGTCTACCGATTGTGAGCGTCGGATTAAGTGAGGTCATTGGATCCTGAAAAATCATCCCCATTTCCTTGCCGCGGATGTTTTCCATTTCTCCTTTAGACATTTTCAAAATTTCTTTGCCCTGAAAGAGAATCGATCCGCTCGTCTCAGCCGGAGGCGATGGAATGAGGCGCATTAGCGACTGAGCCGTAACACTTTTGCCACAGCCTGACTCCCCGACAATTGCAACAGTCTCGCCTTTATTGACATGAAAATTAACACCGCGAACCGCCTTAACGACGCCTCCGCGAACTTTGAAATTGACACGAAGGTCTTTCACTTCAATTAGCTTTTCCATCATTGTCCACCTCCTACTTCTTCATTTTCGGATCAAGCGCATCTCTCAGACCATCGCCAAAAATATTAAAGCATAGCATTGTAATACTTATAACTGCCGCAGGGAAAATCATTCTCCACGGATATAATGTCCACGCTTTGATCGCGTCGTTTATCATTGTACCTAGGGATGCCGCAGGAGATTGTACTCCTAGACCCAAGAAGCTCAGGAAAGCTTCCGCAAAAATCGCGCTCGGCACTGTCAGCGTCAGCGTAACGATAATCGGCCCCATGGCATTGGGAATTAAATGTCTGAACAGAATACGGCTAGTACTCGCGCCAAGCGCCTGGGCAGCCATCACGTACTCTTGATTTTTTAGCTGCATAATTTGACCGCGTACAATCCATGCCATACTAATCCACCCCGTTATACTGAGGGCAAGTACGATAGTGAACATACTCGGATTCATAACAACAATTAACAAGATAACGATCAGCATACTTGGAATGGAATACAATATTTCACAAATCCGATTCAAAATCTCATCGACGCGACCGCCGAAGTAACCCATAATCCCACCTATAATTACGCCGAGCACCAAATCGGCAAGTGCAGCATATAAGCCCACCTGCAAAGATATGCCCGCACCCATCCAGGTTCTTGTAAATAAATCTCGTCCAAGATCGTCCGTACCGAACCAATAGGTAGCGTTTGGACTCAGGTTTTTTTCCGTCAGGTGATTCGTTCTATAGTCCTGCTCGGAAATAATTGGGCCAAAAATCGCCATGAGGGAAACGATTAAAAGAATGATTAAGCTGGCCATCGCTATTTTGTTGGAACGAAGTCTCAGCCATGCATCCTTCCAAGCGGATATACTCTCGCGAACGATTACTTCAGACTGCTTCTCATCGTTGCCAAGCTTGGCAAATTGATCAGGCGTTAATGTCTTATCCTTCACCCTTTACCCCCCTTCCCTCTGGCAAGCCTGATTCTCGGATCGACGAAGCCATAGGCAATGTCGGTTAAAAACCGCGCAAACATTAACAGAATTCCATAAAATAAAGTAAGCCCCATTATGAGCGTATAGTCACGATTAGTAATACTTTGGACAAAATATTTCCCAATTCCGCCAATACCGAAGATTTGCTCAACTACAACAGAGCCTGTAATAATATTTGCTGTCATTGGACCGATATAAGTAACGACCGGCAAAATCGAGTTGCGTAAAGCATGTCTAATCAAAATAACACGGCCGCTGAGCCCTTTGGCGCGAGCCGTCTTAATGTAGTCAGCAGACAGCACCTCTAACATAGTAGAACGCGTCAAACGCGCAATGAATGCTGCTGGCAAGAAGGATAGAGCGAGCACTGGCAAAATAAAGTCAGTAGGGTCATTGAGACCAGATACACTGAACCAACGCAACTTACTAGCAAACACATACTGCAGTATCGATGCCGCGAGAAAGTTGGGAATGGAAACCCCTAGCACGGCAATAATAATGGTAGCGCTATCCAACCATTTACGATGATTAAGCGCCGCGATTATTCCTAGAATAAGGCCTGCCGCCAGCGACAAAATAATAGCAAAAAGACCGATTTGCACAGAATAAACAAAGCTTTCTTGAATAATTCGCGTGACCGACATATACTGCTGCTTCATAGACATTCCCAAATCACCGTGAAGCAGGTTGTTCAAATACATCAAATATTGTTTCCACACCGGTAGATCTAGGCCATACATTTCAAAGAGCTTTTCTCTGATCTTCTCAGGGATCGCTTTTTCCCTCATAAAGGGGTCACCAGGAATGAGTTTCATAAGAAAGAAGGTGGCCGACGCAAGTATAAACAATGAAGCGAGCATGGAAAGAAGCTTCTTGGAAACATATTTTAGCAACGCAATGGACACCTCCTAGTAAAATATGAGCGTAAACGGCTGGCGCCTTCCTCTAGCTGCACAAGCTCGTTTCGCGGTGAAATATAGGGCAGAGTATAGTGTGAAACTTATACCTTCCTATATTTCAAGCGTAAACGGCTGGCGCCTTCCTCTAGCTGCACAAGCTCGTTTCGCGGTGAAATATAGGATAGAGTATAATGTGAAACTTATACCTTCCTATATTTTAAACAAGATCAACTTCAGAGCAATTTCCTCTGTTTTAAAAAGAAAGGGATATATGCGGCCCCCGCATATATCCCTAGCTTCAGGTGCTCATAGGACAACTATTTCGCTTCGTAATAGCCTCTTGTATAGTCGATATCACCTTTGTAATCCAAGAATATATTCTTGAAGCCCGGTTTCAGCATGTATACATTGCTGTAGTAATAAATTGGTATGATCGGCATGTAATCCATCAGAATTTTCTCTGCCTGTGTCATAGCCTCCATACGCTCTTTCTGATCTCCGCTTGCATTTGCTTTCTTAATCAACTCATCGTATTCAGGTGACGAGAAGCTAGTGTTGTTCTGTCCGCCATTCGAAACGAACATATCCAAGTACGTCATTGGATCGTTATAGTCAGCTCCCCAGCCTGCGCGTGAGATTTGGAAGTTCTTCGAAGTACGGTTTTTAAGCAAAACCGCAAATTCTTGGTTCTCGATACCAACCTCGATACCTAGGTTTTGACGCCACATTTCAACGATTGCTTCAGCAATCTTCTTGTGACCGTCGCTTGTATTAAATGTGAGCGTCACTTTAGGGAACTCAGTTAGCTTCAGCTCAGCTAAGCCTTCAGCAAGCAGCTTCTTCGCTTCTGCAACATCTTCCTTGAAGTAATCATCCTTCACTTCAGTACGGTAGTCTGCATTCAACCCTATAATACCTGGTGGCACAAAGCCGAACGATGGTACCTCACCAGCCATCGTTACACTTTCAACAATGGCTTGACGATCAAATGCCATCGCAAGCGCTTTACGAACTTTTACGTTGTTGAAAGGGACTTCTGCTGTATTAAATTCGTAATAGTAAGAGCTAGCAATACCTTTTGAGAAGAATTCATCCTTCTTTGATTCCTTAAGCACTGGAATTTGTTCGGATGGAATCTCACCTGTAGGCTTACCTGTGTAATCAAGATCGCCCGCCTCATAGTTAGCCAATTCCGTAGCAGAATCTGCAAGCATAGAGAACTCAACACCTGAGAACTTAATTTCATCCTTCGCATAGTAGTTCTCATTAGGAATCAGCTTAATGGATGTATTGTGCTTCCATTCAGCCATTTTGAAAGGACCATTACCGATGATTGTTGCCGCATCTGCAGCCCAAGCTTCGTTGTCCTTCACAGATTGATGTACTGGGTTATACGTATAAAAAGAAGTTAGGCTCAAGAAATATGGAGTTGGGGAGTTCAACTTGACTTCAAGCGTTTGAGCGTCAAGCGCTTTAATCCCTACGGCATCAGCGTTTTTAGCTGTTCCCTCGTTGTATTCTTTTGCTCCAACAATGTAATAGAATTGATAAGCGTAAGTAGAACCTACATTAGGATCTAGAGCACGTTTCCAAGAGTATTCGAAGTCATTAGCAGTAACTGCGTCTCCGTTGCTCCATTTTGCATCCTTACGGATTTTAAACGTGTAAGTTAATCCATCTTCCGACTTTTCAAACTTCTCAGCCGTAGCAGGAATGATCTCACCGTTCTGGTCTTTACGAGTAAGACCTTCGTAGATACCAGTTGCTAATGTACCGGACACATTGTCCTCCATCAAAGCCGGGTCAAGCGTTGAGGGCTCTGAATGGATGTTCATTCTGAATACTTTCGCTTCAGATCCTGCACCGTTAGAACCACCATTGTTACCGTTGTTGCCTGTCTCTGTCTTCGGCGTACAACCTGCTGCAACTAGAGAGAAAATTAGTATTGCAGCAATAAATGAAAAAGCTGTCTTTCTTGTTTTCATTTAGATCCTCCTAATTTGTTTGGTTCTGGTCTTACCGTAATAATTTTAATAATGTTTTTTTACTATACATCCATGTTAATTTTTTATCAATATAATGTAAGCTGTAAATTTATGTATAAACAGGTTATATCCTCATTGCTTTAGTGCTTTTAAGCGTTTATTCGTTATAACAATTTGTTGCAGTAACGCTTCACAGCATTTATTTACAGTATTTTTATCGGAATTAATTTTTATATAATTCTGAATTGGCTAAAATTTTATTTTTTAGTTTGATTTTCATATTCAATATGCGAAT
This sequence comes from Paenibacillus sp. J31R122, assembly GCF_056269185.1. NCBI lineage: Bacteria > Bacillati > Bacillota > Bacilli > Caryophanales > Paenibacillaceae > Paenibacillus > Paenibacillus sp. J31R122. Next base: position 157,783 of record NZ_JBWDNM010000016.1, read on the forward strand.
TTGCAATTGAAAAAGCGACCAGTTATCATCATTTTTATATCATTTAATATTTTTATTTAATGTATAATATTGTAAAATAGATCACGTTATCGCTACTATATTGTTCAAATATAGTTGTGTTAATTATTGCTTATTAGTTTGATTGCATATTATTTTTCATGTTCTTAGCAGCGGCAAAACTGCTGGCTACCTTTAATTAAAGTGCATGAAAAGCTGTGAATTTATACGATAAGCGCAAAAAAGACCCATTTGGCACTTAGGCCAAATGGGTCTTATCAAAATGAATTTGATAATTCTTAGTAAGTCATAGTTGGGTAAAGCGGGTATTGAGCAGTCAGATCACGAACCATGCCGCGCGCCTTAGCAAGCACTTCTTGATCCTGCGGACTATTTAGAACAAGCGCAATCACTTCAGCAATGACCTTCATCGCATCCTCATTCATACCGCGAGCCGTTGCAGCCGGTGTACCAAGACGGATACCAGATGTTACGAACGGGCTTGTAGGATCGAATGGAATTGCGTTTTTATTAACAGTAATGCCCACTTCGTCAAGTACATGCTCAGCAGCTTTACCAGTAATGTTCAGGCTGCGAGTATCGATCAGCATCAAGTGATTATCCGTGCCGCCGGACACGATGTTAAAGCCTTTAGCTAGCAGCTCTTCGGAAAGAACCTTAGCATTTTTCACAACTTGAGTTGCATATTGCTTGAATTCAGGTTGAAGCGCTTCGCCTAAAGCAACTGCTTTTGCTGCGATAATATGCATCAACGGACCACCTTGTGAGCCTGGGAATACAGCTTTATCGATAGCTGCTGCCCATGGCTGACGGCAAAGAATCATCCCGCCGCGAGGACCGCGAAGCGTTTTGTGAGTTGTTGTTGTTACGAAATGCGCGTGTGGCACTGGGTTCGGGTGCAAGCCAGCAGCTACAAGACCAGCAATATGCGCCATATCAACCATGAACAACGCGCCTACATCAGTAGCAATTTGGCCAAGCTTCTCGAAATCGATTGTACGCGGGTAAGCACTAGCGCCTGCCACGATCAAACGCGGACGGTGCTTGAACGCAAGCTTCCGAACTTCTTCATAATCAATTGTAAAAGAATCCTCTTGCACGCCATAAGCAACAAAGTTGTATAGCAAGCCGGAAGCGTTAACTGGGCTACCATGAGTTAAGTGACCGCCATGAGCTAGATTCATACCAAGAACTGTGTCACCAGGCTGCAAAGCTGCAAGGTAAACAGCCATGTTCGCTTGCGCGCCTGAATGCGGTTGAACGTTCGCATGCTCAGCACCGAACAATTCCTTTGCACGGTTACGCGCGATATCCTCAACGACATCAACATGCTCACAGCCACCATAGAAACGTTTTCCCGGGTAGCCTTCTGCATATTTGTTTGTCAAAGCACTTCCCATAGCTTCCAATACCGCTTCGCTAACGATGTTCTCTGATGCGATTAGTTCAATATTGTCGCGTTGGCGTGTAAGCTCTAGCCCCATCGCCTTTAGCACTTCTGGATCTTGTTTACGTAGGTTTTCCATTATTAAATTCCTCCTCGTTGTGGGTGTGATTCTATTTGAATGTTCATTACATCAATTAGTTGTGATACATGTTACTGTCAATACACGGCGTATAAACTTAGTTCCTTATTCACAAGCGCCGATGGATTGCTCGGGTGTAATGCTGGACTCCAGCTCGTACACCGCGCGCGTACCGCCGATCAACTTCGGCCTCGTAACAGCCATCGTAACGTGGGCTTTGCCAATTTGACGAATTGACGGTCGAACCGGGACGGCAACTCGTTTTAGATGCATGCCTACAATTGTATCTCCAATATCGATACCCGCATGCGCTTGAACCGTTTCTGTTAAGCAGGGCTGCTCCATTTGTCGATAAGCGAAGGCAGCCATTGACCCGCCAGCCTTTGGAACAGGAACTGCGCCTACAATTTCGAGCCCATACCGTTCAGCGGCGGTCCGTTCCATAACGAGCGCGCGATTCAAGTGCTCACAGCATTGAAATACAGGAATAAATCCAATCTCAATTTGGACGGCTTTAACGCCGGCATAAATTTGCGACGCCGTCTCCACAGCACCCGCCGTTCCAATCCGATGGCCAAGCACCTCACTAGTACTTACACCAATTACAAGCAATTGACCCATTGTAAGCTCGCCAGCTTTAACTAACTCACGAACGATGGTCTCTACCTCGGAGGCGATGCTGTCCAAATGCAATTCGTCGTTGTTGCTCAAACTGTTTCAGCTCCTCCGCTTGGCTGCAATTATATTCACCTACGGTTGTATAGTAAGCTATTCTTCGATTTTCATCACTTTATTCACACGTCCAATATGACGCTCCCCGTTTGAGAACGGTGTTTCCAGCCAAATGCGAACAATTTCTTGTGCAACGCCAGGACCAATTACTCGCTCTCCCATAGCCAAGACGTTCGTGTCGTTATGCTCACGTGTCGCTTTGGCGGAGAACATATCATGAACAAGAGCACAACGGATGCCCTTAACCTTGTTCGCTGCAATAGACATACCAATTCCCGTACCGCAAATGAGAATTCCTCGTTCTGCTTGTCCCGTCTTTACTAGGTCGCATACCGGAAGCGCATAGTCAGGATAATCAACCGACTGTTCGCAATTGCATCCAACATCCACTAGCTCATGGCCAAGAGATTGAATAAACGGAACTAGCTCATCCTTTAACCGATATCCTGCGTGGTCAGCACCAATAGCAATTTTCAATGTAAAAGACCTCCTCATTTAGGCGTATCGACTGATGCCCACCACTGAAGATGAACACCTCACAACGTTATTATACCTATTTTCTCAGAAAAAGACGAAAAAAGAGCAGAACATGCTTATCAGCATGCTGCTCTTTGCCCAGGCGACCGGCCGTATATTCTGATGCTCCATCGTGGTTACCCACTTCCGTCGCCAGTTACATCAGAAACCGTATTTGTCTTTTTATAATAGCTGAATCATACGAAAAAATCAATCGGTATTCGCAAAGGAGGTGCAATCACTTATTGCCCTGTCTGCCTAGTCTTCAGCTTGTCCAGCAGGCGCACAAGTGCATCCTCGATTTCATCCGCACTGTTATTGTAAATATATTGCGATCCTCCGAAAGGATCCGCTATATCAAAGCTAGGTATTCGTCTTTCCAGCTCCAGCAGACGATTCCTCTCCGCCGCCGTCAGCTGCTGTCCAAGCGCTTGCTTCATATGCAGCTCCGTGTAAAGCTGTTCCAGCTCGGCAATATCCGCGAGCACCTGCTCATCTTGATGGGTGAACTCCATAAGGGTATACGTCTTGTCCACCGCTTCCGGAAACCGTTGCAGCAGACCGCGCTTGTGACCCGACGTCATCGTCAGCACAATATCAGCCCATGTAACCGACTCGCTTGTCAATGCTCTCGAGGATGCTTTGTGATCAATATTGCGCAGACGCAATGCTTCAAGCGCTCCGGCAGAGACAGGCAGGCCATCTACAGTAGAAACGCCCGCCGAGCGAATGGCAATCGTAATTCCTTTCTCAGCAGCCATTCGGCGCAGCATTGCCTCCGCCATCGGCGAACGACATGTATTACCTGTACAAACGAACAATATACGTTTCACACTGTCATCTCCTTTTACCGTCATTCAGCGTAACCTGTAACTATTATCAAAAAATAAATAAGATGCCAAATATGAACAAGATCGCCCCTCCGCATGCCTCACCGTATTCTCCAAAATTACCGCTCACCCTACGTCCCAGCATTAAGCCCATTACCGACATTAAACCTCCAAAAAGACCAAAAAGCAATATCGTTAGCCAAATGCTGGCCGCGAACATACCTAGCGTAATTCCGACAGAGAAAGAATCAATACTCACACTGAGAGCAAGCACTAGAATCCCCAGTGAAGAACGGTGATCGAAGGATTGAACCATATCTCCCCGCAATGAGCTATAAATCATATGGCCTCCAAGCAATAAAAGCAGAACTCCCGCCACCGTCGTTGCCACATCACCGAGCAAGCCACTAACATAATGTCCGGCTATCATTCCAGCCAACGGCATAATAACATGGAACAAGGCGATGACGACGCCAAGCTTTAAAATATCCAGCCGACGAATGCCCTTTAGACCAATTCCCAGTCCCAACGAAAAAGCATCCAATCCAAGCGCAATCGCAATGATGAGCAGCGTCAATAACTGTCCGACTTGTAAATGAGCATCAATCAAAGCCTATCTCCTCCATGTCCGCAGGTATTCTATACCAAACATATGCGGACATGAGGACAAACATACTATAAGCTGATACAAGCTCTGTTGAGTACCTATAAAGACGAACTCTTATACGTGAATAATTCGATTACCGGCCGCTTTCTCCATTCGATTCATCAGAGCGGCGCCAATACCCTGCTCGCCGCAGCTCTCCGCCCAAATACGCTGCGCCCCCGCAGCGTCAAATTCACGCAATGCCGCGTACAAACGATGAGCGGCCTCTCCTAGCTGCGCTTCACTGCCGCATGCGACGACGATATCAGCAGAATAAGCGGCGATTCGTTCTTCGAAAGCAAGTACCCCAGTCAATTCACCGCGCAGCTGCGCAGCCTCAACCTGTGCGCTAATATACGCTATGACATCATCAGGCTTACCCTTCACAAGCTGAAGCTCGCCTTGAGGCGCGTAATGCGTATACTTCATGCCAGGTGATCGAGGCGCCATTCCGGTCTCCATCAATTGAGCACTTTCAATAATTGCTGCTGGAGCTGCCTGGCGCAGTTCCTCCAGCGTTACACCGCCAGGACGCAAAATCCGAATCGTATGATCGTCCTCCAGCTCAATAACGGTCGATTCCAACCCAACACCTGTCGCACCGCCGTCTACTACACCGTCAATCTGTCCATTCAAATCCTCCAGCACATGCCCCGCCAGAGTAGGGCTTGGTCTTCCCGAACGATTGGCGCTTGGCGCTGCAATAGGGCAGCCCGCCTGCGCGATCAATTCCAGTGCATCTCGATGATCCGGCATCCTCATTCCAACTGTTTTAAGACCAGCCGTAACTAACTGCGAGAGCACATTAGGGCGCACAGGCAATACAATGGTGAGCGGCCCTGGCCAAAACTTATCCATTAGTGTCTTAGCCAGCTCCGGATAAGGCAGCACCAGCTCATCTAATTGTCTTTGGTGCGCGATATGTACAATTAACGGATTATCAGAAGGTCGCCCTTTTGCGGCAAAAATTCGTTTAACAGCCTCTGTATTTCGAGCATCGGCTCCAAGACCGTATACCGTCTCTGTCGGAAAAGCGACCAACCCGCCCTCGCGCAGCAGCTTTGCCGCTTCCTCCAGCTGGGAACGAGGCCGTTCAGCTGTATGATCGACACGCCATACTTTTGTTATTGTCATATTTATTATTCAATCCTTGCTTCTTAGTTAAATTGTCCAATCAACCAATATTATAGCATAGGTGTCCGAAAACGAGCAGAAACGACAGCCTCGTCTTTATATTTAAAGACGGGAATGTCGTTTCATTAAAGTCAATTATTTTAATAGACTAAAATTTATAAGCCTGCACTTTATGAAAATATAGATTTAATCCAATCGATAAACGATTCAATGAGTTCCAAAATAAAAAACTTTGCTTTTGGCGCTTCCCCTTCAGAAGAGGTTTCATCTGCAGCTGTCACCGTTTTTGCAGCAGTTACTTTCTTAGTGTCGCTGTCAACCTTTGTTTGCTTCTCCGTTGCTGCGGCGTCAGTTGCTGCCGATGCCTCGCCCGATGCGGCGTCAATAAAACATAAAGGAGGAAATAAGACACACCACCAATTTTGACCAGCACCTTCACCCAGCGTTATTCTTAACGCTTCATAATCACCAGCTGGATAAACTTCATCGCCGTACATTTTGGTAGGGAATGGAACGATGCTAAGCTCAGCGGAAAAATCGTAACTAAAGCCGCGGCTTTGCAGCACTTCTGCAGTAATCCGCTCAATTTTTGGCATATTTGCGATTATCGTCTGACGCGCTTCCTCAATCGATTGAGGGCCGCTGACCCAGCCATTCATCGCTTTAACGATCTCGTCCCTTACGACACGCTTAACAAGCTGGTCTGTAGGACTGTCGGAATTGGCTAATATACGTAGACGAATCGCTTCTTGCGGAATTTGGCCGCTTGCGACCGCTGTATCCATCTGCTGTGCTTCCCAGCTCATAATTAATAGAATAATAGCAAAAACAATAAAACCGTAGGATTTGCGGTAAGGAAATTTATAAGGACTAACCGTATGAGCTGAAACTGACCGATCTACATTAGAATAAGAATGTTTCGAATAATTGCTGGACATACACACAAGCCCCTCTCGTCGCCCCCGTCGGTGCGTCTGCTTGCGTTCCGGAACGTATCTATCCGTTAGTATGTCCGCTATAGCTATTAGATAAACCTAGTAATCTATTAAATATTCTTTTTAAAATAACGGGCAACTAGTTTGGACGCTACTATTTGCTACTATTGAAATTACTACTGGAATTACTACTGTGATTAAACTGTTCTCCAATTGAAATCACAACAGTTGGAGCACTCCATTTGCATGGATTTCATACAGTCTAAACCAACTCCCTTGCCTTTGAGCAGGCTCAGACTGTATTTTATACACTCAAATCCCCGTTTTGCGCTCGAACCCTCCTCCCTTAGCCTATTTGCCTGTACAAAATCCAATCAAACTCATATATCAACTCCAATTGCTCATTTTGGTTGGACAAAATACATGCAAAACCAAAACCACTGTAAAACCGTTCGAGTACGAGCAGTAATAGTAGTGGTGGTGGTGGTGATGGTGGTGATGGTGGTGATGGTGGTGGTGGTGGTGGTGGTGGTGGTTGTGGTGGTGGTGGTTGTGGTTGTGGTGGTGGTGGTGGTTGTGGTGGTTGTGGTGGTGGTGGTGGTGGTTGTGATAGTTGCGGTGGTAGGTAGCAGCATGCTGCAACAATCAAATAATCGAAAAAAGGCTCGAAGGAGCTTACCCCTTCGAGCCTTTTTTTACTTAGAACTATTTTAGAATTGGAAGTAAATAAAGCTGCTGGATTCACCTTTCATCAACTGCATGAACAGCGCTAAAGCAATTACCGCATAAATGAAACCGCGTATGAATGCCGGAACGTTAACCTGCCAGCCCAGCGACAGCTTGCGGAAGTTTGATACGGTGAAAAACTCTATGATATGCAGCAAGTAAAGCCCCGCGGCAACAGCCAGCAGCAACAGCTCCTCCGAAGATAGCTGCAGTCCATTCAGAGTGATCATCTGCTTGATTAAAAATACCGAATCTCCCCAGCTGTTTGCCCGGAAGAACACCCAGCCAATGACTGTCAGATGGAAGAAGATCGCAATAGCTGCAACCTTATAGAGCCACGATTTTGTTGCCTTTTTCAATCCAAATCGCGTTAAAAGCTTCACATAAAAGCGATGTCCCGCCGAAAGCAATCCATGATACACGCCCCAAATAATAAATGTCCAAGCCGCGCCATGCCATAGTCCGGAAATCGCCATTGCCGCAACGATATTCACATATATTCGCCAATTCGCTACGCGAGAGCCGCCGAGCGGAATGAAAATGTAATCCCGAATCCATTGCGACAACGTGATATGCCATCTTTTCCAAAACTCAGACGAATTAGAGCTGAGATACGGCGTTTTAAAGTTCAAGTCCAGCCTTAACCCCAGCAAATATCCGATTCCTACCGCCATCTCACTGTAAGCGGAGAAGTCGAAATAAATTTGGAAGGCGAACAGATAGGAGGCCATCCATGCCTCTGCTCCATTCAAGGTTTGTGCCTTATTAAAATAATCGTTAACGTATGGCGCAATCTGCTCCACAATAACGAGCTTCTTAACTAGTCCAAGCAGTATAAAGGCTAATCCCAGCTTAATTTGCGGGTTGCGGAACGTGATATTGCGAATACCTCGGAGCTGAGGCAAGAAGTCGTTGCCTCGCAAAATAGGCCCCGCGGCTGAGTGCGCAAATAGAGAAATAAACACCCAAAATTCGAATAACGAGCGACTCGGCTCTAGTTTCCGACGATAAACATCGATTAAATAAGCTATCAACTGGAAGGAGTAAAAGGAAATACCGATTGGCAATGCGATCATCCGATCATCCAAACTCGTGCCCGGCAGTGATAATTGGATATCCAACGCCCGCTCAATATTTTCAAGCAGGAACATGGAATATTTGAAAAACAACAAATTGCCAAGCACAACGGTAAGACCGCCCGCCAAGGCCCACTTCCCCTTAGCCCCGTTCAGAAATCTGGATATAAGATAGACTACCGCTACGACAGCCGCGAATAACAAGAAATACCCGACACCAGCGTATGCGTAAAATACAGCATTGGCTATCCCCAGCACGAGCATCCTTGCCCTAGGGAAGAAATAATAAAATGCAACGACAATGACCAAATAAAGTAAAAATGTCGGTGAATTAAATAACATAATTACGCCTCCTTACCCGTCCAGCAATCCCAAACCAAGCGGGCAAGCTGTTGATAGCCTTCCATTGTTAAATGTACATGATCCGTGTACATCTTCTGGTCTATAAGACCCTCAAGCATAATATAGTCGATTGGTTTGCTCGCGAGATAACTGTCTAACTTTTTCAAATTATCCTGATAGCCTGGATTATTAATTTCATTCTTCGAAAGCTCTCCATTTGCGCCGGCCACAAACACTAACGTACGCTTTCCTTCCTGATGCTCAAATATTTTGTTCATGAAGTAGATGCCCCAGTTCGCTTCCGTCATATCAAACGGAGTAGGATTGAAGAAATTCAAATATTGAGGACTAGTCAGCTTTTTCGCCGATTGTGTCTTCTCATACCATGGCTTTGGATTGCCTAGTAAATCAGTGCCTTTTGCTTTTTGCTTAGTGTACTCAGGAATAACATCCTTATATTTAATAATGGGGATTTCATGAAACAACGTTTCCAATAGGCTTTCTTCGGCATTCTTCCAGCCCGTCTTGTACTTGTAACCATTTTTACGCAGGTGAGGCAATACTTCTGAGAAGGCTTTAGGATCTTCCTTGCGCAAGTAATCTCCCAACCAGAAAACCGCCCTCGGTCCCGCTTCTCGATTGTTGAAGGCTGTGTAAGTCAGTCCGATCATTACATTATCCGTCTTAATGCCTTTCTTATCTAGCATTAGCAACAAGGTATACGCATCGCCAGCTTGCATAGAAGGTGCAGATAGGTTGAATATAGCCTGAACACCATCTTTATCCTTGAATATCGCGAGGTCACTCATGTAACGGCCCATTGAATGATCCGAGCTTTCGTTGGTGCCCCATGCAACTGAGTTTCCTATTAGAATGACATAATTCGATAGTTTTTTCTTCTTGATCGTTTTCGCCATTTCATCAATGACAACTTCAATCGTTTGTTGGTCCTTTAAGAACATATTATAGTTGATCCTATAGTTATAAACGGTGTTTAGGTTTACATAGATGCTAATTGCAGCTTGGAACAAGATGAAGAAAACCAAGGCAAAACATAGACCGAGTAAGCTTTTTCTCTTCTTTTTAATTTTAGAGTATGTATACTTTCTGAGCCTCTGACTTTGTGAAGGTATTATCGGTGTATCATTCATAATAGGACTGCAATCCCCTTTTTTTGTTAATAAGACTGTCCTAATATAATCTATTTTTTCAATTTGTTCCAGAGCCTTATTAATAGTTTAACAATTTTTTAATCTAATTTCTCTCAAATAAAGTGTCAAAATTCGACTTCATTTCCCCTTCTTATAAGTTATCTCATTAAAGCTTACATTAATAATAGGATCGACAATATCATAGCGATCCGAGGCTAACGGGATAGGGATGGGAGGCATGGTCTTTGATTTCTCGCTTTTCTTTTTCTCTATTACATTATAGTTAAAATAAGAAATGTTATTTTCCTGCAGGCCCGATCCTTCGGTATCCTTTAGTTTTACTGTGTAAGCTTTCATCACGGCCACATCGGAGTCGATCCAACCCACTACCTCCACTGCCCCTTTACTGCCCCCCTCCGCCTGAACTGAGCCTAGGGGAAGACCATCGGGATTGTAGAAAGTAACTTGCTGTGGAGCGATTCTCAAATAGTCGATATCTATGCCCTGAATCCGGCTATTATTTGCTGGTGCTGTATCCAGCCACGCAATAGTACCAGCAGCATTCCATTTTATTTTCTCCGAAGGGACATATTCACTATCTGACAGCATGATGGAGCGTAGCGGCTCCCCCTTGGCGTTATAAAATGTAATTTGACCGCTCTCGTCGTCATGAACAAATCTGTCAAAAGTAGGCGAGAGAAATAGAGACGGCGCACCCGTCGTCGAATGCGGGATAACACGAAACTTCAGCAGGTGGACATTGTCCTCACCTGTACGCAAGTCAAATATCCACACATTTCCTAAAAAGCTTTGCATGAACAATTTGCCCAGCTCAGCATTCCACTCATATTTGTAAATATAGTCGTAGTCATCTGCCAGCGGCCAGAAATTTTCACGAAGCCGTTCAATTTTATCCGTAACGACATTATAAGTGGACAAATGATATTGCCCCTCATCTCCTGTTAGATCCGATTCCAGAAATAGAAGACGCTCCTCATCCAGCTTATACAGCATCTCATAGCTACTTTGAAAAGCGTTGTGCCAAGGGTTGTCTCTACTACTTAGCACATCACTCCATTTCACAACGACCTCATCATTAAGTGGATTATAAGCTAACAATTCATTCACAGTTTGGTTGTCATTATAGTAGAGGTGAATATTGTGGTATTGCTTCCCTTGCAGCTCCACGACGGGGCCGCCGTTTAGCATATAGTTGTCTTTAGATAATCCTTTTGGCGTAGCAACGAGGTTGCCTTCCGCATTTCGCTCTGTTGTAAACTCCAGCCCATAAAAAACTTCTTTATTAGTAAACAATATTTTTTTCAAAATATTTGTTGCTTCCTTCGTCAGTTTGTAGCCTGTATGTGTGTTTGTCATATCGATGATCATTCCTTGCTCACTTACTTCATCAATAAATAAGGAGAAGGAGTTTTTGTTGGGACCCAAATTTAGTTCCATTATGTAGCGGGGAGCAGCCACGTTTAAAATACCTGGCATTTTTTCCGCAGTCTCAATAGCCTCCACAAATTGCTTGATGATATCCGCATCTTCATATTCCGCTGTTGCAGAAGATTTTGATGAGCCCTGCTCGGCATCCAAATCCAAAAGTGTTATTTGTCGAACAGCCTTTCCTGACTTCTCTTGATAAGGTATAGCTTGCAGCTCCTTCGGTTTATTCGTGCTGGAAGGCTGGTTTGCGTTAGCATCCGCCCCTGAATTGCTGCACCCGACAATGCCAAACGTAATAATTAGAGACAACATAAGCAAATATGGTTTATTCATCCCCAACCGCCTTTTTAGCTATTTTAATGATTAGACTGTTGTGAGAAAGAAAAAGTTGCGAATTGGAAGAAGCTGTTGGATGCTTGCCGGATTCAGATTAAATGGAAAAAGCTGACACCGATGAAGTATGAGGCCACTGAAAAACTTACGTTTTTAATTTGTTAAAGATTTGTTTTAAATCAAAAAGGCGATATTTCGTTCACATTGGAACGGAATATCGCCTTTCTTTTTATTCTTTT
>NZ_JBWDNM010000044.1:0-1719 GCF_056269185.1 Paenibacillus sp. J31R122
AAGATCCCACAATCATATTTGCTTTTGGTTATATCAGCTGTTTTCTTACCCATTCTATCCCATATTGGGCATTCATGAGAAGAGTCCTTTTACACTATACTGCCCGTTAGCGTAATAAAAGATGGAGCAGCTGCCGACTGCAACTGCTCCATTTTGTGTTCAACTATCGTTTCCCGTTAGCGTAATCGGTTCACCGTAATGTATATAAATACTAAGTATACTTTTCCCTTATCGACTATTCATTATCGGTTAATGATATAGGTATCTCAATAAAATCAGTGCCTATAATTTTTACGCCATTTTTTTCATTGGAACCAACTGTCACACCAATTTTGAATGTCTCCGGTTGATGTTTTTCATCTTTATCATGAACTATATCAATCACGATAGTCCCTGTGCCGCCTCCTGTTCGTGGTCTATAAAGCTCATTCGCAACTTCTATCCTCGCACGCCACTTTGAATCCGTATCTGCAGTAGTCCACGTCGATACATAGTCTTCAGATTTTGATTGAGTTTTGTTTTCAGGATAACTGCTGATGATGTTGGAAATATACCATTTGTCAGGGATATTGAAAGCTACACCACCCCAATCTTTAGGGTCGACCTCAATTGAAGCAACTATCTGTATATGTTTGGCCCTTCCTTCGTCTCCCCAGACAAATACCGTTCCTTTTGCTGATGTATTCAATTCAGTAGAGTCGGAATTCACACTAAAACTTCTCACTTGAACAACATCTTCATTGATTGCTGTATTATGAATAGGTTTTTCTTTCTTTGATGACAGCTGAAAAAGCATAGTTGCCACAATTGTAATCAATACGGCAAGTAAAATGTATGAAATTACTTTCAGAGACATTCCCTAGAACCTCCATTTGAATAGCCATATCATCCATTATTTACATTTTAGCACATTGTTTTATTGAACAATACTGTCCGTTAGCTTAATAAAGAAAGGAGCAGTTGCCGTAGCAGACTGCTCCTCATTTGTTTAACTGTCGTTTCCCGTTAGCTTAGCGAACAACCTGATTAAAACTAATATCTACAGCTTCATCAAAGCTGTATTTCAGATAGTTCTTTACATATTCAGAAAAATCATTAATTGTTACCCAGTTCGAATTGTCCGTGCTAATTGTGCCATTCGTTTTTTCAGCGAATAAGATGGCAGACCTATAAAAAGCCCGTTTATCTACAAGTAAGGCGTTATCATCGATATCAATCATGATAAGTTTTTTATTCAGCAATTCAAAATTGATGTGTTCAAATGACCTTTGGATACCATCACTCCAGCGATTATCATCTATCCATTTATCCCATGACAACATTAAAGAATTATATTCTTTTAGGTCTAATGCGTGAGATACACTCAATGCCTTCTCCCACATCACCTTTTTTAACTCGTCTACATTGGGCAAGGTTTTTGAATTTATCATGTTTATATATAATTGCATATAAATCCCCTTTTTATTTCAGGTCGTCTCCAACATTGCTACTCTCAGTTTAGCTAAGTCTAAAGAAACTTCATACAAAATTCCACTAACCTGCCCGTTAGTTTAATAAAATGAGTAGGCTACCGCATTGCCTACTCATCGTTGTGTGCTATTGAACTAACGTTTCCCGTTAGCTTAATCTTCTTCCGATACTACTTGAAATTTGATAAAAGCTCACCATTGATTATTTAAAGTTTGGATTTGCAACTACTTTTAATTGATCACCTATTTT
>NZ_JBWDNM010000031.1:0-18822 GCF_056269185.1 Paenibacillus sp. J31R122
AAGAATAAAAAGAAAGGCGATATTCCGTTCCAATGTGAACGAAATATCGCCTTTTTGATTTAAAACAAATCTTTAACAAATTAAAAACGTAAGTTTTTCAGTGGCCTCGATTAATACTCGTAGATCTTTTTTTTATATTAACGCATCTATAAGATTTTATTATTTTCTAGGATTGTAATAGATGGTGCGGCCGTTAAACATCGTGAGTTCCGCTTTGAGCTGCTTGGCCATATATTTGCAGAGCTCGTTAGCCTTAGATTTATCACCGTGAGTAGCTTCATCCGTTAAAACAACCTGTACACACGGGACGGTATGACCCGCAACTGCAAACGCTTCACTTGGACCGAATATAATAGAATGATAAAGTGAATTGATGCCTTTCAAATAAAACCAACGATCATCCTGCTTGGATTCAAAAGTGTAAGGAAAGGCTGCTTCTGCGTAATCCCAGTCTAATTGAGCGCCGGTTAACTCGGTTTGCTCTTTATAATGCATCAGCCTGCTTCGCACATCGTCAAGTGTCATACTCTCAACGGATGATCCTTGCACAAATTTTATGTAAGCGCTTTGACTCATCGCATCTCACCTCTGTCAACATCATAGCACGACGCAAAATCGTTTACAATAAGTGGATTTTCAGAGGAGCAACAATAAAAAATGCCGAATACAGAAGTCAGAAATAGACTCTATAAACGGCATAAATTAGCAATGAAAGGTAATTTAAGAGATGGCGGTCTCTTCTACGATTACTTTAACAAATTCAATGCTGCGATCCTCTGGCCCTTTGACTGGGAGACCAACTTGAACGTGATCGACGATGTAATCGATATTTTTTTGAGTAATAACCTCTCCGGGCAGTAGGATTGGAATTCCCGGCGGATAGACATAAATGAATTCTGCAATAATACGTCCGGCAGATTCCTTGAACGGAAGCACTTCTGTTTCACCATAAAAGGCATCTCGAGGTGTTAATGAAAGCTGTGGAATGTCCGGAATTTTAACAATCAGTTCGCGTGCTTCAGCACCTTCATGGAAGTGATCGGACAAGCCTTTTAATGCAGTTATTAATTTTGATATAGAATCAGAGGTATCTCCAGGAGTAACTAAGCAAAGAATGTTATACATGTCACTCATTTCGATTTCTAAATTATGGTTATCCCGCAGCCAATTTTCTGTTTCATACCCGGTAATACCTAGATGACGTACATGGATTGAAACTTTAGTGGGATCGTAATCATAAGTTGCCTCATCACCGAGTATTTCTTCACCAAAACAATATAAGCCTGGAATTTCGTTAATCTGTTGACGTGCCAGCTGTGCGAGCTCAATTGCGCGTTCCGCGATAGCATGTCCATTTAGAGCAAGATTGCGTCTAGACGAATCAAGCGAAGCAAGTAAAATATAAGAAGTAGACGTTGTCGTCAGCATGCTAATTACGGTTTGGATACGATGAGGATTGACTCTGTCCTTACGTACATTGAGCACAGAGCTTTGTGTCATAGATCCGCCGAGCTTATGAACACTTGTCGCGGCCATATCGGCGCCTGCTTGCATGGCAGACATGGGCAGGCTCTCGTGGAAATGAATAAGCACACCATGCGCCTCGTCAACAAGTACTGGAATGTCAAAGCTATGAACAAGATCAACGATTTCTTTAAGATTGGCGCAAATACCAAAGTAGGTAGGGTTAATAACGAGTACAGCTTTGGCATCCGGATGACGTTCTAGCGCTTTGCGCACAGAACGTGTTGTAATCCCGTGATCGATTCCGAGATTATTGTCACGAGCGGGCGATATGAATACTGGTCTTGCACCCGCGAAAATGATTGCAGCCATAATTGATTTGTGAACATTACGTGGAACAATGATTTTGTCACCAGGCGCGCATACGGATAATATCATCGTCATTATTGCACCGCTAGTTCCTTGAACAGAGAAATACGTATAATCTGATCCGAAGGTGTCGGCTGCTAGCTTTTGCGCCTCTTCAATAACGCCGGTTGGTTGATGCAGGTCATCAAGCGGTGCTATATTGATTAAATCGATCGACAATGCGTTGTCACCGATAAATTCACGGAATTCTGAATCGCTGCCCAGACCCTTCTTATGTCCGGGTATATGAAACTGTACGGGGTCATTCGCCGCATGTTGGCGAAGAGCGGTGAAGAGTGGTGTTTTACTATGGTCCATCGCTTTCATCCCTGCCTTTCATTAGATGTTACAAACAAAATTGAGTATAGCAAATACAGGGGGGAATGCAAGCTACATTTTTGTTAATTGAGGCTTTGTGGAGCGATTGTTCTTCAATTGTTCATAAATACAGGTTAATTTAATATGGTAACATAAGTTGGTGGAGGGATTGCAGTATGGAAGATAAACGTATCTATTTAGTAATGGCTATTTTAATGACAACATTTATAGGGTTTGGAATTATCATCCCTGTTATGCCGGAGATTATTCAAGCAACTGATCCGAAAAATGCGGAATTACACACGGGTTGGATGTTAGCGATCTATTCGGCCGTTTCTTTCCTTTTGTCACCATTTTGGGGCAACCTGTCAGATCGGATTGGTAGACGACCAATAATATTAATTGGTGTTCTAGGTTTTGCTGTTAGCTTTCTATTATTCGGATTATCCTCAGGCAGCTTGACGTTGATGTATTTATCCCGCATATTGGGCGGGTTCTTCTCTGGTGCTGTCGCATCTGTCATTGTCGCATATGTTGCAGACATAACGCCTCCGGAGCTTCGTACGAAGGGCATGGGGCTAGTCGGAATGTCTATCGGTCTAGGCTTTACTATCGGCCCAGGCTTTGGCGGACTGCTAAGTCTCATATCGCTGGAAGCACCGTTTTATGTAGCATCGATTTTAGCGCTCATTACGTTTGGACTCGCTATAACTAAACTCAATGAATCACTTCCTCCTGAACAACGGCGTAAGAGCTCGGAGAAAAGCGTATCACGCTGGCATGCTTTTAGGGGGCCGTTGAAATATTTATATGTGCTTGCTTTCTTCGTGACCTTTACACTCGCAGGGTTGGAAGCTACGCTGCAGTTTTTCGGTATGAGACGTTTTGATGTTACTCCGCTGCAAGTGGGCATCTTGTTTTTTGTGTGCGGCTTTGTAGGAGCGCTGGTTCAAGGTGGAGTCGTTCGCAGACGTATTAAGTCAGGGCAGGAGCCAATGTATATTGCAGCGGGCCTTATTATTTCGGCAATTGGTTTTTTCCTTCTGCTTGCGGCTCATTCCTTATGGTGGGCAACGATCTCGCTTGCTGTGTTCGGAATTGGTAACTCGTTGATTCGTCCATGCGTCACATCACTTATTACTCAGAAAACAACGGTAGGTAAGGGTGTTGCGTCGGGGTTAAGCTCATCAATGGATAGTCTCGGGCGTATAGCAGGCCCTCTACTCGGTTCTTTCCTCTTTACGATACAAATAGGGCTTCCTTATTTACTCGGCGGTATACTGTGCATGGCGGCGCTTCTGCTGCTTGTTCGCTTCAGCCAGCTCGATAAGCATTCACCGCAAGCAACACCAGGAGATAACGTTTAATAAGAAAAAAGCCAGCTATTCATCTAAGGATGGACGGTTGGCCTTTTTTAAATATTATCTTGAAAGTAGTTATCCGTCCGACATATTGGAGGACGGGATAAATTAGTTTAGGTTTTTGAAACTAATGATCATCATCTGACGAATTGGGACGAGTTAGTTTCAGATTGTGCAGCTACCCCGCCGGAAAAGGTGGCATGGCCGAGCTAACCAAGCCATTACGTTCATTTCCTGAAACTAAACCGCAGCCCACTCTTTTGTCGGCATAATTAGTTGTAAAATTTGAACTTACACGACGGACAATACAGAAATGTTCGCTTCACATGCTGCGATGTTTCTTTAACGCTACGACATTTAAAAAGGCAAACAATAGAGAAAAACCGATTAGTATATACACATCCAGCTGAAAATCAGGCAAACTTTCGCCCCGTATCATAATTCCGCGCATCGCGTCTGCTCCATAATAAAGTGGCATGATATAACTTAGCTTTTGCAGACATGGATTCATCGCGTCTAAATTAAACAATCCCGAGAAAAAGGCTTGCGGTACGATGACAATCGGTATAAATTGTATAATTTGAAATTCGCTGCTCGCAAAGGACGATAGGAGCGTGCCCAATGTTAAAGCTGTTAATGACAATAGCAAGTTAATAAGCAGCATATACCCGATATTTCCAACCATATAAAGTCCAAGGACATCGACAGAAAACCAAGCGATCAGTGAGGCCTGCAATAAAGTGAAGAGTCCGAAACCCGCTAAATAACCCACAACGATTTCAATTCGCCGTATCGGTGTTGCAAGCAGTCGTTCAAGCGTTCCGCTTGTTCGTTCACGCAGAAAGGAGACACCGGCAAGCAGAAAAACAAAGAAGAAAGAGAAAAAGCCGATAAGCACCGGTCCAGTAGAGTCGAAAGCGGCCATATCAGGACCGCCATGCAAATAGGAAATATTCGATACAGCTGTACCTGCGCCAGATTGAAAGACGGTTTGCAGCAGTAGTAAAACACTGCGGTTTATTGAAGGATCACTGCCTTCGAGCATAAGCTCCGGAGTGCCGCCATTTTGTTGAATGATGGCGTCTAATTCACCAGCTTGGAGTGCGGCATGAGCCTCTTCATTTGAAGTATAAACGGTTATCTTGGCATCGAGCTGCTCGAATTTATTTGTTACAGCAGGAGGGATGTCGACCATTCCGATTGCAGGTGTTATCGATTGGCCATCAAATACGAGTTTCATCAAGCTTAATATGAGGAGCGGGGCTAAAAATAAGAGAGCGAGTGTCCGCTTGTCTTGAATAAATTGTCTAATAATTCGCAAGGTGAGTGCTCTTATTCTCATTCCACTACTCCTCCCTTGCGGCTAAGCTTGATAAATGCTTCCTCAATGCTGCTTGAGCCTGTACTTTGAACAATCGCTTCCGGGGTATCTACAGCAATAAGACCTCCATCACGAATAAGTGCTAGTCGATCACATTTAGCCGCTTCATCCATAACGTGGGTGGTTACGATAATCGTAATGCCCCGTTTGCTCAAGGAAGCAAGCTCTGTCCAAATAGATTCGCGCAGGACGGGATCGATTCCGACAGTTGGTTCGTCGAGTACGAGAATATCAGGTTCATGCAGCAGCGCGATCGCTAGAGAAAGCCTGCGCTTCATCCCGCCTGAATAAGCTGCGGTTTGTTTACTTAAGTGATCAGTTAAATCAACTAATTCTGCAACGGCTTGAATACGAGCTTGGAGCAATTGCCCCTTCAATCCAAATAGCGCGCCAAAAAAAGTTAAGTTCTGTTTGCCTGTCAGCTCGTTATACAGGGCATCGGATTGTGCCATATAGCCGATTTTCTGCAGCATCTTAAGCTGAGGGACTGGTTCTCCGAGCATGCAAACCGTACCCGTATCCGCTTGGTCGATGCCGGTCATAAGCTTGATGAGTGTCGTCTTACCCGAACCTGATGGGCCAAGCAGACCGAACAGCTCACCTCGTGGAATGGAAAGTGATATGCGGTTAAGGACGGTTCGATCACCGAACCTGCGAATGATATCCTTCACCTCGAAGGCATGTGCTGCTGTTGAAGTAACTGCTTGTGTAGTCGTCACTGTTAATCACGCTCCTTCTATACAAATGATGTTACTAATCGATTTTTAGTGCTTTTTATAAGAATAGTTGATGAATGTAATAAAGAGAAGAGCATGCTTTTAATTTTTTGAAATATCCCCCGTCTTAGGTCGTAGCTGCTATGCGACCTCAGACGAGAATAAAATACAGACTCTAGACGTTTTTGCAAAAGATTTCCTGCCTTTATGATTATTAAGACAAAAACAACGATAACCGTAAAGGGAAAAGGAGTCGGAAAAAGATGAGTAAATTGACAGAATGGTCGTTTCGTAATAAAGCAGCGATCATACTAATTGTCATTATGGCGTTAGCGATGGGGGTAATTAGCTACTTCAGATTACCGATGGAGTTTCTCCCGGCTGCTGATAATCCTCAGGTGGTAGTAACAGCCATTGGACCTGGGAATGACGCGAAGTCAATGGAGCAATTTGTAACAAATCCGCTGGAAGAGGCTGTAGCCCTTGTTAAAGGGAAAACAACGATGTTCTCAACTTCAGGTGATGGATATGCGCAAATTAGTTTGAATTTTGATTCTAAAACAAATATGAAAGAAGCTAAGACTGAAATTGAACAGCTCGTGGGGCAGGTAAAGCTGCCAGAAAATGTGATGAAGCCATTTGTCATTCAATTAAATACTTCGATGATTCCCATCTCATGGGTTACATTAACGTTTGATGATGGGATGAGCGAGCAGGAAAAGGATGAAAAGCTGAAACTTGTAACTGCTGAGCTACAGAAGACAGAGGGAGCCGGTGAAGTAATTGTAAGCGGCAAATCAATGCCGACTATTCATATTACTCCGCTTACCGAAAAGCTGGAGGAAAGGAATATACCTGTTCAAGCCTTAATGGGCGTGCTGCAAGGACGAGGTGTTTCGGCTTCGCTTGGAGAGCGAAGTGTAGACGGGGCAGCCGGAAATATTAATGTGTATGATCAAGTCAGCGATTTGGACACACTTCGCAAGCTGCCTGTTACTGGAGGTGTGAAGCTGGAGGAAGTTGCAAAGATTGAGCTCTCAAAGGATCAGGATAGCATTAGCCGCATGAACGGAAAAGACGCTATCGTATTCACGGTGTCCAAATCAGCGAATGCGAATGCGGTAACGGTTGGTGAGAGTATTCAAAAAACGATTGACCGTCTGAACGAAGAGGTTAACGGAATTGACGCTTCAATTATGCTCAGTACTTCAGAATCAGTTGTATCCTCGGTTAATAGCATGCTGCGTGAAGTTCTGCTTGGCGCTTTGTTCGCCACAATCGTAATTTTGCTGTTTATGAGAAATATAAAGGCGACCATTGTGACTATCGTATCGATTCCATTATCGTTAGGAATTACGTTGTACTTACTTCAATTGTCAGGTGTATCGTTAAATATTATTACACTTGGCGGTGTAGCAGTTGCAGTAGGAAGACTCGTTGATGATAGTATTGTCGTTATTGAAAATATATATAGAAGATTGCAGAAGGAAGCCTTCTCGGTACAGCTAATCATTGACGCGACCAAGGAAGTTGCCGCGGCTATAACTTCTTCAACTCTGGTTACTGTAGCCGTGTTTTTACCGATGGGGCTGCTGCGCGGCTCGTTGCAAGCATTTTTGCTGCCATTCGCCCTTACAGTTGCCTACTCTTTACTCGCTTCTCTATTAGTGGCGTTGACGGTAGTTCCAATTTTGAGTGCTGTATTACTAAAAGGCACGAAGGAAAAAGAGCATAAGGGTTCTCCAAAATTCGCAGCCTTCATCCGTTGGAACTTGAAACGAAAGTGGATACCTTTATTGATAGCGATTATTCTGTTAGGTGGATCATTGAGCGCGTATGCGCTTATGCCGAAGGGAGCACTTGACTCCTCAAGTGCTGAGAATATTAATGTAGCTCTGCAGTACCCTAGTGAAACGACTGCTGAAGAGGTTTTGGAGGCGGGTAAAAGATTTGAAGCCTATCTAACAGCAGACAAAAATGTAGAATGGGTAATGATGATGCTCGGCAATAGCGCTGAGGGGGCTAAATATGGCTCCGTCACTTCTCCTACACTTGTGACGTTTATGATTGATTTGAAAGAGGACGTTGATGCTGAATCGTTTATGGAAGCTGTTAAATTGCAAAAGGATAATTACTCAGATGCTACACTTACTGTAAATGCAATGGATTTAATAATGGGAGGCGGCTCTTCACAAATCTTCATTGATGTGACCGGAGATGATCTACAGCAGCTTAACATTGCGGCAGATCAGCTTATAGCGGCAATAAAGCCGATTGACGGTGTGCTAAAGGTGGAAAGCAATCAAGAGGAGAAGAAAGCTGTCTATTCCTTCAAAGTAGATCCAACAGCGGCGAGTGGTCAGGAAATCGCGATGCAGCTGCAAGGTATGCTAAATCCAATGCCTATTGGTTCAATCCGGTTAGAGGACAGTGAGACTCCTGTCATTCTTCAACCGATTATGAATCCTGATACACAAACCGAGCTGGAGCAATTAACGGTAATGACGGAAGCGGGGGCTGTGCCAATATCCTCCGTAGCAAAGCTAACGCGTACAGAAGAATCCAGCCTGTACTATCACAAAGATGGTAAAGCGTACATTCGGGTTACAGCTAATGCAGAACCTAGCCAGTTGTCCGTCATAGGCGCTGATATATCTAAAGCGACGAAAGAAATTAAGCTGCCTGAGGGCGTAAGCTTAGTGGTTGGCGGCGCGTCGGCCGATCAATCAAGTGACTTTGCTTCCTTGGGTTTAACGGCCCTTATATCCATCGGAATCGTATATTTAATTATGGTGTTGACGTTCAAAACATTGCGAGCTCCGCTTGCGATCATGATATCATTGCCGCTGGCCGCAATTGGCGCGGTGACCGGTCTGCTTGTATCTGGTGTCACACCGGACTTCACGGCGATGTTCGGAGCGCTGATGCTCATCGGAATTGTCGTGACTAACGCCATCGTATTAATAGATCGCGTGAAGCAAAATGAAAAAACGATGCCAATACGTGAAGCGCTTATTGAAGCGGCGACAACTAGGATGCGTCCCATCGTTATGACAGCAGTAGCGACTATTTCCGCCATGCTGCCGCTCGTATTCGGATCACATGAGTCAGGTAGCATCGTATCGCAGAGCCTTGCGATTGTAGTAATCGGAGGTTTGACAGCTGCAACGCTGCTTACACTTATAATTGTGCCATGTGTGTATGAATTATTGTTCTTCCGTACTTCACGTAAGCAACAACGTGCAATTGTAACAAATGCTGCAGCCGAGGCTGCAGCGGCGAAGCAGGTATAATGCAAAGAGAAGAGGCTATCCCGGGTGTGAACTGCACCCCGTCAAGTAGACAGTACAAATAATAAAAACCGTTAAGCGGCCTTAGTCCTGAATTCCATTGGACTGAGGCCGTTTTAGTTTTGCCTGTAATCGTTGATTCGACTTAAATCGCTAAAATCAGCTTTGATTTAGCTAATGTCAGAGCCCCGTATATACCCTCCAAATCACCGAATGAATTTTTCTCTATTCTGAGAACAATATTGGTAAATCGATTGGCACGCAAACGTACTGTTCTTTTGATTTCATCCAGCACAAGAGGCAGGCTTTCGAACAATCGGCCGCCCAAATAAATGCATTGCGGATTGAATAGATTTACGACGTTGCTTAATGCTATACCAATAGAGGTGCCAGCTTCGATGCAAACTTTCAATGCGATTTTATTGTTTTGTTCGTAGGCTTTCACAAGAGACGTATAGGAATCGTCCAATTCTAAGTATTTTTCTTCAATCATTTGGAAAGGCCCATACATTTCCAGGCAGCCGTAGTTGCCGCACAAGCATTGACGGCCTTTCTCGTCTACCGTTACATGTCCTAGAAGGCATCCAACATTACTGGCTCCTCTAATTAGCTGTCCGTTTATCATCATGCCGGCGACGATCCCTTTTCCAATTTGAACCACAACGAAATTGTCTACATCTTTGGCTTGCCCTATAAGCCTTTCAGCAAGCGCCATGGTTCGTCCCCCCTCTTCTAGAAAAACGGGACAGCCGAAAGCTTGCTGCAGCTCGGAGACAACAGGCAGATCGTCCCAGTGAGCGACATTCGGAATGTTCAGAATTCGCGTTTGTTCCGGATTAACAATACCGGTGACGCCGACTCCAATAGCATCAAGAGATTGGGCGGAAACGCCATTTTGCTGCAGAAAATCATTAGCCCTACCTATTATAGCTTCTAGTTTGTTAGGTTCATGCTCGTACTCCGTAATGAAGGTATCTAATTGATACAGTATATTTAAATTGTTATCGGATATGGCATAACGAATCCGGTGGCCACCGATGTCGATACCCATGTAACGGAACCGATCCGGATTGGAATGCAAATAAACTTCCTTTCGCCCCGGTCCGCTGCTGGCTCTTTCTCTGCCTTCCAAAATATATTTCTGTTCGATGAGTTCTTTCGTTATATTTGTGACTGCAGCCTGCGAGAGTCCCGAATGAAAGGAAAGCTCCTTTCTGGAAATTTCCCCATGCAGGTTGATCAATTTTAATATAGAAAGTTGGGTTTCAGTAAGATTCATTTTGGGTTCCCTTCGACAATTGATTATTTTAATTAAGTATACAACTTTACACCGAATAAAGCCATTTGTCTGCTCGAAAAAAGGTATGTGAAGGGGGTTTACAATAATATAAGCATCTTATATAATTGATTAAGTAAAGAAATCAATTAATTAGCGAATGCGGTTTTTCTACTCAATTCATTTTAAAAAAGGAGGAATATTTTTAATTATATAAGGTTATATCGGTTGTTTTAAATGGATTAGTTGGTAAATCAATTTTTTGTGAGATAAATGTTGATAATGTTCCGGTTTACTTGTATAACTGAAAGATTCGGCTGTTGAAAGGGGGCTCTGCATGAAAAGAAATACTGTAGAATTGAAGGAATGGCGATATCAAATTGATCATGACAATTTGGGCGAGACAAGAGGCTGGTTTCAGCCATCATTTGATAAATCTGGTTGGATGACGGTAGAGGCCCCGAAAGCATGGGATTTCTATGGAGAAGAATTTTGGAGTTACGAAGGAATAGGTTGGTTTGCCGCAGAGATTAAGACCGATCTGGTACATCTAAATGCGTTGCAGAAAATCGTTTTTAACAGTGTAAGCGGCCATGCCCGGGTTTGGATCAATGGAAGCTATTTGGGTGAACATCACGGTGCTTACTTGCCATTTGAGTTTAGTATAACCCCTTATTTAAATCAGGACGGATATAATGAAATCGTTATGTACGTGGATAATCGGCACCGGGAAGAGTGGCTTCCAGGCGGACCGATCGTAGAATGGGTGCAATACGGGGGCATCCTTCAAAAAGTAACAATAGATTCCATCGGTTTGCAGCATCTGTCTTCGATACGGGTACTTACAAGGATGGCGGGAGAGGAAAGAGCGATCGTCACTTGCGAGATGGAAATTGCGAATCGGGCCGATTTTCTTCTAGAAGGAACTGTGCGGCTGGAGCTACCCGGAGAAAACCGGATGATTGTTTCCGAACATGCCGTACAATGCCTGCCGAATGAGAGTGCTGATGTTCAGTTTGAAATAGAGATCACTAACGCCAAGTTGTGGAGTTTAGAAAGCCCTTACCTATACATGCTGGGGGTCAAGCTGACGCACGGGAAAGTGATTCTCGATGAGATCGATCAGAGGTTCGGAATTCGAACGATTGAAAGTGTGGGCAACCAGATTCTGTTGAATGGAAAGCCTATTATGATCAAAGGATTTAATCGTTACGATGAATATGCGGAGTATGGTCCTAACGTTCCTGAAAGCGTCATTCGGGAAGATCTTCTAAAAATTAAGGAAACGGGTGCGAACCTGATCCGGGTTCATTACCCGCAGTCTCCAATTCATCTGGATATTATGGACGAAATCGGACTGCTGTTTATGGAGGAAGTTCCATTGAATTGGTGGCTTACCGAAGGGGCTGGCAGAACGTTTATTCCTGAAGTTGTCGACAAGGCGGAAGCGGTGCTCGAAGGTATGATTCGTAGAGATTGGAATCACCCATGCATCATTTGCTGGAGTATGTCCAACGAGTCCGGAACGAACACGGGAGACGGGATTACCTCCGTACGCAGGCTGATGAGAAAGGCGAGGGAGTTAGATTCTACACGGCTGCTTACTTTTGTGACGATAGGCTCGCCGGGACACGAAGCTTTCGATGAAGCAGATTTAGTCTGCATCAATCTTTACTATGGCTTGTTCCATCAACAACCTGCATTGGACATTTCGGAGCTGGACGAATTGGTATACATACCGACCGTTAAGCATCTTAAAGCTACAGCGGAGGAATATACAGGAAAACCTGTCGTCTTAACGGAGTTTGGAGCACCCGGTGTTCTAGGCCTAGAGGGAAGCAATCGTTTCACGGAAACGTATCAGGTCGCTTATTTGGAGCAAGTATGGAAAGCCGTCATCAATTCCGGGGTGCAGGGAGGCGTAGTTTGGAGCTGGGCTGACTATTACCATCGCAGGGATTTCATTGGTGCTTGGCAAGCACCCTATGGCCCATTTGGTGTTGTGACGATTGACCGCAAAGAAAAAAAGGCATTGCAAGCCATATCGCGTCTCTTTGGAGCCGATAGTCAATAAGGGGGACAGCAAGTGAAACTATATGATGCGAACAGCATGATCGGCACTTATGTGAGAGAGCGTGTTCCCATTGAAGGAGAAGAACAATTCGTTCAATTGGCGATCGAGCTTGGTATCGAAAAAACGGTAGCCTACCATGCGGACGCTCGTTCTCTTAATCCTATTTACGGAAACGAAAGACTGGTACACATTTGCCGAAGCAATCCTATTATCGAGCCGTGCTTCGTCATCTCTCCTCATTATAAATACGATAAAGGCTGGGCATTTATGGCGCAGGTATTGGCAGAAAGCGATGTTCGCTTCGTCAGGTTATTTCCGAAAGAGCATGGATATACGCTTGCTTCTGTTCATGTAACAGAAATGCTGGATATAGCCGATGAACGGAACCTTAACGTCATGCTCAATTACAGTGCGATCTATCAAGATGGCGGGGAAGATCCTTACTTCGAAAAGCTTTGCCTCAAGTATAGCAATGTTCGGTTTATTTTAACGGAAGCACCTCATCTTCGGAATATGATGTGGTACAGCTATTTGGAGAAGTATCCGAATGTGTACATCGAAATGTCTATCAATGATAACTGGTTGACGTATGAACGAACCGTTAGCTTATTCGGATCCGAAAGGCTGCTTTGGGGAAGCAATATGCCTTTTAATCATCCTGGTCCTTCGATCACGATGCTAGCCTATGCCGATATTTCGGATGCGGATAAAGCGAACATCTCCTATAAAAATCTGGAGCGTCTGATAGGGAGGCAATAAGATGAACATCAGGGATCTGGCGAGAAACGGGCTGCCCTTTCAAGATATTATGCTGATTGACATGCACTGTCATATCGGAGCTTATAACAGCTGTTACATTCCCTATCTGGATGAGGATGAGCAGATCATTCAGTTCAATAAGACGATGGAGAAAGTCGGGGTCAATTATTCGGCGATATCCATGTTAAGAGGGCTCGCGAGCGGCGAGTTAAGTGCCAACCTGGATCTCTACAACTATATGCAAAAGGATGATAAGCTATTGGGCTGGGTTACCTATATTCCTTCTCTGATTACAGCCAGCCTGGATACGGCAGACCGCTGCTTCGCTTTGTCCAGACGATTCATCGGCTTTAAAGTACACCCGGAAATTAACCGTTACCCTATCACCGGTGTGGATTACATTCCTATGTGGGAATATGCCAACGAGAAGGGCTTGATCGTACTCGCACATGCCTGGGGGCCTCATTCAGAACCATCCATGTTTAGGAACATCGCAGCTAAATATACAAATACGAAGATTTTGCTCGGCCATTGCGGCGGCTGAGAACCCGAAATCTCGGTTGCCATCCAGCTGGCTAACGAATTTGACAACATCTATCTAGATTTGAACGGAGCTTTCATTTATTCGAGAATTTGGCTGGAAACAATCGTACAGAAAGCGGATACGACCAAAATTCTTTTCTCCAGCGATACGATGTTCAACAATATTAGTTGGGAGATCGGGCATGTAGCATTTGCCAAAATACCCGATGCGGTGAAGCTTGATATTATGGGCCTGAACGCCAAACGTCTGCTTACTGGTATTATTTAACCAGTTCAATTTTCAGTGAGATTTACCAAAAATATATAATTTTAGGAGGAATAATAGGATGAAAAATGTAATCGCTATCATTGTGTCAATTATGACGGTTTTTGCGCTTCTGACCGGATGTGCGGGTAGTTCCGGGTCTAAAGCAGCAAATTCAAATGCACCTGCGGCAACAAACAGCGGAGAAACAATTGCCGAAGCGAATGTGTATCCGGAGAATGGCCTGTCTAAAGATGAGAAGGTGGTCATCAAGGTCGGTTTCTGGGAAAGCGGATCCGGGCGCGCATGGATGGATCTGGCTGTTAAAAATTTTACCGAGAAATATCCGAATGTCAGCTTCGATATTACTTCGACGCCGACGCTGTCGACAATTCTCGAGCCGAAAATTGCCTCAGGCGACGATAAAGAAATGTTCGATCTGTTTACCCCGAGCTTCTCGGCAGGGGAACAATATGTCCGGTTGGCTAATGCTGGTAAATTCGAGCCGCAGGATGATTTGTGGGAACGCGACATACCCGGAGAATCCGGCAAAAAGTTGAAGTCCGTAATTTCCAGCGATGCCTATGATGCCGCACTTTCCTTCGGTTACACGACCAAGGTGCCGCTTGGCGGCTATACATCCGGTTTGTTCTTTGATCAAAATTTGTTTGATAAACATGGCTGGAATAAAAGCCCTGGCACGTGGGACGAATTTGTGGCGCTGTTAGATGAAATAAAGGCGCAGGGTATCATTCCTATCACTTTCCCGGGCGTCTATGCAGGTTATTTGACCGATTATACTTTCAATATGATTCAATTCGACTTGGCTAAGGCAAACGGGACGTTCGATACCTACCTCAGCAATTTCCGCGATTTCAAGGGAGCGCAGTACACAACGGAAGAGAACAAGGAAGCATGGACACGGATGTATGAATTCGGCAAGAAGGGTTATTTCCCCGAAGGGGTAGCAGCGCTCAATCATACTCAGTCTCAGATGCAGGTGCTGCAACATAAGGCGGCGCTCGTATCGACAGGGGACTGGGTCGGCAATGAGATGAAGGAGCATACGCCGGCTGATTTCAAATGGGGCTATATGGCTATTCCAGCAACCAATGATGCCAATCAGACGATATTCATTAATTCGGGCGTGGCCGATGTTGGATTTGTCATCTGGAAGGACAAACCGGAACTTACTAAAAAATGGGCCAAGGAATTTGTTCTAAGCTTATATGACTTCAGTATCCAAGAATCGCTGGCAACGGAGGCGGGGACTTTTCCGGGACGGCTTGACTTCGGAGACAATGCTGCCCGAATTGCTAAGCTTCAGCCTGTGCAAGCGGCAGTTATGGAATATACGACAAAACATAACGTTCAATATGTGTCTTCACGGCGCAACTTCTACCCGACTAGCACTGAAGCAGGACAGGCGGGGAAATTGGTAAGCGAAATGATTACCGCTGTTGCCACGGGTAAGAAGGATCCTTCACCTGTGCTGGAGGAAGCTGAAAAACTGATGCAAAAAGCGCTCGAGAAAGATCGGCCGCAAAAATAAGAAGATTGGGTAATGTTAAATACATTTGGGGAGGAACTCGTTCTTCCCTTCCATCTTGCTAGTAAGGAGGAGATTTTTTGAATGTAGGCTTGAAAGGAAATAAAGCAGTCGTGCAGAATCGAGTTGGATCAAGAAATGCGAACAGACAGAGATCCGTCTTTCTATTTGTTGCGATCGCTCCGTCACTTCTCGGCTATCTGTTGTTCACACTGTATCCGAACCTATTGTCGGTTTACTACTCGCTGCTCGATTGGGACGGACTGACCGATTCCAAGTTTGTCGGGTTTGAAAATTTTGTGAGTATGGTAAAGGATAGGTTCGTTTGGCGTGCGTTGTATCATAACTTGTTGTTCATGATAGTCGTTCCTGCATTAATTGTTCTGATTTCATTAATCCTCGCTTATTTACTGAACAATAAATCATATCGGGAAAATCCTTTCTATAAGGTGCTCTACTTTTTTACAAACGTGCTCTCGATAGTCGTTATTGCTCTTTTGTGGGCGTTTATTTATGACGGCAGCTTCGGGCTGCTAAATGGGATACTGGGTATTTTCGGTGTGGACATGAATAATTTTTACTGGCTCGGGGATACAAAAACCGCCTTCTGGGCGCTAGCAGTGCCCATGGTTTGGGGGGGAGTCGGTCTATATGTCGTGATTTTCATCAATGCAATTAGTGCCATCCCGAAATCTCTGTACGAGTCTGCTATCCTGGAAGGAGCCCGCCCGATGACGATGTTGTTTCGCATCACTATTCCTCTTATTAGAGGTGTCATTCGCGTCTGCGTGGTGTTTGTTGTTCTCGGCACAATTAAGGGTTTTGAATTGATTCTGATAATGACAAATGGGGGACCCGAAGGTTCAACCGACGTTATCGGCCTATATATGTTCAATCTCGCCTTCGGTAAAGAATTTCACAATTACGGTTATGCATCGGCAATTGGCATGTTCCTGTTCGTTATTCTTATAGCAGCCAAGTTTATAATCGACAAATATTATCCTGAGGAAAACTTCGAGTTTTAGCTCACTGGATCAGGGGAGGATGTCATGAAAGAGCGGAGAACGTTTATGGATTGGGTTTGGAGGTTCTTGCTTTTGTTATGGGCTGTATCGATTATTTTTCCGATCGTTTGGATTCTGTACCAGTCACTGCGAACGAATGTGGAATTTTTTCAGGATATTTGGGCGCTTCCTACCGAGTTGCATTGGAATAACTATGCGAATGCATGGACCAATTACAACATTGGACAATCGCTATTAAATACGTTGTATTATGTGGGGGTTAGTCTGGTTTTAGGCACATTTTTGACGACACTAAATGCCTATGCGTTAACCCGCATGCGGTTCCGAGGGAGGACATTTATTTGGTCGCTGATCATGCTGTCGCTATTTTTGCCGGGCATTAACGCACTGGTGCCGCAATACGTTCTGATGAAAACGCTCAATCTGACGAACAGTCTGACGGGTCTAATTATTTTGGACAGCTTTGGTGAAAACGTGTTTTTTTTAATGCTGCTCGGCGGTTTTATGTCTTCACTTCCTAAAGACCTGGAGGAGAGCAGTTCTATAGACGGCGCTTCTCTGTTCCAAATGTTCTGGAAGATTATCGTGCCGTTGTCGACACCGGGCATCGTAACTGTGGCGATCTTTAAGTTTCTAGGTTTGTACAACAATTTTTTGGGACCCTTTATCTATTTAGGCGATCCGAACAAATATACGATCGGGGTCAATATGTATCAGGCAAATATGAAAATGCAGTATACCTCGGATTGGGTGACGATGTTCGCTGGAGTGATTATCGTCATGATTCCATCGATCATTTTCTATATTTTATTCCAAAAAAGAATAATGGCCGGCGCAACGATGGGCGCGATGAAAGGATAGCAGCAGAGTGGAAGGAGGGGGATTAGCTAGAAGTTGCAACTTAAAGAGAACAGAACTTTGCGTCTGATTGATTTGTAAGCGCGTTCAAGAGTGGGGATGACGTTTTGAAGATCGGATATCAATTTGTTGAAGGAGATGGCAACTGAATGATCAGAAGATTAAAGCATGTTCTTTCCATACTACTGACCGTCTGTATCCTGGTTACAACGGTGACTCAGGCTGGTTCTGTCGTATATGGGGCAAGTGATGAATCCCGAGCTTCGGATCTTACAGGGCACTGGGCAGAACAAGTCATGAAGAAGTGGATCGGACAACAGCTGTTGGCCGGATATGATACACATGTATATCGACCGGATAAGCCCATTACGAGAGCGGAATTCGTCGCTTTGCTAAACCGTGTATTCAATTTTACAGAGAAGTCGGAGCATCCGTTTCAGGATGTCGACAACAATTCCTGGTATGCGGACGCTATTGCCAAAGCTTATATCGCCGGCATCATTCAAGGGGTGGGCATCGGCAGGTTTGAACCGAATCATTACATAACCCGTGAAGATTCGGCGGTAATCATTGTCAGAGCCTTTCAGATCTTTGCAAGCGGGCAGGGTGTGGCCGGTTTTAACGATGACAACCAAATAGCGGATTATGCGGTTAACGCTGTTGCGGCCTTACGTGCCGGAAACTATATTAAGGGGAGGGAAGGCGGACAGTTTGTGCCCAAAGGCAATATCACGCGGGCGGAGGTCATTCAACTGCTCGATAATGTGATGGGAGCTTTGGTTCAGAAGAACGGGATCGTGACAAACGATATTCCTGGGAATCTAGTTGTTAACGCAGCCGGAGTTCAACTGAACAATCTCGTTGTGTCTGGCGATCTTTACATCACGCAGGGAGTCGGCGACGGGGACGTTACGCTTGACGGTGTAACGGTCAAAGGCAGCACTTATATTTGGGGGGGAGGCGAGCATAGTATTTACCTCATAAACTCGTCGCTGGAAGGGAAGTTATTCATCAACAAACGAAATTCGAAAATTCGGGTCGTTGCTTCCGGGACGACACGAATACCGCAAACGGTCATGCATTCCGGGGGGAAGCTTGAAGAAGAGCTTTCCGGAACGGGCAGCGGGTTTTCGAAAGTAGAAGTGAATATTCCAAGCGAAGCCCAAGCTGGAGATGTAACGCTTAACGGGGATATGGAGCTTGTATGGAATCAAACGAAAAAAGCCAATTTCAAGCTGGGACAAAACACTATTGTTCGGACTATGACCTTCGATGCACCAGCGACTGTAACGGGAGAAGGCATGATAGAGCTGGCGCTCTTTAACACGAATGGCGCGATTTTGAGCAAATGGCCTAAAATAGTGAAGTTTGCGAAACAGGTTTCGGCGACAATCGAGTCCAAGCTGGTTACTGAAGGTACGATATCAGGTCAACCATACATCCCGCCAACACCAACACCAACACCAACACCAACACCAACACCAACACCAACACCAACACCAACACCAACACCAACACCAACACCAACACCAACACCAACACCAACACCAACACCA